>DASVZK010000014.1:0-34484 GCA_036391685.1 Ktedonobacterales bacterium
CGCGACGACTCCCTCGTGTCACTGGTGTATATACGCGCGAGTGCCCATCTGGTGTATATACGCGCGAGTGCCCATTTTGACGCACATATCGCGTGACATGTGTGTGATTGGTCGTCAGAGTCGGTCGTAAGGTGCTCCAGAGCAGTAGCGGCGCGCGTGCTACAATCCAGCGGAAGGCGCTACAATCTCACCATTCATGGCGCTCGCCCGTTCGCGCAAAAACCAAGCCTTAGCCAAGGAGCTCCACCAGTGACAGATGACCGCCCCAGCGCGCCCGCTGCGCCTCTGCCGACTAGCGCCGCCTTTTCCCCCGCCACGGTGGATGATGTCATGGCGGCGCTCGCCAGGGAGAGCTACATCGCTGACCGCGGACTGGCTACTGCCATCTTTCTCGCGCTGAAGCGGCACAAGCCGCTGTTGCTGGAGGGCGAGCCAGGCGTGGGTAAAACCGAGGTCGCGCGGGTGCTGTCTGATCTGCTGCAGACCAGGCTGATACGCCTGCAATGCTATGAGGGCATTGACCAGTCTACGGCGGTCTATGAGTGGAACTACGCTCGCCAGCTCCTATATATTCGCCTGCTGGACACTGGCGAGGGTGAGGCGCACAACCCTGGTGGGTATTCTGTCGCGGAACGCGCCGCGCGGCTCAAAGATGTCTTCGGGCCAGAGTTTCTGATTCAGCGTCCTTTGCTAGAGGCGTTGGATGCCTCCAGCGAGCGGCCGCCGGTGCTGCTGATCGATGAGCTGGACCGCTCAGACGCGGAATTCGAAGCCTATCTGCTAGAGTTGCTGAGCGACTACCAGATCACGATTCCAGAGATTGGCCCGGTGCGGGCAGCGCAGCCGCCAGTCATCGTCATTACTTCCAACCGCACACGCGACATCCACGACGCGCTACGCCGCCGCTGCCTCTACTACTGGATCGAGTACCCGACCCTGGAGAAGGAATACGAAATCGTAAAGGCGCGTGCCCCGGAAGCCTCGGACGCGCTAGCCCGCCAGGTTGTCATCTTTGTGCAGCTCCTGCGCGCGGAGGACCTCTTCAAGTCGCCGGGCGTCGCCGAGACACTCGACTGGATCGGCGCGCTCGTTGCGCTGGGACAGGACGAACTCACCGAGGGCAATGTGCGCGACTCGATTGGCGCGCTGCTGAAGTATCAGGACGATACCCAGAAGGTGGCGTCAGGCGGGCTGCTGGCGCGGCTGGTGGAAAAGGCCCGCAATACGGTGCTGAAGAACTGACCGCGCGAGGTAGCCATCGTGTACGACCCGACCGAGTTTCAGCCTGCCACCCTGACCGACGATGACCGTGTGGGCGGCGAGTACCTGCTGGCGCGCATTGTGGACTTCTGCCATCTTCTGTGGGAGATGGGGCTGGATGTTGGGCCGGGCCGCGTCATCGAGGTGGCGAACAGTCTGCATCTCATCCGGCTCTCCAGCCGCCGCGAGTTCTACAACTTCCTCAAGGTCAATCTGGTCTCGCGCCATGAGCAGGAGGCGGCGTTTGACGTGGCGTTTGCCTGGTTCTGGCGGCGGCCCGACTCGCCGAACGCCAAGGCTCCACAGGAAGTGGAGCAGGCGCGGGCGAAGCGTCGCTCGACTGTCTCGTTGCCACCCGACCGCCAGCGCGCGGACGACGCGCAGCATGCGCAGTCATTGCCGCATGTCGGCGCTCCGGTTCGCCATCCCGCTTCGCGGTTGCGTGACGCCCGGCGCAAGGGCAAGCGCGACGAGGAGAAGGATGAGCCAGTCGAACACATAGGGCGCTTCAGCGCAGAGGAGGCGCTGCGTCACAAGGACTTCGAAGATTTCAGTTGGGAGGAGATGCGCCAGGCGCGCGCGCTGATGGCCAAGATGCGCTGGCGGCTGGGCATGCGGCAGACACGCCGGCTGAAACCCTCGCGCCGCGGCCGCACGCTCGATCTGCGCCGCACCTTCCGCCGCAGTCTGCGCTCCGCGGGCGAGCCATTGACCCTCGCGCGTCGAGTACGCCGCAAGAAGCCGCGCCCGTTGGTGATCATTTGCGATATCAGTGGCTCGATGAGCCTTTACTCCCGCTTGTTGCTCCACTTCATCCATACGGTGACGAATGGACGCGAGCAGGTCGAGACCTTTGTCTTCGGCACGCGGCTGACGCGCATCACGCGGCAGCTTGCCCGACGCGACGTGGACGCCGCCATCGCTGACGTCACCAAGATCGTGCAGGACTGGTCGGGTGGCACGCGCATCGGCGAGTCGCTGCGCGCGTTCAACTTTCGCTGGGCGCGGCGCACGCTGGGGCGCGGCGCGGTCGTGCTGATTATCAGCGACGGCTGGGACCGTGGCGATGTCAGCGAGCTTGCCGAGGAGATGGCGCGGCTGCAGCGCAACTGCCACCGCCTGATCTGGCTCAACCCACTGCTCGGCCAGAACGACTACCGCCCGGTCACCGCGGGCATGCGCGCCGCAATGCCCTACATCGATGACTTCTTGCCCGCCAATAACCTCGACAGCCTGATTGCCTTGGGAGAGCTCCTGGAGCGTGTGGACGACACCGACCGCCCCACCCGCGCAAGTCATCCGGTGACTGCCGCGGTTCCACAGTCGCGGCGGTGGGGTTGAGTTGCTGCGAGAGAACGAGAGTCAGCGGCGTTAGTTGTCGCTTTGTTTCCGTCAATTGAGGGCTGACTGACCTTGGCGCCACGCGCTCAGCATGAGAGAGCAGCCGGGGCGCCGAGGCTGCACGGCATGTTCAGGAATAAAGTTCCCACTGCCTACAGACTCGACATGGCGTCCACGTCCACGGACCAGCCCCACCAGGGTGTGTCCGTGGGGAGGGCGCGCAAGGCCGCGACCGGGTCAGGGCCGCGCAGGATGATCTGCCAGCGGTAGCGGCCGCGCAACCGCTCGATGTAGGCGGGAGCTGGGCCGACGACATCCGTGTCACGAAGGCCGCGTTCGCGGATGGCGCGCTCTAGTTGGGTTGAGAGGGCGGTAGCCTCGAACTGGGCGGCGTAGCGGTCGTGGCTGGTGTAGAGCAGCTTGACGAGGCGGCGGAACGGTGGGTAGCCGTAGCGCTCGCGCGCCGCCAGCTCGATAGTGGAGAAGGCGGCGTAGTCGTGGGTGGCGGCGGCCTGAATGCAGAAGTGCTCGGGATTGAAAGTCTGCACGATGACGCGGCCGGGGATGGCCGCGCGGCCTGCGCGACCCGCGACCTGGGTGAGAAGTTGGAAGGCGCGCTCGGCTGCGCGAAAGTCAGGCAGGGTGAGGGCGACATCGGCGGAGATGACCCCCACCAGCGTGACGGCGGGCAGGTCCAGTCCCTTGGCGATCATCTGCGTGCCGACGAGGATATCCGCCTGGCGCGAGGCGAAAATCCGCAGGAGCTCCTCATGCTCCTGGCGCGTGCGCGCGGTATCGCGGTCCCAGCGCAGCACGCGCGCTTCCGGGTACATGCGCTTGAGTGTCGCCTCCACGCGCTGCGCGCCGAGGCCGAAGAAGCGGATGCTGGCGCTCCAGCAGAGCGGGCAGGCCTGCGGCGTGGCTTCGCGCCGGCCGCAGTAGTGGCAGATCAGCATGCCACCCGGCCCAGCATCCGCATGATAGGTCAGCGAGACATCGCAACTGGGACAGCGCGCGGTATAGCCGCACTCGCGGCAGATGACCGAGGTCGCCGTGCCACGACGGTTGAGAAACATGATCGCCTGCTCGCCGCGCGCCAACGTCTCGTCTAGCGCGGCGCGCAGGGTCTCGCTCAGGATGCTGGCGTTACCTTCGCGCAACTCCGCCCGCAGGTCAACGACCGTCACCAGGGGCAGCCCAGAGCGCAGAGAGGCTTCAGCGGGGCGCCGCGTCGCGCTCTCGCTGACAGCGCCTGGACGACCCGACATCTCCACCAGTCGCCATGCGCCTGTAGTGGCGCGGCTCCAGGACTCGAGCGAGGGGGTGGCGCTGCCGAGCACGACGGTGGCGCCGGTCAGCGCGCCCAGGCGTGTGGCGACTTCGCGGGCGTGGTAGCTGGGGCGGCGCTCCTGTTTGTACGCGTCCTCGTGCTCTTCGTCCAGCACGATCAGGCCCAGATTTTCGATTGGGGCGAAGATGGCTGAGCGCGAGCCAAGCACAATGTCTATCTCGCCACCGCGGATACGGCGCCACTCGCTGAGTCGCTCAGCGTCGCTCAGGCCGCTGTGAAGCAAGGCGACGCGGCCGGGAAAACGCCCCGCGTAGCGCGCCATCGCCTGCGGTGTGAGCGCAATCTCCGGCACAAGCGCCAGTCCGCGCTGTCCGCGTGCGATGACCGCCGCCAGCGCCTGCAGATAGACTTCTGTCTTGCCACTTCCCGTGATGCCGTGCAGGACTAGAACGCGCGCCCCACGCTCGTCCACGGGGCCGTGTGGGTCGAGAATGGCATCGAGCGCCTCACGCTGCGCGGACGTCAGTGACAGCGGCTGTGTCCGCGGTGGCTCCGCGCCCGCCAGTGGGTCACGCCGGACCTCGACCGTTTCGGTCGCAATCAACCCGGCGCGCTCCAGTTCGTTGAGCGACGCGGGCGTAATGCGCGCCAGCCGGCGCAGGTCCTCTACACGCCAGTGCGCTCGCGCTCGCTCCAGCGCGTCGAGCGCTGCGAGTTGCCGCAAGATGCGTTCACCGGCGCTCTCCCGCCCGCGCGGAGTGGGCCGCCCCTCCGCTGCGCTGTCCAGTTGGGCGCGCATTGCCTGACGCCAGTTTTCAAGGACGTCAGGTGGCGCGATGAGCCGCACCAGACGCTCGCGCCGGGGTCGGAGATGAATCGGTGGAACCTCCGTCGCCAGTGTGGCCAGCCCTCGGCGTATTAGGACGCGCGTGAGGTCGCGCGCGCGCTCCGCGCCGAAGGTCTCTTCCAGCCGTGACCGCTCGATTGAGTGTTGGTCCCTTAACAGCGCCAAAGTCAGCGCGGCGTCAGAAGGCAGCCCATCTGACGCGCCATCGGCGACGCCTGGGGCCAATCGCACGACACTGCGCGCCGCGCCCGCGAGTCCGGGCGGGAGCAGCAGACGCGCCGCCACGCCGAGCGGCGTCCAATATTCGTCCGCGATCCACTCAGCGAGCGCCCGCTGCGTGGCGGACAGCGCGGGCTCAGGCAGCGCCAGGCCGGTGATATCGCGCAGTCTGACACCGCTGGCTGTGGCGTCTCCTTCAATGGCCCTGTCATCCTGACCTGTCATGTCGGCGCCCACCTCGTCGCTGGCGTCCAGGGCCCAAACGACGCCGAGCGCGGCGCGGTCGCCTAGCGGAACGCTGACGAGGCAACCAGGCGCAATGCGGTCAGCGAGTTCGCCCGATGTGCGGTAGGATAGCAGCCCCTGGCCAGTGACGCCAGGAGAGAGGCGAAGGACGGCAACCTCGACGCGCATCGCACTAGTCCTGCTCAGACAGAAGCAGTGGCGCGACGACAACGGACGCGGGTTGTGTGTCGTCGTGCGCGGTCGAGAGGCGCGTCGCGCCTCTCGACCTGCGCTCGATCCTGGGGAGCATGTCGCGCCTGGGAGCGCTCCACGCGGCCGTTTCGGCTCGCGCCATCGTCTCGGTTACGTCGCCCGCAGAAGGGCCATAACCCGCACGCAGCGCGGCGACCTCCGCGCCGATCATGATGAAGACCCCATATGCGTAGAGGAAGACCAGCGACACAAGCGCGAAGCCCACCGCCGCGCCGAAATGATTGGGCCGCAGCACGTAGCGCACATAGAGAGGAAACAGGAGCAGGTAACCTTGCGCCAGCGCGGCGGCGATCAGCGCGCCAGGCCAGGCCGCCCGCCACGGCACACCTCCCGGCGTCAGGAGCGCGTAAGCGACCTGAACGAGAATGAAGTTCGCCACCAGGCCAGCCAGTAAGGCCAGCCAAGGGATCCACGGCTCGGAGGCCAGCGCGTCCGGGTCAACGATCGTGATCACGAATTGAGGCGAGACCCCGATGCGCGGTACCGCGGTCGCTGAGAGGACGATGACAGGAAGCAGCAGCGTGAACAGCGGCAACATGAGCATCGCCATGCCGTTCTGAGGCAAGAACTGGCGGCGCGGCCGTCGGAAGACGACGCACAGCGCGCTTTCTAGCACGGCGAACAGGCGAGATCCGTACCAGATGGCGATTGGCAGCGCCAGCGCGAGCAGCCAGCCTGGCGCGGACTGCAGGCTGCGGGCGAAGACCTCGAACGCTCCTGTTTCGACTCGATCAGGCAGAAGATGGGCGATTCTGGCTACCGCCACATTCTGCGCTCGAGCGGAGGTAAATCGCAGAACAAGCGCGAGGATGACGATTTGCATGCCCGCGACCGCGAAAAGGGCTTGCAACAGGGTATAGGCCAGAAGCCTCGCCAGATTCCAGCCCCAATCACGGTCGAATTTGGTCCAGAACCGCAGCGCGCGTGTCCCGATCTTCATGGCGTCACGTTCCGCTCGCGTATGAGGCTGCCCACCATCGTTTCTGGATGATAGCATACGTCGTGCAGAGCGTAGGCCAAACAGCACAGGGCACACTCTCTGTAAATTCTCAGAGAGTGCGCGCCAGTGTCGGCGCGCCAGCAGAGAACAGGCAGGCGCATTCGTGACGTGGTCGCTCCATTGGCGCCCAGATGACACTACCCTACGCGCGCTTGGCCTGGACCTTCGCGATGTGGTCAGCATAGAGCGGGTAGACGGCGGACTCTCTGGGGCTCACCTGTCGCGTGTGCGGCTGGCCTCGCCCGCAGGCCCGTGGGGCGAGGCGCCGCGCTGGCGTGGCGCCAGGATGGTGAAGGAGCAGCATGCGCTTGGCGGCTGGATCGCGCAGGCGACGCATGATGACCACGTGCGGGAGGTCACGCTCTTCCAGAGTGGACTGGCGCAGCGGATTCCACGCCGTATTGGTCTGGCCGTTGAGCGCTGGTCACTGGTCCCGTCTGAAATGGAGACAAATACCACATACGGGGCGCTCCTGATGCGCGACGTGCGCAATCGCCTGATGCGCGATCCATACCGCGCGCCACGCGGCCACCTTCCCGAGTCGGTTCGCAGCGTCCTGGCAGCCCTCGCAGAGATGCACGCGCGTTTCTGGGGCTCTCCGGCGCTCGATGAACCGGACCTGGGGCTGGTCTCGCTGCGGGACACGCTGCTGTGGCTCGCGCCGCCCGCGATTGAGGAGGCGCTCGCAAGCGGCTTGAACGATCCCTATCTGTACCTCGCCCAGCGCGGGTGGAAAGCTTTCTTCCGCCTGATCTCGCCTGATGACGCCGCAACGCTGTCCGCTACGGTCGCCTCCCCCGAGAGGGCGCTGGCTGCTATCGGCCGCCTGCCACGAACCCTCACGCACGGTGATGTGTGGGGGCCAAACATGGGCCGCTTCCCACCCACGCGCCACCCGCCACGCGCGGGATCACAGACGCTGCTCATCGATTGGGCATTGGTGGCGGTCGCGCCGGGGCTATGGGACCCGCTGACGATGCTCGGCGCATGGCATAGTCTGTCGCCGGTCACACTGCTGTCCGCGTATCGCGCTCATCTCACGCCCCGGCTGAAGGCGCGCGGAATCGCGCTTTTGCCAGCGACATGGAGGCTACTGGTCGCGTCGGCCTGGCTGCGTGGGACACTGGGTTTCGGAGAGGCGTATGCTCGCGCTGTCGAGGAAGCGCCTGGCGCACTCGCCCACCAGCGAGCCCTGGCTCGGCTTCGCTGGTGGGCGAGTCGCGGCGCGCGCGCGGCGCGACTCCTCGAAGAAATTAGTTGACGGTGAAAGGAAAATCTTTGGCGGTCGCCATGGTCCCGTTAATGTCGACCTGGACCAACATGTCGTAAGAGCCAGCGCCCAGTGTATGGCCCTGTGAGTAGCTTCCGCCTCGCGCCAGATACTGGTGATTCATCAGGACGCGGATTACCGAGCCATGTGATCGGATCTCGACGGTGACCGGCCCTGGCATACTCCTGGAGCCGACACACAGATTGACGAATACCGCTTGACCTGAACTAAAGCTCGCCTGGCTGCCAGCGGAGCAGTAGAGATCGGAGAACGAGGCGATGGTGATCGCTTTGAACGCGCTTGCGGCTTGCCGGTCGAGCAATGCCTGCGCGTTGGGCGTGACGGTCGCGGTGGGCGGCGCGGCGGTATCAGTGGGAGCAGGTGTGGATGTCGGCGCGACAGTCGCCTTGGCAGGTGGCTTGGCCGACGCCTGGCCGGGGAGCAATCCCAGCCCTGCCGCGCCCAGCGCGAACGCGCCAGCCAGCATGAGCGTGGCGACGACTGCGGCCGCGACAGTCGCGAGGGAAGGGAGTGACCGTTTGCGCGGGATCGGGGCCGTGCGTCCACGCGGGCGTGGTCCGCTCGCGACCGCTGCGCGTGGGCCGTAACCGCTCTGCGGCCCACGCAGCGAACCGCTGTGCGGTCCGCGATACCCGTTATTTTGGGCGCGGTACGGGTCGCCTGTCGCCTGGCCTATTGGTCCGCTCACCTGGCTGCGATAGGCAGGTGGCGGGGCTGGCCGGTTGGGGCCGCCTGTCAAGTGGGAGTATGGACCGCTGGTTACGCTGGGGCGCGGGTCGTACGAGCTTCTTCCCGGCGGTATGTTGGGCGGAGCGCTCCATGGCCCGAAGGGCGCGTCATCCTGGGCGCCACCAAGCGGAGCCAGCGGCTGCGACGTAGAGCCAGGCGCGCCGAGAGGCGGTTGCGACCGCGGGCCAATGGGGCCACTGGGGACCGTAGGGCCGCGCGGTACAAACCCTCCAGCGGGCTGGCCAAAGGGAGTGGCTTGGCTGGCTGGCCGTTGGGTGGGGCGAGAGCCGAGCGCGCCTGGAATGATCGGAGCAGGCGCAGGTGTGAATGGAGGTGGCATAGGCGCCTGGGGCGAAGCGCCATCGAGCGGACGCGAGGTCTGGGCTCGTAGCTTGCGCTGCGATGGAAAATCCATCGACTCGAGACGGCTGGTCGCGGGCGCGCGCCATGGCGCGGGAGTAGGCTGGATGAGTCCTTCGGCGAACGGACGCAGGTCTTCGACAAGCTGCTTGGCGGAGCCATAGCGCTCTGAAGGCCGCTTAGCCAGGCAAGTCTTAATCACCATCCACAGATCGCGCGGCACCTCGCTGTTATAGCTGCGGATGTACGTAGGCTGTGTATGCACGTGCTGATAGAGCACCGAAACGGGTGTCGCGCCGACAAATGGCGGGCGACCGGCGAGCGCCTCGTAGAGTGTGCAGCCCAGCGAATAGATATCGGACCGCTGGTCTACTTCCTGTCCCTGCGCCTGCTCGGGCGACATGTATTCTGGTGTGCCTATGGTCGCGCCGGTTTTGGTCGGCCCGCGGGCGCCGAGAATTTTCGCCGTGCCGAAGTCCGTCAGCAGCAGCCGTGAGAGGTTGGTGTATGGCAACAGCATGTTGGAGGGCTTCACGTCGCGATGGACGATGCCCAGGGCGTGGGCATGCTGGAGCGCCTCCGCGGCCTGGATCATGTAGAGGGCGACCTCTTGCGCGCTCATGCGCTGCGCGACGCGATGGCGCAGCGTCACCCCAGTAACGAGCTCCATCGCCTGGAAAACGAACTCCTCTGTTTCATCCGCGTCGAAGATCGGGACGATATTAGGATGTTTCAGCTTCTTGACGATCTCGGTCTCGCGTTTGAAACGCTGAATGAATGCTACCCGGTCGTCGGCGTCATTGGGGATGATCTTGAACGCGATCTCACGCTTTTCGTTGTGGTCAAGCGCTTTGTAGACCCGTGAAGTACCGCCTCGCCCCACTTCCTCGATGATCTCGTATGGGCCGAATTGTTTGCCGGGGAGTTCATTCCAGCGCATAGCGCCTTTTGCCTCGGTTTCCTTCAAGGGCATGAGCGGCGTCGCCTCTTCTTGGGCGCTCAGCCTGTCACGCTCGTTGGCAAACCATCAGCGGCATTGTAGCCCACGTCTGTGTCATGGGGCCAATGAGGATGGCCAAAAGGGGTCAACTGGGCGATCGGCCGTCTAGTCTTCAGCGCGTCAGCGCTCTTCGCGCCACACCGGCACACGGGCGCGTGTCTGGGCCTGGAGGGCATCATGCGCCCCCGCCAGCGCAAGCGCTCCGAAGTCGGATATCCGCATGCGCGCCACCGGTGGCCCAAACGGGCTGGGGGTCATGCGGTCGGCGAACGATCCCGGCCCTGTCGCGCCGCAGCGTCCGCAGACCGCGGCGCCAGCGATGGTCTCAGCGCCACACTCCTCACAAACGTCCATTCGCATGCCTATCTATCGCTCCACCTCTGGCGCGCCACCTCACGCCGCCCTTCTCCATTTGGGGCAGCGCGCGGCCCACTTTCATGAGAATCGATTGTAACGCAAGCGCGCCCTGGCGCAAAGCGATCGAAACGCTTTACGCGGGACTGTCGTCGGATATGTTCAAGTTGCCGCCGCACGCTATCATTTGATTGGCGCTGTAATGCGTGGTTGGCCACTGCGCAGGTTTTGCGCTGCGTAGCTAAGGACATCGAGTTTACCAGAAAGCAGAGGATCATGCGCGTCGGTTTACAGGTTCCGAATTTTACCTACCCTGATGGATCATCGCATTTGGGCGACCAGTTCGGCTCAATCGCGCAGCAGGCGGAGCGCGCGGGCTTCTACAGTCTGTGGGTGATGGACCACTTCTTCCAAATCCGCGGTGTAGGCCCGAAGGAGCACGAAATGCTCGAAGGCTGGAGTGCGCTCGCCTTCGCCGCTGGCCGCACGAACCACATCCGTCTCGGCACGCTGGTCACTGGCGTGACCTATCGTCATCCAGGCATTCTGGTCAAGACGGCGACGACGCTCGATGTCCTGTCTCATGGGCGGTCGTATTTCGGCGTCGGGGCGGCTTGGAATGAAGAGGAGCACAAGGGTCTGGGTGTGCCCTTCCCGCCGCTGGCCGAGCGCTTTGAGCGGCTCGAGGAGACACTGCGCATCGCACGGCAGATGTGGGCAGGCGATGTGGCGCCATTCCACGGCGACCATTACAGCCTAGAGCATCCGCTGAATTCACCCAACAGCGCCCAGCGCCCACATCCGCCGGTCATGATTGGCGGTGGTGGTGAGAAGAAGACGCTGCGGCTGGTCGCTCAGTACGGTGACGCCTGCAATCTCTACGCGCGCCTGGGGGGCGACGTCGTGCGGCAGAAGCTGGATGTCCTGCGCGCCCACTGCGACGCCGTCGGACGGCCATACGACGATATCGAGAAGACGACACTGAGTACGCTGAACATTACGCACGATGGGCGTGGTGACAGCATTGCGCCCGCGCAGGCCATCGAGTATTTCCACGAGCAGGCGGAGATGGGAATCGATCACGCCATCTTCAACACCCCGCGCGTCCATGAGCCGGAGTTCTTCGATCTCGTGGGCGCTGAGGTCATCCCAGCCGTCGAGAAAATCGCTGTCGCTGGACGCTAGCGATCCGGCAGAGTATACAGACGTAACAGGAGCATCCAGACACCTATGGCGCTGACACCTGAGACCCGCGCGTATCTGAGTGAACAGCGGTTCGCTGTCCTGGCGACGATCAACCCTGACGGCGCACCCCAGCAGACCGTCATGTGGTATGAGCTGCGCGGCGACACAGTCGTCATGAACACGACCAAGAGCCGGCTCAAGGGCCGCAACCTGGCGCGCGACAACCGCATCTCGATCTGCGTCGCCGACGGCTACCGCTTTCTTACCATCGCCGGCGAGGCGCGGCTGGTAGATGATCACGCTATCGCGCAGGAGGACATTCGCCAGCTGGCGGTCCGCTATCACGGCAAGGAGAAAGGTGAGGCCCAGGCAGTGAATGTGTTCAGCAAGCAGGACCGCATCTCAATCTATGTGCCTATCGAGCACGTGATTACCTACGGGTTCGAGTAGTCAATGATCGTCGCACTCGCAGGCGGAGTGGGTGGCGCGCGCATGGCGCATGGGCTGGCCCGCGCACTTCCGGCGGACGGACTTGCAGTCATCGTGAATACGGGCGATGATTTCGACCACTATGGCTTGCGCATCTGCCCCGATCTCGATACCGTTCTCTACACTCTCGCCGGACTCGCGAACGAGACGACTGGCTGGGGCGTAGTGGACGACACCGACGACGCGATGGGCATGCTGCGCAGATACGGCGAAGAGACGTGGTTCCGGCTTGGCGACCGCGATCTGGCGACATCGCTGCTTCGCACTCAACGCCTGCGGGCCGGGGCGTCTTTGAGCGACGTTACATCGCAACTGGCGCTGGCGCTCGGCGTCTCAACCGTTCTCCTGCCCATGAGCGATGACCCGGTGGCGACGATCATCAAGACGCCCGACGGCGAGCTACCGTTCCAGGAATACTTCGTGCGACGGGGACATCGGGACACCGTTTTTGGCGCCCGGCTGGAAGGGATCGGGCGCGCTCGGGCCACGCCCCTCGCGCTCGCCGCGCTGGCACGGGCGGAGGCGATTATCATCTGCCCATCGAATCCGGTGTTAAGTATCGGTCCGATCTTGCAGGTAAGTGGAATACGCGCGGCGATTGAGGCGGCGCGGGCGGCTGGCGCACCGGTCGTCGCTGTGAGCCCCATCATTGGTGGGCGGGCGGTGAAAGGGCCAGCCGCGGGCAATCTCGCGTCGCAAGGAGTCGAGGTCTCACCGCTGGGCGTCGCGCGCTGGTATGATGGATTGCTGGATGGGCTGGCGCTCGACAACGCCGACGCTGCGCTGGCGCCGGCGATTGAGGCTATGGGCGTTCATCCGCTGGTGACCGATATCATCATGCATGGCGTGGATGGCCGTGAGCGGCTGGCGCGCGAGGCGCTCGCCTTCGCTAGGGGAGTTCGCGCTGGTCCGCGGAATACTCAGGAGAGATGATGGTGAGCGGACCATCGTTGGTGGGCGTCATTCCACTCAATGCGCTCGATCGCGCCAAGTCGCGGCTGGCGGGCGCGCTGACGCCTGAAGAACGGCGCGCGCTGACGCTCTGGCTCGCAGGGCGCACGCTGGCGGCGCTACACGAGTCGGGGGTGGTTGAGCGGGTCGCGGTGGTTAGCTCGGATGTTGTCGCGCTGGCCTGGGCGGCAGAGCATGGCGCGGAGCCGCTGGCGCAGCAGGGGCGGGGACTCAATGCGGGGTTGGCGCTGGCGCGCGCCTGGGCGATCAAGCTGGAGGCGGGCGCGCTGCTGATCGCGCTGGGCGACCTGCCGCTACTGACTGGCGACGAGGTGCGACGTTTCATCGCCATGGGCCGGTTGCATGAGCGGCTGATCGCGCTGGCTCCCGACCGCGCTCGCGACGGCACCAACTTGTCGCTGGCGCGGCCGCCGGCGTTGGCGCCGCTGGCCTACGGGCGTGGCAGCTACGCGCGCCACCGCGGCCTGGCGCGCCGCGCTGGCGTCCCAGCGCTGCTTTTCCGCGCGCCAGGCGCGGCTTTCGATGTAGACGGACCAGCGGACCTAGATGAGCTCATCGCAGTGGGTCTGTGGCGCCCAGCCGTGCAAGAGACCAGTGGCGCGACGCACGCACGGGAGGGAGTATGAGCGGCGCGGCGGACGATCACCAGCATGGAATCCGGATCATTGGCCTGTTTGGCGCCCCAGAGGCGCAGCCTGGCGACGATCTGGCTAGGATGGCGCTGGTGGCGGCGACGGCGACTGGCGTCAGTTTGATGGATGGCGACATCCTGGTGGTGGCGCAGAAAGTGGTCTCGAAGGCTGAGAACATGCTGGTGGACCTGCGGACGATCGAACCTTCCGATCTGGCGTCGAGATACGCGACGCAGTGGGGGCGCGATCCGCGGCAGACCGAGGTTGTGCTGCGCGAGAGTGTGCGCATCGTGCGGATGGATCGCGGGTTGATTATCTCGCAGACCCGGCATGGCTTTGTCTGCGCCAACGCCGGGGTGGACGCCTCGAATGTGCCCGGCGGCGACTATGCGCTGCTACTGCCGCGCGACCCGGACGCTTCGGCGGCGCGACTGCGCGAGGACTTACGGCGAATGGCGGGCGCGGATATCGCGGTGATCGTGAGTGACTCATTCGGCCGGCCGTGGAGGAAAGGAATCGTCAACGTCGCGCTGGGTGTGGCTGGCATGGCGCCGCTGGCCGACTATCGTGGGCAGCCCGACGACTTCGGCCGCATCATGAACTCCAGTGTCATGGCGGTCGCCGACGAAGTGGCCTCAGCGGCGGAGCTGGCGGCGGGCAAAGTCAAGCGCATGCCATTCGTTGTGGTCCGCGGCTACCCATACCAGCGCGCCGAGGGCGCCGGCGCCGAGATCATCATGGACGCCGCGTCTGATCTCTTCAAGTAAGCGCGACTGGTGGACGGCAAGCGTAGCAGGCGCGGGGCGGAATGGCGCCAATGGTCCGCGGTGGCGGGTGCGGCGGGTGGGTGCGTTCGCGCCCAAGAGTGTAGCGGCCGTGAATGCGGGCGCGCAAGGCGTGGGTGATTGCGCAGGGCGCCTTCCCTTCTCAGCCTCGGAGATGTCATGCCGCCGCTGTGTCGCGCCCAGGGCAACGCTCGTAAGTCTGATCGCCACAAATATGTGGGGAATAGGTGAGAGTTCCTCGTGGTGTAGGCGCGCTCATCGGGTGATAGTAAGAGCGTGCTGAGTGGCGTTCGCGTTGGCGCCACGTACACCTGAGAGGTTCACATGATCTCGCACGAACAAGATGTCATCGTCAATCGGCCCGTGGAAGCTGTCTTTGGCTTCCTGACTGACTTGAGCGCATACCCGACCTGGCAGAAGGACATCGTCGACTATCACCAAACATCCCCTGGGCCGCTCACTGTGGGCTCTACAGGCATTGTCGTACGAAACGTGATGGGGTTCCACGATGAATCTACCTGGCGAGTAGCGGATTTCGTTCCGAATTCATCCTATGTGATCAAGTCCACCTCAGGCTCGCTCGCCTATGAAATTACCAACTCGCTCCACGCGGAGGGCGGCGCGACCCATATCCATGTGCGCTTTCAGGCGGAGCCTACGGGCCTGCTCAAGATCGCTGAGCCAGTTATGGGCGGGCTGATCAAGCAAGGCTTTAGTGATGGCTACCTGAACCTGAAGCGGATCCTCGAAAGCGCCTGAGGGTGATCACTTGTCTCCGGGCGCATTCGTGTAGCGCCGCCTGGGCGCTACTCAAAGCCTAAACGCCAGGCCCGCTCTCTCCCCGCTGACGCGGGGTGGCGGGCCTGGCGTTTGTCTCCGGCATGATGCGGTCTCTAGCCGACGAGGTTGAGCAGTTTGTCGGGGATGAAGATGAGCTTGCGGACCTCGCGGCCGCCCAGCGCGCTGGCCACCTTCGCGCTGGCGAGCGCGGCCGTACGGGCTTCGGTCTCGGTCGCGCCGGTTGGTAGCTGTACCGTGTCGCGCAGCTTGCCGTTGACCTGGACGGCGATGGTCACGGTGGCGTCCACCAGCATCGTCTCGTCATAGACGGGCCAGCGCTGCTGGTGGATGCTGGATTTGTGGCCAGTCTGGCTCCAGAGCTCTTCAGCGATAAAGGGCGCGATGGGCGCCAAAAGCGTCAATAGCGTTTCGATGGCGGTGGTGAAGCGTCTGTCATGGATAACGGCGGGCGTCTCTTCGCGCGCCTTGTTCATGCCATTCAGGAACTCCATCAGCGCCGCCAGCGCGGTGTTGAAGCGCAGGCCCTCGAAGTCCGAGGTGACCCGGGCGATGGCGCGATTGCGCAGCCGCTCCACGGTCAGGCCGGCCTCGCCCGCGTCGCCGGGCTTGCTTCTGGTTGCGCTGACCTCGGTGACCAGCGACCACACGCGGTTGAGGAAGCGCGAGACGCCCTCAATGCCCTGGTTGTTCCACGGGCCGCCCTGATCGAACGGGCCCATGAACATCAGGTAGGCGCGCACCGCGTCGGCGCCAAAGCGGGCGATCACGTCGTCAGGCGCGATGACATTGCCGCGCGACTTCGACATCTTCTGCCCATCTGGTCCCAGCACCATTCCCTGGTGGTAGAGCTGGGTGAACGGCTCATCGAAGCCTAGCAGGCCCATGTCGCGTAGCGCCTTGACGAAGAAGCGCGCATACATCAGGTGTAGCGTGGCGTGTTCCGGGCCGCCGATGTACATGTTCACCGGCAGCCAAGCCTTGACCTGCTTGTTGTCCCATGCGGCCTGGTCGTCCTGTGGCGAGGCGTAGCGCAGGAAGTACCACGAGGAGCACATGAACGTGTCCAGGGTATCGGTCTCGCGCGTGGCGGGCTTGCCGCATCGCGGGCAGGTTGTGTTCAGGAACTCTGGCACGTAGCGTAGCGGTGACTCGCCTGTCGGCTTGAAATCGACCTCATCGGGCAGCCGCACAGGCAACTGGTCGTCAGGGACGGGTACGGCGCCGTGGTCAGGACAATAGATGATCGGGATCGGCGCGCCCCAGAACCGCTGGCGGCTGACCAGCCAGTCGCGCAGGCGGTAGTTGACAGCGCCCGTTCCGACTTTATGCTCCTCCAACCAGGCGATGACGGCGGAGATGGCTTTCGCCGGCGGTGTGCCATCAAAGGGGCCGCTATTGACCATCACGCTGTGGGCGGCGAGCGCCTCGGTCCAGGTCGCCGGATCGGACGGCGCATTATCGGCGTCCTGGATGACCTGGATAATGGGCAGGTTGAAGGCGCGGGCGAACTCGAAGTCGCGCTGGTCATGCGCCGGAACACCCATGACCGCGCCCTTGCCGTACGACATCAGGACGTAGTCGGCGACCAGGATGGGTACCTGCGCGCCGCTGACGGGATTCGTGACGTAGGAGCCCAGCGCGACGCCGGTCTTGGCGCGCGACTTGTCGGTGGAGAGGCGGTCGATCTCGGACTCGCGCCGCGACAGCTCGACGTAGGCGCTGACGACCTCGCGGCGGTCGGGCGTCGTGAGCTTCTCGACCAGCGGATGCTCGGGCGCCAGGACAAAGAAGGTCACTCCATAGATCGTGTCGGGCCGTGTGGTAAAGACGGGGATCTCGACGGTCGCGCGCTGGCCGCGCGTGCGATTCTCCTTCGGAATAGTGGCGGAGAAGCGCACTTCGGCGCCCTCGCTGCGGCCGATCCAGTTGGTCTGCATCAGCTTCGTCTTCTCGGGCCAGTCGAGACCGTCGAATTTCAGCAGTTCATCAGCGTATTTGGTGATGCGGAAGAGCCATTGATCGATCTCGCGCCGCTCGACTGGCGTGTGGCAACGCTCGCAGGCTCCGCCAACGACCTGTTCGTTAGCCAGCGTGGTGTTGCAGGTGGGGCAGAAGTTGGCTGGGGCCTTGGTGCGGTAGGCCAGATCGCGCTTGTAGAATTGGAGAAACAGCCACTGCGTCCATTTGTAATAGTCGGGAAGGCAGGTGACGACCTGACGCGACCAGTCCCAGCCTGCGCCCATGCGCCGCATCTGGCTCTGCATGCGGGCGATGTTGTCGAGCGTCCATGTGCGCGGCTGGATGTTGCGCTTGATGGCAGCGTTCTCGGCGGGCAGGCCAAAGGCGTCGAAGCCGATGGGCTGCATGACGTTGTAGCCGCGCATGCGCATGAAGCGGCCGAAGATGTCGGCTCCGGTGTAGTTGTACCAGTGGCCGATGTGCAGGTCGCCGGAGGGATAGGGGAACATGACGAGGTTGTAGAACTTGGCGCGCGGGTCATCGTCGCGAGCGGCGTATAGTCCGGCCTGTTCCCACTCCGCCGCCCACTTCTCCTCGAAGTCCGCTGGCTGGTAGCGTGTTGGCCGAACCGCCGGCCTGGCCTCGGGTGCCGGCTGTGTCTGATCTGCCCGCGCCATATCCTCATGTCCTCCACCCGAAGCGGGAACCCTCCGGGTCGCTGATGCTCTCGAACTCTCGCCGAACAGACAACGAACGGCCTTTCGCCCAGGTGGGTGAAAGGCCGTTACGCGATTGTCGCCCGTTGTGGTGGACCTGGGGGGACTCGAACCCCCGACCTTCTGCATGCCATGCAGACGCTCTTCCAGCTGCGCTACAGGCCCCAACGCTCCTCGTTCTCACGAAGGCGGGAGTAGCATACCATATCGCCGGCTGGGTTGGCAAGCGCGCGGGTGATTGGGGAGGGGCCGGAGCAAAGCGGCGCACGCGGCACAGAGGTAACACAAAATGACGATATCCGTTCGGCCTGGGAGAGGCGGAGGGCGAAGGAGCGCAGGCGCACGATATGCGGCAACGTCTCCACGTCGTAATGACCATAAGCGATCCCCCGCTCCGCTTGCATACCTACGCTGACACTCCCGAAGTGAGTATAGGCGCCGCGGAGACGGAGCGCACACGGTCAAGAGCGGGCGGCGGTAGACGAAGGCGGGCGCGAGTGGTTTGCGTGTGCGCGACCAGGTGCGCCAGGCGGGTGAAAGGAATGCCTGAAGGAAACCGAAGAACCAGCCCGGCCGCCGCGCTCCCTTCCAGTATAGTTCAGCGGGGATGTCCTGTATCGGAGCGGCGCGCCGATGAAGTAGTGGAGCGGGCCGACGCATGGGCGTGGATGAAGGCTACGATGATGTCCGATTCTGCATGTACAGTACGGTAAGGACGTTGGGACGATGGACGGCACTGTTGTTGCCGTGGCGAACGCGGGAACGAGGAGAGCGGGACATGGCAACAGAGCATCTCGATGTGCTAATCGTGGGCGCGGGGCTCTCGGGTGTCGCCGCCGCATACTACCTCCAGACGCGCTGCCCGAGGAAGCGCTACGCGATTCTCGAGGCGCGGGATGAGATCGGCGGGACGTGGGACCTGTTCCGCTATCCCGGCGTGCGTTCCGATTCAGATATGCACACCCTTGGCTACTCCTTCCGTCCCTGGCCCGAGCGCAAAGCGATCGCCGATGGGCCCGCGATCCGGACGTATGTGCGTGAGACGGCGGCCGCGTTTGGCATTGACCGCAACATCCGCTTCCAGCGCCATGTGCGTCGCATCGCCTGGTCTACCGATGAGGCGCGCTGGACGGTGGACGTGGAGCAGGGGCCTGAGCGCGAGCCGGGGCAGTTGACCTGCTCGTTCCTCTTCATGTGCACCGGCTACTACGAATATGACCACGGCTATCTGCCGGAGTGGCCGGATTTCGCGCGCTACGAAGGGCGCGTCGTCCATCCGCAGGCCTGGCCGCCAGACTTGGACTACGCAGGTAAGCGCGTCGTCGTGATTGGAAGCGGGGCGACAGCGGTGACGCTGGTTCCCGCGCTGGCGGAACGGGCCGCGAGCATTGTGATGCTCCAGCGTTCGCCGACGTACATCGTCTCGCGGCCGTCAGTAGACGTTATCAGCGACTGGTTGCGCCGCCGCCTGCCCATTCGCATGGCGGACCAGATGACGCGCTGGAAAAACATCGCCCTGGGGATGTATTTCTACTGGTTGACGCGCCGCCGTCCCGAGCGGGTCCGAGCGACGCTGCTGCAATTGACACGAGAGCAGCTTGGGCCAGAGTATGACGGTGTGGAGCGCGATTTCTCGCCGCGATACAACCCCTGGGACCAGCGGCTCTGCCTGGCGCCCGACGGCGATTTCTACAACGCAATCCGGGCCGGTAAGGCATCCGTCGTCACCGACGAGATCGCGGCGTTCACCGCGCGGGGTGTCCGGCTGGCGTCGGGGCGGGAGCTGCCCGCCGACATCATCGTCACGGCTACGGGCCTGCGCATGCGGCTGATGGCGGGTGTGGAGATCCTGGTGGATGGGGAGGTGGTAGACCTGGCGCGGACGCTGGCCTATAAAGGCGCGATGTTCAGTGGCGTGCCAAATCTGGCGCTGGCCATCGGCTATACCAACGCGTCATGGACCCTCAAATGCGAGTTGATCGGCGGTTACGTTTGCCGCCTGCTCAACTATATGGATCTCCACGGGTATGCGGCGTGCGTCGCGCCGCGTCCGGCGGACGTAGCGAACGATGAGCTGGCGATGACACTCACATCGGGCTATGTTGAGCGGGCGCGCGCCTGGTTGCCGCGCCAGGGGACGCGCTGGCCCTGGCGTGCGGTGAACAACTACGCCAAGGATGTGATGATCCTGAAGCTCGGCGCGGTCAACGACGGTGTGATGCGGTTTTCGCGCGCTGAGCGTCCGGCGCGAGTGGGGGTGTTGGGAAGCATGGACAAGAAGTAGGGGCCGGAGGATACCCCCCTCCGACCCCCGGTTTTGCCGTCCATTTGCGCACACCGTCACGTTGAAGTCAGCGGTTCACTCGTGATGAAACGTGCTCTACCAATTGAGCCACCGCCGCGGGCGCACGCTCGCGCATGCGGGTGAGACCTCAAGAGGCCTCACGGAGCGGCGGACAGGTCTCGAACCTGCAACCTCGTTTGTCTCGACTGCTGACGGTCGATACGGTGTTCGACGGCGAATGCTGAGCCTGGAGCGAAAGTCTCAGCCTGTGGTGACGCTCCGCGCCGCCTCTGCCAGTTGGGCTACCCCACCGTGATGGTGGTGGGGGGAGGATTCGAACCTCCACTGAACGCGCTTCTTGGCGTCGTCAACGTGAGCGTGAATTTGAGTTTGCGCTCCGCCTCACAGTGTACTGCGGGCGCTCCTTTGGCGCAAGCGGGCGCTATTCACCGAAGAGGTAGTCGAAGAAGGTAGCGCCGACCTTCGGGTCCTCGACCTCGATGCTATTCGCCTCTTCGCGCGCGAACTTGACCGCCTCCTGCAACCTCTCTACCCGCGCCAGCAACTCGTTTACGCGCTGAGCAGGAAGCGAGCCGGAGAACTTCACCGTGCGCCAATAGCCTATTGTCACGTCCTCGTAATACACCTCGACCTGCGCCGGGTGCTTGTCGGTCGCCTCGGCCTTGACATGATTGCGCGGCATCTTTTTCGTCCGCAGCGTCTGCACCGGCTCGGTGGCGTAGGCGTCGGTCGAGGCGTCGAATGTCCACGACTCCGAGGCGTCCAACACTGGTAGCTTCTTGACGAATGTGTGCAGGTCTACCAGTTGCTTCTCCAGGAAGAGCAGGTAGGTGGCCGGGACCTGCCGCAGCAGCGTGCGACCGTCCACTACCACGTCAGCTTTCGCCACGCAGTTCGCCCAATCCTTCGTGGCTGTCACGTCGAAGAGCCGCGTCAGCGCGGCCACCGTATCGCGGATTACGTCCTGCGCCTTGAGTTGTACGCGGGTGGACTCCGGCGGCAACTGCTCGCCTTCCTCATCCTTTGGGCGGTATGAGCGCGAGATGCCGGCAAGCAGCGCTGGTTTTTGCAGCGTCTGGTGCGCCTCAGTCAATTCCTGGAATGACTGGCTTTTGACGCTCTTTTCAACGGCGATGATCTGGTTCAGCTTAGCCACGTTTCATCCTTCTTTCACGTGTCGGGCGTGTTCGCATGGTGGTAGCCACACCACTCACTCAGCCTCCAAGGGAAACCGGGCTAGCAGTATATCACCCTGGATGGATTCCCGCATCGCGCTCAACCCTGGGTGAATCTGGGACCGCGAGGCGCGGCTACCCTTGCCTGCTTGCGCCTGGACTGTGGCCCGTTTGTCGGGCGGAAGCGATGTCGACGGCGTGTGGGAGGGCAGGCATGATGGCGGCGAGACATTCGCGCACGCCTTTGGGACTGCCAGGGAGGTTGATGATCAGCGTCGGGCCGCGCAGGCCGGCGACGGCGCGCGAGAGCATGCCCATCGGGGTGTGGCGCAGGGATTCCGCGCGCATGGCTTCGGCGATGCCGGGCGCCTCGCGGTCGAGGACGGCGCGGGTCGCCTCGGGGGTAAGGTCGGTGGGGCTGAGACCGGTTCCGCCGGTGGTGAGAATCAGGTCGAGATGGCGCTCGTCGGCCCAGGAGCGCAGAATGGCCTCGATGGCCTCGCGGTCATCAGGAACCAGGGCGCGCTCGGCGACGTCGCCCGCGAGTGGCTCCGCTGCCACCATCTCCCGGATCGCCTCGCCGGAGGTGTCTTCGCGCTGGCCCGCCGCGCCCATCGTGCTGATCGTCAGGATACCGATCGTGCGCCTGCCGCTCATGAATCGCGCTCCTCTCTTGTCATTGCCGTCGCTGAAGGTGTAGCGCAAGGGAAGGCGCCTGCGCAAGCCCGCGCCCGCCTGATATTGGGGCATGTGATACGCTATTCAGGAACGGGGCGCGCCGGGCCTGATGCGCGCGGACACCCCCAGATACATGTGCGATCGCGCTGCGCGGAGCCGCGTGGCGATGAGCTTACGGCCTGACTTCACCCGATAACTGGAGGGCGATTGTGGCGACAAGCGTTGGCGACGCGACGATCATCGATGATGTGTACGCGCGGGAAGTGCTGGACTCGCGGGGCAACCCGACGATCGAGGTAACAGTAACGCTACTGAGTGGCGCCCGCGGCGTGGCGATGGTCCCCTCGGGCGCCTCCACCGGGCAGTTCGAGGCCGTAGAACTGCGGGACGGCGACAAGGCGCGCTACGGCGGCAAAGGTGTGCTGACGGCGGCGCGCAATGTCAATGAGGCGCTGCAGGAGGCGCTGACGGGCCTCGATGCGCTGGATCAGGTCGGTCTTGACGAGCAGATGATCGCGCTGGACGGGACCGAAAACAAGGGCTCACTTGGCGCGAACGCTATCCTCGGCGTTTCACTGGCGGTGGCCCGCGCGGCGGCTGAGGCGGTGGATTTGCCGTTCTACCGTTACCTTGGCGGTGTCAGCGCGCGCACCCTCCCTGTGCCGATGATGAATATCCTCAATGGTGGCAAGCACGCCGAGAATTCCACCGATATCCAGGAGTTCATGATCCTGCCCGTCGCGGCGTCAACCTTCGCTGAAGCTACCCGTTGGTGCGCGGAAGTCTATCACGCGCTGAAGGCGGTGCTACACGATCGCAAGCTGAACACCAACGTCGGCGACGAGGGCGGTTTCGCGCCATCGCTCGGCTCCAACCGCGACGCGTTGGACGTGCTGGTGGCGGCCATCGAGAAGGCCGGCTACACACCCGGCGAGCAGATCTTCCTGGGCATGGATCCCGCCGCGTCAGAGTTCTACGAGAATGGCCGGTACGTGTTGGCGCGCGAGGGGCGCACGCTGACGGGGGCGGAGTTGGTTTCTCTTTATGAGGAATGGGTCGCCGCGTATCCGATCATCTCGATCGAGGATGGTCTGGCGGAAGACGACTGGGACGGCTGGGCGGAACTGACCAGGCGATTGGGTTCCAAGGTGCAGCTCGTCGGGGACGACCTGTTCGTGACGAACACCAGGCGCCTGGCGCGCGGCATCCAGCAGAACACAGCGAACTCGATCCTCATCAAACTGAACCAGATCGGCACGCTGACTGAGACGCTGGCCGCGATCCAGATGGCGACGCAGGCGCGCTACACCTCGGTCATCTCACATCGGTCTGGCGAGACGGAGGACACGACCATCGCTGACCTTGCCGTGGCGACGAACGCCGGGCAGATCAAGACAGGCGCGCCCGCGCGCTCCGAGCGCGTGGCGAAGTACAACCGCTTGATGGCCATTGAGGAGGAACTGGGCGTGACCGGGCGTTATGCTGGTTTCAAGGCTTTCTTCAATGTGCCGGATCTGGCGCGACGCGGGTAGGCCTAGAGGCGAGATGAGGTTGAGCGAGGAGCGCGACGAGAATATGAGCGAGACGCCAAATACAGCGGTTCCGGCAGGAGCCGCCACATCACTGGCGGCCGCGCGACGTGAGATCGTGCGGACGGTCCACTATACGCTGAGCTACACGGTCCAGAGCGCGGAGCGCGGGCCACGCGGCGCTATCGTGCTGCTGCACGACCTGCCCGGAGGCGCGTTCGTCTGGGACGAGGTGACTCCGGCGCTGGCCGCGACGGGCCGCGCCGTGTACGCGTTTGATATGCTGGGCTACGGGCAGTCTGATAAGCCCTGGCCCGCCGATACCTCGATCTGGGGGCATGCCGACGACCTGTCCTACGCGTTCGAAACGCTTGGGCTCACTGACGTCCTGCTGGTGGGTTTCGGCGTTGGTGGCGGCGTAGCGCAAACGCTGGCGACGCGGCTGTACCGAGCGGGGGTGGCCAAGTTGGCGCTGGTCAATTCCTACGCCTACCAGACGGCTTTCGCGTCCGACTGGCCGCTGCCTGAGATGACCAAGCACCAGGACCTCGAGGCGCCGCTACATTACAAGTCCGACCAGGTGATGGATGAGTTGCGCCAGGCGCTGCCAGCGGGCGCGGCCCGGCCGCTCGACCAGTCCCGGGTGGACGCTTACACCTCTGAATGGAACAGCACGCTGGGCAAGAATCTGCTCCTACAGCACGTTCGTGCGCTCAATCCGCTCTACCTGAACGCGGTCGCCTCGGACGTGACGGCGCTGGATATCCCAGTCCTGCTGGTCTATGGCGAGCGGGATACCGTGACGCCGCCCGCGCTCGGCCAGCGCATCGCCCGCGAGGCGAAACACGCCACATTCCGGAGTGTCCCCGGCGCGGGTCATCTCATCCTGGACGACAATCCTGCTCAGGTCGCAGACCTCCTCGCTCGCTTCGCCACGGCCAGCTAGACGAGACGGATCGCTCAAGAGATTCCAGACTGCCGCGCCTGGCGCGCGGCAGTCTGGTGTCGCGCGCTCTAATTCGAGTATTCGTTTCCCGCCCGACCGATAGACGCGAACTGCGAAATCGCTCCTCAATCCGCTCTCACACTGCGCTAACTGGAACACCGCTGACGCACGTACGCCGCGTGCTGGACGGTCATGGTACCATGGGTGAGGCGCGTAGAGCGCCAGACGGAGCGACGGAGGATGCGAGCAATGACGCGCAGGCTGGCGAGCGGCGAAGTATGGCGCAAGCGCGGCGGGTGGAGCCCACTGGCGGTGGCGATCCTGGCGGCCGCGTTGGGGCTGGGCGGCTGCACGTCAGGCTCCGCATCCGCCACCTCGACGCCTACCGCGACGCTTCCATCCGCGCAGGCGACAGCCACGACGCCGGGTGGATCGTCCACCACGAGCGCGACGCCGACGAGCGCTGGAATCGCTGGCTCGGGTTCACTCGACATCTGCCAGCCTGTCACACCCACACCCATCCAGATAAGCGTTCCCCCCGAGATCCCCGTTTATTCCGGCAGCCAGATCAAATTGGCGGAAGCCAATAACAGCGGGGTATCTGAGTTTGGATTCTGCATTGCAGGTAGTGTAAACTCCGTCGCAGCCTACTATCAGCAGGCGCTTCCCAGCAAGGGCTGGACGAATTTACAGACTTACACCAACTTGGGAACGGTGAACATTACCGCCGGGCGCGCATCTGAGGCGGTCACTATCACCATCTCGCCAGACACACTCCAGCGCGGCAATACCGACCTGCTCATCATTTTGCAGGCGCAGTGACGGCTGGGGTCGCTCCGTTCGCAACAGGCTCACCTGGCGGGTACTTGGCGACCGCCCGTGGAGCGAGGAAGACCAGGATCAAGCCCACTACTATATAGCCTGCGCCCTGGATATTGAGCAGCGTGACAGCGCCAAAGCGCGGCCCCCACCAGCCCGCGAGCCCCGCCCCGGCGATGCTGAAGAGCGCGGCGCACGCGCCGAGCGCGCCAAAGACACGGCCCAAATACCGTTCTGGCGCGCGCAATTGCAGGAGCGTCTGGAGACCGGTGGACATTGCGACCCCTGGTATACCGACAATGACAAACAATCCTACCTCCCACGCGAGCAGTGTGATAGGGGAAAACCAGGAGAGATAGGGCAACCTTGGCAGCGCGACAAAATAACGTGGCGCGTTGAAGATCGCCAAATCAATGACGCCGAAAAGCGCAGCGCTGACTCCCAGTGACCAGCGTGAGAGAAGCCGGCTTCCCATGAGCCCACAGAGCGCCCCACCGATCAGACCGCCAACCGCCTGGGCGCTCATCATGCCGCCTAGCTCCCGCGCGCCGCCGCCGAGGCTGGTGATCACAAAGACGACGAAGAGCACGCCCATCACGCCTTCGCCAATCGAGGTGATGGCGATCACGGAGAAGATGAGCGCCAGTGAGCGGTCGCGGAAGATGACCTTCAGCCCATCCCACCACTCGCGCGCGCTCTCGCTGAAGGGATGTCCGCCAACTGGCCTGGCGGGTTGGATGGTGGAGACGGGCGCGCGCCAGCCAATCAGCGCGATCAGCGCCGCCGCCAGGAGAAACGAGGCGATGTCCGCCAGCGCCACGCCACGCAAGCCAAAGAACCCGGCGATTACCCCGCCAAGCGCCGGGCCGAACAGCCGCGCGATATTGTTGGAAACCGAGAGCAAGCTGTTTGCGGGCGTAAGATGCTGCGCGCCGACGAGCGAGGGCAGGAGCGCGCTCTGGGCCGGGCGAGTAAACTGCTCCAGACAGGACTCGATGAAGAGTATTGGATACACGATCCAGATCTCGCTCGCGGAGCGCAGGAACACGATGGGCAGCAGCAGCGCCCCCAGTAGCAGGTTGCTCACGATCAGCGTGCGGCGGCGATCCCAGCGGTCGACGAACACCCCAGCGACCGAGCCAAAGAGCACACTGGGGAGCATACCCATGATCATCGCGACACTCAGGACAAGGATCGAGCGCGTCAGGGCGTACAAGGCGATAGGCAGGCCAATATTGAGCGTCCAGTCGCCCGCGAGCGAGATAAGACCACCCAGCCACAGTAGCGCGAAATCGCGATTGCGGATGGTCGCGAGCATCTGGGTCCCTCCTGGCCAAACGTACGCGCAAAGTGGCGTCTAGTGAGGCGGTTATGCCGCATGAGACGCAGATCGCCTTCTGCGGCGCGCAAAAGAAGCAGACGACGGATGTGAACTCCAGTTGGGTGAGACTTTAGCCGCGACTGGGGCGCCAACTTTTACCTACGCATTCGGCGGAGCGCGTATGCTCAGGTAACGTCGCCAAGTTTACGCGGTTTCTGAATTGGCCCGGTCGAGACGACAGGCTGAAGCGCCGTCCCTTCGCCAACAGTACCCTCGCACGGTGCTGACGCCGCTGCGCGTGGATGCGTTGGGCAGCGCTGTCTTTGGTGAAGCGGCGCCGCGGGCGCGCGAGACGCGGACGTTCGGAGGCCAGCGTGCCCTGAGTTTGGCAGGGTGCTGGGACAACGCAGGAGGGCACGTCCGCTCTCGGTTTCACAGGACGCGCGGCTACGCGCCACCTGCCCCACGATTGCGGCATGGTGTCTCTGCGTTACGCGAATGTTCACGACTTACTCAAAATCCGCGCGGACCGGCAAGTGATCGGAAGAGTATACCTGCAGCGCGCCATCCACTCGGTTACAACTGACCGCTCGCACGGCGAGGGCTGGCGAGGCGAGCAGGTAGTCGATCCGGATGACTGGCGTTGGCGTTTTCGCGGTATAGCCAGTGTCCGCTGGGCGCAAGGCGCGGAATAGGTCGATATAGCCCGCGTTGAGCGCTTCGGACATCACCAGGCGGGGTAGCTGGTACGCGCGCTCCGCGAAGGCGACTTCTTCGTCTGGGAACTGGAAATCGCCAACGAACCGATCATGTGGAGCAATCGCGTTGAAATCACCGGCGAGCAGTGTCGGTTGGTTGTCCGCAGGACCCGTGGCGCGCAGAATCGCCTGTATCTCAACCAACCGCTGGCTCTCCGCCTCTGGGTTCGCCTTCAGGTGGAGGTTGTAGAGCCGCAGCGTCCTTCCCTCCCACTCGACTTCGATCTCGAGCAGCGTCTTGCGTAGTTCGGGCAGGCGGTGGTTCTCCGCGCGCAGAACAGGCAGCGAGGTGAGCCAGGCCATGCTATACCGGGTATTGGCTTCGCCAAAGATCAGCCGCATCTCCAGATCGCGCGCGAGGGATTCGATGAGCTCGCGATCAGTCGCTTCCTGCACGGCGAGGACATCCGGGCTTTGCCCGCGAATGACGTCACGGATGAGAGGCATGCGCTCGCCGCCGCCTTCGAGGATGTTGTAGGTCATTACGCGCAAGGTCATGCGCGCCTCCTCCCGCGAACTCGTTCGCGCGCCCGTCCCCGGGGCGTGGGAACGCTACTTTTCCTCTTTGACTCCTGGCTGGACCAGCATGCACGTTGATGTCGCGTGCGCGTAGAGTTTGCCGTTCGCGCCCACCACGCGCGCTTCGGCGAACGCGAGGTTCCGGCTGGTATTCAGGACCGTGGCTTCGCCATAGACCTGCCCCATTCCAGCGAGTAATGGCCGCAGATAGTTGACCTTGAGCTCGATTGTGGTGTAGAACCCGCCCGCTGGCGCTTTCGTTTGCATGGCGCAGCCGATGGCCGTGTCGAGTAAGGTAGCGGCCAGTCCGCCATGTACCACACCGAGTGGATTGTAATGTTGTTCGCCAGGGGTAGCGGCGAAGACGACACAGCCATCTTCCACGCTGACCATCTCCAGGCTCATGAGTTTGGCGATGGGCGGCGGCGGAAGTTCTCCGTTGAGGATGGCGCGCAGGAACTCAATGCCAGTGAGCCCGCGCTGAGCCGCCAGGCGCGGGCCATAGGCAGGGTCAATCCAGCGGACGACCATGGCGCGCTCGCGCGGATTTGTCGTTTCCGTAGATAGCTGCTGTGTATCGAAACGTTCCGGAGTTTCGGACGCCACGCAATCTCTCCCCTGTCTTACCAGCCTGAGCTGGAAGTAGCCGCGCGCCGGCCCGCCTGCCGCCATTCCCAGCCGTTGTCGGGCGCGCCGTCTCCGGTCGCCGCGCGGCGGGAGCCGAGGCTCTGGGAGTTCTCACGGGCGACGAGCGCGGCTGCCAGCGCGGCGATTTGCTCGTGGTCCAGCCCGGCGCCATTCGCGGCGGGGGCGTCCGTGCCGGGTTGTTCTTCCGGGCGCCACTCCTCGGCGATAAAGTCGGTCGAGAAGTCACCGGCGAGGAACCGCGGATGGCGCATCAACCACTGAGCGAATGGGATCGTTGTGCGCACGCCCGCGATGACGTACTCATCCAGTGCGCGGCGCAAGCGGTTGATGGCTTCTTCGCGGTCCTGTCCCCAGCAGATGAGCTTGGCGAGCAGGGGATCATAGAAGAGCGGGATACGCATACCCTCATATAGGCTGCTATCCATCCGAACGCCCGGCCCCGCGGGATCGCGGAGGGCGGCGACGGTACCAGAAGCGGGCAGGAAGCGGTTGAGGGGGTCCTCCGCCGAGATGCGGGCCTCGATGGCATGGCCGCGGAAGACAACATCCTCCTGTCGCACACTCAGTGGCATGCCTGCCGCGACGCGCAATTGCTCGCGCACGAGGTCCAGCCCTACGCGCCACTCGGTGACGGGATGCTCCACCTGGAGCCGCGCGTTTACTTCCAGGAAATAGAACTGGCCATCGGGACCGAGCAGAAATTCGGCGGTACCGGCGTTCGTGTAGTTGACCGCCTTCGCCAGACGCACGGCGGATTCGAGCAGTTGCGCACGGGTCGCCTCATCAAGCGCCGGCGAGGGTGATTCCTCGATCAGCTTCTGGTGGCGGCGCTGGATCGAACATTCACGCTCGCCCAGGTGGATGACATTGCCATGGCTATCGCCGAAGATCTGCACCTCGATGTGGCGCGCGGGAACCACAGCCTTCTCGATGTAAACTGTGGCGTCACCGAAGGCGCCCTGCGCCTCGCTCCGGGCGAGACGAAGGGAAGATTCGAGGTCTTCCGCGCGGTGGACGAAGCGGATGCCTTTGCCGCCGCCGCCCGCCGCCGCCTTGAGCAACACTGGGTAGCCGATACGCTCGGCCTGGCTGAGCGCCTCTTCGACGTTGGCGACACCGGCGTCGTAGCCTGGCGTCACCGGGACGTGCGCTTCCTGCGCTTTGCGGCGGGCGGCAGTCTTCTCGCCCATCTCCCGCATAACCCGACCGGATGGGCCGACGAAGGTGATGCCCGCTGCCTCACAGGCGTCGGCGAAGTCCGGATTTTCGGAAAGGAATCCGTATCCAGGGTGGATCGCGCCCGCGCCGGATTCGCGCGCCGCGGCGAGAATCGCGTCGATGCGCAAATAGCTCTCACTTGCGGCGGGTGGGCCGATGCGGACCGCGGTGTCGGCCAGCCGGACGTGGGCGGCGTCGCGGTCGGCGTCGCTGTAGACCGCGACCGCGCGCAGGCCGAGATCATGACAGGCCCGGATGACGCGCACCGCGATCTCGCCGCGGTTGGCGACGAGCACGGTCGAAAATGGGAAACGCCCGCCGGCCACGCCAGGCCGGGTATGGGCGCTCGAACGTGTCTGGCGGGAGGAGGTCTGTGCCATTCCTGACTCCGAAGTGGCGTCACCAAGGGGACAATGTCACTCTGTCAAGGTCTGCGGATTCCCGGCTGGTCGCGCCAGCCGCCAGTATACCACCCCATATGGTATGGCCACGCGCCGCGTGATGGCTGGCGCGCCTATGGCCTGGCCGGGCGAATCAGCGCCACGAGAAACGTCGCCAGTGGCCAGACGCCGTTGTGAGAGGACGGCGTATGCCGTCCCGCCAATCCACGGCTGCCACAACTGGCGATCGTGCGGCGCGACCTCAGGTGGCCCGGGGTTGGCGAGCGGCGTGAAACCGCCGGCGACGAAGTACAGAGTGAGGGCCACCGCGACAGCGCTGAGGATGGGCGTGAGAACTGCCACCACAAGCGCGGCGGAACGCCGTTCAGCGCGCAAAGCAATGATCGCGACGACCGAAGCGGCGACGGCCAGAATGATCCCAGGCAACACCGACGTGGCGAGCATGCGTAGCCAGGTATTAGCAAATGTGGACGCTGGCGGGCAAACATCAAAACAGGCGAAGGCCGTTTGCGCCCAGTAGATGAAGATGCCCGCATCCATCGTCAGCGTGGCGATTGCCGCGAGAATCAGCGCCGTGACTCGCATGGCTCCTCCCTCTCATTCGGCCCGCGCAGTCGCGCAGAGCGCCGCCGCATCATACAATGCGCCTGGAATACGTGGTGTACGCCGAAACGTTGGAGGATTCCATGGCCGCGGCCGATGAGTACGCCGAAATGCCGCCTCTTCCCCGACCGCCAGCGCGCGTGTTCGTGGGCGGGCGCACTGCCCGTACGTCGCCGACCGGGTCGCCGCGCCTGCCGGGATCCAAGTATTACACACTGCGCTACCTGCTCAATGCGCTGCTCGCTGGCGGGGAGAGCCGCGTACGCGCGCCCGCGCTCAGCGATGACACCGCGACGCTCGTGCGCGCGATGCGCGCATTGGGCGCACGAGCGCGCTGGGAGCGCGACAAGGCTGACGTGTGGTCGCTGACCGTGTCGGGGACCGCGGGCAGGCTTTCGCCGCCCGCTGGCGGCGTCCTTCATATGGGCAACGCCGGAGCGGCGCTCCGGCTGCTGGTTGGCATTGGCGCGCTGCTCCCCGCGATCCGCTTCGAGACTGACCATCCAGACTCTCTGGGCCGGCGGCCGAACGCTGACCTGCTCGCCGCCCTCCGCGCGATAGGTATCGAGACCGAGTCGAAGGAGCCTGGTGGAATGTTGCCTATTACCTTGCGCGGCGGACCACCAGCGGGAGGCGCGGTGACAGTCTCGGGCGCGCAAAGCTCCCAATATGTCAGCGCGCTCCTGTATCTGGGGCCGTTGCTACGCGAGGGTCTGGATATCACGGTCGCAGGCGGACTCCGGTCGGCTCCGCTCGTTCGCGTGACGCTGCGGGCGCTGGCGGCGGCAGGCGTTTCCGTGCGCGCCAGGAAAGACCTCTCGCGCTTTCAGATACCGGAAGCCCAGCGGTTTATGCCCCGCGATTACTGGACGCCTGGCGATACGCCTTCGACGGCCGCGCTGGTAGCCGCGGCGCGCGCGCTCGAAGCCGATTTGCGCCTGGACGGTCTGGCCTGGGCGGATGAGGACGCGCAGGCGCTGGTGGGAGCGCTGGAGACGCTAGGCGCGCCGTTGGTGGAACGTCCAATGGAAGCGAATGGCGGCGCGCTGCGTCTGCGTGGCGCCGCGCAGGGCTCACCTAAGAGCGGCAGTGTGCGCGAGATTGATTGCGATCCGGTCATTGACAGTGTTCCGGCGCTCGTCGCGCTGGCATGTCTGACCCCGGGGGAGACGCGCTTTCTCAATGGCGCCAATCTACGGGCGAAGGAGAGCGACCGGATTGGCGACCTCTGCTCCGAACTGGCGTGCGCTGGGGCGGATGTCACGCCGCTGGAGGATGGCATCATCGCGCGCGGTCAGCCGAATGGCATCGAGGGAGGCGCGACCGTTGCCGCGCATGATGACCACCGCGTGGCGCAGGCTCTGGCGATTGTTGGTATGGCAAGCGAGCGCGGCCTCATCATCGATGGCGCCGACGCGGTAGCCAAGAGCTATCCCTGGTTCTTCGAGGACCTGGAGCGGATGGGCGCGCTTGTCGAAGTCCGATAGCGCGCCCACCAGTCATTGCTCCCTGAACGCTAAGCGGTCACAGTTACGGTGACTTGCATACTGGGGTGGATGGTGCAGGTGATGGGGTAGGTCCCGGCAGTAGCGAAGGTGACCACCTTCTGGTCTCCCGGTGAGAAGAGCGTGCCGTTCGATGAGTTGAACTCAGTGGGCGCGCCGCTCATTCCGGCAAATTTTCCGCCCTGGCCGATGACCAGATCATGCGTGCCGCCGTTCGCCGACGGGTCATCGAAAAGCACCGCCTGACCGGCTTTGACCGTGACGCTCGTATTGCCAGAGAAACTGGATCTGCCCATGGTAATGGTGGCTGAGCTGGGCGCCAGAGTGGCCGCTGCGGTGTTGGTTGGCGCGGGCGGGGTCGTCGCGGTGGGGCTTGGGTTGCCGGAGGTGGAGGATGTGGAGCCGCAGGCCGCAAATATGAGGGCTGCCGCCACTATCAACACGCTTGCCAGTTTGCGCATGAAGGATTCCGCCTTTCTCGATGCTGTGCGAGCGGGAATCTTTCCGCGCTTGCTCCGCCGCCCGCTCAATTCTAGAGACAAGTACGGGATGGCGTTACATCCTCGCCTCGCGCGACGGGACGGATCGAACCAGAGAACCTTGCGAGTTATCGCGTATAACTCGCCATTGACCATGCGCCGCCTGTATGGTATACCAATCGCCACGACAGGCAAGCGGTGTCCTGTCATTCGAGGTTCCTGAGAGCGGAGAAGCTCTCAGAGAGGATCAGAGCGCATGGGACTCGTGACCCATCACGCGCGGCAATGGCGCCTCACTCGGGGTTCCGCTGGTGGAATCGGCCTTTCGCTGGCTCTGGCGGTCGCGCTGAGTGTGGCGGGGGCCGGAGCCGCATTCGCGAACGCCACGTTGACCCAGATTAGCAGCGACCCATTTACCTCCGCGACTTGCACAGCCTCGAACACTACTTACCACCACACGGAAGTCGAGCCGGACGCCTACTCCTCCGGCTCAACCATCGTCGCCGCCTTCCAGGTCGGCAGAATCTATGATGGCGGCGCCTGCGCGATCGGCTTCGCCACCTCCACGAATAACGGCGCGAGCTGGACGAACGGCCTGCTTCCGGGCGTGACCAAATATTCGAGCGGGAGCTATGACCGCGCGACCGACGCGGCGGTGGCGTATGACGCCCGGCATGGGGTGTGGCTGGTCTCGTCGCTCGTCTTGAGCGAGTCTGGTGGCCCGCACGGTGTAGCGGTGCTGACAAGCCGCTCAACTGACGGTGGACTTACCTGGGGGACGCCAGTGGTCACCGAGAATACGAGTTCCAGCCCTGACAAGAACTGGATCGTCTGCGACGACACCGCGTCCAGTCCACATTATGGCAACTGTTACACGGAATGGGACGACAACGGCTCCGGCAATGTGATGCACATGAGCACGTCGTCTGATGGTGGGCTGACCTGGGGCGCGGCGGTGACCGACGGAAATGGCATCATCGGCGGACAACCCGTCGTGCGGCCCGATGGCACAGTAATCGTGCCTACTGACAACGCCAACGAGAGCGCGCTCGGCGCATTCAACTCCACCAATGGGGGCGCAAGCTGGAGCGCCGTGACCACCATCACGACCATCTCTCACCATACCGAAGCGGGCAGCCTCCGCTCTGGCGCGCTGCCTTCGGCAGAGATCGATGGGGCCGGGACAGTCTACGTGGTGTGGTCTGATTGCCGTTTTGAGCGCAGCTGCAAGGCGAACGACCTGGTGATCGCGCATTCGACCAACAGCGCCGGCACCGCCTGGTCATCTGTGACGCGCATCCCGATTGACGCGGTCGGTAGCGGTGTGGACCACTTCATCCCCGGGCTGGCTGTGAATAAGGGTACATCGGGCTCGAGCGCGCAACTCGGCCTGACGTATTACTACTATCCGCAGTCGTCATGCAGTTCCTGCACGCTGGATGTCGGGTTCGTCTCATCGACCAACGGCGGGTCAACCTGGAGCGCTGCGACGCAGGTCGCCGGGCCCTTCAACGTAACCTGGGTGGCGAACACCACGCAGGGCCGCATGGTTGGTGACTACATCTCGACTTCCTACGGTACTGATAATCTGGCGCATGGCGTATTCATGACCGCCAGCGCGCCGACATCAGGGACGAGTTGCGGGTCGGTGGCTGATAACTGCGTCGAGTCCGCGGATTCGCCCGCTAGCGGCCTGGCGATCGTGGGCGGCTCGGCGAGTGGAGCGCGTGACCTAGTGGTGTTCGGCGGCGGAAACCATCCGTCGGCCAGTCTCTGGAATATTGTCGACAACAATGGCATACTGCACCGCGACTAGCGGCTAGAGTGCGAGCCGGCGCCGTTATCACCATG
>DASVZK010000015.1:0-35678 GCA_036391685.1 Ktedonobacterales bacterium
CCTGGTTGGCGCGCTTCCGCCGCTTGGCGCGTGACTACGAACGCCTGCCTCAAACCGTGGCAGGACTGACCTTCCTGGCCTTTACCTGTCTGATGTTGCACCAGTTGATCCAGCTGCCCTGTAGTTCATAACAGACTCTAGCGGGCCACGCTGAGGGACATACCGAGTCCACTGGGAATGCTTACGGCTATACCCAGCGGCGCGGATAGCGCCGTAACCGTCATGGCGAGTGCCGTGTTAGCCATAACTGGAAGCCTCCGGCTTCTGGCTCGGATGACTCGTACGAGTCATCCATAGTACTGGTACGCCTTGCGGTACGAATCGTCCAGGGCTGACATGTTGTGCGGGAAGCGGTTCCACACCGCTTCCCGTTCGCTCTGGACGTGCCGCGCGAAGAAGTACTCTTCCGCTGGACTGCGCTTCTTCTTGCCGTCACCAAGCTTCTGGCCAAGTTCGTCGAGCTTGTCAATAAGCCGCTGGGTGTCGCGAGGAGTTGCGGCGCTATTGGGCCGACCACTGGAGGTGTCACTGACCAAGGACAGCGGACTGGCGGGGCTGGTGTTCGTGATCCGCCAGCGCCTCGGCCGGGAGGTCGCCAAGGACGACCTGCGCCTCCAGGCGATCTACGCCTGGCTGACGGCGGAGTTCGACAACGGCCGCTAGACCAGCGTCGAGTGGGAAGAGCTGGAGCCCATTGTCGCGCGTGAGATTGCACCCAGTCCTACGCTTCCCCACTAGCTGTGCGCCGCCGAAGTCTCCGATGGCCCGCCAGCGCCGCGCCCAGACCGAACGGTGGCGGACCGCCCCCATACGCGCGTCCGCCTACCCCAGCGCCGCCTCCACCTCCGCCAACCTGCGCAGAAAGAGCCGGTCGCCCAGCCGTTTCAGGGCCGGCCGCGCTCGCTCGAGGCGCCCACGGACGCCAGTGCGCTGGGCCAGGACGACGCGCATGCGGGCCGCGTGAGGGGCGAGGCCGTGCGCCTCAGCGTCATCGATCGCCTCCGCGAGCGCCGCATTATCCCCCGCCGCCAGCGCGCGCGCAATGCCCATACAGCGGAGATGCAGGTCAATCCAGCGCGACCGCGGCTGCGTATCGAACCACGCGAAATAGGACGACGAAAGCGCCAACCCATGTTCATTCACGAACATGATCCTAAAGGGGCGCGTATCCATATCATGAAGGTTCGGCGCCTGCGTGGTTAGTGACTCCAGTTGCGCTAGTACCGGCGCGGGATCGTCGCGAGCGAGCGCGTCAAAGCCGACGGCGAGGGCCGCGCGCTCATCACCCCAGTCTATGCCACGTGGCCGCACCCGCATGAGCGCGGCGCTGGCGCGACCCGCGGCGGCATGGTCCTCACGCGCCAGCGCCACACTCAGGGCAGCGTAGAACGAGCCAAGCAACTGCCCCAGGCCTTCCTCGCGCTGGAGTTCATCCCATGCTTCCTCTTGCGCGGCGACCAGGGCATCGATATGAGACCAGGCGCCCGACACCAGCGCGGCGATGCTGGCGGTACTGATAGCCCCACTGAGCGGCCAGACTGGCTCTCCTGTTCGGCGTTGGGTGAGCGCGGAGCGCGCGTTGTCGAGCGCGCCGGCGTAATCCCCCACCGCTAAACGTAACCACAATAAATGACCAGTCGCCTCAGCGCGATCGAGAAATGTGACCACAGGCGCGGCGAGCCGGCGGCGGGACGCGGCCCCACTTTCCTCAAATGCGCCAATTGTCGCCGCGCAGACCGCATAGCGGTCGAGCGCTTTATGGAATGAGGGCCAGTCGTCGCGCGACTCGAAGTATGCCGCCGCCTCAAGCGCCTGCGCCATCTGGCCGCGCGCTCCCGCGCTCGCGGGCTCGCCGCTCCAGTCTGGCCAGAGGAGGTCAATCACCCGCATCTGCCAGCGCTCGTCCTCATCCCCACACGCATCGACCTGACGCCACGCCCGCTCTCGCAAGGCGACGACTTCTTCGCGCCGCACTTCCTCTGGTGTGTTTGCCCACTGACGCACAATCGCGCCGAATTGCTTGCGCGCCAGCCGCGCGCCTACCAGGGGGTCAGCCTGTGGGTCGTTGCGCCAGGAGGTTTCCGCCGCGCGATACGCCTGTACCGCGTCTTTCGTCACGAGAGCGCAGTCTCCCAGCGCCTCGTAAAGACGGACACTATCTCGCGCAGGGGCGAGCTCGATGGCCCGCTGCAAATGGACCTGCGCTTCGATCAGCGCACCCGCATGCTCAGCCAGCGCCGCCGCGCGCTCGAGATAATAGACAGCCTGAGCGGTGTCCACCAGCGGCGCCACAGGGACAGCGGACTGGCGCGCCAGCTGCGCCGCCTGGCTATAGTGGAACGCGATCAGCGCGACAAACTCATCAATGCGATCAGCGGCGAATTCCTCCAGCCAGGCGGCAACGGCCAGGTGCATGCGGATGCGCTCACTTCGTGAGAGCGCGCCATAGGCGACATCGCGAATCAGAAGGTGGCGGAAGATGTAGGAGCCACCCTCCGCGGGCGAGATCAGATCGCGCGCGAGCAGGTTCTCGAGCGCCATCTCAACGTCAGCGCCGCCACCATCGTTGAGCGCCGCCCGCAGCGTCGCCAGCCGGAAGGTGCGGCCCGCCACCGCCGCCGACTGCAAGACGGCGCGCTCGCGTGGAGACAGCGCGTCCAGCCGCTCCTGCAGCGCCTCCTGCACCGTATCTGGCAGACTGTCGGGCGCTGCGCCGCCGTCGCGCATGCTACGCGCCAACTCGATGGCGAAGAACGGGTTGCCACCTGAGCGCTCCTCGATCTTCCTCCGCGCCGTCTCGGATGCGCCTTTCGCTAGCCGGGCGACCAGCGTCCGCGTCTCACTGGCGGTCAGTGGATCGAGGGTCAGCGCGGTGAAATTGCGGCGCCCGCCGCCCCAGGCAGGCCGCCGATCCAGGAGTTCCGGGCGACTGGTGGCGACGATCAGCAGTGGCGCTTCATTCCGCGGCTGCATGACGCTCTCGACCAGATCAAGCAGACTCTCGCTGGCCCAGTGCAGATCCTCGAAAACGATGATGCGCGGCGCCTGCTTGGCCAGCGCTTCGACCAGAAGCCGCCAGGCGCTGAAGATGACCTCACGCTCAGCGCCCGCGTCACTCTCACTCTTCGACTCGACGCCGACTGTCGCCAACGCCAGCGCAGCGAGCCGCTCGGCGTCCTCCGGCGTGTGGCCAGCCGCCACCAGAGCGGCGGCGACCCGCTCCCGGTTGTGGGGCGCGCCCAGGAGCTCGTCGAGCAGGCCGCGCAGCGGCCAGTAGGCGAGCGTCTGACCATATGGTGGGCACCGCGTGATCGCCACATGGAAGCCATCGCTGGGGTCGAGCCGGGCGAGAACTTCCTCGATGAGCCGGGTCTTGCCAGCGCCGGCAGGAGCGATGATCGAGACCAGTTGCGGCCTGCGGTCCACCATCGCGCGGTCGCGCAACAGCGCCAGCTGCGCTAGGTCATGCCGGCGCCCCACCAGCGGCGGGCGGCCCAACTGGCGCGCGGGGCGCTGCGCGGTGAGCGGATAGACGCCCAGAGGCTGGCTCTTGCCCGTAATGGTGAGGCTGCGTCCTTGCCCAAACACAAAGGTGGCTTCGGTGGCCGCCGCGGCGCGCGCGCTCACCAGAATCTCGCCGGGGTCTGCGCCCTCTTCCAGCCGCGCCGCCACATTCACCGCGTCACCCGTCACCAGGAAGTCGCCGTGATGGGCGTCGCCTGTCATGCTGGTCATCACCTCGCCGGTGTTGACGCCCATGCGTAAGACGAGCCGCCCGCCGAGCACCGCGTCACTGTCTACCGCCTGGCGCAGGGCGAGCGCGCTGGCGAGCGCACGCTCGGCGTCGTTGGAGTGGGCCTGCGGCAGGCCGAAAACCGCCATAACAGCGTCGCCAATGAATTTCGCCAACCCGCCGCCATGCGCCTCAACGATGCGCTGCGCGTGGGCATAGTAGCCTGCCATCAAGGCGCGCAGATCCTCAAGCTCCAGGCTCTCGCCCAGGGCAGTGGACCCAGTGACATCGCAGAAAAGCACCGAGACCAGCTTGCGCTCATCAGGCATCCAACGCCGCCTTTGGAGCAAGCATCCATGCGACGCACAGTTCCATCGTCGGCAGTATGGCGTGCGAGCCGCAGAATGTCAAACCGCCCGCCGCCAGCTTGCGAGCCGCATCCACGCGCGGAACGCGCGCACGAGTCAGCCGGTGATAGTAGCCTGACGCTTCGCGGTCCGATAGACCGCCAATCCGCTCTCGTCGAGCTCACGATGGCATCGGCGGGCCGTGGAAGGATTCGCGCGTACGCAGGGGCGCCGCGACTGGCTCATTTTCGACAGCGTCGGGCGCCGCTACACGCAGACCGGCGCTCAGCCCGGCATCGAGAGTGGCGTAGCGCGGCAGGTCAATCATACGCAGCGCCGCCAGCCGCTCGGTCAGCGCCGAGAGCAGCAGGCGATGGAACGCCGGGTCGCGCATCAAGTGCCGCATCGTCCCGGCGGACGTCTCCAGCAGCGTCGCCGGGCCATCGGTGACGACGTTCGCCGTGCGTGGGCTGCCGGTAAGCGCAGCGATCTCGCCGAAGAAATCGCCCGGGTTGAGAATGTCTACCGGCGTGTCGGTAAAGCTGGAACCGCGCGGACGACCAATAACCACACGGCCGCTCAGGATGAAGTAGGCGCTTGTGCTCGTCTCGCCCCGGCGAATGACCGCGGCGCTCGCAGGCGTCTCATAAATATGTCCCTGCGTCAGCAAGATCTCGCGCTGCAGCGCGCTCAAGCCGACATCCAGTGGCAATAGCGTGGCGAGCAGGTCAATGTCGGCGACCGCCGGGATGCGCCCGAAGCCAAGCTTGGGCGCGGCGCTAACCGCGCGCAGCCCCGCCGCCAGCCGGCGCCACTCGCCCGCGCCCAGGCGCAGCCCGGGCGCCAGCCCAAAGATTGCCGCGCTCGCCGCCAAAACTCCCGCACCGACCAGGAAGAGCGCGCGCACATCCACGAGATCGGCCAGCCCCGCCGCCGCCATGCCGACCACCATCAACAGGTCGCGCGCGACGAACAGCGCGCTGAAGACACGGCCGCGGGCCTCGCGCGGCGTCTGGCGCTGGACGATCAAGCTACGGGCGACCGCGGCGGGCGCGTTGAAGGCGCCAGAGATCGTCATGACAGCGATCGCCAGCCAGATAGAGGTCAAGCCCGCATAGATCGCTGTCGTCACCGCCAGCCCCAGATAGCCAATCGTCGCCATCTGCCCCGACTGTATACGATCGGCGCGCGTGGCGATCCAGAGACTGCCGGCGACAAAGCCCACCGAGGTGATGCCCTCCTGCAGGCTGTACTCGAAGCTCGACGCATGGAGCGCATGCGTCGCGAACGGCAGTAGCAGCGCATTCGTCAGCCCGATGCCCAGCGCGGAAGGGATGAGGGCGATAAACAGCGCGCTCAGTGTGCGCGACCCGAACAGGTACGCCGCGCCCGCCCGCAGGTTTTGATAGACAGCGCGAACACTCGTCGCCTCATCTGTCGCGCTCCGCGGGATGGCGGCGAGCCCGATGCAGACCGCCGAGATGAGAAACGAAAGCGCGTCCAGATAGAACGCCCAGGCGATGGGCAGCCGCGAGGCGATCAGGCCAGCCCCGGCAAAGCCAATGGCCGTCGAACCGAAACTACTGATCTGCATCAGCGCATTCGCGGCCGCCAGGTCCTCTTCTGAGGCGACATCGGGCAAGACACACTCGAACGCTGGCTCGAAAAACTGCGTGCCCACGCCGGCCAGCATGACAAGGAGGTAGAGCCACAGGATTCCACCGGGAACGTGGAAACGCCCTGTTCCCAGAACTAGCGCGGGAACGAGCGCGACCAGCCCTGCTCGGCCAAGGTCCGCGATCACCATCACCCGCTTGCGGTCGAAGCGGTCCACAATTACCCCGGCAATCAGCCCAAACAACAGGCTGGGCAGCGCAGTGACGATCAGCATCAGGCCGACGCTGAAAGCTGAACCGGTAACGCGATAGACGAGAATCGAAGCGGCCAGCATGCTGAGCGCGCTGCCAGCGGTGGAGATGAACTGCCCGACCCAGAGCAACCTAAAGGCGCGCGATTGGAAGACCGCGTAGGGAGAGCGCCGGGAGGCGAGCGTCATAGCGCGCATGCGGGGTTCCTGACTGAACGCGCTTCCAGCGGGAGGTGAACGGTTTGATCGGGAAGATAAGCGCTGACCAGCGCATTGCGAGGACTCAGGCGGGCAAGGGCGTCGGCCTCAACGTCGCCTCAGTAACCGTGAGGCCGCTTCCAATTTACGCAGGAATTGCTTGTCACCCAGCCGCTCCAATACGGGACGGGCGCGCTTGAGTTGGGCGCGGTCGCCCGTCCGCTGGGCGAGAACGATGCGCATGCGGGCGGCGTGGGGAATCAGCCCATGCGCCTCCGCAACGTCTATAGCCGCCGCTAGCGCCACATCGTCTTCCTCACCCAGGGCCAGCGCGATTTGCGTGCAGCAGCGCAGGACATCGATCGCGCGCGCGCGCGCGCTCACAGAAAGCAGACCGAGTAGTGGTCGCGGAAGGGACTGTCCACGTTCGTTCAGGAACATCAGGAGATACCAGAAACCTCGGAAGATCTCCGCCCGGTCGCCAGCGGAGCGCAAGAGGTCCTGCAGCGGCGCGGGGTCATCCCGAAGGCTGGCCTCGATCATCGCCCGCAAGACGTCGCCATGGCGGGCCGAGCCAAACCGGCCCACCATATCCGCCGTGTGCGCGATCGCCGCCTTATCCTCCCGCGCCATTGCCACGTAGAGTGGGGCAAGATATCCCCAACCAAGCAAGCGGATGCTCATATCACGCCGTAGCTCCCCCCACGCCTCATCCAGAAGCGCGACACATTCATCCAGCGCCGCCCACTCGCCGGCATAGCAGGCGGCGAGACTGCCCCAGGCGGGCGCCTGGCCCAGAGTCAGGCTAGGGTCCCCCGGGCGGCGGCGAGCGATGGCGTCGCGCACAGTCGCGATAGCTCCACCGTAGTCTCCCGCGTCGCACTGGTTCCACACCAACTCGCCGAGCGCGTCGGCGCGCTCGATCAATGGCAGCGCAGGAGCGCCGAGCCGGCGCCGGGCGGCGTCAGCGGCGGCGGCGTAGTCGCCAATATCCTGGGCGCGTGACGCGTAGCCGTCCAACGCCTCGCTGAACGCCCTCCAGTCACCCCGCTCCTCGAAATACCCCACTGCCTCCAGACCACGCGCTAGCTGCGTCCGCGCTTCCTCAAGCGTAATTTCGCCACTCCACCACGGCCAGAACAGTTCCAGGATCGCGAGCCGCCCGATTTCATATTCGTCGCCAGCCGCCCGCGCTAGCTCGCGCGCCTCGGCCCGCAGCGTGGCCATCTCCTCCAGCGGCATACGCACCGTGATTGTGCCGAGCCAGCGTATCAACACCACCAGGAGCTTGCGCCGGAGTCGCGCGCCAACGAGCGGATCAGGCTCCAGTTCCGCGCGCCAGCCCTCTAGCGCGCGTTGGTACGCGGACACCGCCACGTCGCTGATGATAACGCAGTCACCCAGCGATTCGTACAGTCGCGCGCGCTCGGCCCCCTCAGCGAGGTCAATCGCCCGCTCGATGTAGCCGCGCGCCTCCACCAGCGCGCCTGCGCGCGCGGCGACCTCTCCAGCCCGTTCCAGAAAGATGACGGCGCGCGCGGTGTCTAAGGCCCCTTCCAGCGGGACGATAGACTGGCGCACCAACTGGGCCGCCTGGCTGTAGTGATAGGCGATCAACTCCACGAACTCGTCCAGACGTCCCGCGGCGAAGTCCTCAAGCCAGGCGCCCACCGCCATGTGCATGCGGATGCGCTCGCCGCGCGCCAGCGCGCCGTAGGCCACATCACGAATCAGAATGTGGCGAAAGGTGTACGCGCCTCCATCCTCTGACGTAATGAGGTCACGCGCCAGCAGCCCATCCAGCGCCGACTCAACCTCGTCAACTGGCGGTTGGGCATCGAGGGCGGCCTTGAGCGTCGCGGGTCGAAACGCCCGCCCGGCGACCGCCGCCGCCTGCAACACGGCGCGTTCGCGCGGGGCGAGCGCATCCAGCCGCTCCTGCACTGCCTCATGGACCGTGTCAGGCAGGTTATCGCCCGTGTCGTTGTCGTCGCGCATACCGCGCGCCAGCTCGATGGCGAAAAAGGGGTTGCCACCCGACCGCTCGGCGATGCGGACACGCACCGTCTCTGGCGCGCCCTCAACCAGTTTACTCACCAGAACACGCGTGTCCGCCGCGCTCAACGGCTCGAGCGTCAGCGCGGTAAAATTGCGCCGGCCTCCGCCCCACGCTGGCCGCCGGTCCAGCAACTCGGGGCGGCTTGTGGCGACGATCAGCAACGGGGCTTGGGTACGTGGCTGCATGACGTGTTCCACCAGGTCCAGCAGGCTCTCGCTGGCCCAATGTAGGTCCTCGAAGACGATTATGCGCGGCGCCTCGCGAGCCAGCGCCTCGATGAGCAGCCGCCAGGCGCTGAAAATGACCTCGCGCTCAGCGACAACTGCGGCGCCAGCATCGTCAGGCGTTTCCATGCCGACAGTCGCCAGGGCCAAACCGGCGAGCCGGTGGGCGTCGTCAGCCGTGTGGCCGCCGCGCTCCAGCGCGCGCACCGCCGCATCGCGTGTCTGCTCCGCCCCTAACAGCGCTTCGAGCAGGCCGCGCAGCGGCCAGTAGGCCAGTGTCTGACCATATGGGAGGCAACTGGCGGTCGCCACCTGAAAACCTTCCTCGGGGTCAAGCAGCTCCAGGAATTCTTCGAGCAGGCGCGTCTTGCCTGTCCCGGCGGGAGCCACGATGGAGACCAGTTGTGGCCTCCGCTCCGCCAGCGCCCGCTCACGCAGGAGCGCCAGCTGCGCGAGGTCGGACTTGCGCCCCACTAGCGGCGGCCTGCCCAGAGCGCGCGCGGGCCGCTGATCATGCAGCGGGGCAACGGTGATCGGCTGCGTCTTACCACGAACGATGAGCGTGCGCTGCGGACCGAAGATGAATGCGGCCTCGGCCGCGTTCACTGTGCGCTCGCTGACCAGGATCTCGCCGGGGCTGGCGTACTGCTCCAGCCGCGCCGCGACGTTCACCGCGTCACCCGTCACCAGGAAATCGCCGTGATGCACGTCGCCGGTGATAGTCGAGATGACGGACCCGGTATTGACACCCATGCGTAGTACGAGACGGCCGCCCAGCGCCTCATCGGCTTCGACCGCCTGGCGCAGGGCAAGAGCGGTGGCCAGGGCGCGCTCAGCGTCATTAGAGTGCGCATGGGGCAAGCCAAAAACCGCCATGACCGCGTCGCCGATGAATTTCTCCAGCGCGCCGCCGTGTTCTTCAATAATGCGCCGGGCGTGGTCGTAATAGCGGCCGAGATAGGCTCGCAGGTCTTCAAGCTCCAGGCTCTCGCCCAGAGCGGTAGATCCTGTGACATCCGCGAAGAGGATCGTGACTAGCTTGCGCTCGTCGGGCATGGTGCGCCGCCTTTGGAGCAAGCGTCCGTGCGTCAACTTCTGTTCCGTAGTCGGCAGTATGTCGTGCGAGCGAACGCTTGTCAAACACGCTCTCGCGGGCGGCGCCCTGGCCTAGCGCAACGAGGCCTCGACCGCCTCCAGCTTGCTAAGAAAGAGCGTGTCACCGAGCCGCTTGAGGGCGGAACGCGCGCGCGCCAGATGAACCCGCTGGCCAGTGCGCTGGGCAAGGACGACGCGCATGCGGGCCGCGTGAGGGGCGAGGCCGTGCGCCTCAGCATCGTTTATCGCCGCCGCCAAACGGTCGTTATCGTTGTCCGCGAGCGCCCGGGCGATTTGATGCCAGCGCTTCACATTGTCAACGGTGCGCATCATGCGCCCGCGGGCGATCAATTCGAGCATACGCTCGGGAACCGGCCGGCCATGCTCGCTCAGGAATCGGATGAGGGAAGTGTACGATGGCAGCAAATCCAGATCATCCGGAGTGGAGACTTCGCACAAGCAGGCTTCGAGCGGGGCGGCATCATCCCGCAGGCAGGCATCAATCCACCGATGGAATGTGAGGCGCCGGGTCTCGAGCGGATCTTTCGCCGCCAAATCACCCAGCATCGCCGCCGCACGCTCCACTGCCGGCCGGTTCTCACGGGCCTGCGCGATGAGTAACGCGAAGACATAGTCCCCTTGCCACAGTCGCAACAAGCGTGGGTCCTCGGGATGGCTTCCCGCCTCCTCCCATACCTCATTGAGCGCGCTTTCCAAAGCGGCGAAATCCTCCCAGGCGCCTGACAGGTAGGCGTCCTGGCGGGCAGCGAAGATCGCCGAGGCGAAAGCCGTCGCCAGCTCACCCGGCCGGCGCTCCGCCAGCTGTCTGCGCGCCGTCGCGATCGCGCCCGCGTAATCACCGCTGTCGGACTGAGCCCAGATCACCGTATTCAGCGCGTCAATGCGCTCGTAAAGGGTGAGAGCGGGCGCCGCCAGCCTCCGTGTCGAAGCGGCGTAGGTTGCGGCCCAGTCACCCGTCATGAAAGCGAAGGTGCCGTAGGCGTCAAGCGCCTCGCTGAAAGCGTCCCAGTCGCCACTCGCCTCGAACTTGTCCGCCGCCGCCCAGTCCGCCGCCATGAGCGAAAGCGTGTCCCCTGCTGGTTCGTCGCCGCTCCACCAGTACCAGAACAGTTCACCAGCGCGTAACCGCAACTGCTCGTACACATCGCCCGCCAACTTCGCCTGTCGGAGCGCTTCCCCGCGCCACGTGAGCATCTCGGACCGCTGCGCCGCATCAGGAGTGAGTCCACCATGCCAGCGCATAATGTGCAGGGCAAGTTTGCGTGTCAGCCGTGCGCCTACCAGGTGGTCGGGCGCCGCCTCGTCCCGCCAGAGCGCCAGCGCCGCCCGGTATGCGGGCGTCACGACATGGCTCAACAAGCCGCTGCGGTCGCCCAGCGCCTCATACAAGCGGCGATGCTCAGACTCGGGAGCCAGCGCGATTGCTCGCTCCAGATAGCCGCGCGCCTCGATCTGCGCGCCCGCGCTGAAGGCCCGCGCGGCCGCCCGCTCCAGATATTCGATGGCGCGCGCGATGTCCACCGGCGTCGCCAGCGGGACAGTCGATTGACGGGCGAGCTGCGCAGCCTGGCCGTAGTGGTAGGCGATGAGCTCGACGAACTCATCTACCCGGCCCGCCGCGAAGTCTTCCAGCCAGTGGGCCACCACCAGGTGAAGGCGGATACGCTCGACACGCGAGAGCGCCCCATAGGCGACATCGCGAATCAGAATGTGGCGGAAGGCGTATGAACCCTCGCCGATGGGCGCGATCAGGTCGCGCGCCTGGAGGTTCTCGAGCGCGGTCTCGACGTCAGCGGGTTCGCGGGACTCCATCGCCGCATGCAGCGTCGCGGGGCGAAACGCCCGCCCAGCGACCGCCGCGGCCTGGAGAAGCGCGCGCTCCCCGGGAGCCAGCGCATCCAGCCGCTCCTGCACCGCTTGCTGCACCGTATCAGGAAGGGTGCCAGGCGTCGCGACGCCGCTGCTGAGCCCGCGCGCCAGCTCGATGGCGAAGAATGGGTTGCCACCCGACCGCTCGGCGATCAGCGCGCGTGTCGTCTCGGACGCGTCCTCGACCATCTCGCCCACCAGGACGCGGGTCTCTGTGACGCTCAGCGGCTCAAGCATCCAGGTGGTGTAGCCGCTGCGCTCGGCGCCCCAGGTTGGCCGCCGGTCGAGCAATTCTGGCCGACCAGTAACGATGATCAGCGCAGGCGCCTCAGCGCGCGGCTGCAGGACGTACTCGACCAGATCAAGCAGGCTCTCGCTCGCCCAGTGAATATCCTCGAACACGACAATCAGCGGACTCAGTTGCGCAAGCGTCTCGATCAGCAGCCGCCAGGCGTTGAAAACGAGTTCGCGCTCGATCTGGCCATCAGACTCACCGCCAAGAGCTGTCAGCGCCAAAACCGCCAAGCGCTGCGCGTCCTCGGGCGCATATTCACCGTCCAGAAATACCTGACTGACGGCCTCGTAGCTGAACGGCGCGCCAAGGAGCTCATCGAGCAGACCGCGCAGCGGCCAGTAGGCGAGCGTTTGCCCGAATGGAAGGCAGCGGGCGGTCGCCACCCGCCACCCTTCGCGCTCATCGAGCTGCGCCAGGACCTCTTCGAGCAGGCGTGTCTTGCCGATACCCGCGTTCGCGATGATCGCCACCGACTGCGGGCTGCGCTCATCGAACGCCTGGGCGCGCAGCATCGAGAGCCGCGCCAGGTCGCGCGCCCGCCCCACCAGTGGGGGGCGGCCCAGCAGGCGGGCGGGGCGCTGCGCGATAAGCGGCGCCACCCGCAATGGCTGGCTCTTGCCCTTGACCATGATCGTGCGGGCGGACTCAAAAAGAAAGCTGGCCTCAGCCGCGGTCACCGTGCGCTCGCTGACCAGGATCTCGCCCGGACTGGCGTACTGTTCCAGCCGCGCCGCGACATTCACCGCGTCACCCGTCACCAGGAAGTCGCCGTGATGTACATCGCCGGTAATCGTGGTCATTACCTGGCCGGTGTTGACACCCATGCGCAGCGTGAGACGACCGCCCAGCACCTCATCGGTCCCGACCGCCTGGCGCAGGGCAAGGGCGCTCGCCAGCGCGCGCTCGGCGTCGTTAGAATGCGCCTGCGGCAGACCAAAGACGGCCACCAGCGCGTCACCGATGAATTTCTCCAGCGCGCCGCCGTGCTCTTCTACGATCTGGCGCGCATGCGCGTAATAACGCGCCATGAGAGCGCGGAAATCATCAAGTTCCAGACTTTCGCCCAGGGCGGTGGAACCGGTGACGTCCGCGAACAGGATGGAGACCAGCTTGCGCTCTTCGGGCATGGGCGGCTGTCCTCGGCCAGCGACGACGCGCGCCACGCGCAGACGCGCGCGCTGACTATCGTGGGGAGTATGCCCCCTGAGCTGTCGAGGTGTCAATCATGCGTCGCCCTGGCTCAGCGCCTCAGCGGCCGCTTCGAGTTTGCGCAGGTACTGTTTGTCGCCCAATCGCTCAAGGATCGGTCGTGCGCGCTCCAACTGGGCGCGGTCGCCCGTGCGCTGGGCGAGAACGATACGCATGCGCGCGGCGTGGGGAATCAGCGCGTGCGCCTCCGCCTCATCAATCGCCCCGGCCAGCGCGGCATTGTCATCATCGGCCAGCGCGCGCGCGATCTGATACCACCGCTGCAGCGCATCTTCGAGACGAATCGCTCCGCCGCCCGCGATGACGTCGAGCACGCGCTCTGGCGCCGCCTGCCCGTGTTCGCTCAGGAAGCGGCAGAGAGAACTGTGCGAGGGCAACAGATCGAGATCGTCCTGGTTAGCGACGGGCGCAAGCGCGCGCGCCAGCGGCGCCGGGGTGTCCTGCAGGCCAGCCTCGATCCAGAGCTGCAGCGCCTCGCGTCGCGCCTTGCGTGACTCCAACTCGCCGAGCTGGACGAGCGTTTCTACAGCGCGCTCCACTGCTGGGCGATCATCGCGCGCCAGCGCGATGAGCAGCGCATAGAGTGTATCGCCTTGCCACATCCGTACTGAGCTTGGATCATCAGGGCGCCGGTCCGCCTCCTCCCAGGCCTCCTGGAGCACAGTGTCGAAGTAGGCGAAGGCGTCCCACTCACCGGAGACAAAGGCGCACTGGCGCGCGGAAAATACTGCGGAGACGAACGCCGTCGCCAGCTCGCCGGTCCGTCGCCGCGCGAGCAACCCACGCACAGTGGCGATCGCGCCCGCATAATCGCCACTATTGGACTGAGCCCAAATCACCGTATTCAGCGCGTCAATGCGCTCATACAGGGTCAGCGAAGGCGCAGCCAGCCGGCGTTCCGACGCCTTGAACGTCGCAGTCCAGTCTCCGGTCATGAACGCCAGCGTTCCATAGCCATCGAGCGCCTCGCTGAAGGCGTCCCATTCACCACGCGCCTCGAAATAGTCCGCCGCGAGCCAACCTTCCGCCATCAACGCGGCGACATCGTCCGCCGGGCTCTCGCCGCTCCACCAATACCAGAACAGGCCTGCGGCGCGCAGGCGCCACCGCTCATTCTCATCGCCCGACAGCTCCGCCAGGTGTTGCGCTTCGTCCCGCCAGGCTGTCATCTCCGCGCGCTGGGCGATTTCCGGCGCCATACCGCCATGCCAGCGCATTACGGATACGACCAACTTGCGCAGGAGGCGCGCGCCGTCTGATGGAGACGGCTCGTCTTCAGCCCGCCAGAGCGCAAGCGCATCGCGGTAGGCGACCAGCGCCTGGTGACTCAGAACACCGCTGCGATCTCCCAATTCCTCGTAGAGGCGGCGGCGCTCCGCGCTCCGAGCCAGTTGCAGCGCACGCTCCAAGTGGCCGCGCGCCTCAATTAGCGCGCCCGCGTGAAACGCCTGCGTCGCCGCGCGCTCCAGATACTCGATGGCGCGTGAGGTGTCTACGGGAGTTCCCAGCGAAATGGCGGACAGGCGCGCGATCTGCGCCGCCTGGCTGTAATGGTAGGCGATGAGCTCAACGAACTCATCCACACGCCCCTCGGCGACGTTCTCCAGCCACTGGGCCACGATGAGATGGAGACGGACGCGCTCGGCGCGCGAGAGCGCATTATAGGCGACATCGCGGATCAGGAGGTGACGAAACGTATAGACGCCGCCCTCTTCTGCGGTGATAAGGTCCCGCGCGAGCAATCCATCCAGAGCGATCTCGACCTCAACCGCCGGCGCGCGCGGCCCGCCGCCTGAGCCGAGCGCCGCCTCTAGTGTCCCGGGGCGGAACGCGCGCCCGGCCACCGCCGCCGCCTGCAGGACGGCGCGCTCGCGTGGGGCCAGCGCGTCCAGTCGCTCCTGCACCGCCTGCTGCACGGTGTCCGGTAGATTCTCGGGCGTCGCGTCGCCCTGTAGCCCACGCGCCAATTCGATGGCGAAGAAGGGATTGCCGCCTGAGCGCTCAACGATCTTGGCGCGTATCACCTCGGTCGACTCTTCGGTGAGCGCACTGACGAGCATGCGCGTGTCACGCTCCGATAATGGCTCTAGCGTCAGCGCGGTAAAGTTGCGCCGACCACCGCCCCAGCCAGGTCGCCGGTCCAGCAGGTCCGGGCGGCTGGTGGCGATGACCAGGAGGGCTGAGCTCCCGCGTGGCTGCATAATGTGCTCGACCAGGTCCAGCAAGCTCTCGCTGGCCCAGTGCAGATCCTCGAACACGAGGATGCGCGGCGCCTGCCGCGCCAGCGCCTCGATCAGGAGCCGCCAGGCGGTGAAAAGTGACTCGCGTTCGACTTGCCCCTCGGATTCGCCCCCCAGCGCGGTCAAGACCAGCGCCGCCAGTCGCCGCGCGTCCTCTTCCAGGTATGTGGCGGTCAGGAATGCGCCAGTAACCGCTTCTTCGGTCACGTCGGAGCCTAGCATCTCTTCGAGCAGGCCCCGCAGTGGCCAGTAGGTCAGCGTTTGCCCGTAGGGCAGGCAGCGCGCCGTCGCCACCAGCGTGCCGTCCTCTTCGAAGAGGTGGGTGATGAACTCCTCAAGCAGGCGCGTCTTGCCCGCGCCCGCTGGCGCGACGACCGACACCAGTTGCGGACGTAGCTCACGCAATGCCCGATCATACAGAAGACCGAGCTGCGACAGGTCGCGCGCGCGCCCCACCAGCGGCGGGTGGCCGAGTTGGCGCCTGGGGCGTGGCGCGCTGAGCGGAAACGCGGTGAGCGGCAGGCTCTTGCCCTTGGCCTCAATACTGCGCGCGGGTCCGAAGAGAAATGCCGCTTCGGCCGCCTGCGCCGTGCGCTGACTCACGAGAATCTCGCCGGGGCTCGCATGCTGCTCCAACCGCGCCGCCACATTCACCGCGTCGCCCGTCACCAGGAAGTCGCCGCGACTGACGTCGCGCGTCGCCATGACCAGCCCGGTATTGACGCCCATCCGTAGCGCCATCTGGCTCCCGAGCACGCTATCCGTGGCGATGGCGTCGCGCAGCGCCAACGCGGCGGCCAGCGCGCGCTCGGCGTCGTTGGAGTGCGCCTGGAGCAGCCCGAAGACCGCCATGACCGCGTCGCCGATGAACTTCTCCAGCGTCCCGCCGTGCTCGATGATGAGACGGCGGGCGTGGTCGTAATAGCGGCCCATGATTGCGCGAAGATCTTCGGGGTCCAGTCCTTCGCCCAGCGCCGTAGACCCAGTGACATCAGCAAAGAGGATCGTGACGAGTTTGCGCTCTTCGGACATGCCGGGCCGCCTTGTTCAACCACCGCCATTATGCCGCGCACCACGTTATTCAGGGCAGTATCGCCCGCTCAAAGTAGGCGTGTCAATCACGCCTCGGGCCGCGCGAGCGGCGGGAGCGTCAGGCCGAGAGCGAATCCACGCGGGCGAATCAAATAGAAGCCGAACCAGTCGTAGAGGCGATGGGCGCGAGTGTTGGACTCTTCAGTATTCAGCACGATTTTCCAGACGCCCTCGCGCTCGAAATAGTGAATCGCCTCCGCCATGAGCCGCGCGCCAACGCCTTTTCCCCAGGCGCGCGGGTGTGTAGCGATCCGTACGAGGTAGCCAATCTTCATATCCACGACATTGAACTGATAACCCACGATACCCTGGTCGTCTTCCGCGACCACGAAATAGGGGTAGGCGCGCGCCGCCTCCAAAAACGCCTGGGCATCGTGCCGCCAGAGCGGTTCAAAGCAGAGCGCCTCAAGCTCGGTCAGCGCGGTCGCATCGGCCGGGCGAAATGGCCGCACGCGGACCGCGCGCGAGCCTTCGCTAGGTACAGTGAAGTCCGTTTTGTCATAGGCGCGGAGCATGCTGACCAGCGAGAAACCGCAGCCCTCCAGCGGGGCGCGCAACCAGTCCGTCTCGATGTCGCCGCCCGAATAATACAGACCGGTGACGCCTCGCTGGCGCAACGCCTCGATGAGATGCGGCAGCATGAGGCGCAGATAAACGGCACAGCGGTGGCTTTGCCCGGTGGTCACGCCAAACCCGCCGATCCACGCGCTTGGTGGCGACATTTCGTTGATCATAAGGAACGCCTGGAGCGCGCCACCCAGGACGCGCGCCAGCGCGCCTGGCGGCTGACTGAACACGCCGATGCTGGGATACAAATCAATCAGCCGCGGAGCCTCATCCGGCGAGAAACGATAGTGCGTGTATTCGGAGGAGTCCAGCAAACGGCGCACCTGGGCCATGTCTGAGCGACGTAGGGCGCGTACTGTTTGCGCGTCAGGCTGGATCATGGCTTGACGACTCCCAGGCAGGCATGGACAGCGATGCGAGTCAACTATGCGTCGCGACGGGAGAGATGCCGCCGAGCGAGAACAGCTCGCTGAGCGAGTGGCCCTTGTGCAGCCGGTCCACACAATCGGCGAGCAGGTGGCCAATGCCGACGATGCGCAGGTTGGGCAAACCTGCCAGCGCGTCGGCGCGCGGCTCGATGGTGTCGGTCACGACGATCTCGTGGATCGCCTCATGGGTCAGATTGGACACAGCGTCACCGCTGAAGACTCCATGCGTCGCAACCACGCGGGCATCGGGCAGCGCGCCCGCTTCGAGCAGTGTCTCAACCGCTTTCCGTATCGTTCCGCCTGTGGCGATGATGTCATCAACGATCACCGGCGTGCAACCGGCCACATCGCCAATGACCGCGGCCATCTCGACCGAGTCCTCGCTGGCGCGGCGCTTGTGCAGAATCGCTAGCGGCAGGCCAAGCGCCCGGACGAACTGGTCAGCGCGCTTCACGCCCCCGGTGTCTGGCGAGACGATGACGGCGTTGGCGGGCAGGCGCGGCTTCAGGTCCGCCGCCAGCAACTTGATGGCGGTCGAGTGATCCATGCCGATGTCAAAGAAACCCTGGATGGCGGGACTGTGTAAATCCAGCGCCAGCACACGGTCAGCTCCGGCCGTGGTGATGAGGTTGGCTACGAGCTTGGCGGTGATCGGTTCGCGCCCGGTCGATTTGCGGTCCTGCCGCGCGTAGCCATAGTACGGCGTGATGGCAGTAATGCGGCCAGCGGAGGCGCGCCGCAAGGTATCGAGCAAGATCAGGAGCTCCATCAGGTTCTCATTGGCCGGCTCGCTCGTGGACTGGATGACGTAGGCGTCGCGCCCTCGCACGCTTTCCTCGAGCTTGATATGGATCTCGCTGTCGGGGAAACGTGTGAGTTTCGCGCCGATCTGCTCAATATGACCGAAGGCCGCAATCCTGGCCGCCAGCGCGTAGGACGCGCTGCCCGCAATGATGCAGGGTGGCTCGCCGTACATGGGATTGCGCCCATCCGCCCGTTCGAAATGCTCGGCATGCCCGGTCTGTGACATCGGCATGACTGCGCCCACCTCCCTTCTCGCTTGCTGTCCTGGATTTACATGCATCTGGAAGCGCCTGCTCCCATGCCGCTAATTGCGCCTGGCTCGCGGCGTCTCCCGCTTGGCGCCATCAGCGTGGAGGGTCCGCTCCGCGCGGGCCCCATTGGGCGAAGCGGCGGCTGGCGACCCGGCGGGCAAACCCTCGCCACGATACCGGTTCGTGATCGGTACACGCCGGTCCCGTCCAAACGCGCGCGGCGTAATCTTGACTCCGGGTGGCGCCTGGCGCCGCTTATACTCGCTGCGCTCTACCATACCCATCACTCGCCGCACGGTCGCTTCATCGAAACCGAGCCGCACGATGGCGTCAAACGAGCGGTCCTCTTCAACATAGGCCCGCAAAATCGGGTCCAGTATCTCGTAGGGTGGCAGCGAGTCGATGTCCTTCTGATCGGGCCGCAGCTCAGCCGATGGCGGCTTGTCAATGGTCGAGCGTGGGATCAGGTCGCGCCCGGCCTGATTGTTGCGCCAGCGCGAGAGTTCGTACAACAGCGTCTTGAACACATCCTTGACGACGGCGAAGCCACCCGCCATATCGCCATACAGCGTGGCGTACCCGACCGCCATCTCCGACTTGTTGCCCGTCGTCAACAGGATCGCGCCGCTGCGGTTGGAGAGCGCCATCATAAGCATGCCGCGCAGACGCGCTTGCAGGTTTTCCTCGGTAACAGTCGAGGCCGTAGGCGGGAAAGTAGCCAGCGGCTCGCGCAGCGTCTCCAGGCCAGCAGCGAACACCCCCTCGATGGGAATGGTCATGAAGCGAATGCCCAGGTTGGTGGCGAGGTCGCGGGCGTCATCACGGCTGCCCGCCGAGGAGTAGCGCGAGGGCAGCGAGACGCCTGTGACGTGCTCAGCGCCCAGCGCGTCTGTGGCGATGACCGCGGTGAGCGCGGAATCGATGCCACCAGAGAGAGCCACCAGCGCCTCGGTGAAGCCGCCTTTGTGGACATAATCGCGCACGCCAAGCGTCAGCGCGCGATACACCTCGTCCAGACGGCCCGGCGCGGGTTCGATGCGTCCTGGCTCGCCCAGCGCCGGAGCGGCGGCGTCTACAATGGAAACGTCCGGCGCGCGATAAACTGGCGGCGGGGTATCGGAAACGGTGATCCAGGCGGTAGCGCCATCCTGCGCCTGGAACGCGTGGCGCTCCTTGCGGCGGCGCGGGTCATGCAGCCGGGCGCGAAAGACCTCTTCGACATCGAGGTCTACAACCAACAAGTCTTCTTCAAAGGCTTTGGCGCGGGCAATAAGCTCGCCCTGGCTGTCGAACACGACGCTGCTACCATCGAAGACCAGCTCATCCTGACCACCAACGAGGTTGAGATAGGCGACGAATGCGCCCGAGTCCGCGGCGCGGACGGAGAGCATGCGCTCTCGCGCCTCCTGCTTCCCCGCGTGATAGGGCGAAGCGCTGATATTGAGCAGCGCCTCGGCGCCCGCCCAGGCTTCTATGGCGGGTGAGCCATTGGGATACCAGATATCCTCGCAGACGCTGACACCGACATGCGCGCCATCCATGACGAAAAGCGGCGTCGCCACGCCCGCGCTGAAGTAGCGGTCCTCATCGAAGACGCCGTAGTTGGGCAGGTACTGCTTGTGGTAGACACCCGCCAGGCGCCCCTCGCGGATCACCGCCGCGGCGTTGAACAGGTCCTCTTCGCGGTCCACGAAACCGGTGATGATGGTCAGTCCTGGCAAATGCGCGCTTCCAGCGATGACATCATCGAGCGCGCGCAGATTGCTGGTGACGAAATCGGGCTTGAGCAGCAGGTCTTCGGGCGGGTAACCTGGGATAGCAAGTTCCGGGGCGCAGATAACGGTGGCTCCAGCTCCATGCGCCGCGCGCGCGGCGTCCAGGATGCGCGCGACATTGCCCGCCAGGTCGCCGACGGTCGTGTTGATCTGCGCCAGCGCCAGCCGCAGCCGCCGCGGCCCCGTCGCCTCCATCGCCTCCATCCGGTCCATCTGCTCATCGCGCCGGAGCGCGCGCTCACTGTCCCGCATCGCTTCTGCCCCTTCGCGTCGCCGCCCCCTAAGACGCGCCAGACGTGCGCCGCACCAGCCAGCCCATCTTATATAGCATACCATCCGCCGTCCGGCGGCCGCGTGACAGCATCGGGCTTGCCGAAGGCCTGAGGTGTCGCTTGGCGGCTCTGCCGCGCGCTCACTCTCCGCTCGCCCATCCAGCGCCATCCGCCGCTGTTTGCGGCTCAACTGTGGCGGAGGCGACTGTGGAGATGCGGCTGGGGAGCAGCCAGCGGAACATGAGGAACGCGCTGGTCGCGTAGAGCGCGGCGGCAAGATAGAACGGCGCCGCGTAGCCAGCAGCGCTGATCAGCGGGCCTGCGATCGCGGCGCCCACCGCCCAGGCGCCCTGCCAGCTAGCGTTGTAGACATTGCTCGCTACTACGCGCCGCTCTGGCGGAATCACGTCCATCAGCCACGCCTGCTCAGGAGCTGAGCCAGTATTGATCAGCGCCGTCCGCATGACGTAGGCGATGGCTACAACCCACAGCGCGGGGAATGCGCCCATCACGACCATGAAGGGCAGCGACACGATCTGCGCCACCAGCGCCAGCCGCATCTGGCCGAAGCGGTCCGCCAGCGGCGCTGACACCAGCGAGACGACCGCCAGGCCGGCGGTGACCACCGACGTCAGCGCGCCGTAAAACGCCGTCGTCGCGTGCAGACGCTCCACGAAATAGATATTGAGAAAGGGGAAGAAGAGGCCCGCGCCCAGCCCGACCAGCATCTGGCTAAGGGAGAACTTGCCGATCAGGCCAGTGACCAACTCGCGCGCCTGTGGCAGCCACACCTCGACCCGCGCCCGCAGCGTCGAAACCGGCGCGGATTCCGCCACAAGACCAGCAGGCTTCTCTGGCGCAGCCATCGGGCCTAACATAAAGATGGGGATGATCGAGGGAATGGCCACCAGACCCGCCAGCAGGATCGCCTCCTGATAGCTGCGCGCCTGCGCTCCCGCCAGCAGCAGCGGGCGGGCAGTGGTTAGCGCGGGCGCCAGCCACACCAGCGGCCCGCTCGCGCGCGCCGCCCCAGCCACGTCCGCCGCCCGCAGCCAGATCGGCAGCCAGCCGCCCAGCAGAGCGCCTGTCACCGCCGCCAGCCAGCCAAGGGCGTTGTTCAGCCCAAAGATGGCGTTACGCTGGTCGGGACGGCAGCAAGCCGCCAGAAACGGCCCGTTCAGCACCAGGAAGATCGCCACCGACGCGCCCACGCCAAGCGATGTCAGCAGCGTCACGGCAGGCGATGGCGCGATGAACTGCGCGAAGAGCGCCACGCCGCCGATGTAGTTGGACCAGAGCAGCATCGTGCGCCAACCAAAGCGGCGGACGAGCGCGCTGGCGGGCAGAATCGCCGCCGCGCCGCCCGCTGTGGCGAGAAAGAGCGAGGCGCCGATAAAGGTCAGCGTGAAGCCCGCCCCCTGGAGGAAGAGCGTGTAGACGACGCCAATCGCCGCGGCGCTGAATGCCTGGATGGTGTTGGAGGTGAGGTAGAGCCACGCGTTACGCGAGAATCCGCGGAAGCGGGAGAGGGACGCGCGCAGCGAAGAGGGCATGCGGGCCGCCAGACGGTAGAGAACGACAAAAAGCGCCTGCGTAGAAGACCAGTGTGGACATTGTACCAACTGGGGACGCGCGCGGTCACGTGCTACTTACGATCCGGCGATGCGCCCAGCGACCATTCCCGATGCACGCCCCGCGACGCGCGGAGCCGAAGGCCTGGCAGGTCGTGACGCCACAGGCGCGGGAGATGTCCTGGCGGCATGAGCCGCTGTGGTAAAGAACGCCGGCGGCTCAGGGCGCGCCGCGGCGCCGGGAGCGGGGCGCGCGGCATGCGGTAGGGGCTGCGTGACCGGTCGCGTATGGTGGGCTGCGCGGCTGGGCAGGAAGAACGCCCTGAGCCCGGCGGCGATGCCTGCCCGGGCGCCGTGAAATGTGGCGACGCCATGCGCCACCCGATCAGTGCCACTCTCCGCGATCTCGATGTAATGCTGCGCCTGCTCACTGTAGGAGCCGATCACTGGCACGACGTTGCGGCTCAGCCACCACATGCCATAAGCCAGCCCAAACATCAGCGCGGCGAAGATCAGCAGCGCCAGCAGCAACTCAAACATCAGCAGCACGCCCGCGATCTGGCCCGCCGTATGCAACCAGCCAGGCTCGATCGGCCCAGGCGCGACGTGGCGTGCGATGGCGGAGATGAGCGCGCAGCTAACGGTGGCCATTGCGGCTCTCTCCACTCCGGCCGTCCATGTCGGACGGCTCCAGCGCGGAGCCGGGCGCGAGCGACTCGCGCTCCTCGCGCTGGATCTCGCGCTCCAGCTCCTGGCGGCGGCGCTGGCGACGCTCCGAACGTGTGCGCGCCTCACCTCGTCCCAGGATCACGCTGGCCACGCTTGTCGCGCCCATCACCGCACTGGCGGTCCGCACGGCTGGGTTCACGCCAAAGGCGCTCGCCGCCTTCGCCGTCTCACGCACGGTGGCCGAAGTGGACTTCAGCGCCTCAAGCGTGGGCGTCAACTCATCCCGGATGCGCAGCACGGTGCGCGTCAGCGAGAGGGTCGCATAGATCAGGAAGCTGAGCAGCGCGAGGCTGGCGAGCGCGGTAATGACGAGGGTAATGTCGACAACGACGGGCCACAGGCCATAAATCGTAAAGAGGACCGCGGCGGCCAGCGCGATGACCACGACGCCCGTCACGCTCAGGATGATCGTCCAGCGTGTCTTGTTCGACATCCCCTTCGTCCCCCGCTCATAACTCATGGCCTGTCGCACGACCCCCGCGCGCTCTACGCATTCGCGGGCCGCGCATCCTGGCGCGCCGCTCACGCGCATTGTATGTCACACAAAGGTTTAATCGCGCGAGCCCTACGGCGCGTTACAATTCGGATGAGATGTACTGAGCGATTTCGGCGCCAGGACGCGTCGCATACGAGCAGCGCGAACGGGGAGCCCGCTAAAGCGGGCTCCCCGTTGGGATGCGCGAGAATTCGGCCACAGCTTCCCGTGCGCTGGAGTGCGCTGGCGCTACTTGGCGCTGGCGGCGGCCTCAGCCGCGTGCAGGCGGGCCATCAGGCGCGACTTGCGGCGGGCGGCGTTGTTGCGGTGGATGACACCACGCGAGACAGCCATATCGAGGCTGCGCAGCGCGGCGCGGATCGCCTCCTCCGTCTCCGGCGCGCTGGCCGAAGCGGCGATGGCGTTGCGCGCCCTGGTGACGCGCGTGCGCACAGCGGACTTCGCCTGGCTGTTATGGGTGCGGCGCTTCTCTTCGATGCGCATGCGCTTCTTGGCCGAGGAAATATTCGGCATGCTGGGAGGATTCCTCTCTGTCGGGACCTGTGGCGGTCACAAGGTGTGTATCTGCATGTAGGCGTGATGCGAGACGATACCCGGCTAGTATACCAGACTGCCACGCCGCGCGCAACCGCGCCAGCGAAGGTCACGCCTGGCAGCGCGGCCTCGCGTTCTACGTTCGACCCCACTACACTGGCTGGCGGCATCGCGCGCCTGGATGCGCGACGATGTCGCGTTCAATCACTGGATGTTCCGTAAGCACAGGGCGACCCTATGACAGACTGGAAGGACTCACCAAGCGCAAACAACCAGCCTGCCGCCAGTCAACCGGCGAGCGGCGGCGCCCGCGTTCCAGAGAGTACTGGCGCGCACGTAGCGCGCCGCGCGTCTAGCCAGTAAAGTCCCCAGGCGGATGGGGCGCTTGCGACGGCGCGGAGCGCGGGATATGCTTTCCGTACAGGTGAGCGTATGTCGGCGACCGTTCGCGACCGCTGAAATGCGGCGTTCACCAATGAGCGCGCGTTGGGCGCGCTGGGCGCTGTGGGGAATGGAGGCTCGCTATGGCAGTCAATCGCCGTCAGGACCAGCTCGGACAAGTCATCACCCACGAGCTGAGCGACTTGATGCGTCTCCGCATGAAGGATCCCCGCATCGGCTTTGTCAGCATCACCGCCGTTGAAGTAACGAAAGATCTCAGCTACGCCAAGGTCTATGTGAGCGTTATGGGCAGCCCGGAAGAGCAGCGCGACACGATGCGCGCCCTGCATCACGCCGCTGGATTCCTGCGGCATGAACTGGCGCAGCGCCTGACCATCCGCCACGTCCCCGAGCTTACGTTCCAGCTCGATGAATCAATCGCCCGCGGCGCGCGTGTCATTGAGTTGCTCAACCAGGTCAGTGGAAACGCGACTGGAGCCACGCCCGCTCCCCCCACCGAGCGCCAGGACTAGCGGCGCGCGGAGCAGCGGGACGGTGGCTGGAGTCCACCGTCCCGCTGCTGTGTAGGGATGTTTAGCTGATGGAGGGCATCGAGGCATGACGGACGGCGAGACAGCGGCAAGCCAGGCAGCGCGGGCCAACCGAGAGGAAGCGCTGGGCGCCATCCTCGCGCGCAGTATTCCGGACGAGCAGGCTGCGGCCGCCTGGGCGCTCATCGAGGCGGCAGGGCGCATACTGTTGCTGGCCCACTATAACCCCGACCCCGACGCGCTGGGCTCCGCTCTCGGCCTGGCCTACGCGCTGAACCCGCTCGGCAAGCGCTGTGTTGTCGCCTGCGCCGACCCTGTCCCCGACAATTTCGATTTTCTACCCGGCCGCGAAACGGTCGTCAGCGAGCTACCCGATGAGGACTTCGATCTGGTCATCGCACTCGACGCCGGCGACCTGTCGCGGTACGGAGACCTGTACACCCGCTATCAGGCCTTTTTCGATCGCGCCACCATCCTCAATCTCGACCATCACCTCTCGTCGCGAGGCATCGGCGCCTACGCGATCGTCGACGTACCGTCTGCCGCGACCGCCGAGCTCCTCACCATGTTGCTGCTCAACCGCGGCGTCACTATTGGCGCGGAGGCGGCCACATGCCTGCTGGCGGGTATCATCACCGACACACGCTCATTCGAGTTTGAGTCGACGACGGACCGCACGCTCACGGCGGGCGCCTATCTGGTCGCGCGCGGCGCGGTCCCGCTCACCATCGTCACGCCGATGTACCGCATGAAGCCGTTGCCCCAGGCGCGGCTGTGGGGCGCCGCGCTGCGCTCGCTCCAGGCCAGCGCGGAGGGCCGTATCGTCTGGGCGGTCATTCGTCAGGCGGACTTCATCGCGGCAGGGGCGACACCAGACATGGACGATGGCCTTTCAAGCTATCTGAGAGACACCAACGGCGTGGAGATCGCGGCGCTCTTCCGCGAACGGCCGGACGGAAACACCCGTGTCAGCGTACGCGCTAACGCGCCCTACGACGCGGCGGCGCTGTGCGGGCGTTTCGGCGGCGGCGGCCACGCGCGGGCGGCTGGCTGTACGCTGGCGATGGATGTGGACTCAGCCGTCGCGGCGTTTATCCCGTCGCTGGAAGAGGCGGCGCGCGCCGGTCACGTTTAGGCCAGTCCGGAGCCACAATTGGTGCAAAAGCGCGTCCCAGCGGGATTGCGCGCCGAGCAGCGGCGGCAGACCTTCCCCGCGACACCATGCAGCAGGTTCGCGCCGCAGCTGACGCAGAAGCGGTAACGCGGCGGGTTCGGTGTGTGGCAGTCAGGGCAAATGAGCCCGCGGCTGTTCGGCTGGCGCGCGCCTATGACGCCATACGCCTCTGGCCCCATCGCCGGGATTGGGCCAGAGGGTGGCCCCTGGCGAGGCCGCCCGAACGGCTGGCCACACGTAGAGCAGAAGCGCTGACTGGCATAATTCGGGGCCTGGCAATTCGGGCAGATCGTCAACTGCTGCCCACTCTGAGGTGGTTCCAGGCCGCTCTCCTCAGGGATGCTCATGATGTCCGTCTGGCGGCGCTCGCCCGGCGGCAAAGGCGCCTGGGTGGCCGCCGCCTGCTCTAGCGTCACCGCCATCTCCACCGCGGTCTGAAAACGGTCAGCCGGGCTCTTCTCCAGCGCCTTGAGCACAACCGCCTGCACAGCCGGCGAGATGCGAGGGTTATAGCGCGACGGTGGAGGCGGCGTCTCGTAGATGTGTGAGTGCGCCAGGGCAGTGTAATTATCAGCCTCGAAGGGCGTATGGCCCGTCAGCATCTCAAACAGCATCACGCCAAGCGCGTAAATATCTGTGCGCGCGTCCACCTGGCCGCCACGGCATTGCTCCGGCGACATGTACTCTGGCGTGCCTACACCCGCGCCGCTGCGCGAGACGGCGGCCGATGACGCCATGACCTTGGCGATGCCAAAGTCACTCAGGACCGCGCGCTTGTTCGCGTCCAGCAGAACATTGACGGGCTTGACATCGCGGTGGATCACGCCGCGCTCGTGGGCATAGGTGAGCGCGCCAGCGACCTCCCGGATGATGCGTGTCACCTCGGCGAGACTGAGCGACTGGCGCATGTACTCGCGCAGGTTGCCGCCAGCGATGTACTCCATGATGATGAAGAGCAGCCCATGCTCCTCGCCGGCGTCATGCACGACGACGATGTGTGGGTGGGAAAAGCGGGCCAGCGCGCGCGCCTCCTGCTTGAAGCGCTCGACAAAATCCGGGTCGGAAGCGTAATACGGTGGCAAAATCTTGATCGCCACATCACGATCGAGGCGGTCCTGATGGGCGCGATACACACGCGCCATGCCCCCCTGCCCCAGCATCAGGGTAATGACGCATCCATCCAGACTTCGCCCGATGAGATCATCGCGGGGACGTCCTTCGGCCGGTTGCTCCGCCTCTTGCCCTGCCACGTGAGTTCTCCGCGCTAATTCGCCGCGTACGATATACCGCGCCCGCTGGCCGGGCCAGCGGGCGAACGGAAACACGCGCCCTATCGATTGTGGAAGATGAGCGTGGTTTGTCCGACCTGCACCTTGTCACCATCGCGCAGCGGCTGCTCCGCGACCTTTTGGCCGTTGACGAACGTGCCATTGGCGCTGTTCTCGTCCCGCAGCACACACTGCCCGGATGCGTCGCGCATGATAGTCGTATGCAGACGCGAGACTGCCAGGTCTTCCAGGAAGATGTCGCTATCGCGGTGCCGGCCAATCGTGATCCGGTCCTTGCGGACGGGGTACTCCATACCAGGGTTTTTGCCAGATTCCTCGACGAGTACTGGGCCTGCGCCGCGCGGAGCGCCGGCAACGGGCGCCGCGGGTGTCGCGGCTGGCTGGCCACCCCATGCGCCAGCGGCCGGCTGGCTCCCTGCTGGCGTGGTCGGCGGCGCGCTCCAGACGGGCTGAGCGGCAGGTTGCGCGCCCCAGGGATCCTGCGCGGGTTGGGCTGGCGCGCCCCACGGGTCCTGCGCGGGAGCGCCCCAGGCGCCCGAAGCGGGCTGGCTTGGCGCGGGCTGGCCCGGCTGTGGCTGCGCGCCCCAGCCAGCCTGACCGGGCTGCGGTTGCGCGCCCCAGCCAGCGGCCTGGCCTTGAGCGGATGGCTGCGCGCCGAAACCGCCCTGATCACCCCATGGATTGGCCTGTGCGGCCTGCCCGGCTTGCGCTCCCCAAGCGCCCTGGCTGGCGGGAACATCTGTCCAGGGCGCTGCGCCCATTTGCGCGCCGCTGGCGGGCGCTCCCCAGGGGTTGGCGTCAGCCGCGGCGTGACCCGCGGACGCCGGCGATGCGCCCCACGGGTCCTGCGCCTGCGCAGCGGGAGCGCCCCACGGGTCCTGCGCGGGCTGCGCTCCGCCCCAACCCTGGCCCGTGGCGGGCATGCGCCCCTGGTTCGCGCCCTGATCGTAGCCCTGCTGATTATAGCCTTGATCGTAGCCTTGCTGATCGTAGCCCTGGTCGTAGCGCTGGTCCTGACCGGCATACTGCGGGTCTTGCCAGGCCGCGCCACCGCCTTGTGGCTGCCCCCCTGGCCCGCGCTGCGCGTCGAAGTCACGGCCGCTGCCTCGCTGCTGACGCGATGCGTTGTTTCCCCGCAGCACCATCACAAATACCAGCACTATCGCCAGCAAGACTACGATTCCGGCGGCCGCCACCAGAACCGCATTACCACCCACGGCAGCGGCCGCGAGAGTCAGCGGCTGAAGGGCTCCAAATGTGAGAGCCATAAGGTGTTCGTCCTCCGTAACGCCGCTCAAGGCGCCCATCTGCGCCGTTATCGCCCGCGGGCCTCGAAGCGGAGATCTATGTTGCCGAGTCGAAGTGTATCACCATCGTGTATCTCAGCGTCCTGGTGGGGGACGAGCGGCGCGCCGTTGAGCCGGGTCCGGTTGAAGGCGTTGAGATCTTCAATGTAGTAACGGTCGTCGCGCCGGGTGAACCGCGCATGGCGGCGCGAAACTGTCTGCGACGGATCCATGGGCAGCAGGTCGATCGCCGGATACACCCCACGAGCGGCGTCGCTGCGCCCGATGATCATATCGGTCGCCGTTAAAGGAAAGACCTGACCCGTGCCGGCGACAAACGCCGCGACGCCGCGCGAGGCGAGGTCAGCGCCTACCTGCCCTCCCGAGGGCGAGGCGCGCGTGCCAGCGCGATCGGGGCCGAGCAGCGCGTCTGCCGCCGCCACGAACTCATCGGGTGTCTGGAAGCGCTGTTCTGGGCGCTTGGCAAGCGCGCGCTGGAAGAAGGCGTTGAACGTAGGCGGCAACTCGGGACGCAACGCCGTGATCTGCGGGATCGGGCCGTTGAGGTGTTTCATCACGACGTCCCACGCATGCTCGCCATCATACGGAACGCGCCCGGTGAGCAACTCGAAAAAGACGCAGCCGAGCGAGTACAGGTCGGCGCGCGTGTCCACCTTGCGGCTATCTTCCACCTGCTCCGGTGAGACGTAGAACGGCGTGCCAACGAAGAACCCAGTGACCGTGATGTCTTTTGACTCATTGGCTCGCGCCAGGCCAAAGTCGGTCAACTTGACGGTACCATCCACCGTTAGCAGCAAGTTCTGCGGCTTGATATCGCGGTGCATGACGCCGCGCGCCGCCGCCGAAGCGACCCCGGCCGCAGACTGTTCGATCACATCAACCGCACGCTTGGGCTGGAATGGGCCGCCAGTCAGCACCGCGTGCTTGAGCGTATGGCCATCCACATAATCCATCACGATGAAGAGGCTGCCCTTATCCTCCCCAAAGTCCACCGGCGCGACAACATGCGGCCCGGAGATACGGCTGAGCAGCTCAAACTCGCGCTCGAATCGCTCCTTCAGTTCGGTGTCGGCGGCGGCTTCGCGGCTGAGGACCTTGACGGCATAGATTCGGTTCGTCTCCAGGTCGCGGCCGATGTAGACCGTCGCCATACTGCCGCGTCCGCGCTCATCAATGAGTTTGTAGCGATTCTTTAATAACCGTCCGAGCATAGTCGCTCCCGCTCTCGTCCGGCGCGGTCGCGCCGGGCGCTACCCCCTTGGCCTCATGTCGATCCAGCGCGGCGCACGGGACTAAGTGGCGCCCGCGCGGCTCGGTTGGGCGCGCGGCTCGCACACAAGGCCGCGCCCCATTATAGCAACTGGCCTGGAGCGCCGCAATGCGCTTCGACCTATTTCAACGCGAAATGTGACCTACCTCTCACCCTGGACATGCTAGTCGCCACCATATTGACATATACATGTATTTGACATAGACTATCAAAAGATATTGTATTCCTAATTGGAGGAAATCGCATGAATGGCGCTGGATCGCGAAAATGGTGGGCGCTAGGCGCGCTGACGCTCAGCGTATTGGCGGTGAGTCTGGATGGCACGGTGTTGAGCATTGCTCTGCCAACGCTGGCTACTGCGCTCAAGGCGACTGAGTCGGACCTGCAGTGGTTCTTCTCTGGCTATCTGTTGACGCTGGCGGCGACGATGCTCCCGGTGGGTTTGCTGGGTGACCGCTTTGGGCGCAAGAAGGTGTTGCTCGCCGGACTGACGCTCTTTGGCGTGGGCTCGGTCGCCTGCGCCTACGCGCCGACCGCGGGCGCATTCATCGCGGCGCGGGCGCTGCTAGGCGTGGCCGGCGCGGGGGTGACGGTGATGGCGCTTTCTGCGCTCACAGTCCTTTTCACGCCGGAGGAGCGGCCACGCGCGGTTGGCATCTGGGCCGCGGCCAACTTCCTGGCGCTCCCGTTGGGGCCAATCCTGGGTGGCTGGCTGCTGGCGCATGTCTGGTGGGGTTGGGTCTTCCTGATCAACCCGCCCGTGGCGTTGATTGGGATTATCGCCGGAGCGACGCTCCTGCCAGAGTCACGCGCGCCCGAGCGCCCCGGATTCGATCTACTCGGCGTCCTGCTTTCCACCGGCGGGCTCGTGAGTGTGACATATGGCCTGATCGAGGCTGGGCAGAACGGTTGGGGCGACCAGAGCGCGCTCGCGCCGATCGCGCTGGGGCTGCTGGCGCTACTGACATTCTTCCTCTGGGAGCGGCTGTTGACGCGGCGGCCTGGCGGCCAGCCATTGATTGACCTGAGCCTCTTCCGCTCCTCCTCGTTTACCTGGGGGGTGCTCCTGCAAGCGACAGCGGGACTGGCGATGATCGGTATGCTCTTCACCCTGCCACAATACTTCCAGGGCATCGCTGGGCAGGATGCGATGGGCTCCGGCGTGCGGCTGCTGCCGGTGATAGGCGGCCTCGTGCTTGGCGCCGTGCCCGCTGACCGTGTCGCGCGGCTGATCGGCGCGAAGATCACTGCCACGCTCGGTTTCGCGCTGTTGGGAGGCGGTATGCTACTCGGCTCGACCACTACCCTGACGGCCAGCGCGCTCTTCGTCGCCGGATGGATGGCCCTGGGTGGCGCGGGCATGGGACTGGCGCTGGCCACGGCTTCCTCGGCCGCGCTCTCGGAGGTGGCGGAAGAGCGCAGTGGCGTGGGCGCGGCGGTGATGCAGGCCCTGCAAAAGATGGGCGGTCCGTTCGGCTCCGCTGTGCTAGGCAGCGCGCTGACCAACGCTTACGTTGCGCATCTCGACCTGACAGGGATGCCGGCGGCGCTGGCGGCGATTGTCAAACAGAGTCTCTTCGCCGGGCTAGCGGTGGCGGCGAAGCTCCATTCCGTGGCGCTGCTTGACACCGTGCGCTCCGCGTTCGTCAATGGAATGGATTTCTCATTGCTCGTCGCCGCTGGCATTGCCGGCGTGGGTCTGCTCCTCGCCCTGGCGTTCCTTCCGGCGCGGGCGCGAGTTGGCAAGCCATCGGCGCAAGGCGCCAGGAATCAGGAGAAGCCGCTTGTTATCAGCGGATGACAAACCTAAGCCCGGCTTACGGGAGCGCAAGAAAGCCAAGACGCGCGCCGCCATCCAGCGGTGCGCGTTGCGGCTGTTCATGGAGCAGGGCTACGAAGAAACGACCATCGAGCAGATCGCCGAGGCGGCTGAGGTCTCACCCAGCACGTTTTTCCGCTATTTCCCTACTAAAGAGGACGTCGCGCTCTACGATGACCTCGACCCTGTGCTGATCGCATCATTCAACGCCCAACCGGCCGAGATGAACCCTATCCAGGCAATGCGGGCGGCGCTACGCGCGGTCTTCGAAAGCCTGCCTCATGAGGAGTTAGAGCGCCAGTGGGAACGTTCCAGCCTCCTTCTGACTGTCCCTGAGCTACGCATGCGCCTACTCGACCAGTTCACCGACCTGAATTCAGAAATGACCCAGATGATCGCCAAGCGCGCCAGGCGTCGCCCCGATGACTTCGCTGTGCGAGCCTACTCGGGCGCGCTCCTTGGAGCGCTGCTGACGTCAATCTTCGACGGCGTAGGCGAGACCCTCGACCACTTCCTTGCCCGCATGGACGCCACACTTGAGTACCTGGAGACTGGTTTGCGCCTCTAGCCATGTTCGCTGGCGCATCGTCATGCCCGACAGGCATATCTTCGCACGCGCGCTTGACGGGGAGGCGCTATACTTTCTGCCAGGGGGCGGGCAGCGCGGCGTCGGGCGCGCCACTATCCCCGCCGCCGTACGGTCGCCTATGGATGCGCCTCAACATGTCGCGGCTGGGCAAGCCCTGATCCGGCTGGGGCTCGCGGGCCTCTTCGTGTCGGTTCCGCGGCTCGCGCTGCGCATCGAAGCGCACGGGCTTGAGCTAGACACCAGAGCGCCGCGCACGATCTACGCCATCACCCACAAGCGCGACCCCGATACCTTCGTCTCGCCACCTATCCTGCTCAGCCATCGTGGCTGGTCCAGCCTCATCCATGATGTGCGTTTCATCATGCGCGCCGACGCCTTCCAGACTGGCTTCCTCGCCCGGCTGATCGAGCGGCCGGACTGGCTGCGGCGCGCGATCCGCCCTTTCTCGGTTGGGGCCGTGCTGCGCGGCGCGGGCGTCGACGCCATCGAGGGCTTCCACTCCCGGCCAGCAGAGTTGTGGATACGCGACGCGGCCGCCGCCTACGGCGATATGCCCATCGCCACCCTGCTCACGCCAGAGGCGCTGCAAGAGCTGGCGCAGGCGACAGGAGCCGAGCCAGCGGCGCTGGGCGCGCGGTCCTCTTCGGCGCTGAAGGCCTGGCGCTACGCCGCCGCGCTTCAGATCCCGACGGGGTCTGGCATTCTCGCCGGCCAGGCGCGACGCGACGCCGACCGTCGCCTCATCGAGACGGCCCGCGCCCAATTGCGGGCAATGACGGACTGGCTGAACGCGGGTGGCTCGCTGTTCCTCGCGCCGGAGGGCCATCTCTCGACCGATGGTCTGCTCAGTCCTGCGCGCGCGGGGCTGCGCCTGATACTCAACCACGCGCCACCTGATACGCGCATCCAGCCGGTCGCTATCATGTACGACTCGCTGACCACAGGCCGTCTGCGCGTCATCCTCGACCTCGCCCCACCTATTCTGGAAGCCCAACGCATCCCGTCCAGCCAGCTTGACGAGCGGCTGCGCGCCGCCTGGCTCGGAGCCGCGCGCGCCACCTGCTCCCAGCTCGCCACCGCCGCGCTGGTCGCGCTGCACGTGCGGCCTGGAGACACTTCTGACGCGAAGGGCCACATGACAGAACTTGCCGCCGCGACCCACCAGCTGGCCCTCGCCCTGAGCGTCACCGGACAGCACGTAGACGCCGCCCTGCTCGGCGTGGTAGGGACGCGCCAGCGAGTAGCGCGCTACCTGCGCAACATAGCGCGGCGCCGCCTGGGGTCGCTGGACTGCGAGGGCGCATATACAATCAGGCGCGCCGCGCTGCCATCTCGCGCAGACGCGCCTGATACATTGCCTGACGTCCCTCCTGGCGGCGTCGGCTATGACCTCTATCCCCTGCGCTACGCCTGGAACGAAGCTTTTGAGATGCTCACCGCGGCAGGCGTACAGCCTGCCGCGGCCTCGCGCGCGGCCTACACCGCGGGCGAGCTCGCTGACTGGCCAGCTACCAGACCTTTCGACTTTGAGGAGCCGAAGAAGGCATAGAGCAATGAGGCGGCTGGCGAGAGGAGGCGCGTAAAAGCAAACCAGCGCCGCAGCCGCAGCCGCGCGGCCTGCGGCAGCGCCATCACCCACGCAGACATTCCAGCGAGCGACGCGCATACCAATCGCCTACGAATCGAGCTGCGCCCTGTCAATCGCTCGCTCGCCATCCTCTGGCGGGAGCACCAGCTCCCGCATCAGGCGGTCGAGCGTGACGGCGGGATCATGGCAAATGCCCGAATGCACGGGAGACGGCTGGATCATGGAGGAGCCGGGCGAGACGAGCCAGTGAAAGCGCTCAGCCTGCGAGAGTCGCGCGATGGGGCCAGCGTCAGGCGCCCCCACGCTCACTCGCTGGAGGCCATCAAGCTCGGCGCGCAGCAGGTCGAGTTGCGCTGAGGACAGCGCGGGGCAGAGCGCCCGCAGCCGCGCCTCATCCAGCGCGATGCGCAGGCCCAGGAAACGACGCGGCCGACAGATCAGCGCTACGCCGACATTCAGACATTCGCCCCGCTCCACGCGCGGCACCACCCGAATGATGGCGTAATCGAAGGCGGCGCCTGTGCGCTCAGTGGCCTCAGGCGATGTGCGCGCGGGCATCGAGCGCCTCCTTCACAAATGCCGCTGAGGCGTCGCGACGCCGCTCGAGGTAGGCGACATACGCGGCGCGGTGCGCGGCCACATCCGGGAACAACGGCTCATCGCCCAGCCACTCATCAGGAACCAGCGCGACGATAGCCGACAGCGCCTCATGTGTCAGTCGCACGCGCATCATCCCGTTCACCTCTTCCAGCCGCGACGCCAGCGACAAGAGCACGTGGTCTTTCACCGCCTTGAATGGGTCAGCCGCGCGCGGCAGGTAATTGGCCCAGGTATGATGGAAGTAGAGCGCCGCTCCGTGATCAATGAGCCACAGCCGTTTCGCCCAGATGAGCATGTTCGTATTGCGCGCCGTGCGGTCGATGTTCGTGATGTAGGAGTCGAGCCAGACGATGCTGGACGCCAGAACAGGATCGATGGGCGCTGGCGCGGCGGCGCTATAGGGCAGCGCGCCGGGCAGGAAGTCGATGCCCAGGTTGCGGCCCTCACTGCGCAGGATCAGGCTGCGTATCTCGTAGTCCGGCTCATTGCGGCCCAGCGCTGGGTCCACCTCGATGAAGATGATCTCCGGCACAGGCAGGCCGAGCGCGCGGGCGATCTCGCCGCCCACCAGCTCTGCGATCAGCGCCCGCCGCCCCTGTCCCGCGCCGCGGTACTTGACGACATACAGCCCATCGTCGTCCGCCTCCATCAACCCTGGCAGCGAGCCACCTTCGCGCAGGGGCGTCACATAGCGCGTGGCCAGCGCCGTCCGCATGCTCTACTCCGTCTTCCAGTACAGCCCGCACGCCGGGCGCGGCTTCAGTATACCAGTGTCCGGCGCGCCCAGGCGCCAACTTCCGCTTGCGCGACCACCTGCCTGATAGCTTTCCTGCGACCACATGACTGTCGCGCCGGAACGCGCTGAAGGGACGCCCGCCGGAGTCTTGAGCGACGCCCTAGCATTGCGCCCGCATTGCGGGAAAGGACGACTACCACAGCTATGAGCACCACTATTCATATCAGTTCCGTCTTGGTCCTCGACGTTTGTGGATCTGCTTGGGCCACCAATGGAACAGCGTCGTGGAGCGGATGTGCTCGCAGTGCCGTTGGAGCGCGAGGCGCCGGGCGAATTGGGCATCTTCGAGGTCCTTGATGCTGGCGAAATGCTGGTTGACCAGCGCGGCGTTGGTCAACGGCCAGAGATGCTCAGCCGGCTGCAATTCTGGGGAATACGGCGGCAGGAAGAGCCGGTGGACGTAGTCGGGCACACGCAGCTTCACGCTGGTATGCCAGCCCGCGCGATCGAGCACCAGCACAATCTGCTTGGTGGGACTGGCGCCGACCTGGCGCGCGAACTCGGCCAACTCAACCTCGAACACCGGGATACTCACCGTGGTCGCGAGAATGGAAGATGGTGCGACCCGAGGCGGGATGCACGAAGCCCACGAGATAGCGCCAGGCAAAGCGGTGTTGCACCCGCGCCACGGGTCGCTG
>DASVZK010000016.1:0-1775 GCA_036391685.1 Ktedonobacterales bacterium
ACCCGAGGTTCGCCGGCAGATGAGATTGCCCGGGCACTACCTCGGCGTGCTCGGCGCTCTCCGCGGTAAATGAAGCCGAGGTTGGCCGGCAGTTGAGATCGCCCGGGCGCTACCTCCGCGTTCTCCGCGCTCTATACAGAAACACAAGCTGTTCGTGGCTATGCAACCCGTTGTACGGATACGTCATAGCCCATCTGGCGCAGGCGGTGAACCAGGCGGAGCGCGTGCTTCTCCTTCGAGCGTCGCTGGAAGTAGTCAGGGCCGAGGTCCCGGTACTCGGTGCCGTCCTTGATGATGTGGTACGCCGCGGTGACCATGGCGGCGGCGACCGCGACGATGGCTTTCCTGGACCCGCGGCGGGAGCGGACCCGGTGGAACTTGGCGCTGAGGTAGCTCGGCTCCTTGTGGCGCACGGCCGACCACGCGGCCTGCACCAGCATGGTCTTCGCCCACTTCCCCTTGCGAGTCTTGGTGGAGCGGCGTTTTCCGTTGCTCATGTCCAGGCGCGGCGACAGGGCGGTCCAGCTCACCAGGTGGCTCGCGCTGGGGAAGGCACTCATGTCATGCCCGATCTCCGCCAGCAGGATGGCCACGCTCGTGTCCTGGATCCCCGGGATCGTCTTCAGCCGCCGCACCAGGTCCGCGAAAGGGAGCAGCACCTCCTCGATCTTCTGGTCCAGGACCGCCACCGAGGCGTCCAGCGCGTCGATCTGGCCGAGGTGCAGCCGCAGCAGAAAGCGGTGGTGATCGCGTACGAACCCCTCCAGCGCCTCCGTCAGCTCAGCCTTGCTCGCCTTCAGACGCGCGTCGCCCAGGGCGGCCAGCCGCTTGGGCTCGCTCTCGCCCCGCACAATCGCCTCGAGGATGGCGCGGCCGCTCTTGCCCAGGATGTCGCTGACGACGTTCGCCAGCTTCACGTTGGCGTCTTCGAGCACCTTCTGCAGGCGCTGCACATGCTGCGAACGCTCCCGCTGAAGCTGCGTGCGCGTGCGCGTCAGATCGCGCAACTCCTGGATCGGCTGGGGCGGCACGAAGCTGCTTCGAATCAGGCCGTGCGCCAACAGGTCCGCGATCCAGGTGGCGTCATTCACGTCCGTCTTGCGCCCCGGCACAGTCTTCACGTCCTGCGCTCGCGCCAGCACCAGCGTGAAGTGGCCCTCCAGCACGTGCCACACCGGCTTCCAGTAGACCCCCGTCGCCTCCATGGCCACGTGCGTCACACCGTGCGCCTGCAACCACTCCAGCAAGCGCAGCAGCTCTCGCGTGGTCGTCCCGAACGTCTCCAGCACCCGCTCCACCGCGGCCCCACGGGCCAGTCGGGCACATGCCACGACCGAATCCGGGTGCACGTCCAGTCCGCCCGCCTTCCGATGCAGTACTTCCATGCTCAACTCCTGCAGAGGACAGGCGCCAGCAGGAGCCCCGGGGGATCAGAAATCTATACAGCGCGCTCGAAGCGGCAGTCCGGGGTGCTCACAGGGCTCCGGGTCAAACTCCGCGTCGGGCTCGCGTGCACCAGTACGCAAACCGACCTCGACTCACCGGCGCCGAAAGGGCGGACACAATACTGCGCCCCTGTTTCGTCCTCCAGGGTCGGCCCAGCCGGTGGACAACTCCGCGGTGAATGAAGCCGCGGTACGCCGGTTAGCCGGCCTGACGTGGGATCTGGGCGTCTCGGGGGACTACAGGTCGACGCCCCAGGGGTAGTCGTGACCGAAGGCTTCGTCGAAGGTGAAGAGGTTGGCGAAGTCGGCGGGGTCGTCGCCTTCCTGCTT
>DASVZK010000017.1:0-55100 GCA_036391685.1 Ktedonobacterales bacterium
TCGGTCAAGACGACTGAACGGGGCGGGCCGCATGGCTACGACGGCGCGAAAAAGCTTTCGGGGCGTAAGCGCCACCTGCTCGTCGACACGCTCGGCTTGGCGCTGGGCGCGCTCGTGCACCCCGCGGATATCCAGGACCGCGCCAGCGCGCCCTGGCTGCTACGCCAGCTCCAGCCGACGCTGCCGCGGCTGGAGCTGATCTGGGCCGACAGTGCCTATCTCGGGCCGCTGCAGATCTGGGTCCAGGAGACGTTTGGGCTGGCGGCTTGCGATTGTCGAGCGACCGGGCGGCGGGCGGGGGCGCTGGCTGCGCGCGGACCAAGAGCCGCCCCCGCGTCTGCCCGGCTTCCAGCCCGCTCCGCATCGCTGGATTGTGGAGCGTTCGTTCGCCTGGATCGGCCGCAACCGGCGGATGAGCAAGGATTACGAGTTCCTGCCCTCAACAAGCGAAGCGTGGATCGCCCTGAGCATGATCCGGTTGATGCTCAAGAGGTTGGCGGGCGAACGCGTCCAGCCGGCGTTTCACTATCGTCATGCGGCGTAAGCCGGCTGAGGACCCTTTATGTACAGCCTTTAGAGGTCGAGGGCGTCAGCCGCGGCGCGAGCGGTAGCCTCCGCTTGCTCGATGCTGGCGCCTAGCGCGGTGACATGCCCCATCTTGCGGCCGGAGCGCGAGGCAAGCTTGCCGTAGACGTGGATATGCGCGCCTGGAATAGCCAGCGCACGCGCCATGCCGCGCGCCTCCGCTGCGCCGTTGCGCACGCCAAGTGTGTTGACCATCACCGCGGCGGGCGCGTTCATCGCTGTCGAGCCGAGGGGAAGGCCGAGGACCGCGCGCACGTGGTTCTCGAACTGTGAAGTGACACAACCCTCGATCGTGTAGTGGCCACTGTTGTGTGGGCGAGGGGCGATCTCGTTGTACAGCACAGTCCCACCAGCGAGCTCGAAAAGCTCGACGCCGAACACGCCGACGCCGTCGATCGCCTCGACTGCGCGCAACGCAATGCTCGCCGCGCGGGTCAGCGTGGAAGTGTCGCCTGGCGCGGGAGCGCGGACGATGTGGCAAATGTGATCACGCTGGACAGTTTCGACGACGGGATACACCGCCGTTTCGCCATCGCGCCCGCGCGCGACCATGACCGCCAACTCGCGCGTGAACGGCGCCCACCGCTCGACGAAGAGCGGGCGCTCGGGGAAGCCCAGTCGCGCGAGTGCGGCCGCTACGTCCTCGGGCGCGCTGAGTGTGGCATTGCCGTAGCCATCGTAGCTGCCGCGCCGGCCCTTGAGGGCCAGCGGCCAGCCCCATTCGGCGCTTGCGCGCTCGACATCCGCATTGGAGTTGACGGCAGTAAAATCGACCATGGGCACGCCGGCGTCACGCATAAACCGCTTCTGCTCATATTTGTCCTGCACAAGCGAGAGCGTGCGGGCCGAGGGGTATACATCGACGCCTTGCGCTTCCAGCCACTCCAGCGCCGCCACATCCACAAACTCGTTCTCAAGCGTGACCGCCAGTGTTCCCGCAGCTAGCTCCGCCAGGCGATTGAGATCTAGCCAGCTTCCAGTCACCTCCCGCGCGGCGATGCGTCCCGCCGGGCTGTTGGCTTCTTTCTCCATAACTGAAAGCTCAATACCGAGACACGAGGCGGCTTCGCCGGTCATGCGCGCCAATTGTCCGCCGCCGAGCACCCCCAGCAGCGCGGGATACGCCAACCCGCGCCGGGTTGTTTGCTGTTCGCTCATGAATTGAGACCTGCGAAGAGGTCATCCTCGGGTGTAGGAAATGCCCCATTGGTCGCGGGCGAGAGCGCGAAGGTTTCAGTACCCATGAACTGGCGCAGTTGCTCTTCGGTTGCGCTAGCCCACGGACTATCCGCGGGGAGTTGCGTCTTGTGGGCCATGACGGCGGCGCGCTTGGCGGCATATTCCTCGTCGGTCAGGCGCACGATGGTCGAAATCTCGGCCATAGGAATGCCCATCTGCTCTACCGGGATTGTCGCCTCGTCGCCGCCGGGCACGAAGTCCATGCCGCGCGCTTTGGCCTGATCACGCATCGCGAGCAGGCGCTCGCGTGGCATCGCGGTGTAGTACACCTTGCGCACGCGGTGTGGTTCCGTCTCCTGCCCAAGCTGTTCCGGAAAGTCGCTGGAACTGGCGGCTGCGCTGATACCGGCCACCGCGAGCCGATGGATCGCCATGTGGTCCACATGTCCATAGCCGCCGTTTGGATCGAACGTCACGACGACGTCTGGCTTGAAGCGGCGAATTTGGTAGACCACCCTGGCGAGCGCTTCCATCTGGTCGGCTTCCGCGAGATGGCCATCGATGTAATCGAGGAAAGTAACATCGCTGACGCCAACCGCTGACATGGCGCTGCGCAGTTCCTGTTCACGTACCTGGCCCAGATCGGCCTCAGTCGCCAAAGACGGGTCGGCGATCTTGCCTTCCTCGCCGCGCGTCGCGCAGACGACGGCGACCGGGTACCCTTTGCGGGTGGCGCGGGCAATCGAGCCAGCCATGCTAAAGCTTTCGTCGTCAGGGTGCGCGAATATGGTCATGAGGCGCGGAGCCCGCGCCATCTCGCTGGTCATTCAAGCCTCCAAAATCTCAACGCGGCGTGAGCTGTTCGTCCGCCATCACGGTAGCTGGGCGACATACCGCCCCCGTGGCTATCATAGCCACGGGGGCGGCGTCGAAGTGTCGCTGCGCGCCAACACATAGTGTACCGCGCGGGCTCCAATGCTGGTCAGGCGTCTAATCGCGCGTCAGGGCGGGGCCCGACAGGTCGTCCGGCCTTGGTAGCGCCGTGCCCGGGCGCACCGGCAGACCGCCCTCCACAGCGATCGCCAGCGCCTCGCGAGCGTCGTCCACAGGGATGAACGTCATCTGCGCGCGCAGTTCTTTCGGCAGCTCCTCCAGGTCGAATTCATTGCGCTTGGGCAGGATGACAGTGGTGATCCCGGCGCGATGGGCCGCGAGCGCCTTCTCTTTCAGGCCGCCTATGGGCAGTACTTTCCCTCGCAGACTGATCTCGCCGGTCATGGCGACGTCTGAGCGCACCTTGCGGCCGAGGGCAAGCGAAGCGATGGCAGTCGTCATCGTGATACCCGCGGATGGTCCATCTTTCGGGATGGAGCCTTCAGGCACGTGGATGTGGAGCGACTTGCCGTGGAACACACGCGCGTCAATCCCAAGCGCCTGCGCGTTCGAGCGCACGTAGGTAAGCGCGGCCTGCGCAGACTCTTTCATCACGTCGCCGAGCTGGCCGGTAAGCTTCAGGTTTTCTTCGCGGCTCGGTATCATCGCCGCCTCAATGAACATGATGTCTCCGCCAGCGGCGGTCCAGGCAAGGCCAGTCGCTACCCCGGGTCGGTCAATGCGCTCCGCCGACTCCGAGAAGAACCGCTGGCGTCCGAGGAAGTCACGCAGCATCTCAGGGGTGACCGCTCCTGGTGGAGTCTGACCTTCTGCGACCATCCGCGCGACTTTTCGGCAGACGGAGCCAATCTGGCGCTCCAGATTGCGGACGCCCGCTTCACGTGTATACTCGCGGATGATCGCTTGCAAGGTCGCATCGGGCAGGTTGATTTCCTCGTCCTTCAACCCGTTCGCCTTGACCTGTTTCGGCAACAGGTATTTGCGAGCAATGTGCAGCTTCTCGTCCTCGGTGTAGCCCGCCAGTTCCAGGATCTCCATCCTGTCACGCAGCGGCGCCGGGATAGTGTCAAGTGTGTTCGCTGTGGCGATGAACATGACACGGGAGAGGTCGAAGGCCAGGTCAAGATAGTTGTCGCGGAACGAGTAGTTTTGTTCCGGGTCCAGCACCTCGAGCATAGCCGATGACGGGTCGCCACGCCAATCAGACGAGAGCTTATCTACCTCGTCGAGCATGAAGACGGGATCGTTGGCTTTTGCGCGACGCAGCGATTGAAGGATGCGGCCCGGCAACGCGCCGATATAGGTTCGCCGGTGTCCGCGAATTTCCGCCTCATCATGCACACCGCCCAGTGAAAGACGCACGAACTCGCGGCCCAGCGCGCGAGCGATGGACTGGCCGAGTGACGTCTTGCCTACCCCTGGCGGTCCGACGAAGCAGAGAATAGGTTCGCGGTTGATGTGGCGCTTGGCCTTCTCGTCACTGGGCTTTGGTTGGGTGGGTGATGAACTGTACTTGGAGCCGGACTGCGAGGATACTTGTGCGGCCGTTTCTTTCGCGGCCCGCTCATCGGCCTCGGCCTGGCGATCTTCGCGCAGTTGTCGAACTGCCAGATATTCCAGAATACGATCTTTGATTTTTTCCAGGTCGTAGTGATCTTCATCTAGGGTTGTGCGCGCCTTGGCGACGTCAATCCGCTGGCCGGTGCTCACGCTCCATGGCAAGGAGAGCAGAACTTCCAGGTATGTACGGATGACGGAGTATTCAGGCATGGCGCTTGGAACGCGCTCGAGCCGCGAGAGTTCGCGCAGCGCCTCCTTCTTCGCTTCCTCGGGAAGATTCGCGGCTTCGATCTGCTTGCGGAACTCGCTGATTGTCGCGGCTTCGTCGCTCTCCTCGCCGAGCTCTTTTTGGATCGCCTTCAATTGCTCACGCAGGATGTATTCGCGTTGAGCCTTGCCCATCTCTTCCTGGGCGTCGCTCTGGATCTTGCGACCTAACTCGAGCACCTCGACCTCTCGGGTGAGCAACGCGCATTCGCGCTCCAGTTTCGCTTGCGTCGAGTCGAGCTCCAGCAATTCCTGGCGCGCTTCCAGGTCAAATCGAGCGTTGCTGGCGATGAGATACGCCGCCTGCCGCGCGTCTTCCTGATTCAGGGCCGCCATGGCGAGCTGATCGGGCATGTCCTGCACGAGATTTACCAGCCGCTGAAAAAGTTCCGATGCGGCGCGCGCCTGCGCTTCGATCTCGACCCCGGTCTCGATGGTCTCAGGTGTAAAGCGGATGCGGGCCTTGAGGTAGGGCAGACTGTCGGTGAATTCCTCAATTTGGACCCGGTCGAGGCCCTGCACGATGATGCTCATCGTGCCATCAGGCACACGCAGCATGCGCGCGATGCGCGCGACAACACCCACAGAGAAACAGTCGTCCGGACCAGCCTCCTCGATGTTCGCGTCTTTTTGAGCGACGAGCGTGACCAGCCGCTCGCCTTTCATGGCTTCCTCGATCAACCGGATTGACCGCTCTTTGCCCACGCCAAGCGGCATGACGGCGTACGGATAGACCACTGTATCCTTCAGTGGCAAGACTGGCAACAGGTACGGGATCTCTATGTCGGGGTCAATCTCACTGCGCCACAGCGGTTCCGCAGGCGCCGGTTCGGCTTCAGCTACGGCCTCAGCCTCAGTCACGGCCCCACCCTCAGCCACGGTCTCCGGCGCGCTCGCTGTGTCAGGCGCGGCCGTCGGCGCCAGTTGGGGCGGCGCCTCCGCGTTAGCGCCGTCCTGGAGGAGATTATCTTCTCCAGAAGATGTCACTTCAGGCGCATCTTCGTGTTCATCAAACATGATCAATCTCTCTTTGGCATCTATTTCGGATTGCTCGAAACAGTGGTCATCTCAGGCGCAACTTGGCAATGTTAAAGACATTACGTGTCAGACGCGGTTCCAGTTAGCCGTCCGCGTTGGGATGCGCGCCGCAGCCCCCGCGGGCGGCGTTTCAGGGAGGTATTGACTCTGCGCGCGATGCGACACTCGCCCCCCACACGGCAATCCCGTCATAACGCGACCTGGAAGTACATATCATATGACGCGCTTACGAGTTGGCGCCACTTATGCGTCGTCTGCTTGCCATTGTGATATCTTAGACTTCCCATGAGAGAATCTGATGGTATACTCAGCAGACAGGGAACGTGCCATCGCCCCACAACCGCACACAGCAAGCGAACGGGGGGCCAGCGATGCAGGACCATACGCCCTACGCCGTACCGCCTCGTGGACATGCGAGGCGGCCAGGCGCGACGCGCGTCCGATTCACACTACATGGGGGCAGGGATCTAGAAGGCGGTTAGAATTGTGAACGAACGCCCATTCGCTGGAAACCCGACCGATGTCGCGCGCTATGCCCACCAGGACATTACGAGTCTGGAGCCTCCGATTTTGGAGAATTACCGTGATGCTCCTATCTATGATCATAATCTCATCCTCGAACTCGTCCGGGTGCGCCCGATCGCATTATGGGCGTTGGAGCAACACTTGGGCATCTCTTCAGGCGCGCGCGGTTACACAGAGCAAAGCGGGCAGCGGCGCCGCTATTCTGAGCGAGACCTGGTCGCATTGCTCTGGATGAAAGAACGCGTGGTAGCTGGCGAGCCGCCTCACCAGGCGGGCGCGCGGCTCGTGGCGGCGCAGCGTATGCGCAATTCAGGCGTGCTAGGTGGCGCGGCATCCGGCGCGCTTCGTCCTCCAGCGTATACTCCACCTCCAGTTGGAACATCTGTCGGGCAACTTGGCGCTGCGGTCTCCTTTCCGGCGTTTCCCCACGGGCATTTTTCCAGTACCGCGACAGGAAATCTGACTTTTAGCGACTATCCTTCTGGACCCCATCTCGGAGCGCAGGAGCGCCCTGTCTCCGGAGGGCCGGGCGCCGCCTCATACACTTCCGGCGCTTTACCGCCGCTTGACGCCGCTCCGTCGGAGCATCCGAGCGGCGCTTGGACAGATACGCGTCAGGCGCCCGGACCGCGAGACCGCCTTGCAGGTGTCACCCGTCCGATCAGCGCTTCTGGTCCGTTAGGCGAGCGCGCCGGACAGAGTCAGACAGCGCCGAGGGCGGCGGCGGCGCCTGGGTGGCCAGGTGTTGGCGCTCCCGTACCGATTACACGACCGTCAACGGGTTTTGATCCTGCGCGTGACCAGGCGAGCGCCCGGGAACTGCGCAATCAGGTATCACCGCTGTTAGACGCGTTCTCGCGCTTCGATACACGCGCCGCGAACCGCATCATCCAGCAGGCGCTGGAGCAGTACAACGTCGAAGTCGTGTGTCTGGGAATCGTCCAACCCACCATCGCGCGCGTGAGCGAGCTGTGGTCGCGCAGCGAGTTGACACTTCCTGAGGAGCGGTTCACGCTCAGTTACCTACGTGGATTCCTGAACTCGGTGTTCCACTCGACCATGGAGCCGGAGACTGCGCCGGTCGTGGTCGTTGGCTGCGCGCATCGTGATTCAAGTGACCTGCCAGCTCTGTTGCTATCGGTGTTCATGCGCCGGTCGGGATTGCGTGTAGTGTATCTTGGCGCCGACGCTGGATCGCTTGACCTGGCGCAGCAGCGCTGGGCAAGCCCTCCTGCGCTCATCACGCTGACGCTGAACTCGACCCAACGCATTCGGTCTGTCAACAGCCTGGCGAAGCAATTACGCAATCTGGCTCCACATAAGCCCGAACTCTGCTACACGGGCTCGATATTCGCACGCAGTCCCGACCTTCAGCGGAAGGTCAACGCCGTCTATCTAGGCGATGATCCCGCGGCGGCCACATCAACCGCACGGCGTCTGCTCGGTATCTTGTACTGATCAGCAGGCGTCGCCCCTGGCGGACCTGAAGAGCAGCCCGACCTATTGGTCCTCGGGCTGCTCTTCAGGCTTGGCATCCTCTTCCTTGCGCACGTAGTCTACGCCGTTCCAGTAATAGCCTGCGTAGCCTTCCTCGCCTTCGGATTCGGGAGGCGTCGATTCGGGCGTGGATTGTGGCTGGCGCTCTGGAGGCGCAGCCTCGCGCACATTCGCACGTGGCTTGGCATCCGCATATTTCACGGGATGGCGCGTTGGGCTTGCGTTGGGCTGGGCGGAGTCATCGTCATGCAAATGAGCGGAGGTGACCTGCTCTTCGTCGTCCTGGTAGAAATCGGCCAGGTTGAACGCCTCGTCCTCTATCGCGCCTTCCTCAGGAGTCTCGCCGGATGCGACGCGGTTGGACGTGTCTCCTTCCAGCGGCCGCGGCGATGGGGTTGGGGCCATGACCTTCTCTGGCAGGATGACATAGTGGGTGACCCGCACGCCATTTACCACCTTGAAACTGATGTAGGTAGGATTGATGAGCTTGCCGAATTCCTTCGCGAAATCAGGATGAAGAACGACATCGCGCGAATGTGTGACACGCCAGGCGCGTATGGCGGCTGGGACTCCGCCGGCGCTGTAGAAGACCTGGATCGGGCAGTGGTGGCGAGCGCCGAGCTCAAACGCGAGGCGGAACGCGGCCTGCGCAGCGGGATCTCGGGCCGCCTGCACCTCGATCTGCCAGCGCTTGGGTTGGTCATGCGGGTGCTCGGCAAGGAAGTAGACGAGGGTCTTGCGGCCCCGCGCCCAGCGCACAGCGCTCTCGATGATCTCACGGTTGCGCTTGCTGTCTGAGGTGATGATCGCCAGGACCGTGTCAGGCGCATAGGTGGTGACCCACGACGGGAGAATCGTATTGCGTCCGCTATTTTCTTCGTGGCGGTAATGCCAAAAAGCGATCGCCATGCCCAGGACCGTCAGGCCACCGCCAAAGATGGTCGCGTCCCTTTTGACGATAAGGTTCGTGCTCCACGCCGTGATGACCAGAATCGTCGTGATGATTCCCAAGCCGAAGTTGACCTGGGGCCAGGCTGCGCGCCATGAGCGTTTCACGGCGCTCCAGGCGGCTTCCGACCTCGTCGGAGTGGCAATCTCCAAATCATCAACATCTTCTGCGACAGTCTGGCTTGTGGATGCAGTAATTTCGTCTTCTTCATCGTGGAAGGCGATTTGCCGGCCTCCCCGTCGTTCTTTGAACCTCAACACATCGAGCGACACACAGGTCAGCGCGAAGGCGCCGAGGAGGCCGAACGCATATAACTGACCTAGCAAGTCAATCTGGCCGCCGGCGAAAAGGAGGATGAGAATTGGAATGCCAGTCGCGAGCGCGATCGATATGATTGGCGTATCGCGACGAGGATCACGAACCAGGACGGCCCGGGGGAAAAAGCTCATGTGCGAGAGCGCCATGAAGACATGATAAGTGCCAATGATCGCGGTGTTGCTAGCGAATATCAGAAGAGCTGAGGCGGTGATCGCGGTAGCGATTCCGAGCACGGGGCCGCCGAACGCCCCACCAAGCTGCGAGATAAACTGGTTCGGGTCAATATGCGCGATAGGGTGCGCAAGCAGAGCTGTGTGCCGGCTGTCCAGCAGGGTGGTGGCGAGAACCGTCAGTATGGGACTGGTGAGGCCGACCGTGATCACAACGAGTCCCAGCGCGATTGAAACGGTGCGCCGCCGGGGCCGGGCCATGACGGGCGAGAGCTGCGATATGGATTCTAGTCCGGAGAATGCCAGGAATGCGCCCGCGAATCCAGTCAACGTCGTCACGGCGGTCAGATGGCCGCCCCGGAAAGCCTCCCCAAGGAGGCCTATAACCGTGGGCATCGGAACGGTGAGCAATACCGCAATGATGATGATGACATCGCTGATAAAGGCCGCGACAGCGATGACCGCGCTGACAGCCGCGCTTTCGCGGATGCCCCACCAGTTGAGTATACCCAGCAGAATGATAACGGCGATGGTCGCGGGAAGAACGAAGGGGCGAATGGTCGGGAGGACATCCTGCAGATACTGCAGACCGGAGAGCGAGCTAATCGCGGCCGTGAGGAAGTAGTCCACAAGGATGAACATACCGCCCAGCGCGCCAAACCATGGATTCAACGCACGCCCAGAAACCGTGACCACACCGCCGCCTTCGGGGAAGCGCACGCTCACCTCGGCGTACTTGAGCGCAAGCAGCAGGAATGCGGCCATTGTCATCGTGACGAAGAGTCCTGCGAGCGAGCCGAATTGGGAATACAGAATGCCAGGCACGTAGTAGACCGACGTGCCAATATCCGCGAATACGACCGCCCAGCAGAGGAATGCGCCTAGCCGGTGTGATTCGTCGTGGGTGTGCGACTGCCCATTATGGGAATGTGCGCCCAGCGCGGCTTTCTCTCCGGAAATTGCTCCTTGCGCCACGATGATCGCGCCCTTCTATCAAAGCCCGCCAGTAATCGAACTGGCTCACGCCGTATTATGCCCCCGAATGCGGCGCGCGACCACCCCTTGAGCAAATCTAGGGCCGTAGCTCCGCGGGCGCGCCGTAGGCCACAAGCGTCTCGGGTAGCGCCACCGAACCGTCTGCGCGCTGCCCATTCTCGATGAGCGCCGCGATGGTCCGGCCGATGGGCAGCGCCGAGCCGTTGAGGGTAGTGAGGCTTCGCCCGGGCGCGCCGAGTCGTACCCGGTAGCGCAAACCGAGCCGCCGCGCCTGGAATGCGCCACAGTCGGACATCGAGGCAATCTCAAGGTACCTCTTCAGACTGGGCAGCCAGACCTCGAGATCGAAGCTGCGCCGAGCGCTAAACGGCAACTCGTCCGCGGAGAGCTCGACAAGCCGATAGGGCAGTCCGAGCGCCCGCAGCGACGCTTCCGCCGCGCTAACCATCTCATCCAATGCGGCGTCCGCCAACTCAGGGGCGACCAACTGGACAAGCTCAACCTTGCCAAATTGACGCTGCCGCAGCAGGCCGCGGGTCTTCGCGCCAGCCGACCCCGCTTCTCGCCGGAAGGCCTGTGTATACGCGGTGAGCTTGATGGGCAGGCGCGCGGCCTCGAATGTCTCGTTCGCGTAGAGCGCGACGAGTTGCGCCTCGGCTGTTGGGCTGAGATAGAGGTGGTCGCTCGGTATGGTGAACAGCTCATCCTTGTGAGCGGGAAGTTGCCCCGTTCCCTGGAGTGTTTCTGCGCGCAGCAGATCGGGGGGCGCGACTTCAAGATAGCCGTTGGCGACGTGAGTATCGAGCAGCCAGTTAGCGAGGGCGCGCGCCAGCCGCGCGCCCTCGCCGAGCAGTAGCGGGAAGCGCGGCCCGGAGAGTCGTGTGGCGCGTGGCAAATCGAGGATATGTAGCCTGGCGCCGAGGACGTCGTGCGGAGCGGGAGGAAACTCGGCTAACTGTGGCTCGCCCCAAACACGGACAATGCGGTTCACATCGGGTACGCGCGCATCGGGCGCGTTGGGAAGGGTGAGCGCCAGCTCGCGCTGGCGTGCGGTCAGCGTGTCGAGCGCCTCAGTGGCCGCGCGGATGTCGCCGGCCGCCGCGCCCGACGACCTCAGCGAGTCGTGCCAGGCCGCCGCGGCGCGACGCTCTCCATCCAGCGCCAGCCAGGCTTCGAGTGAGTGTAGCGCTTTCGGGTTTACGCGCCGGCCAATCGCCGCTCGCGCCGCGTCTGGATGACGACGCAGCCACTGGTCGCTCAACATGGCGCAGGCAGTCTGCGAGTCGTCATGCTGGCGTGAGTGTTAGCACGCTCGCGGTCAGTTTGCTCAGCGCGCTGGGGGAGAACGCCATCGGCTGGTACTCGTTCTGGTCCCAGAGCGGGACCATATCGTGATAGTGCGCCGAAAACGGCTGGCCCGATTCGCCTGTCGTCGTGATCCACAGCGAGTTGTCCAGGTTTGAAAGGTCGATGATCTCGCGCATGGAGGGGACGGTGTGTTGGTCGTACGACGGCGGATCCGCGCTGTAGTCGCCATCACCACCAACGTTGATGGTCGTGTTGTCGCCGGGACGCGCGACGGGGGCGACCCCAAAGATGAGGTTGAGCGGGGATACGGACGCCAGTGGGTGTGCGAAGGTCGCGGTATGTAGCGTACCCCATGTCCACTTCGAAGTGTCCGCGCCGTAGGTTTTCACCAGTTGATCGTAGGCGTCGCGCATAGCCCGAGCAACGGCGACATCGCGCCCGTTTTCGGCGTTCACCGAGCTAGTTACCCCGAAAAATGGGGGAATTGGCTCTGAAACGAGTGAGATCAAGACGCTATATATCTCGCTGGCGTCCACGTTACTCTGGTATATGCCGTAGAGTTTCTTCCCGAGCACTGGCTCGAGGGTCTCACGCGCGAGCATTCCGGCGGTCACCTCATACACGGTCGCGGCCACACTGTCGCGCGTCATGGCGCCGTTCCAGCCCTGCAGGAGCGCGGCTGCTTTCCCCGCCTCGCCGCCCGCCGCCTGGCCCGCGGCGATGAAGCGCGGCGTGAGTTGCAGCGCCGGAATACTGACGACGTCCGCCTGAATGCGCTCATAGTCGGCGACCGTCAGATTCGTGGCGTTTGCGAGCAGATCGTCGATACGGCGCGCGCGATAACCCTGGTCCCAAATATTGGACACGTATTGCGGGTAGCCTTGCGGAACGATCTGCTGGTTGGCGGTGGCGATGATGTGTGTGGGCGGATTGAACAGTGTAGGCATATCCGCCTGCGGGACGTAGCCGCTCCATTCGAACATTCCCGTCGCGCCGTCAACGGGGCCGAGATCGTTGGCGGCGGGCCGGATGGGCAGGACGCCGGACATCCGATAGCCGATGTTGCCCTGCGTGTCGGCGTAGACGAAGTTTTGACTGATCCAGATGTTCGAGACGTCGGCGATGAATTGCTGCCAGTTGTTCGCATAGTCGAGCTGCAGAAAGCCCTCAAACGTGTAACCGGGTTGCAGCGCTGACCATTTCAGCGCCAGTGGCGGCATGGTTTTGACATCGCTGACCACGGCGTTGACCACCGGCCCGTGGACTGTATTCGTGATGGTGAATGTCACCGGCTTCCCGCCGCGTACGTCGATCGTGGCCTTGCGGGTGATGAACGGTACCCACACGCCTTTGAAGAGGTATTGACCGGGGTGCGCCTTTGGATCGACGGTTTCCTGATAGAGATCGCTGTTGTCCGCGAAGACGTCGGTGACGCCCCAGGCGATGTGATTATTGTGTCCGACGACGACGCCAGGATCACCAGGGAATGAGAAGCCGATGACATTCAGCCCAGCGCCGGTTAGCGAGACTTCGTACCAAATCGACGGCATGTTGATGCCGAGGTGCGGGTCATTGGCAAGCAGCGGAAGATGCGACGCGGTGCGTGAACCATCCACAACCCAATTGTTGCTGCCTAGCGCGTCGCGCACGGAGCCAAGCAGGGTGTGGACAATCGCGGCGCCAGTGAGCAACGTGTCCGGAGTCTGGGCGAAAAGCGCCCGTTGGCTGGAAGGGATCGACGCGAGTGGGCTGGTCTGCGCGCCGAGGCCGGGCGAGCCGGAGGACGTCACCGGCGCCGCAGTGTTTGTGCCCATGAACAGTGTGGGATTGGTGTCGGGATATGCTGGAAATAGCGCGCTGGCGACGCCGGTTCCGGCCTTCGCGACAATCAGCGCGCGGGTGTACTTAATGTACCAGGAGTCATCGAGCGACAGCGAGACGACGCGCCCGTACGCCAGGCTATCGAGCGGTGTCCACGGCGCCGGGTGGATGCCAAGAATCGTGAACTCTAGCGGGAGCGTATTCTGATGCGTCGAGATGAAAGCGTTGACGCCATCCGAATAAGACTGCAGTTCCGCTCGCACAGCAGAGTCCACATGGACGAATTCCTGTTGCGCCGAGCCGTAGAAGTTCAGCGTGCGCAGGAATTCATCCGCGGCGATCAGACTATTATTGTCGCCCGGCCCAAACAGGGCGGCCAGGCGCCCACCAGCCACGCTGCGGTTGAACTCCATCTGGAAGAGTCGGTCTTGCGCGGTGACATAGCCCTGGGCGAAGAAGATGTCGTGCGCGTTTTGGCCGGTGATGTGAGGGACACCCATGTTGTCGCGCGCGACGTAGACCTGCTGCTGGAGGCCGGACACAGCGAGGCTGCCGCTCGTTTGTGGCAACGTCTGCCCAACGTAGAACGTCGCCGCGCTCACCAGCACGATGACCAGGCACACAATGAGCGTAAGCGTGACCAGCAGTCCACGCGCCAGATCCGCGCCCCAGTTACGTGAACCACCCGCTGAGCCGCGTCGTGAGGCTCGCTCTGTCGCGCTTTGCGCACTCATGAGATATCTCCAGCTTTCCACGTTCGCGCCATCGCACCTGTAATTACCTGTCCGCGCGTCCGTCGCACTCCAGTCAGGCGCAATGGATCGGTCGCCTCTATGCTAACAGCGCATCGCTCGCCGGGCAATACTTTTGACCAGGCGCCGAATCCCGGCGCCACTTATTGGGCGCCTCGCGCGTAATGTGAACGTCAGCGATATATCGTCTCCCACAATGGTCACTGGCGCCATGGTGAGAGGCGTGTTACAGTCAATCTGCGGATGCAAATGGCTACGTTGCGCGCGGGATGTACGCGAGCGCAGCGCCCCAAAGCGCACGAGGAGATCAGCGCACGATGTCACAGAAGCCGCAATCGCCACAGACAGCAGCGGTCATCAAGGAGGAGGAGGCGCGCACGGAACTCCTCGCGACGTTGGCCGCCGCGCGTGAGCTTGGCCCAGAGATGGACGACACACTCTCCGGTCGGTTCGTTGAGCAGTTCAACAAACTCTTTCCCGATTCCGCCCGTGACAATGCGCGGCTGCGGAGCGATGTGCAAACGCTCCTGGTCTCCGCGCGCGGCCACGGCTCGGACGCTGACGCCGCCCGGGTAAAGGACTTTCTGTCGCGCGCTATGGCGCCGCAGACGTTCTTGCCGGTGATCGCGCGCCCGGCGGGGCCGCCAATGCGCGGCCAAGCTGGGCAGTACATTCCCATGGCGGTATGCGCGGCGATTATCGTCGGCATCGTGCTGGCATCAGGCGGACACGCGGCGTGGCTGCTGTTCTGGCTACTGCCGATGCTCTTCTGGAGCACGCGCGGCCGCCGGCGCATGCGTTATCGCCGCTATGGCTATTGGGATGGCTACGGGCCAAACCTGCCGAGGACGGACGCGCGCCGCCAGCTTCCTCCTGACGATGGGCCAGAGATGGTCTAACCGGCACGAATGCCCCCCGGCGACAGCGACGACTCGCCCTGCTTCCATAAGAAGAAGCGGGACGATTTCTTGCTCTATTATGAATGGTAGGGCTGGTCGGGATAGGGCGCCTGAGAGGTGTTGCGCGCTCTTCTAGCATAGTCCGATCTTCTTCGTTCGCACCTGCCTTCATGGGCCAATTGAGGTGAAGGCGCGCGACACGTCCGCGCACGGTGGTGGTGGAGGCAGAGCCCGCCAGGAAGCGCGACTGTGGCGCTAGGCGCGCGAGGAGACGCGGCGCCAGGCCGCGCGGAAGGCGGCTCCATAGAGCTTGGGATGGGCAGTGAGTAGTCCTCGCGCCAAACCGGCGAAGGCGTTGTCCATGCCGACGATGGGGGTTTCCAGCAGGATTGAGCGCAGCGCGCGGTTTCCACTCTCGGAAGCGAAGATCGAGACCAGCGCTTGCATGTCCGCGTTTGTGGTCATGCGGTCCAGCGCCAGCCGGATCCAGTCCTCGATCTGGAGGTATGGGCCGAGGCGTCCAGCCTGAGGAAGGACTCGCAGATAGGTCTGGACGCCGCCTCGCACGCCGTTGAGCAACTCCTGCGCGATCGCCTGGCCCGCGAGGCGGCCACTGATGAGCGCGGGATAGATGCCGCCACCCGTCGCCGCTCCGCACAGACCCGCCGCGTCGCCCAGAAGCAGCGCATACCCGCGTTCGTCGTCACGGTAGACCCGCTTGTATCTGCCTCCGACAGGAATATTGCCGCCTTTTCGCTCGCGAATGCGCATGCCACTCAGGTCAGCCACATTCCTGAACATGGCCTGCGCCTGCCGCAAGGATTCGTTCGGCTTGAACTCACGTTGGCGGCCCGCGACACCCAGCGCGACGATATCATCATGCGGCGCCAGCCAAAGGCAATACCCAGGGGCTAGCTCGGCGTCCATGATGAGGTAGAATGTCTCCCGGTTGGGCAGATCCACCCCCTCCACCAGCCACTCCGCGCCCGCCAGCAACCGCTCATTGCGATCGAGGCCCATCAGCTGCGCGACTCGCGAGCGCGCGCCGTCCGCGCCGACCAGCATGCGCGCATGGACTTCTACTCGCTCTGGCTCCGCTCCAGTCCCGCCGCCAGTGAGATACGTTATGCGCATGTCGCCGTTTGAGAGGCGTTCGGCATCGTGGAACATGGCGCCGCAGCGCACGACCGCGCCGTGCGCCTCCGCTTGCCCGGCCATCCATTGCAGCATTCCCGTCACGTCGGCCATGTAGAACCGGTAGGCTGGGCTCTCGATGACGGCGGTGGCGTCACTGCCTGTAGCGCGCACGCTCAGGCGCCGGACGGCGTTCATGAGAAACTGCTGGGGAACATCCATGACGTCGAGCACATCGCTGAAGAGAATGCCAGTGGTACGTACCACACCACCGGGCACGGGGTCACGTTCCAGCACGAGGACATGCAAGCCGCGCGCCGCGGCGACGCCCGCGCAGGCGAGTCCGGCGAAACTGGCTCCAACGATGATGATGTCGAATCGCTCCGACGCCGCAGTATGCGCTCCATTTCCAGTCGATGCAATCCTAGCTCCCGCCATGCGTCGTCTCTCCATCGTTCTCTCACCGCCCGTTCAAGGGACGGCTGCTCGCTGTGGTCAGTATGCGCCAATACCAGGCGGCGTCGCCAGCGAAGCGGAGTGTAAAACGGCGAGGCTCCTTCGCCGTTCGATGGCGAAGGAGCCTCGCGTGCGATGTCACTCGGGACTGGATTATGAGCGAGCGCCCGTGAGCTCGGCTTTACGGCCGCTGGTGGGCGGCGACGCGGGAGCGCGGCGGCCGCGGAACCAGTTGCGGTACTCCTTCTTCTCCCATACCACCAGGATCATGCTGGCGTTGAAAATCGAGGAGTACGTGCCGGAGGCGATACCGATGAGCAGCGCCAGCGTGAACTCGCGAACAGAGTCTCCACCGAATAGCGTGAGCGCGGCGAGGGTAAAGAGCACCGTGAGCGACGTGTTGAGCGAGCGCGACATCGTCTGGATCAAGCTGGCGTCCACAATCGTCTCAAACGACTCCGTGGTGCGGCGCGAGAGGTTCTCGCGGATGCGGTCAAAGACCACGATTGTGTCATGGACGGAGAAGCCGATGACGGTCAATACGGCAGTCAGGAAGACAGTATCTACCTTGAAGCCGAGCAATTTGCCGAAGATGGCCCACAGGCCGATGACGACGAGGACGTCATGTAGCAGCGCAATGATCGCGCTGCTGCCGAAGCGGAAGGCTCTTCCCCAGCTGCCTACGCGCCGGAAGGCCAGTCCGATGTAGAGCAGAATGGCGGCCGAGGCCAGCGCGACCGCGCCCACCGCCTTGAGCGTCTGGATCTGGGCCAGCGAAGGATTCGCCGAATCCTGCTCAACCTGGTAGACCGGGCCATGCGCGTCGGTCAGGCTGGCGATGACTTTGGCCTGGTTCGCATCGGTCAGGAACGTCTGCGTCTGGACCTCGAAGAGTTGGGGCGCGGAGCCGAGCGTCACGCTCTTGAGCGCGATTGGGTAGGTCGTGGACGTGGTCGAAGGTGTCGCGGTGGCCGCGGGCGTCGCGGTCGCGGTTGGCGTGCCCTTGGCGGCTGTCGCGGTGGGAGCGGCCGTGGCGGTTGGCGCGCTCGTCGCTGTCGCGGCGGCGGCCGTGGGCGTGGCGTTGGCGCCCGTCGCGCCGACAGGCGGCGCATCTGTGGGTGGCAGCGTCTTCAGCGCCGCCTCGATCTGCGCCACGGTGACGGGCTTGTCGAAAATCACAACCATCATGCCGGTGTCGCCGCCTGCGGTTGACTGCACGTAATTCTGGCCGCTGAGCGTCGAGTTGGGCAGGTTATATTTCGGTTCAGCCAGTAGTTGCATCACCGAGGATTCCTCGGTCTTGCCGAAGGAGCGATTGAAGGTAATGAAGGCGTACTGCTGCGCGGGGGTTGAGCCTTTGGCGTCACCAAGGGTGTAGACTTTCACGTCCTGCGCGTGAATGGTGTCATACGCCTGCTTCACCTGCGCGCTTGAGACCTGGTTGGCGAACCGCAGGTAACGGATGTCGCCCCCCGTGAAGTCAATGCCAAGATTCAGGCCCCAGAAGATCAGCGCCAGAAGGCCAGGCACAATGACGATGCCCGAGACCAGAAAGAACCAGTATTTATAGCGGGTCAAGTGATACACGACTTACTCCTCCGCCTCGGACTGTTCAGCGGCCATGCGGGCAGCGCCAGGGGTGGCTCCATTCGAGCTCGCGCCTACGCCTGCCAGTGAGTCTTCCGTCTCCTCGTCTCCCGCGCTTTCACTTTCGTTGGCGGCTGAGGCCGCGCGTGATGGGGCGATCACCGCTGAGCGTGTGGAGGGCTGGCGCAAACGTGGATTGTAGCGCGCGACCTTCAGCGCGTCGGCTGGCAGCGAGTACAGCGCCGGGTGCGTGGCGATGCCGGAGAAGAGCAGCAGGTTCAGGAAGTTGCGCGTGACGACAACGGCGGTGAAGAGACTGAGCACGACGCCGATGAACAGGTTGGTCGCGAAGCCAACGATGTTCGTCGCACCGAAGGTGGTGCCGAACCAATAGAGGATCGCCGCTGTGATCAGCGTCGAGGCGTTCGAGTCGCGGATGGAAGGCCACGCGCGCTTGAAGCCGAGATCGACGGCCGAGGCCATCGTTCTTCCCGCGCGTAACTCCTCTTTCATACGCTCGAATATCAGAATGTTGGCGTCTACCGCCATTCCGATGGTCAGGACGACCGCCGCGATGCCTTCCAGCGAGAGGGTCACGCCGAGGAGCTTGATGACGGCGACGAGGAAGAGCGCGTAGAGCACCAGCGCGAGGTCGGCGAGCAGGCCTGGCAGTCGGTAGTAGATGATCATAAACAGGACGACCAGTCCAAGGCCGATCAATGCGGCCCTGATGCTGAACTGGATCGCCTGCTGGCCGAGCGTCGCAGCGACCTGCCGTACTTCGGTGATCGTCAGTGGCAGCGGCAGGGAGCCGTACTTCATCTCGGTCGCCAGCGCCTGGGCGGCGGAAATGGTGCCCATGCCCTGGATCTCGCCCTGGCCGTCAATCTCGCTATTGATCGTCGCCGAGTTGATCACCTCGTTGTCCACGATGGTGGTCAGATACTGGCCGACATGGTCGCGAGTATAGGCGGCGAAAGCAGCCCGCGCCGAGCCAGTGAACTCGAAGGTGACGATTGGCTGGTTGGACTGGTCGAGCTGCGCGTTGATCGAATTCGGGTCGAGCTGGGACCCGGTAAAGAGCACCTTGTACTGTCCGGGCTGGACGACTGTGCCAACGGCGAGCGCCGTGCCCTGCGTGTCGATGATCTGCATCAGGCCGGTCTTGCCGAGGATCGCCTTCGCCTGGTCAGGGTCTTTCTGATTGGGCAGCTGGACGAGGATGCGGTTGTTGTCCAGCGTCTGCACACTGGCGTCGCTAACGCCCAGACCGCCGCTCACACGTCTCTGGATCGTGTTGACCGTGTTCGGCAGCAGCGCGTTGATGTCGCAGTTCGGCTTGTCAGACGGGCAGTGCGCCTGGAGCTGAATCTCGACGCCGCCGGTGAGGTCGAGGCCGAGGTTCGCCTTCAGGTCATTGTTGTAGCCGCCGACGTGCTTGGGTCCGCTTCCACCGATGTGGATGCCGGGCGTATTTGGAATCGCCACATACGCTGCGCCCGCCCCAAGAAGCAGGATGAAGATGAGGAAGAGTATGGAGCGGACCGTATTGCCGCGCATGGAGACAAGCCCCCTCGCTAGTGCTCCCGGGCGTCGGTTTCGTCAAATACGCGACGCCAGTGAAACCATCGTAGTGACTACTGGCGCCGACCGGCCCAGGGCGCCCACACCGCCGAGCCACGCGCCAGGCTATCTGACGCCACGTTCGCTCGCGGTAGGATCTGAGCGTACGCGCGGCGCTTGCTGCGGGCTAGATTCGACGCTCGTGGCAGAGCGTATCTGGCCCAGTATACTTGAGGCCCTGGCGACTGTCAACGCGCGCATGACTGCGCGAGGCCGCACACCGCCTGGACTGGTGGCTTCCTTACACGCGCGTTCCGACGCATTTGTGAGGGCGCCACCTTTCAGCCAGACGAGCGGCGAGACTGCCGCGATACATCAGGTGTACAATGGCCAGTCAGAGCGCACGGGCCGTCATACGCAGGCGCTTCCAGACAGGTTGTAGCGGTCAGGGGTTAGTCTGTGGGTTGCGGCAAAACCTATGGGGTCATTTTATTTGATCTGGATGGCACGTTGACCGACCCCAAATCCGGCATCACACGCTCGGTGCGCTATGCGCTGGAACACATAGGCGTGACCGCGCCCGATCTCGACGCCCTCACCTGCTTCATTGGGCCGCCGCTGCGTCAATCCTTCACGCGCTACTATGGCTTCGATGCGGAGCAGGCGCAGCAGGCGGTCGCCTTCTACCGGGAGTATTTTTCGGATCAGGGCATCTATGAGAACGCGGTGTATCCCGGCATCGCAGGTCTGCTCGCCCGGCTCATGCGCGGTGGTTGTCAACTGGCTGTCGCCACCTCCAAGCCGGAGGTTTACGCGAGGCGTATCCTTGAGCATTTCGCGCTCGACGGATACATCGCGCAGATCGAGGGTAGCAATCTCGACTTGACGCGCAGCGACAAGGCGGAGATTATCGCCGAGGTTCTGGCCGCGTACCCGGGTGTGGACCGCTCGGCGATCGTAATGGTCGGCGATCGTGAGCATGATGTGCTCGGCGCGCGCGCCAACCAGATCGACGCGATTGGCGTCACCTATGGTTACGGCTCGCTGGCGGAACTGCGCGCGGCGGGCGCGACCGCCTTCGCGGCAAGTGTGGATGCGCTTTCCTTGTTGCTCGAGCCGCGGGATTAGTTCAACGCGCCGTCTCGCGCGCCTGCTCCATCCAACTCGTCTTCATCGCCTACGGCTTTGAGATGCAGCGCCTCGCGGGCGATCAGGCCGTTGGGCAACTGGCGCAAACGGTAAGCGGTGGCGTATTTGACGCCCTCGGCGAAGAGATCAAGGTTGGGGCTGGCGATGACCAGACCCATGCCAAGCTGCTGGGCGAAGCGGATCACCAGGTCGGCGTTGCGCTGGTCCATACGGGCGAAGGCCTCGTCGTGCATCAGTAGCCGCAGTGGCGCATTGGAGACGGCGAACTGCATCGCCGCGGCGGTCAGCAGCAGCACGTATACTGGGACACGCTGCTCACCACCGCTACCGAAGCCAGATACGGCGCTATCCCAGGGCCGCACGCGCGCGTCGAGATCGTCGCTGTGCAGAAGCGAGATGTCCACCCAGCGGCGGTAGTCCAGTTGCTCGACTATCGCCTCGACTGAGGGCTGTGTCTGACCGCGCATCTGCTCATCCAGCCATGAAGCGAACACCTGCGTCAGTTGCGCCTGGACGCCAGCTGGCATGGCGTGGCCGTGCTCCAACAGCGCTGTGGCGATAGTGACATGATCGAAGGGGATATCGGGATGGCGTGTGACTCGCACGGAGAGCCGCATGGAAAAGCGGGTGTTGCGGGCGAAGAAGCGGGCCGTCGCCAGCCGCTCATTGAGCCCCTCGATGATGCTTTGCGCGCGGCGCAACTGTTCGACCAGATGGCTGACCACCTCGCCGAGGATGATGTCACGTACAACGCGTGTCACGCGTTCGGCCAGCGTCTTCTGCAACTGGTCAATGCTAGTGTCCAGGAAGCTGAGCAGCAGGCGGATGTCACTGGTACCCTCCAGGCGCGGGGCGACATCCATCAACCAGCCCTGCGGAGCGAGCGCGAGCTCGGTCTTAGCCGGCGCGCGCAGGCCGAAGCGGTCATCCGCGCCCACCAGCGCCTGATAGTCGGCCACCGCGACGAGGAAGCTCTCCTGTTCGCGCTCGGCCTGGCTGAAGGCGCGCGGCAGGTCGTCGTCGAGCCGGGAGCGACTATCGCGGCCCTTGGTGAGCTGGCGGGCATAGCGCGCGGGGTCATCCACCTGATTGGCGGGCAAGTCGAGGCTATCGGCGACAGTGGCCAGTAGCGCGTCGAAGGCGGCGCTGCGCTCCTCGAGGGCGGTCGCCGCTCCAGTAGCTGCGAGACTTGACGCCTGCCGCGACTGCTGTGCGGCTTCGAGTTGATGGAGCGCGATGCCCTTGGCGACGCCCGCCTTGCGCGCCTGTTCCTCGGCAGTCTTCAGCCGCCGCTGAAGCTGTGTGATGCGCGCCTCAAAGTTCTCCAGGCCGGCTGCGCGCAGCGCGTTGCGCGCTTCGTTCAGCAGACGTTGCGCTTCCTGCGTCTTACGCTCGCACTGGTCGAGATAGGCGCGGGCCATCCCGTAGGCCTCGAATTCGGCGCTGTGCGTTTCCTCCGCGGAGCGCAAGCGCGCGCCCAGTTGCGCCAGACGGCCACGAGTCTCGGCCGCGCGGGCGACTGTGTCGGCGACGGCCTGGGCAAGCGCCTGGCGCGAACGCTCCAGTCCGCCAGGATCGCTGGCGAGCGCGGAGTAGTCGTGAGTCACTTCCGCCCAGCGCTCGCGTGCGTCACGCTCATCACGGCCGGCCTCTTCGGCTTCGCGGGCGGTGGTCGCCAGCCGCAGCGAGGCGGTCTCCTCGGCCTCGCGCAGGCCACGGAGCTCGCTGCGACGTTGCTCAATCTCCTCGAGCATGTGGATCATCTCGGCCAGCGACGTTGCGCGCGACTCAGCCGCTTTGGCGTTCTGCCGCTCCTGGGTCAGCTCGCCGCCGCTGCGGCGTAGCTCATCGCGCAGGCTCGCCTGCTCGCGCTGGAGCTCTTCGCGGCGGGCGGCGGCGGCGGACTGGCGGCGCACAACGCCGATTAGCGACTGCGAGCGCGTGCGTGGGCGGACGACGCCGGTCACATCGCCTAACCGGTAGCGGCCATCGGGGCAGAGGTAATCGCCTGAGCGCGCCGGCTCCTGTGTCAGCGCCAAATTGCCAAAGAGGGTGTCGAGGTGGCGTCGCAGGTCGGGCGCGTTAGTAGCAAGCGCGGCGGCGAGCGAGCCGCGCTGCTGCTTGCCGTTTCCGGCTGGCGCGAGCGCGTGCCAGTCGACCTCGTTCGGCGCGGCGGCCCGAGCGCGGTCGAAAGGGGCGTCGAGGAGGAGCATAGTCAGGGTGTCGGTATGCTCCAATAGGCCCTCGATGGCTTCCGCCCACGGCAGACCTTCCCGCGCGAGGTCGAGTTGACGGTAGGCAGGCTCAACGTTGGGATCGACGGCGCGCAACTTCTCGAGCGCGCGCTCGCGTTGCGGCGAGAGCGGCGGGATTGGCTCGGTCTGGGTCTGGGCGATCTCACCATCCAACGCCTTGATGCGCTTCTCTAGCTCAGTTGAGTTGACTTCCAGACGCGCCGCGTTTGTGGCGGCGTCGCGCGCCAGGGCGCGGGCCTCATCCAGGCCCTGCCGGGCGGTTTCGATGAGCGGCGGCAACACGATGGTACTTGGCTCGCCTGCCGGCGCGCGGCCCAGCCCCTCAGGCCAGCGCTGCGACATCTTGTCCCATCGCGCCCACATCGCCTGTCGTGTCGTCTGGAGCGCGCGGGCCGCGGCGTCCTGCTGGGCGCGCGCTTCGCGCTCGATCTGGCGCGTCTCCCCTGCGTGGCCGGCGGCCTCGCGGATACGCTGGGCATGGACGTCGAGCCCAGTGAGCGTGGCGTCAGTTGTGACCCAGGCGGCGTGAAGCGTATCGGCGAGCGATTGTTCCGCGGGCTGGGAAATGACACGCTCCCAGGCGGCGCTCAGGTCGGCAGGCAGCGCGCCCAGCGCTTTGGATGCGCGTGCGTGAAGCTCCGTTAGCCGGACGCGCGCGGAGCTTACCTCCTGATCGAGCGCCTGGCGCGCGGACGCGAGTGATGTCTCTGACCGTTGCAGCCGCTCCTCAGCGATCCGCTGCTCGCGAGCCGCGCGGTCCTGCTCGAACTGCGCCGCCTCCAGCGCATCATTAGCGCGGCCGACAGCCTGCACCACCTCTCCCTGATGGAGCTGCTGTAATGCCTCGAGCTCGCGACGGGCGGAACTCTCCTCGGCGTAAGCGCTCTCTTCCGCGGCCTCGGCCTGGCGCGCGCCCGACTCGGCCTCATGCAGGCGCTCGTCAGCCTTTGTGAGCGCGCGCGCGCCATCATCGCTGTCCCAGGCGCTGCGGAGCCAGGTGAGGGCGGCGTGCCGTAGCGCTGCGTCGTGGTAGGCGCGGCGGGCCTCGACAACACCGGCCAGAGTGGCGCGCAGCTTGGCATATTCGTCAATGTCGCGGTGAATGCGCTGGATGCCTTCCAGCCCCTCGACGAGGCGTTCCAGGTGGGGGCGGTCTACTACGGGCAGGAACTCGCGCACGACTCCGCTGGGGTCAGCGACCAGCGCGTCATCAACTTTCAGGCCAAGCATACGGTGCAGGACGTCGTAAAGCGCCTCGTAGCGCCGCTGCCAGTCAGCGCCCTCGATGTTGAGCAGGCGGCGTGCGACCAGGCGATTGTAGTCCTCAAGCTGCGTCGCGTTAAAGACCGCGCCGCCCGAGTTGGCGGCGATGAGCGGCTCATTTCGCGCACGGAAATCCTGCATCTGCAAGGGCGTCTGGCCCTGGGGCGTGGATTCGAGAAAGGTAATCTGCTCCAGCGCGGCGGGCAGGGCGTAGTAGAACGGGTGGGCGGATTGCGGTGTAGCGACGGCGCCCGCGCCATAGACCCAGCGTCCCTCGCCCTCGTGCTCGACTTCGACGCCGCAGAAGCCAACCGTGCGCTGGCGCCGCCAGCCATGATCGGGACGGTCCACGCCGTGTGGGTCGAAGAACAGGATGGTGTTGCTGAGCGTGCGGCGGCTGACGCGGCCGCCTTCGCGCGCGGCGGCGTTGAAGACCTTGCCCGATGTGGGGAAGAGCGCCCAGTCGATCGCGTCGAGGATCAGCGACTTGCCGGAACCGTTCTCGCCAATGACCGCCAGCATGTCACCATAGACGTCGAGCGTCGCGTTCTCATGGCCGTGCCAGTTGATGAGGCGGATGCGTCGCACCCAGGCGCGGCCGGAGCCCTTGAGGGGGTGATAGGTGATCGCCGCCATCTAGGCCTCCTCGTCGCGCAGGTCGTCGTACGCGACCAGCCCCGCTGGCGGCAGGAAGCGGTCAATCAGATCAGTAAACTCGTAAACGCCGCTGAAATCGTGTTCGTCCAGCCGGTAGCGCTCCTCGGGACGCTGGCGGTCATCAGCCCCGATACGCCGTACCAGACGCCGCCGCTCGAACGCCGCGAACGCCTGGTAGAAGGCGCGCTGGTTGGCCCGCACGCGCTGCGCGGCGCCCGCGCGCGCGGGCGCCGCGACGGGCTTGCGGGCGCGCGTCGTGGTCGTCGCCTTCTTGCGCCCCTTCGTACCTGTGACCACTTCCTCGTCGTCGTCCTCTTCCGGCTCTACGTCGCCGTCACCCTGCGTAGCAAGCGCGTCGTTGATGACCGCCTCGTCGAAGCTGAGCCACGGTGAAAGCCGCTGCCCCTCCTCGGCGACATAGCGGAAGAGCTCGGAAAAACGGAAGACATTGGCGGAGTCGCCAGCCTCCAGAAGGCGCACGCTGCGATATGCGCGCAGGAGGCAGGCGTAGGCGGTCTGCTTGCGCGCGGTCAGCTCGAAGATATCGGCGATGAGCAGGTCGCGGTTGCGCGGCGGCGCGGGCCAGTAAGCGCGCGCCCAGCGGCCCATGCGCAACTCCAGCCTGGCGCCCAGTTCCTCCTCGAAGAACCGCTGTTCGGTTTCGTAATGACGGGTGAGCCAATTGAACTCGTCCTGCGAGTCGGACGCCATGATGGCGCTCTGCTCGATGAGCATGCGACGAACGCGCACGGCGAGGTCGCGCTCGCGCTGTCCTGTGTAGGTCGCCATACCGGTCTCACCCCTGAAAACAACAAAGCGTTGGGATTCTTCGATAGTCAAGCGCAGGATTGCCGGCGCGGTGTCACTCGCGCTCGCGTCGCGACTCGCCATTGCGACGCAGGAGTCCGGGCAGTGGCCAGAAGCGGCGCGGGCCAGAATTGCCGGTAGTTCGCGGCTCCATCGGCCGCTCCTGCTCGGAGGAACCCAGCGTCGCGGGCGAATCAAGCGGTTTGGTCGGGCGTGGATCGCCCTCCAGCGTGATTGCCTCCAGCGGGCGCGTGACGGCGGCCTGGTCTACTAGTTCGTCCCCGTCGAAGTCCTCGAGTGGATGGGTGACCGGGATGGCGGGTTCGGGCGCGGTGACGGGGATTTGTGGGTTCTCGTCGCCACCCGAGGCGATAACACTGATGCGGTCCATCGCCGCCGTCGCCGCCGCAGTTTCCGCGGCGCGGCGGGCCTCGGCGGCGGCCTGGCGGGCGGGCGTCGTCGCCGTGAAGCGATAGTTGTCCATTTCCACCGCGAACCCTGGTCCTGGAATAGTCGCCCGCCGCGCCATATTCGCGCCCGGCGGCTGAATGCGCAGCCCGAGGCGCCGCAGTGGGGCGCTCTCCCGCGGTAACCAGAGGAACGAGGCCAGCAGACGCAATTCCTCGATGCTATCGATACTGTCCAGCGCGGAGGGCGAGCCCGCGGCGATCATCTTCTCGACCAGGCGGGCGCGCGCCTGCTCCATTTCGCGGATGCGTGGATCGTCACCAGGGTCCCAGTCTTCGCCGATGACGAGCGCAGGCGGCGGAGGTGGCGGCGCGGGACGCGTGCGCGGGCGCAGCGAGCGCTCCCAGATGGCGTCGTCCACCAGTGGCAGCGGCGAGCCACCTTTCTGCGCCAGCCAGCGCTCCAGGCGCACCTGCTGGTCACTGGCTGGCGTGGCTTGTACCCACAGTGTGGCGTGGATCGAGCCGGATGCGTTCCATAGATACTCGCGCGCGCGCCTGGTCGCATCCATCCCGCCGCTCGCCAGGTCGCGCGCGCGGCGCAGTAGGGCAGAGACTGCCTGGGTCTGCTGGAGTCGCAGTGAGATGGCCGCGTGGATACGCTCGGTCAGCTCGACCAACGCCAGACTAATCACCTTCGCGCCTTCGCGCCAGGAGCCCGGGCCGCTGTCGGCCATAAAGCGTTCGAAGATGATCATCTCGCGCACGACGTCCTGTTGCACAGCGTCGAGGCGCTCGTGGAGCTCGGCGGTGGTTTCGCCCAGGCCGACGCTCCATTCTTCCTCGCGAACGCGCAGCGTCTCCTGCAATCGCCGGACGTTCTCGCCAGCGTGGCGGTCGTCGCGCAAGACCTCCAGCCGCTCGCGCACTTGGGCCGCGCCCTCGGCCGCGACCCGGAAGAACTTCTCATGCAAGATGCCCAGACGGTCAGCGATGTCCGCCAGAGCTTCGGGGTGAGCGCCATCGACACGCAGCGCGCGCAATTCGCGCGCGAAGTCGCGCGATTCAGTGTTGATGCCATGCATCGCCTGACGTAGCGACTGCCACGCGCTGTGGCAGCGCAGGGGGTCGGTGTCCTCATAGCGCAACTCGTCAAGCAGCGTATCGAGCGCGGAGATGGCCTGGGCGAAGTAGTTGGCGCTGAGGCTGATGTAGCGGCGGCGCAGGGTACGCTGGATCTCATCCCAGTGAGGCAGGAAGACGCGCAGCGGGCGTGCGAGGGCATAGTCACGCTCGACACGGCGGCGCAAACCATCGCGCTCGGCGCGGTCGGGCGCGAGGCCGCCATCTACCGCCTGCCAGTTCTCCAGCTGGCGCAAGATCTCGACCACCTCGCCGCGAAGGTCGTCTGGCGAGGGCATAGAGCGAAAGCGCAGAACCGCTTCGAGGTCGGCGGCAAGCTCATCCACCGAGACGCCAACGCGGCCGACGGTTTCCTGGTCGCGCAGTGACGCGATGATGATGGCGCGTCGCTGCTGGCGGGCGGCGCCCTCGTCGCCGGGGAAAGCGCGCAGGAAGTCTGGCGGACCAGCGACGAGCGCCTCTGCCGCGCGTGAGATTTCAGCGATGCGCTGCATATCCGTCAACACGCGCCCACTCTCTTCCCCTGGCTGGTCGCCCGCGTTCGCGGCGTTGATCCCTGCCGCGCGCTGGCGCCGTTGCGCCGTCCGCCGATAGCTCACCTGAGCGTCTCCCTGGAAGAGTGAAGGTCTGGCTCAATGCCAAACATATGTTCTTCGCGAGGAGGCTCGAAACGGAGGCGATAAGGCTATTTGGGGTAGCATAGCACAGGGGCTGGTTGGCTCCTGCGCGCATGCCACTTTGGATGCCAAAAGGTACCAACTCGCAGGTAACCAGTTGGTATAGGTCAAGTAGGGCGCCTACCATGGGATTGCGCGATTGAACACACCGCGAGCGGCTATGTGACAGGAAGGACACGTGGATGGACCGGATGTATCGGGCGACGCTGTGGCTTTCCATGGTAGGAGTTGGCTCGGTGATGTTGATGATCGCGCTTCAGGGCCTACAAGGCGACCTGGTTTACCCGTATGCATCCACTGGTGAGCAGACGCCTGGTATGGTTACTGTGATGTGGCTGACCTTGATAAGTTCAGTAGCCGCATACTGTAGCGAAGGCGCTGCCCTGGTAGCCGTAGCGCTGGCGTGGGCCGACCGGCGTCAGCGCTGGATGGGCGCGCTCGGCGTCGCGAGCGCCGTTGCGATTCTGACTCCCCTCGCGTTCACATGGCTGATGAATCGCCCGGACTTTCAGACCGTGCACCCCAGAGTCAGTGAGTGGCTGGCAGCGCACTCGGATCTGATCTTCCTGGTTATCGCGCTCATACCGGCGGCGCTGGGCATGGTATTCGCCTGGCGTGGCGCCGCTGGTGTCCGGCAGGCGGTACGGGCGCAGGCGGATGAGACGCTGGAGATCACCCGCAGCCCGCTGTAGCTTCCCATTCATCACCTGGAGACGCTGAGCTTACGCGCTAGCTGGGCGAACTGGCTACATCCGGTCGAGCGCGCTATCGTACGTCAATGTGGGCGGAGCGCGCGACAGTAAGCGCGTGATGTCGCGGAATATGGGAGGATCCCTTGTGAACGAGACGCAGCGGGCGAAGTTGACGTTCGGTGTCAAGACGGCGCCGCAGAACACGACGTATGATGACATGCTCCGGGTCTGGCGCGAAGCGGATGAGCAGCCGAAGCTTACTCACGCCTGGCTCTTCGACCATTTCATGCCGCTTGGCGCGGATCCGACGGGGCCATGCCTGGAGGGGTGGACGCTGCTGGCGGCGTTCGCGGCCCAGACTCATCGCATTCGCGTCGGCCAGATGGTCACAGGCAATACCTACCGGCATCCTACCGTGCTGGCCAATATGGGCGCGACGGTAGACATCATCTCGCACGGTCGGATGGACTTTGGAATTGGCGCGGGCTGGAATGAGCTCGAGCATGCGTCGTATGGCATCCCGCTTCCCGCACCTGGGGATCGTATCCGCATGCTGGGCGAGGCCTGCGAGATCATCCGGCGGATGTGGACAGAAGAAGCGCCGACTTTCGAGGGGCGCTACTATCAGGTCCAGAACGCGCGCTGCGAGCCGAAGCCAGTGCAGAAGCCGCTGCCACCATTTGTGATTGGCGGCAGCGGTGAGAAACTGACGCTGCGGGTGGTGGCGCAGTACGCTGATGTCTGGAATTTCTCCGGCGGATCTGTTGAAGAGTTCGCGCGCAAGAGCGCGATTCTCGATGAGCATTGCGCGGCAATTGGACGCAACCCAGCGGCGATTGCCCGCTCGATCCAGTTCGTAGTGAACTACGCGGATATCGCCGCCACACGCGAAACTGTGCGCGAATACATCGCCGCGGGCGCGAACCACGTCATTCTCAATCTGCGCGCGCCGTATCCTGAAGGTATCGCCAGGCGGCTGGCCACCGAGGTAGCGGCGCCGCTGCTCGCGGAAATGGCGTAGGGCGAGCCGGTCTCACGTAGAGGTCCGTATCGCTGACTCTGGTGGGACTTCTGACGTGCGCAGTCGCGGTATTTCCAAAATCGGCATCCACGTGTTCTCGATCGTGCGCACGTTGTAGGTCCAGTTAAAGCGCGTCATGCTGAAGCGAACGCGCGTCTGGAACTCTTGCCCATCTGGTCTCACCGTCACGAGATCGGGATATGGCGGCTTCAGCGTATCTGCCGGTAGCGAAGGCGCCAGGGAGGCGCCTTATCATAGCCTGCCCGCCAGACGGCCAGGATTGAGCAGGCGCATGGGATCGAACTGGCGCTTGATCTCACGCATCAGCGATAGCGTCTCGGGCGCGTCGCCCCAGACGGGAATGTCCACCGCGTAGGCGGGCGCGCAGGCCAACAAGACGACCTGGGGCCAGCGGCGCGCGACGCCCGCGAGCGTTGTGCGAAGCGCGGCGGCGAACGCGTCACCAGGCAGCGTGGCGCCATGGTCGGAGAACCGCAGCCAGAGCGTTCCCGCTTGCAGATCGGCGAGCCAATGGAGCGTCAGGCCACGCTCGCTGGTGAGGCGAAAGGCGAGGTCGTGGGCTGGCATCGTCTCGCTGGGAAGCGTTGAGACGCGCGCGAGCGCCTCGCGCGGGGCGGCGCGGAGCGCCGCGAAGTCGTTGACGCTGGCCCAGAATGCCGCGGTCGCCGCAGTATCAAGGGTCATCAGGCGCTCAGCCCCAACGCCACGAAGTGTGGTCTCAAGCGCAGTTCTGGCGCGTGCGACAACGGCGCCCTCTCCAGGCAAACGCACCGACACCAGAGCATCACCCTCGCGGTAGGAGCCAAGCCGCGCGAGTTCGGGGAGCGCTGACGGGAGCATCGCGGCGATAGCGGCCGGACGCGTCGCTAGTTGCGCTGCGTGGGCGACGACCTCCCACACCTGCTGCGAGGTGGAGCAGGCGGCGATGACGGTTTCCTCGGTCTCTGGCATCGGCGCGAGCTTGAAGCTGGCCTCAGTGATGACGCCAAATGCTCCGAGTGAGCCAGTATACAGGCGGCGCATGTTATATCCGGTCGAATTCTTGACGACCGCGCCGCCCGCCCGCACCATCTCGCCTGAGACATCTATGACACGGGCGCCGAGAACGAGGTCACGTGGCTCGCCGTAAAGCGCGCCGCGCAGGCCCCCGATAGCGGTCGCGAGTGTGCCGCCGATGGTCGCGCGGGCGGGAAGCGGAGGATCGAGTGGCAGCATCTGGCGGTTGGCGTTGAGTTGGGTTGACAGCGCTTCGTGGGTCATGCCTGCCTCAACGGTAATGGTCAGGTCGGCGGGGTCGTAGGCGACGACGCGCGTGAGCCGCTCGAGGCTGAGGACGAGGTCGCAGCGCTCAGGCGGGTAGCCCAGCGCCTGCCGGGAACCAGAACCCCATGGCGCAATCGCCGCGCCCGCCTCAAACGCGAGGGATACCGCCGCGCGCGCGGCCTCGACGTTGGATGGGCGCGCGACAACCGATGGCGGCGCCCCGCGCGGCGCATAGGTTGCCGCCGCAGGGCCAGTCAGTGTCTGGCTCGGTCCCAGGATACGCGTGAGGCGGGCGGCGAAGGCGGCGCGGGCATCATCCGTGAGACCTGGTTGAGGCGCTTCCTGTTCTTCCGTCATGTCGCGCCCCTCCTGGCGCTAACTGGATCCATAGCTGTCTCTCAAAACCTGCCTGTACGGGCCACCTGGAGGACACCGGGGCGGCCATGGGCGCGCTCGATCTCCAGGAAACGGTTCAGTCCGCGACCGTAGTCGTCCTGGCGTTCGCGCGCGCGCGCCGCAAGTGTTCTGAAGCCGCGAGTGACCAGGCTCGTATAGGCCACCCATTCGGCGAAGCCTTCGCCGAGGAGTGGATCGAGCGCTGTCGCGCCTGCGCCCAGTTGCTCGGCCTGCCAGGCGTGCCCAAGCTCATGCGCGAGTGTGCCGAGAAGGAGCCCGCGCGTCAATCCGGCCTCGACGTAGATGACCGCTTTGCCTTGGGAGCGCACGTAGAAGCCGAGCAAGTGTCTGCCCGCAGATGAACCGTGACCCTGGCGCGCGTCATGCGACGTCAATGCCGGAATGGCGGGAAGCAGGCTGGCGGTCTGACTGACTTCACGCGAGAATGTGCGACGTATCTCGCCCATTCGCCGGCGGCTGACGACTTCGAGTGGCGGCGTTCGGCGCAGTGGCCCAGCGAGTGTCTTCATGACCGTCTCCAGCGCGTCGGTATACACCAGCCGGATGGCGGCCTCTCCAAGAACGAGATCGGTGGCGCAGAGTCCGCAGCGATACTGTCCGTCGCTGAGCGTGACCGAGCGAGGCCCGGCGGGCGCGCGACACAGATCGCAGCGTGGCTTGTCGCGGACGCAGGCCGCACAGAAGTGGCGCGGCTCAGGAGACGGCAACAACTCCTCGAAGCGGTACCACATGTCGAGGATAGGCTCTCCGCAACAGTCGCAGTGGTCTACCTCCCGCGCGCAGGTAACGCAGAGCAGCATGCCGCGGGGTGAGAGCGCCGCGGTTTTGGCTTTGACGGGGATGTTGCAGCGGGCGCAGCGTGGCGCCGATTGCTGACAGCGCTGGCAGACGACCAGTCCGTTTGTATACTGCGAGAACTGGCCATGGATGCGGCTGCCGCAGATATGGCAGAACCGACCGTCGCCAACGATGAACATCGTAATGCGCACTCCCACAGAGTCAAACTGTTTGTCTTGGCGCTCGAGGAGATATACGACGCAGGGCCATATTGGGCGCAATTGTCCGCGCGTTCCTGTGAACCTAGAGTATCACGTCAGGGCGGTTGGTGGATGTTAGGGCAGGCGAACATCGGCGCCAGCCAGAGCCGAGCGCGCGCGTGCGATATCACGCACGGACTGCAGGCGTTCGAAGGTCGCCAGCGCGCGCGTCAGCTCGGCGCGGGCAAGCTCCGTGTCGCGGCTGTCGTGGCGGCGGCGATAGAGGCCCGCAAGCGCGTAGCGTGAGCGCGCTTCCTCCCAGACGCAGCCTAGATCCGTATAGCGCGTTATGGCGGATTGCGCGTCCGCGAGCGCGTCATCCCAATGACCGGAGCTGATGGCGACTATCGCACGAGCGCGCACCGCCTGCGCCAGCGCCTTGCGCGCGCCAGAGCGCCAGCCAAGCTCGAGCGCGCCCGGCCCGAAGCGCTCATAGAGATCGGAGTCGCCTACGCGGGCGGCGATCTCGGCCAGCTCGGACATGATGGCCGCCATGTTCTGTCGCCCAGACCGCAGATCGAGCGCGGCCAACAGGATCTGGCGCGCTTCTCGCGTTGCGCCGCGCGCGAGAGCCAGCCTTGCGCGCGCGAGCTCAACACTCTGCTGGGCGGGCTGCGTGCCGTCACTGACCTCGGAAATCAGGCGTGTGAGGCGTGACGCGGTGTCGGCGTCGCCCATGCGCGTCGCGATAATGGCGAGCGAGTAGAGGGTGAGATGGTTTGGGTTGGCGAAGCGGTTGATCGTGCGGCTGGCGAGGTCGCGCAGTTGCTCGCTGGTCTTGAGCGCCTCGGACCATCGATCCCACTCGAACCACGCTTGGGCCAGCCGGCCAAGCGCCCGTGTGCGCAGCTCATCCTGATCCGCATCATTGGCGAGGTCGACTGCGCTGGCCGCATAGCGCACCGATTCGGCGAGATCGCCGGCGAATTGATAAGCCGAGCTCACTTCGGCGTTGATATCGACCAACTCCTGGCGGTCGTCGATCGATTCCGCCCAGCGCAGTCGCCGGCGCTGGCTATCCAGATAGCCAGTGAGGTCACTCAGGATGGCTTGTATGGCCCCGAGCGCGTCGAGCGCTTCGGAGGCCGCGCGCGGGTTGGCGAGCGCTTCAGTAATGCGCACCGCTTCGCGGGCTGAGCGGTACGCGTCCAGTAGTTCACGCTCGCCGCGGCTTTCCGCCCACGACCACCAGAAGAACGCCTTTGCGGTCAGCATCTCGGCGTAGTCAATTGTATCGTGCTGCCCGAGCTCTTCCGCGATGCGCAAGCCTTCATCCAGATAGGCAAGCAATTCTTCATGTGGTGGCGTCTGGTGAAAATGCGACGGGTAGCGTGAGGGCAACTGAACGAGCGCGCGATAAAGTCGCATGCCAGTCTGGCGCCAGTCAACGGGCAGCGCGGTCGGCGCAGGACCATCGGCTGCGCCTCGCCCGACGCTGGAGCGGCGGCTCTCGCCTCCAGCGCTGGTAGTGGCGCCTGTGCCGACGGGGGCAAGCGTCGAGGCGGTTGGGTGAGCGATGGCGCTGGAAACGCTCGCCCAGGCGCGCAACGCCTCGCGGTAGTCGCTCCACGCGTCGTCGGCGCGCACCGCGAGCCAGCGCGCGGAGGCGCGCGCGATGAGCAGGGAGACGACAGTGGCAACGCTATTGGTGTCGTCATCGCCTGCCAGCAGGTCCAGCGCGTCCGAGAAGTAGGCGTCAGCTTTTGAGAGCGCATGCAGCGTCACCGCTCCCTCGCCAGCCTGGCGCAACGCGCCGATGACCTTGTCACGCGTCTCGCGGCGGCGCTCCACATTGCGCGACCGCGCCAGATTGGCGAGCGTGTAATAGCGGTAGTAGTGTTGGGCCAGCAACTCCGCAATGCCGCGCGATTGGGCAGGCGCGTGACTTTCCAGCCATTCCGCCACGCGCATGTGTTCATGCGCGCGGCGTGTGCGCGGTATCGATGAGTAGACGACTTCGCGGATGAGCGCGTGCTGGAAGGTGTAGACCTCTTCGCTCGTTGGCGCGATGCCGATCGCGCTCCGCTCGCTGACCCGAATCAGGTCCTTGTCGCGCAGAGCGCCCAGCGTGACCGACAGTGGTTCGCGCTGCAGATGCGGCGCCAGAGAGAGCAGCGCGCTGGGCCAGAAGTAGCGCCCGATGACGGCCGCGTGGCGCAGGACATCGCGCTCGGCTGGATTGAGCAGGTCGAGACGAGCAGCCAGCACTCCCTGAACGGTATCAGGGATGAGCGCATCGAGCTCGACGCTTGCCTCTGACCACCCAGGACCGAGCCGCCAGGCGTCTCCGTCACGAGTCAGCGCGTCACGATCGATCAGCATGCGCACGATCTCTTCGACGTAGAATGGGTTGCCGTCGGCCTTCTCCAGGATGTCATCGCGCAGCGCGGCGGGTACATCTGGTCCGGGGATGAGCTGCTGCAGCAACTGGCGCGTGCTCGTCGGTGAGAGCGGCTCAAGCCCGAGCGTCACATAGTTTCGGCGCCCACCTCCCCAACCGGGTCGCCGTTGGGTGAGCTCGGGACGCGCGGTGAGGATGATCAGCAGGGACACGCCGCTCGACTGCGCCGCGATCTCGGAGAGTAGGTCAAGCAGGGCGTCATCAGCCCAGTGCGCGTCGTCGATGAGGGCAATCAGACCACGGTCAGCCGCAAGCGCCTCAAAGAAGACACGCCAGGCGCGCTGGACACCTTCCTGTAGCTGGCGAGTTTCTGTGGGAAGCGTGGCGCAGCGGCTCGCGTCTTCGATACCCACTGTGTAGGCGAGGTAGGTCGTGATAAGTTCAGGGTCCTCTTCCCGACCGGTCGCGGTGAGCCGCGCGCGCACGCTCGCCAGCAGCTTGGCGCGCGCGACGTCAGGTGATTCGAGGGCTGAGAAGCCAGCATAGAGGCGCAGCATCTCGAGCAGTGGCCAGTAGGTGACGTCTTCCCCATAGGGCGGGCAGCGTCCTTCCAAATGCAGTGGACCACCAGGTATGGACGTTCCCGCGAGATCGGCGCGCGCGGTAGATCGGGCCATCGCCACCAGATCGCGCGCCGCCTCGGCGCCCGTCGCGCGGCGCATGAATTCTCGGGCGAGGCGGGTCTTGCCCACGCCAGGCGCTCCCAGGATCGTGACGAGATGCGGGCTGCGCTCGCGCAGCGCACGATTGGAGATGGCATCGATCAGGGCCATTTCGACGTCGCGCCCGACCAGTGGCGCGCGTGCGCCATCGAGCCCGCGCGGGCGTGGAACGGGGGCTCCATCGTCGAGTGGACTGACCGCCTGCCAGATCGCAACCGGGCGTGACTTACCTCGTAGCGGCGCTGAAGGAAGCGCCTTGTAGGCGATGACGCCGCGCGTCGCGCGGTATGCCCGCGGGCCAACCAGCGTCGCGCCGGGCTCGGCGAGTTGTTGCAGACGCGCGGCGACATTGACCGGGTCACCGGTGATGAGGAAGTCCTGACCCTCGCGCGCGGCGCCAGCCGCCGCCACCTCACCGGTGTTGACGCCAATGCGCATAGATAGCTCGGGCGCGCTTGAGCCGTCGGGCAGTATCCGTTCACCGTTGAGCTCGCGAAGGCGGTCCTGCATCTCCAGGGCGGCGCGGACAGCGCGCGCTGGATCGTCCTCGTGCGCGACCGGCAAACCGAAGACCGCCATGATGGCGTCACCGATGTATTTTTCGACCGAGCCGCCATGGCGATGGATGACACGGGTCATAGCGGCGAAGAAGTTTCCGAGCAGCGCGCGCAATTCCTCGGCATCCAGTGATTCGCCAATCTCGGTGGAACTGGTGAGATCGGCGAAGAGCACGGTGACCAGACGGCGCTGTTCGTTTTCTTCACCGTCGCCAGCGTCATTGAGCGACACCTCGTTCCCGGTGGGCGGGCCTCCGTCCCGCTCGGCGCCAAGCTCGAGGTTATAGCCACACTGGTTGCAGAAACGAGCGCCAGGTGGATTGACCGCGCCACAGTTCGGACAGACGCGTGGGAGCGTCTGCCCGCATGTCACGCAGTATCGGGCTCCGGGCGGATTGTCCGCGCCACAATTGGGGCAGGTCATGCGCCTCCTCCGCGCGAAATGATCCGCGTAGCTCGACCGTCACCGCGGCGCATCACACGCGCCGCCAAGCTGCGCCCGTCTACAAGTCAAGACGATACGGCGGGCGCTAGCAGCAGCGAGGAGACGAGAGCGTAGCCGGATTAGTCCACGAAATCCACAGAGGGATCGGTGGGGATCAGGCCACGGTCGTAGGCGCGCTTGAGGAAGAGCCGGATACTCTCCCTGCCCCGCGGGCCCATGTCCAGTGTCCAGTCGTTGACGTACATACCGACGAAGGTGTCCGCTGTCTGGGTCGAGAGGCCGCGCGCGTACTGCATCGCATGATCGAGCGCAGGCGCGCGGTGGTCCAGGCCGTATTGAATGCTCGCCTTCAAGACGCGCGACAGGGCCGCCATACGCTCGGCCCCCAGATCGCGCCGGACAGCGTTGACGCCGAGCGGCAGCGGCAGGCCGCCGGTCTCATCGTGCCACCATTTGCCCAGATCCACAACCATGTGCAGACCGTGCTCGCGGTGCGTCAACTGGCCCTCGTGGATTAGCAGCCCAGCGTCGGCTTTTCCCTGACTAACGGCTTCCATGATCTGATCGAATGGCACGATATCATACTCGAAATCGCCCAGATAGAGGCGCAGCGCCAGGAACGCGCTGGTCATCTCGCCTGGAATCGCGATGCGCTTGCCACGCAGCCAGGCGGCGTCTACTGGCTCGCGGGCGACGACCATCGGACCGTAGTTGTCACCCATGCTCGCGCCATGGGACAAGATCGCATATTTGTCAGCGACATACGCATAGGCGTGCACGGAGATCGCGGTGATCTCCAGCCGCCCCTCGCGCGCCCACTGATTGAGTGTCTCGATGTCGCGCAGAATGTGCTCGAATGAGAAGCCGTTCGAGTCGATCTTGTTCTCCGCCAGCGCGTAAAACATGAACGCGTCATCGGAGTCAGGACTGTGACCGAGGCGCATTGGCTCCGGTCGCGGAGTGGTGTCGTCAGACATGGCCGAGTTCCTCTATTCAGATTATCGTGAGCCTACAGGCGGCGAAGGCTGCGCGTAAAGCGCGCCAACGTAGATTGTAGCGCAGGCGCATGGGAGCCGCTAGGCGTTCTGTGGACTGGTACGATGGTAATAGCGGACGCCCGTCTGAATTGACAGGCGTGGCGCTCTACCTTAGCATGAAGAGCGGTCGCTCAATGTGTCGCGTCCGGTCACGAAGATAAGACGCACGTCGGATCGCGAGCGCGCCCCAAAGCGCACGGGCGCGTGAGGCCAGTCAGCAGTCAGGAGAGACGCGAGTGGCGCGAGATCGCTACGAGGACCGGGATACCCGGAGCCGCTCTGGGCGAGGCCGGCCGAACAATGGTCATGATGACTTCGCCGAGTACGACGACTACGACGATCGCCGTCCTCGTGATGACTCAGCGGAATACGACGCTTACGATAGCGGCTATACAGACGCCTACGAGGACGAGACCGGCGCGTCGCGCGCGATGGTCGCTCGGGGCGATGAGCAGAGTCTGGCTCCCGTCCACGATGAGACAGGGCACAATCCGGTCGTGATCCCCGGTACTGGCGTCTCGATGGGTATGCCATTCATCAAGCGCCGTTCTCGCCCGCTGACGATGCGGCTCGCGATTCTTACGGTCGTCGCGACGCTTCTTATAACCGGCATGATGTCGGTTACGCCGCTGGGCGCGTCGGCCCAGCCTGGCGTTTCCTCGTTCGAGGCGCTGGCTGGCGCAGTCGTGATGACTAGGACGCAGCAGTTCGTCTGGTATACGGCCAAATGGGGTGACTCGCTGCTCTCGCTGTCGAAGAAGTATGGCGTGCAGATCGGCGGCATCATGGAGCTCAACAAGCTCTGCCCCGGCCAGGAGCTGCAGATCGGAACGCCGTACAAGATTCCGTTGAGCTCCTCCTACGGAATGAACTACCAACAGGAAGCGGCCGCATCGGGCTATTGTAACTTCCTGCCCTCGGGGGGTGTCTGGGGCGCGACAGTCTTTGGCTCGAACTGGTGGAACGCGCGCGCGGGCAATCCAGGGCCTGAGGCGATCTGCTCGAGCGCGCACGGGAGTTACCTGGGCTTCGGCTTTGTGTCTCCCAACCCTCATTCCTATTGGGTTCGCGGTTATTCCTGGTACCATGACGGCGTCGACCTCGCCGCGCCCAGTGGCAACCCCATCCATGCGGTGCAAGCTGGACAGATCATCTGGGCTGGTTATGACGGAACGAACGGCTTCGGCTGGTCGGTGGTCATTAACCATTGCTTCCATGTGTCCACGCTCTATGGGCACATGCTTGGGCTGGCGCCTGGTATCTCGATCGGCCAGAATGTGGATCAGAATACGGTAATTGGATATGAAGGTAGCACGGGCTGGTCAACTGGCCCGCACCTGCACATCTCCGTGATGGTGGATAATTCCACAGTCGATCCGATGATGTTCTACTCCAGCATTTACGCCATCACCCATTAGGCGGGACAAGTCCCGTTTGCGTTGACCTTACGCCGCGGCCCCGCTCCCTACTAGGGAGCGGGGCCGCGCGCGCGCATTCCTATACAAGCTCCCGCGGGCATGGAGAACGCGCGGCGCTTGAATGGTGATGCGCGCTGGTCATCCTGTTTCCTGGAGGCCGGCTGCGATGCCATTGATTGAGTGGTGAATGGCGTCGAGCAATTGAGCGCGCGCCGCTACATCAGCAGCGTCTGTGTCTTGTAGGGTGCGGTAGCGGCGCAGCAAGGCGATCTGCGCCAGGTGAAGCGCGTCCACATAGGGATTGCGCAGGCGGATAGATCGCGCGAGCACCGACGAGCGCTCCAGCAGCGCCTGCTGCTGAGTGACAGTCAAGGTCGCCTCGACCGCCAGCTGATATTCAGCGTCCAAAATGGCCAGTTGCGCCTCGCCACCTTCAGCGAGTCGCGCATAGCGGCGGAAGGTTGCCATGTCGGCGATGCCGAGACTACGCTGCGCGTTATCCATCAGAGTAGCGAAGAACCGCCACTCCGAGTACATTGCCCGCAATCGCTCCAGTCCGCCGCCGGCGATCTCTTGGCTCAGCGCCGAGCCCAGCCCAAACCATCCAGGCACATTGGCGCGGGTCTGCGTCCAGCTAAAACTCCAGGGAATGGCGCGCAGGTCAGCCAGCGTTAGCGGCGGATCATCAACGCCCGCGGGCGCGCTACGGCTTACCGGGCGCGAGGCGAGATTGAGGCTCGCCAGCTCGGGGAAGGGAGTAGCCAAACGGAAGAATCGCAGAAAATCAGGACTGTCCTTGACGTCACGCTGGTAGACGGCGCGCGAGCGCGTCGCCAGTCGCTCCATCGTCATCAACCACTCTGCCTTCGGCTCGTCTCTGCTCGATTCGAGCGCCGAGCGCAGTAGCGCATGCAGGATTTGCTCCAGATGCCGTTCGGCGATCACCTCGTGACTATAGCGCGCGAAGATCACCTCACCCTGTTCGGTGACTTTTAGCGTTGGATAGCTCGCGCCTGGTGGTCGCGCCAGAATCGCCCGCCCCATCGGCCCGCCCCCGCGACCGACCGCGCCCCCGCGCCCATGAAATAGCGTTAGTTCCAGACCGTGGCCTTCAGCGAATCGCGCCAGCGTTTCCTGCGCGCGGAAGGTTTCCCAGGTGGAAGCGAGGTAGCCAGCATCCTTGTTGCTATCTGAGTAGCCGATCATCACCTGCTGGCGCCAGCCACGCGCACGCAGCGCCGCGCGATATGCGGGGCTCGCCAGCAAGTTTTCGAGGATGTCCGCGCTGTGCCGTAACTCCTCGACCTCCTCGAACAACGGCACTATGTCGATGCGCGCGTCGGCGGGTTCCGCGCCGGGTTCTGGCGCATCGTGGCCCCGCCAGCGGAAAAGGCCCGCATCGCGAGCCAGTAGGAGCGTGGCCAGCGCATCCGAAGGCGCGCGGCACATCGAGATGATCACGGTATGGCAGGCGGCTTCTCCATGCCGCTCCTGGATCGCGCGGACCGCGTTCAATGCCCCGAGAGTCTGGCGTGTGCCGGCGGAAAGCGCCGCGACGGGCAGTCGCGCCGCAGGCGCGGCGAGCGCGCTTTCCAGGCAGGCGACACGCCCCACTTCATCCAGGGTCTCGTAGTGGACGGAACTGGTGAGTTGGAATATTTCAGCGACCGCGGCGTGGTAAGCATTGGCGTGCAGGCGTATCTCCAGCTCACACAATCGAAAGCCAAAGGTGCGGACGCGCGCCTCGAAATCCCAAAGGCGGCTGCCGGCGATACGCTGACCCGCATGCGAGAGAAGACTCTCACGCATGAGCCGCAAGTCGGCGAGAAGCGCCTCCTCGGATGGATACGCGCCTGGCTCGTCTTCCAGTGTCCGCCGCAACCGCTCGGCCATGATGCCGCACTTGCGGCGGTATGGCTCATCTGCCCACTGGGGGACGGGGACGACGCCCAGCGCCGCGAGGTCGCGCTCCAGCGAAGCCCGCAAGGCGTCGGATGCGCCAGTTAGCCGGAGGGAAACACTGAGGTCGCGGCCAATCGCTCGAATCTCCTCGACATAGCGACGCAGGACGGTCACGCGCGCCAGCCGCACGGCAGCCTGTGTGACCTCAGGGGTGACATGCGGATTGCCGTCACGGTCACCGCCGACCCACGAGCCAGGCTGGAGGAAGATGGCGCGCTCGGGCGCGGCTGGCATCCCCGGCGTGGAGTCCATCACGGCGCTTTCCAGGGTGCGCTGTACGCGGGGCGCGACATCGTAGAGCGTGCCTGAAATGACCTGCACGACACTGTGCGCTTCGTCGAGTACAGTGGGGCGCTCTGAGCGCGTGTCGGCGGTCTGCCAGAGCAGCGTGATCGTCGCCCGTAACTCATCCCGTAGCGCGCGCCCGCGCCGTGGATTATCACGGAACCGATCATATTCAGCGAGCAGTTCCGCACAGCGGTCCAGTTGCTGCAGGACGGTCACCCGGCGCGCCTCAGATGGGTGGGCGGTAAAGACGCTGCGCACCCGTAGCTCCGGCAACAGCGCTATCAAGCGCTCCTGCGTGACGCCTTGCGCGCGCAGGTCAGACACCGCGGCGGCGATGGATTCCGAGAGGCCAGCGCCGCTCCGCTCGCGTTCGTAGAGACGTCGAACGCGGTGATGCTGCTCAGCGACGTTAATCACGTGGAAGTACACGCTGAACGCACGCACGATCTCAACCAGGTCAGAGGTCGACTGCTCTTCAATCCATTCTGACAGATCATTTTCCGCGCCGGTCGCCGCGCCGTCACGGAGCGCGATCGCGCCCTGGCGCAAGTGTTCAACGAGGTCAAAGACCCGCTCGCCCGCCTGCTCGCGCGCCACCAGGCCTACGAGGTCCCCCAGGACACGCACGTCATCGCGTAGAGCATCCATCTCGGCCAGTGGCGCATCGCGCCGTGATGAGGGATGGGTGGCCATCAGCGACTCCTTGTCGGGTGTCGCGCCCTGATACTCGAAGAATCACCGTGTACCTGAGCGCAAGGCTGCGGAATACAAGGTGAGGCGCCGTCGCTTCTTGATAGGTCTGGCCCATCCTAGACCCACGCGCCCATGGTACCACGCTTGCGCGCCGCCGCATGCCACGCTATCAGTGTCGCCCGGTTTCCAGCTAGTTCGCCTGTTGGAGCGGCCAACTGCTACTAGTGGGAGCGGCTGCTTCGAGGCGAGGACCCGCGCGACGATCCACGACTGGAATGGCTGGAATGCGACTGGCGCGCAGGTGGCGCGTCGTCCCAATCCGACCATTCGTCGCGGCGGCGCGTTTGACGTCCACCGCGCGGAAGTGGCTGCTCAGCGTAGATGTCGAATCCGGTTTCAGGGCCATCGCGGTTCGGGCGATAGCGTAGTGTGGGGCCGGGCGGCGGCGCGGGGAGCCGGCGTCCCAGCCAGCGCGGAAGTATGACACGGAGGAACGGGCCATAACCTGTCCGGATGAGCGCGCGCAAAGTCAATATCGCAATGATGAGGCCAGCGATCGTTGTGAGACAGCTCATCCCGAGCGCAAGCGCGATACCCGCTGAACTGGTCGAGAGCGCGGTGGTCGTGAGCCCTGATCCAGATGAGGGGACCGTAGTGGGCACGATAAGCGGGTCAAGCGTCGGTGTAGGGCTATCAAGTGGGGCGGCCCGCGCGACACCTACAGCGGCGGTTCCCAGGATCATGGTGAGCGCGGACGCGCTGACGATGGCGACCGCGGCGCCGAAAAGGAGGACGCGGAGTCGAGGCGATGGCGCGCGCGACTCGCCTGCCGTCATACTTCCTGCTCTCCCATCCTGAGGCCGCCGGGCGCCGCGAGTCTAGAGGGCGCGCTCCTATGCAAGACCGTGCGGTGTGAAGTCTACTGGCGCGGCGGGGAGACTGTCAACGGCGGCGGGACTGTCGCGCCAGGCTAGCGCAGTCGGAGGAGCGTGCGGTCGCGCGCCGCTACAGAGCAACGACACGAGTATTCGTGAGATATGGGGAAGTGAAGCGCGTCATCTCGCCCGCCGCGACACCAGGGGCAAGAAACAAGCGCGCCGAAAGCGGCTTGCGTAGCCGCCATGCGAGGGTTGCGACGTCCGCCAGCAAGCGCGCGACGGCCTCTGGCGGTGTGTCTCCTGGCAACGGGATCGTGTCGAGCCCCGTCCCACAGACGGCCGAATACGCAAGTAACGTGGTGGCGCCGATACCGTATTCAGCCATGCGCTGGCCAAGCGTCGCATCTTCCAGCGCTGGTAGCATCAGGCCATTGTAGCCACATGAGGGGCCGACCTCCTCGGCGGCGGCTTTGATCGCGGCGGTGAGCGTGGCCGCAAGGGTCAACGTCCCACTGGAGCCGAACGGGCCGAGTCCCGCGCGCTCCATGCTGGCGGCGATGCTCTCATTACCCATGGGCGCTGGTGACAGGTCCACGCCACCATAACTGATGCCCGCGGCTTCCGCGAGTCGTTTCACCAGCGCAACCACAGGACGCGCGCGCGCTGCTAGCGCCTTCTGGACAGCGACTTCCATCGAAGGCAATCTGGAGAGCGCGTCGTTCTCTCTCGAAGCGACATCAGCTAGCGCCTCGCCAACGTCACCGGCGCACTGCAGGCCAACAGAGACCGTCCAGTTCCGCCCGCGCGCATAGGCTTGCGGGAAGAATGGCCCGCCCGGCTCGCACATCGCCAGCATGGCAAAGCGAAAATTGGCCTCACCAGCGCTCGCTTCCGCAAGCTGCCGCATGATCTCGGCTGTTCGAAGGGCGGCCGTGTAGCGCGGAGGGTCTCCTCCATAGGTGATTTGTGTTGTGGCGTTGAGTGTGGGATTGGGCAGCAAGACGTCGACCAGCGCATTGAGCCGGTCGAGATCAAACGCCGGCTGATGCGCGGGCGCCGGACCAAGTGAGACAAATGCCACGCTTTCCGCTTCACACCAGGCATTCAGGTCGGTGGCATAGGCTGCCAGGCGCGCCGCATCGTAGTCATCGAGATCCTGCAGGAGGGGGCGACAGGCCAGACGTGTGGTCTGTACGACATGGCCCTCCGCCTCCGCCTGGGCCTGCGCATCACGCAGGAAGCTCGCGGCCCGCGCGAGAACCGGCGGCGTGAGTGGATGTGGCTCGCCCTGCGACAGCGTGATCGCGCGAATCGTGGCCACGTCTGATGTCCTTTCGAGCGAGCAGCCTGACTAATTGAGCTTGGCGCGCACTTCAGGCGCCGACGCGATGCGGCGGCGCAAACGGTTGTTTTCTGGCGCCTCCGGCGCGCGGTTCAGATAGGCGGCGATGTCGGCCGCGGCGAGCAGCGGCTCACCCAGCGCCAGCCGCAACAGTCCGCGGTCACGGAGCTCTTGGGGCAGATCCGGCCGGAGCGCTGTGAGGCGATCTACAACCTCCAGTAGCATGGCGGTGTCCCCAAGCTCGAAGTAGGCGCCTTTTAGATTGAGCAGAATACGGGTGACGATTTGGCGGGTATTGAGCGCGCGGAGCCATGCCGGTTCGAATCGGTTGCGCGCAGGAGCCTTGATCAGCGTCAGGATGAAGTGGCGCATCTCCGCGTCTTCTAGCATGCAGCCGCCGTGGAAGGCATCCACATAGATTGGTCCACCTTCGGCCGCAGGGAGTGGCCAGCGCGCCATGAAATGCGCGGGCAGCCCGACACCTTCCAGCGGCGCGCCGAGACGGCGCGCAACCTCCAGATAGATCGAGGCGAGTGTGATGGGCAGGCCAACACGACGCTCGAGCGCGACATCGATAAAGCTGTTTCGGGGGTTGGTATAGTCGTCTGTGGCGCCATGGAAGTTGTGGCGGCCAACGAGGACATCATTCATGGCTTCGATGAGGCGGATCGCGGCCCGTCTGCGCGATGTTTGCTCAGGACGCAAGAGGCGCGTATCAGAGCCGAGCGACTCCCATACCTCCGCCGCGAATGTGTCGAGCAACCGTATCGCCGGGCGATGGTCCAGGTCTGGTCGCGCTATCTCCGCGACCAGTAGCGCGCCCTCATCGAGCCGCTGCCGCTCGGTTGGCTGCGCCGCCCATGCGCTAAAGCGCACAGCGGCGGTGAGTGTTCGCGACAATGCTTGGGCCTTTCTCGCTTCTCTCCGCCGCTAACCTACTCACTAGCATGCTAGAACAGTGTACTCCATGATGCTGCAGGCGTTCATCCTTCGTGGACGCAGGGTGGCCTACACCTGACGAGCGACGCGCGAGAGCGGGTGGCCTTTCGCCCGCATCTCAAGGCGATTGAACCAGCCGAACGCGCTCTGGCTCACCGCGTAGCCATCCGCTTCGAGCAGGGCCTGAATCGCGTTCAGCACATCGCGGGCAGCGGCAGGAGCCGACAATTCAACGAAAAGGTGCGCGAACGAGTGCAGCAAGACATCGTGAGCGCCGAGCTGGCGTGCGACAGTGGTGATAGCTTCGGCGGCGCGCGCCGCCACACCTTCTACATCCGCCTCGTCGCTCTTCTCGACCGCGGCGAAAACAACCAGGCCATCGGTGACTGTCGCTACCTGTGGCTCGCTGTCAGCGATTTTGGAGCGACCGCGCTCCGTCGGCTCGGCGGTGAAGCTATCCACGTGCCAGATCAGCAGGCGCATGACATGGTGTCCTTTCACGATGTAGGTATGATCGTTTACGCAAGATCGCGCCCGACTCGTCAATTCAGGCTGGCTCGCTGTCGCGCAGAGAAATTGAGGCAGGTCCGTTTAGCTGGCGTGAAGGCGGTGTCGATGGTGGTGAGCTTGGATCACAAGCTGTTCTCCGGCCAGGCGCGAAAGATGAAACTGGCGAATGATGGCGCGCAGCCGCCGCCCACGCGTGCGTTCTGCTGATATTTGTGCATGTTGACCTCGATGACGCAGGCCTCTCACCGCCCATCCAGAGCGTTTACCGGACGACGCCAGTGTAGCGCACAGAAAGGCATGTCGCTGGGATCAGCGATATTACTGATACACCAGCGACATGTGACGCGCCCGGTTATTACCCGCGCCAGCGACTGCCGTAGCCGTAACCCGGGCGACCATACCACCCGTATGGGCCACGCCCGCCATGATGATGGTGATGTCCCCATCCGTGACGATGGCGCATCGCGCGCATCCCCATCCAGCGCAGGGGCATGAACAGCCACCAGCAAAGCCACCAGACCATGCGACCGCTCACCTTACCTTTTCTTGCACCCGGGGTTCTCGCCCATGGCGCCGATCTTGAGATGGACTCAACCGCACCTGTACTTACGTAGGGAGCCCAAGCTCGGTAGCGGTTTCGACGTTGTTGTGATGTGGCGAACCGACCACGCGCGCAGATGCTATGAGCATGGCGCCGGGTGGGCGCCGCGACGACTGACCATGCTACAGTATGGCGCGGTGTCTCCAAATTCGCGCGGTCGCATGCGGTGAAAGGTGAGCGGGCATGAGTGAAGAGCAGAGAAGCTCTGGACGGATGAAGATTGGCTTGATGCCGACGCTGGGCGAGAATGATATAGGCGAGGACGCGCCCCGCGGGCGCACGCCGCGCTTTAGTGACATCCAGCGCATTGCGCAAGTCGCTGAAGACATCGGAGCGGACTCATTCTGGCTGGCTGACCACCTGCTCTATCGCTTTCCTGAAACGGGTGAGAACGGCGCATGGGAGGTGTTTTCCTTTCTGAGCGCGGTGGCGGCGAGTACGAAGCGCATACAGGTGGGGCCGCTGGTCACCTGTACGTCTTTCCGCAGTCCGGCTCTGCTGGCGAAAATGGCGGACAGCCTGGATGAGATCAGTCAAGGACGGTTCATTCTGGGCCTAGGGGCCGGCTGGCACAAGCCGGAGTACGACGCCTTCGGCTATCCGTTTGATAACCTCGCCTCGCGGTTTGAGGAAGCCTTGCGGATCATCGTGCCGCTGCTTCGCGATGGACATGTGGACTTCCAGGGCGCGTACTATCAGGCGCGGGACACGGTGTTGCGGCCTCGGGGACCTTCCCGCGGCGGGCCGCCCATCTGGATTGGCGCGCAGAAGCCACGCATGCTGCGACTTACCGCGAAATATGCTGACGCCTGGAACACGGTCTGGCATCGCTGGCCGGCTGGAGTCGCGAAAGTGATTCCCGCGATCACGCAGGCCTGCGTGGACGAGGGACGGGACCCAGCGACACTGGAACTGACGGCTGGTACGCTTGTGCGTCTGCTCGGACCGGGCGACAAGCGAGACGAAGAGTACAAGGGCATCCAGGGGGAAGCGGAAGAGGTGGCCGAGGGCCTGAGCGGATTCGAGAAGGCTGGCGTCAAGCATCTCGTGGTGGTGATTGAAGGCAGTGAGCCCGCCAGTTTCGAGCGCTTCTCCAAGGTGATCGAGATGATGCGCCGGATGTAGTGGGTGTATCGCTGAGGTTTCTGTCGTGGCGCAGCCCGAGGCAGAATCAGGCGCGAATGGAGCCGCTTGTGCCGCCCGTGGGCGCTCGCTCGTTCATACGAGCGGGCCTATTTGGGGGCCAGACGTCGCCCGCTGCGCGCATTGAGCGGCGCGGGGACGAGGGGTATAATAACGGAGCGCCCCTGTGATCTCCACCTGGGCTGCGCAAGCCGCGCATACGAGTAGCCCGAACCAGCCAACCGGTCACGGCCATCGCGTGATCGGGCTGCACATGACACCACACGCCTGGAGGGCGCTAGATGACAACGAAGGTCACGCCACCAGTCGCGGGCGCTGAGGCCCGCGCCCTCGACCCGGTCGCGCTTTATCGGACAATGCTGACCGCGCGCGTGCTCAATGATGTGATGAAGGCGCGCAAGACGCAGGGCAAGTTCCCATTCTATATCGGCTGCGCGGGCCACGAGTCCGTCGCGGCGGTCGTCGCGGCGATGGACGAGCGGGACTGGCTGGCGTTCTACTACCGCGATTTGGCGGGCTGGCTGCAGCGCACAGGTGATCTCTACGCTCCCCTGCGCGCCGCCTACTCTCGCGTCACCGATCCGATGGGCAGCGGGCGTAACATGCCCTCGCACTACAGTAGCCGCCGGCATAACATCATGCCCACTTTCAGCGAGGTGTCAGGGCTGGCGCCATTCGCCGCCGGCGTTGGCTGGGCATTCAAGCGCGATGAGTCGAATCGCATCGTGACCTTCTTCACGGGCGACGGTGGCGCGGCGACGAATGATTTCAGCGCGATGATGCGCGCGATTACTGTTCACAAGCTGCCTGCCTTGGTAGTTGTGGCGAACAACGACTGGGCAATCATGACTGGGCGCCAGGCGCAATGGGCTGGCGATCTGACGGCGCAGATTCGCGCGATGGACGCTATCGCCGTGGACGTGGACGGCGTGGACGCGCTGGCGACCTACGAGGCGGCGCGTGAGCTTGTTGGACGGTTGCGCAATGGCGAAGGCCCGGCCTTCCTGCACCTGCATGTCGGTCTACTCGATGCGCACTCCAGCAGCACAGACATCCGCCGTTATCGCACGCGTGAAGAGATCGAGCAGACCACGCGCACCAAGGATCCTGTCAAGCATCTGGGCGAAATGCTCATCGCGCGGGGTGAGCTTGCTCCAGCCGATCTCGAGCGGCTGCATGACGAGGTCAAGGCCGAGATCGACCGCGCGGAAGAGCAGGTCCTGACGGAGCCAGTTCCGGGGCCCGAGCGGGCCGGTGAACGCGTCATCCAGGTCCCGTCGTGGCAGCCACAGACGGAGAAAGGGCCCGCCCAGCGTAAGCTGCTCATCGAAGCGGTGAATGACGCGCTCGCGGAGATTCGCCAGCGCGACGAGGGCTTCTTTGTCTATGGCCAGGATGTGGGCAGCTCGACCGGCGGTGTCTTCAACGCGACGATGCGCCTGGTGAAGGAATATCCCGGCTCGGCTGTGAGCAGCGCCCTCAACGAGCAACTGATCGCCGGTGTCTCAGCGGGCAGCGGCATGGCTGACGGACGAGCGCGCTGTGGCGAGATCCAGTTCGTCGATTACCACCAGTCCGCGACGCAGACCATCCGGCTGGCGGCGCGCGTCTATTACCAATCGTTTGGCGACTGGAACTGCCCGGTGATCTGGCGCATGAAGTCGGGCTCCGGGGGTGGCGGTCCAATCTCAGACAGCGGGTCGGGAGGAGGGGCCTTCGGCCACTCGAATGCCGGAGAGCAATGGTTCACGAACGTGCCCGGCCTGATCACGATCTGCCCGGCGACACCCTACGACGCGAAGGGGCTGCTGCTGCAGGCGTCGCTCTCGCAGTCACCAGTCGTCTTCCTCGAGCGCGGGCGCTTGTACCGCGCTGACGAACCGCACGCGCACAAAGATGGCCCAGTGATCCCCGAGCTTGCCGCGCTGTGGCAGGTGCCTGACGGCTTTTACACTGAGCCGATTGGCAAAGCGCGGCGCATGCGGTTTGGTCAGGGGCCAGTGACGGCGACCATCGTCAGTTGGGGCATGATGGCGCTGGAGTCGGCGATCGCGGCGACGCGGTTCGTTGAGTCCGGAGGCGGTGCAGTGGACGTCGTGGACCTGCGCACGCTTATGCCTTTCGATGAGGAGGCCATCGCGGCGTCGGTCAGCGAGAGCGGGCGGGCGATCGTGGTCACGGAGGAGCCGGATCTTACCAGCTTTGGCCGGCACATTCACTCGTGGATCGCGCAGAACTTCTTCTGGAAACTGGATAGCGCGCCGGCGCTGGTCTCGGCCATCGCCGCGCCCTCTGCGCCCTACAGCGGCAGCGAGGAAGCGGGCTTCTTCCCGACCGCCAAAGATGTCGAGCGCGCTCTGGCGGAGATCATCAAGTAGCAACGCGCGCATATTTGCGGCGCCTCCATGCCAGCGTGGAGGCGCCGCCGCCGTTTCCAGGGGTCTTAGCCAGCCTGGATGAGATAGAAGAAGCGGCGCACTGGACCCCAGCCCAGCGCCGAGAGATCGAGCGGCTCGAAGTGGAGCGCGCTCAGTTGTTGGGGAATCCCAAATGGCTGACCCGACCAGTACACCGGGCGAATGAAACCTGGCCGGTTGGGTTGCAACGTGAGCGCGTACTCCCACTCCTGGCGCACATAGCCTGAGCTGGAGGCGTTCTTGGACCAGAACAACTGAAAGACATCCGCCTCGTTGATCATCCGCAGAAGCTGGCTGTTCCAAAGCTGGCCGCTTTGCAGCGTCATCACGTCACGGAGGTAGCGGTCTCCGAGCGCCTGCGCCGCCGCCTCACAGGATTCGACCACCGGCGTATCGCGGTGTGAATATGAGGCGAACACCCGGCGGTACGTTCGCGCGACGGCGCTGGCGAAGGAGGCGGGGTCGCTAGCGGCCGCGCCAGACCCTACGTAGATAGAGAGCGGAACTTCCGCCCGCAAGGTCAGCCCCTGGTAGATGCGCACCGCTCCTTCCGAGGCGCGGCCGGATGCGGCGCTCTCCGCGCGGATAGTGAACTCGTGCTGCTGCGCGTCATCCTCCCATGTGATATCCATCCACTGTGGATTCACACGGAAGCCCGGAATGGTGGGGACGATGCGCAATCGCGCGCCACGGCGGATCGTCAGCCGGTCGTCCGCGACGCCAGCGCGGAACTGGTCGATCCGGCCGGCGAGTCGCTCAGCGGCCAGCGCGGCGACCTGCGCGAGCGCGCCCGCGGTATTGAGCGCCAGAAAGACCAGGAGTGGCGACGGCTTGTTGCGCTCGACTTCTTTGGGGTGATAGGCGGCGAACGCCACCTGTTCCAGTGAGATCGGTGACACGCCTTGCGGGGCTCCAGTAGAGCGGTCGCCGCCGCCAGGGGCGGTTTCCGGCGCGGTTGCGCCAGCGGGCGGCCATTCGGGGTATGGCGGTTGCGGTGGAAGAGTTGGGGCTGGCGTTCCTGCGGGCGAGGGCGGAGCGGCTGGCCAGGGCATTGGCGGAGGCGCCATGGGAAACGGAGGCGCCAGAGCTTGGCCGTCAGTGTGGGCGTCGACAGGGGCTGGCGGTGCGGCCGGTTCCCTACGTGTCTGCGCGCCTGCGGCCGCTTCATCTGGTGGCGCGCCTCCACTGGCTGGCGCGGCTCCCGCGGGCGATGGCGCGCCGGTGGAACTCTTTTCGGGCGGGCGCGCGTCCGCATCTTGTGATGCTGACGGCGCGTCGTCCTGCGCGCCAACAGCAGCGGGGTGGGATTCAACGTCATGCTCGCCGCTCGCAGTCGCCCAGGCGTCCTCGACCGCTTGCTCGATGTCGCGTTGGGTGAGCGGCGCCGTCGTTCCAGGGAGACTGTCGGCGAATCCCTTTGTCGCAGCGTCATCGAACGTTTCAGGTTCCCACTCCGGCCATTCTGGCGCTAGCTGCTCCGAGAGCGCAGGTCCGACCAGACTGAGCGCGCGCAACAGCGCCGCGTGCGCAGGCTCGTAGGAGCGCGTGGCGTCGATGACATCTAATTGCAGCCAGGCAGGCGGAATATCCCCGGCCGGTGTCGGGACGAGCAGGATAGGGATCACCGCAAGCACGCGCCCTGCAGCGCGCTCATGGAGAGCGACGCCGACTTCACGCTGCACCCAGGGTGACGCCGCGGCGTCTGGCGTGACGACGAACAGGAAGAATTGCCGGCCAGCATAGGGGGTGAGGAATAGCTGAACGAAAGCGTCACGCGTCTCGCTATCGCTATCGGTTCGGACGCTGGCGCCGGTCGCGGTGAGATCGGCCTCCAAGCGCGCGGTGAAGTCATCTTCCCGCTGGCTGTGATGGTGGCTGATAAAGATTCGGGTCCTGGCCGCATCCCCCATGTCACACATCCCCCGTATTTCGCTGTCTCAACGCGGCTGGCGCCGCACGGCGGAAGTATAGCATGGGCGCGGCCGTAAGCAGGCGAAGAAAGATGGTACGTGATTTTGCGTAAAATACCCCATGCCGTTGAAAGTTCGACGGCATTTTGCTACAATTAGCAGTATGAACGACGACGTTGACGAGAAAATTCTGACGATTCTTCAGCAAGACGCGCGAACCTCCAATGCGGAGATCGCGCGCCAGCTCGGCATGGCGCCCTCCGCGATCTTTGAGCGCATCCGTAAGCTCGAGGCGCGTGGCGTCATTACGGGCTACGAGACACGGCTTGATCCGCGTGCGCTCGAGGCTGGCCTGCTTGCCTTTGTCTTCGTGCGAGATGAAGGCGCGTACGGCGCGCTGGAGACTGGCGCGGCGCTCGCTGCGATTCCTGAGGTGCAGGAAGTGCACAACGTCGCTGGTGAGGACTGTTATCTCGTCAAGGTGCGCGTAGCCGACACAAACGCGCTAGGGCGGCTGCTGCGCGAGCGCTTCGGAGCCATACCGTCAATCCGCTCGACTCGCACCACCATCGTCCTCGACACTCTCAAGGAGACCGCGCGGGTCAATCTGTCCCGCGCTCCTGGCGTGACTCCGGAACCTGAGCGGGAGGAGCGATAAGATGGCGAGTGTGACCCCGACGGCCCCGACGAAGTCTAACCGGCTCGGGATCATCATCTGTTTGGCGCTGGTTTACCTCGTCTGGGGCTCGACCTATTACGCGATCAGCATTGCGATCAAAACGATGCCACCACTGCTGATGACGAGTGTGCGCTTCTTCATCGCGGGCTCAGCGCTGTATATCACCATGCGCCTGCTCAAGGTCCCCCGGCCAACGCTCCGTCAGTGGGCGCAGGCGGGTCTGGTCGGCGCGCTGCTGCTCGGCGGCGGCAACGGGACCGTGACCTATGTTGAGCTGCAAACGCCCTCCAGCATCGCGGCTGTTCTGGTGGCGCTGGTTCCGATGTGGATGGTCATGCTGAACGGCCTGATTCCGGGCGGAGCGCGTCCGACGGGGCGGATCATCGCCGGTGTCGCGATTGGTTTCGCCGGAGTAGCGCTTCTCGCGCTCCGTGGCGGCGTCGGCGGCGGCGGACTCCATCCATCCGCGCTCCTGCTGGTCATTTCAACATTCCTCTGGGCTGCTGGCTCGATCTACGCGGGCCGCGCCGACATGCCCAAGTCTCCGCTGATGTCTACCGCAGTGGAGATGCTCGTGGGCGCGATGACACTGCTAGTTGGTGGACTGGTGACGGGTGAGGCGAGCGCTGTCAACATCAACGCCATTTCGGGGCAGTCCATCGCCGGACTGGTGTATCTGATTCTGGTCGGGTCGCTTGTCGGCTACAGCTCGTATACGTGGCTCCTGAAGAACGCGCCTCCTGCGCTCGTTTCAACGTACGCCTACGTCAACCCGGTCGTGGCGATGATTCTTGGCGTCGTGTTGGGTGGCGACAAGCTGACTTCCATTGAGGTGGCCGCCGCCGCGATCATCATCGCTTCAGTCGTCCTGATTACGCTGCCGGGAAGCGCCGCGCGCGCCAGAATGCGGGCACGACGGGCCTCGCGCCCCGCGGTGGAGGCGCCGGCTGAGGCGGAAGTACCGTTAGCGGTAATATCAGAGGTCTGAGCGGGGCGTCACAACGGATTGCTACAATACCAGGCGGGACACAGAAGGCTGTGTACCCGCCTGGTATCGTCTGCGCCTCGTTTTCGGAAGAGCCTGGCGCGCACCTGGAGAGGAGCTCGCGTGAAAGTCGCGTATATCTTCAGCACTGGCGGTCGCAATGACCTGACCCCCGGCACTGGGCTCGTCCTCACTTTCGGTGCTGAGCGCTTGGTAGAAACCGGGTATGGTGCTGTGTAGTCTGGTGGGTAGACGTTCCTCACCAGCCCAAGTGCACCATGGACCTTACCGCGCTCTTCCGCCTCCCCGCAGGGCTCCGCGTGCGCAGCATCAGCCTGCTGTCCGGAGCACTCTCCATCGAGGCGTCAGCCTGTCGGCGTGCCAGCGCATGCCCAGACTGCCACACGCCGTCGGAGCATGTGCATAGTTACTACACCCGCACAGTGGCAGATCTGCCGTGTGTGGGCCGAATAGTCACGCTGCGCTTGTACGTCCGCAAGTTCCGCTGCTCGAACGACCGCTGTCCACGGCGGGTATTGAGCGAGCGCTTTCCTGAGTATGTGCGTCCACGGGCGCGCAAGACGCTGCGCATGGGCGACCAGCTCCGCGCGTTAGGACTCGTGCTGGGTGGGCGCGGTGTGGAAGTGCTCGCGCCAGTGCTCCAGCTGCCAGTGACCGACCAAACCGTGTTGCGATACGTCATGCAAGACGTATCGCATGACCAGGTGGGAGTCGACACCGCGGTGGGCGCCGTGTCAGTCCTCGGGGTGGATGACTTCGCCTTTCGACGGGCACGTCGCTACGGCACAGTGCTGCTGGACCTGGAACAACGACGCGTCATTGACCTCTTGCCCGACCGCTCGCAAGACACGTTGGCTGGCTGGCTCCTCCACCATCCCGAAGTCCGCTTCATCAGCCGTGACCGCGGAGGCGATTACGCCGCTGCCGCGAGTGCCAGCGCACCACAGGCCCAACAGATCGCTGACCGCTTTCATCTCCTGCTTAATGCCGGCGAAACCATGGAGCGGTACTTGACCCGCCAGCATGTCAGCCTGCGCGAGGCCGCACGTGCGCTTGGGCCAGTTGACGCGCCACGGCGGACCACCAAACGGACGCCCGCCGACGTGCAACGCCGACTGGAACAGCGCGCCGCGCGCAAGGCGCGCTACGAGCAGGTGGTAGCGCTCCGCCAGGAGGGCTTGTCCGTGCATCAGATCGCGCCAGAAGTCGGCCTCGCGCGCGCAACCGTTCATCGCTCCATCCGCGCGGCCTGCTTTCCGGAGCGCATGCCACCGCTGCGTCCGCGGCAAATCGACCCCTATCTCCCGCACCTGCAAGAGCGCTGGAACGCGGGCGAGCACAATGCGCGCCCGCTCTGGCGCGAAATCCACGCACACGGCTACGCTGCCGGGGTGAGCCAGGTACGCCGCCTGGTCAATGCGTGGCGAACGCCGTCTCCAGCGCCTGGTGTTCCCGGCCAACCGCGGTCGGCCACAGACGAAGCTGTCTCCTACTCGCCGCGCCAAACGCGCTGGCTGCTTACCAAACAGGTGGTCGACCTGACCCCGCGCGAAGGCGCCTCTATCACGACGCTGAAACGGCTCTGCCCGCAGATGACTGAGGCGCAGCGCCTGTTGACCAGCTTTCACACGCTCGTGGCTGAAGTGGCTGAACGCAGCCCCACCCGCTTGGACGCCTGGTTGGCGCAGTGTGAGCAGTCTGGCATCGCTGAATTCGTCCGCTTTGCGCACGGCGTGCGTCGAGACTACCCTGCTGTTCAGGCCGCCCTCTGTTACCCGTGGAGCCAGGGACCGGTGGAGGGGCAGATCAACCGGCTCAAGCTGCTCAAGCGCCAGATGGACCGGACGCGCAGGATTCGCGTTGTTGCGGCAGCGCATGCTCTCTGCCTCGGCTCTCTCACCGTGA
>DASVZK010000018.1:0-61296 GCA_036391685.1 Ktedonobacterales bacterium
CCCGCCAACGGTGTTTTGCGCAGCGTTTTGGGCATCTAGCCTCTCTGTGCGGCCAGTTCGTTCCACTCCTGAGAGCTACGCGCGCAATCACTGGTGTTTGGCGCGCGATATGCGACGCCCCTACCCTAGGAGTAGGTGGTCGCGGCATGCGGAAGGGTGAAGTATGTCGCGTCTGCCTTGTGAGCGAGAGGAATGGAGGGCGCAGATGGAAAATGCAGACAGTTCTTCCCGGCGCCACCGGCGTGTCGCGGTGAGTGATGGGAAGGAGGAGCGTGACAGCCTATCGTATTATGGTGGCCCGTTCATCGCCCATCAGAAATCGCCGTTCGCCCCTGGCGAAGGTCTGACGATCATTGGCCATGAGCTTCATGCGCCGATTACTCCACTTAAATTACGCTTGCAGCAGACCCAGCGACGTCTCCAGCGGGAATCCGGCCGCGAGCGCGACATCGAGGACGTCGCGAAAGCCCTTTACCAAGTGGACCGCATACAGCATCAGATCTCTGTCTTCATCGAAGCTGGCGCGCTTCTAACTGGCGCATTTATCCTGATTCCACGTTGGTGCGATTTGAGCGAGATCGCGCGGCGGCTGCGCGACACGTACTCTAGCGCTTACACAGACCGCACACTCTTTCTCAAGAATCCCGCGCGTCCACTGGATGGCTATTGGGATGCGCCGCGGCTGGAAACTGTCCTGCGTGAGTTGGTCGGCAACGCGCTGAAGTACACCAACGGCGATGTGGCGCTCTCACTCAAGCGGCGCGGCCCCAATCTGCGGATCGACGTGCAGGATAGCGGGCCGGGCATTCCATTTTCCATCCGCGAGCGCATCTTCGAGCCATATGGTGTTGGCTATCAGAGCAGCCATGGACTGGGATTAGGGCTCTATGTGGCGCGAGGGATCGCTCAAGCGCACGGAGGGCAACTCACGCTACGTGGAACTGCGGATGGCGGGACGCTCTTCACACTGACTCTGCCAATAGTGGAGTGGTAAAGCGGCGTCTAGTGGCTGGCCGCCAGTTGCGCATCCGGCGTCTCTCCATCCAGGGTTTCCGTTGTAGAAGGCGCGTCTGGCGCGTGAGTCGGCGCGGGCGCGCCGAGGATGGCGCGTGTCGCCGCGTAGTACCACGCGAGCAGCGCGATGGCGACGAGATAAATGCTCCACGGCAGCGGAATGTGCAGCCAAAGGGCTCCGAGATTGGGTGGCGTCGGCCCGTTGCGCGTCGGCACGATGCCTGTGCGCAGGGTTGGCATGAACAGGTCGGTGAGGGGGTATGACCCGTAGTTGTGGTAGATGCGCACGCCGGTAATCACGTAGAGATACGTGATGACTAGCGAGAATCCTACTCCCGCGACCAGCGCGTACCGGAGCCAGCGCCGCGCGTCATCCACCACCCACACCAGCGCCAGACTGGCGAATGGCAGCATCGGCAGCAGCAGCCGCGGTCCGGGAAGGTTCTCGCCCGCCATCGGCAGGAAGTACGACGAGACCATCAGCGGGTAGATCACCGCAATCGCCAGGGCCGCCAGCGCCTCATAGCGCGCCACGCCCGCCCGGTACCAGAGATAGAAGCCGAGCGGGATGAGAACGAGGAAGGGAGACTCGATCAGCAGGCCGCGCGGATAGACCAGAATCTGCCAGAGCCCTTCGGCGCGCGGGAAGGTGATACCGAAGAACCCCGTGTGCTGGCCGGAGAATTCGTTGCCCGAGACGAATCCGTAGCTCAAGCTGAAGGGGTTGCCAAAGGCGTACCAGTTGTACCAGGCGAGCGTCAGGCCACTGGGCAGCACGCCGAGACCGTAATAGACGAGCGTTTTGATGCGCCGCGCGGGGAAGGCCAGCAGGATGTAGCCGCAGAGGACGAGAAAGATGACTCCGGCGGGATATTCCGTGATGACGCCCAGGCCAGAGAAGAGGCCCGCCGCCAGTATGCGCTGGGTGGAATGGGACATGTCGCGCGCGGTATGCAACAGGTAGAACCCGATGAAGAGGAACGCGCCGCCGACCGTGTGACTGAAGAAGGTCGTCGTGAAGGGATAGAAGAGTGTCGCCAGCCCAAAGACACCGGCCACCACGTAAGGCAGCGGCGATTGCGCTAGTTCTGGCCGCAGGCGCACGGCGAAGCGGCGCATGACCAGGCAGGCGGCGACTGACGCGGGCAGCACGGTGAAGGCGTTGAGCAACGCGATCTGGTCAGTGAGTGTGAGCAGATGGAGGTTGTCGAGGTCCACAAAGTGACCAATCGCCATCAGTACAGGCGTCGCCAGCAGCGAGAGGCCGAGCGAGCGCGGCGAGTACCAGTGGCCATTGTAATAGCTCACATCGATCGTGTTGCTGGCGTGGACATCGATATTCGCGCCGCCGTGCGCCAGGGCATAGACCATGTCCCAGCGACTAATAGTGTTGGTGCCCGCGGGGGTGAGGAAGTAGCCATAGCAGAGGGTGAGCAGCGCCGCGAATGCCCACTCCGACCGCGTCAGGGCGAGCGCGCCGCGCTGCGTCCCTTGAACGGCCCGCCGCAGCCACAGCGCCCAGAATGGCCAGGACTGCCACGCGGGCCGCTCGACCTGGAGGGCCCGGACAAGCCGTCGCTGGCGCAGCGTTGGCCGCGATACCGTCGCAGGTCGGGATCGCGCGGGCGCCTGTGCCATAAGCCGCTTGTTCTCCAACCTGTGGTCTATCCCGGCGCGACGCCGGCGGTCCCGGGCTCTGCGACGCGGTGTACGATTCGTCATGTCCAACAGCCAGTATAGCGATGCGCGCCGCTATGGGTCAAACGCGGCGTACTTCAGGAAGCGTTCAGCGCCTGTTTGGATAAGGGTCCACTTCGACCACGGGAGATGCATCATGCGCCGTGCGCCCGCAACATCGCGGGCCTGCTGGCGTCATGCCAGCGCGCTCTTCACGCAAAGGTCATGCCACTGACGGGTGTATGCGCAAGAATCCGCTGCCCGTTTCCCCAAAGCAGCGCCTGCCTGGCTTCGTCGCCCCATCCGCCGCTCACCTGCTCGAAATCCGCCAGCCAGCGCTCAGGTGTGATAAAGGGATAATCTGAACCGAACAGGAATTTGGAATTGAGCCGCCCGGCGGCCTCGCGCATCAGCGCCTCCGGGATGTACTTCGGCGACCATCCCGAGAGATCATTGTACACGTTTGGCTTGTGCTGGAGCACAGCGATCATCTCCTGCTCCCACGGCCAGGAGGGATGCGCGCCGATGATGACCAGCGAGGGCACATCCGCTGAGAGCGTGTCGAGGTGGATAGGGCGGCAGTTTTCCAGTCGCATGCCGCCGCCACCGGGCATATTCGCCCCCAGTCCGGAGGTGCCGGTGTGGAAGAGCGCCGGGACACCGAGCGCGGCGACGCGCTCGAAGAGCGGGTGGTAACGCGGGTCGGATGGCGCGAATCCCTGCGCGCCAGGATGAAATTTCATCCCCGAAAGCCCAAGCTCCTTGACGGCGCGCTCCGCTTCGGCGATGGCCCGGTCGCCTTTGAGTGGGTCAACGCTGGCGAAGCCGATGAACTGCTGCGGGTAGCGGCGGACAATCTCGGCGACCGTGTCGTTGCGCAGCGGCTTCTGCCCAGTGGCCGTTTCGGCGTCCCAGGCCAGCAGGACGCCGATCATGTTCTGTGCGGCGTAGTAGTCGGCGATTTCCTCGATATCGCGCAGCTTGACTTCGCGGCGGAAGTAGCGTTCCACCTCCTCGCGGTACATCCCAATCGCCACATCCATGAACTCCGCGATGGGCAGGTGGACATGGAAGTCAATCGCCTTCGGCATGACGCGCGCCTCCGTCTGCTCTGTCTCCCGCAAGCCACACGCAGCCGCGCGCGCCTCGCCGTCTCATCCGCCCCGCATGGTACCACACGCGCCAGCCGGTACATGGACGCCGCGGGCGCTGATATGCGGCGAGGCGCGCGCCTGATGCGACATCCCAGACAATGACCCGCGCCAGTTGATCACCGGCGGCTAACAGCCTCCCATTGGGGCTGAACGCCAGGCCAATCAGCATATCATAGGCGCGACGGCCACGAACACGCGGTCGCGATGGGAGTAGGAGAGGAAGTTATCAACCCTGATCACCTTTCAACCCCGCGGCGGTGTCCTTCCCTGACGCCTGTGTCCTATGGCGTCCCGAGGCTGGAGTCCTTCGCCAGCTGTCTTCTCATCCGGACAGCCAAACGGCGCCACGCGCCCAGTATAGCAAGTTTCGTCGCCTCTTGCTCGCTTCGGCGCGTCTGCCGCGCGGCGCCCAACGGACAGGCTACGCACGGGCGACGGGAGCAGGTGATACGCTCTGCGCAGGGCGCCAGCCGTTGCCCGGCGTCCGTGCGGCGCCGGTCTGGTATGAGCGGGGCGCACACCCCCGCGCGGAGGATGATGATGGATTTCACGCTAAGCTCCGAAGAGAAAATGATCCAGCAGTCGGTGCGTGAGTTCGTGCGGCGCGAGCTGGCGCCACTCGAAGGCGAGGTGCTGAGGAACGAGCGCGAGGGGCGGCCCGGCCTGACGCTGGAACAGCAGAGCGAGTTGCAGGCGAGGGCGAAGCGGCTTGGATTCTGGGGCATCAACACGCCGGAGGAGTACGGCGGGGCGAACCTGGGCTCGGTGGCCACCTGCATCACGCTGATGGAGTTGGGGCGCACATTCGTCCCGTTCCGCTTCGGCGGCGCGGCGGACAACATCCTCTACTACTGCAATGACGAGCAGAAGCGACGCTATCTGCTGCCGACCATCGAGGGGACCAGACGCTCGTGTTTCGCGCTGACCGAGCCGGGGGCTGGCTCCGACGCTGGCGCGATCACGATGTCGGCAGTGAAGGACGGCCATGAGTGGATCCTCAACGGCGAGAAGATCTTCATCACCGGCGGTAATGAGGCCGACTTTACGATGGTCTTCGCCGTCACCGATAAGGAGAAGGGCGCCCACGGCGGTGTCACCTGCTTCCTGGCGGACCGCGAGATGGGCTGGCGCTCGGAGCGCATTCCGACCATGGGCGAGTGGGACCCGGCGGCGCTGATCTTCGAGGACGTGCGCGTGCCGGAGGCCAACATCCTTGGCGAGTTGGGCCATGGCTTCGACCTGGGCCTGAGCTGGATCGGCGCGGCGCGCTGGGCGATACCAGCGCAGGCTGTGGGGGCCTGCGAGCGCATGCTGGAGATGTCCATCGAGCACGCCAAGAATCGGGTCACCTTCGGCCAGCCGCTGGCCGAGCGGCAGGCGATCCAGTGGATGATCGCCGACTCGGCGGTCGAGATCGAGGCGACCAAGTGGATCACGCTGCGGGCGGCGTGGCTGGCCGACCGCGGCCTCGACAACCGCCATCAGGCCTCAATGGCCAAACTCTATGGGGCGAACATGGCCAACCGCGTGGTAGATCGCATGCTCCAGATCCATGGCGGCATGGGCTACACCAAAGAGTTGCCGCTGGAGCGCTGGTACCGCCAGATGCGCGTCTTCCGCATCTTTGATGGCACCGACGAGATCCAGCGCTTCATCATCGCCCGCAACCTGCTCAAGGGCCACGTGAAGGTTGGCGAGTGGGCGGATTAGCACAGCAGTGAACCGCGCCGCGCCCTAAGGATCACTCCTACTGCGCGCGGCGCTTCCGGTTTGCTCCCGGGTTGCTGTATCTCATCTCCAGCGCATGGTCCGATCGTGCGGAAATCTACCGCCGATAGGGTAACTGTGCAGGTGGTTATGAGGCGGTACCTTATGAACGATGATCGCTTCCCGAACGGCTCCTCCCTGCCCCAATCTCCCGGCGAGCAAGCGCCAAGCGCGACTCCTCCGATGACGCCGCCCACGTATTCTGGCGCGCCACAAGCCTACCCTCCTTCTCCGGTCTCCTACCCTGGCCCTCAGCAGGCCTATGCTCCAACCCCTCCAGATAATGCCGTCGCGCCGCAGAGTCAGGAGCCCACGCCGCCTACCTATCCCGGCTACCCAACGGAGCAGACGCCGCCAGTCTATCCAACGCCGATCGCTCCCACGCCATCAGGCGGCTCGCGCTTCTCCCTGACCGGTGGCAAGCGCTTCGCAGCCATCGTCGGCGGGGTCATCGCCTTATGCGTTGTCTGCGCCGTGTGCGCGGGCGTGGTGACTGCGATGAACGGCGGCGGGTCTACAGCATCCAGCCAGCCGACTGCGACCTCGGCGCCGCCAACCGACACGCCTGCTCCCACCGCAACCACCAACCCCAACAGCCCAGCGGCGGTATCGGCCTATTCGTCAGTGGTGCAGTCTGACGCCCAGACGATGAGCCAGGACCTGAATACGATGGGTAATGATTGCGGCGCCCAGGATCTCGCCTCATGCCGCGCGGATTTGCAGACGATCAACGATGATGCGCGCAATTTCCAGAACGACCTCAACGCCACACCGGCGCCGCCCTGCCTCGCCGCTGCCGACAAGCAGTTGCGAAAAGCGCTGACGCTGCTGGAGAGTGGCTCGCAGATGGCCATGAACGGCATAGACAATAACGACCCATCACAGGTCAGCCAGGGAACCGCCATGTTCAACCAGGCGACGACCTACATGAAGCAGGCATCCAACAGCGTAGTCAACGCTTCTTGTTGATCTGTCTGTCTCTGCCCTCAGCGCACGCAAGCAGCGAGAGCCGCCGCGCGCCTGCGCCTGTTCCTGCGCTGTCGCTTACCCAATGTACCGAGCCGCGCTAGCCCATCGGCGGGAGATCGCTGGAGCGACCGCGGCGCGGTGGGTTATACTTTGGGGAGCGGGTGTGTAGAACATCTGGTCAGGCGGCCGGCAGCGGCCAGTGGCGAAGGAGCGGGCGCGATGCGCGAGGCAGGCGGGACGCGGCCAGCGAACGGGCAACCGGCCCAGTCGCTCGCGCCGCTGATCGAGCGCGCGCGGCGCATCCTGCTCTTCGAGCAACGCAGTGGGCATGCTGACACCGCCGTCAACACCGGCCTGGAGTCTTTCGTGGCTCGCTGGAGCGACGATCTGCGGGCGACAGGTCAGCCCGAAGCGGGCGAATTGGCCACCCTGATCGGCCAGCGGCTGGCGAACTACCACGCGCTCGATCCAATGCGTCGCACCGCGCAGCTACGCGCCGCGCTCGCCCTGCTGGACGGCCCGCCCGCTGAGCGCGCCGCTCCCGCCCATTCCGCGCCCACCCCATCCAGGCCAGCCACACCCGCGCGTCCTGCGCCCGCGCGTCCACCCAGGCCAGCGCCCAGCATGCGCCCGGCGACGCCTGCGCCGGCGATGAAGGAGGGCGAGTGGCCGCTGGCGCGGCCCGCGACTCCGCCGCCCGACCTGCGCCCACACGCTATGCCTGTCCACCCACCGCGCCCGGAGGACGCCTACCTGCTGGAGGCGCCGGTCACCGCGGTCGCTGGCGTTGGGCAGACGCAGGCGGCGCGGTTGGCGCGGCTGGGCATCGAGACGGTGCGCGACCTGCTCTTCAACTTCCCGCGTGAGCATCGCGACTATAGCCAGCTCACCAAGATCGGACAAGCGCCCTTCGATGAGGTCATCACCGTCGTCGGCATGATCTGGGAGGTCAAGACGACGCGCCACGGCCCGCGCACCCGCACGACCGCCCGCGTCACTGACGACAGCGGCGGCGTGATCGCCATCTGGTTCAACCAGCAGTACCTGCAAAAGCAGCTGACGCCCGGCTCCTACATTGTCATGACCGGCGTCAAGCAGCGCTTTGGCAACAAGGTTGAGTTCAACGTTCGCAGCCATGAGTTGCCCGAGCAAGGCGACCTGATCAACACCGGACGTCTCACACCGGTCTACCCGCTCACCGAGGGCCTGAACCCCAAGGCGATGCGCAAGATCGCGAAGTGGGCGGTGGACCGCTGCGCGCCATTTCTCAATGACCACCTGCCGCCAGAGGTGCGTGCCCGCGCTGGGTTGCTGGCGCTGCCCGAAGCGGTCGCGCAGGCGCACTTCCCCGACAACCACGACACGCTTGCGGCGGCGCGCAAGCGGTTGGCCTTTGATGAGATATTCCTGGTCCAGCTTGGCATGCTCACGCGCCGCGCCAACTGGCAGGAGGGCCCGCCCGCGCCCGCGCTGCCCGCGCCAGAGTCGCTCATCTTCACCTATCCCGACGTGGACGCGCCCGCCGTGACGCTCGCCCCGCCGCAGACCGGCCTCTGGCCACTCACCGCCTCGTGCTTCGAGCCGACACTACCCTTCCAGTTCACAGGCGCCCAGCGGCGCGCGATCCGTGAGATTCTGGGCGGGCTGGCGCTGACCCAGCCGATGAGCCGCCTTTTGCAGGGCGATGTCGGCTCCGGCAAGACAGTAGTAGCCGCCGCCGCGCTGCTGGCCGCCGCCGCGAACGGTTATCAGGGCGCGCTCCTGGCTCCGACAGAAATCCTGGCTGAGCAGCACTATCGCGGCCTGGCGCGCCTGCTGGCCCCCTTCGGCCTGCTGACTGTCCTGCTGACCGGCGGCCAGAAGGCGAAGGAGCGCAAAGAGGCGCGCGACGCGCTGGCTAGTGGCCAGGCGGCCGTCGCCATCGGCACGCATGCGCTGATCCAGGAGGACGTGGACTTCACGCGGCTGGGGCTGGCGATTGTGGACGAGCAGCACCGCTTCGGCGTCGAGCAGCGCGACGCCCTGCGCCGCAAAGGCCGCTCGCCGCACATGCTGGTGATGACGGCGACGCCGATTCCGCGCACGCTGGCGCTTACGCTCTACGGCGATCTGGATGTCTCGACGCTTGACGAGATGCCCGCGGGCCGCTTGCCGATCATCACCCGCTGGCGCTCCGGCGCGCAGCGTCAGGAGGCGTACAAGCTGGTGGAGTCCGAGGTCGCGGCGAGTCACCAGGCGTACATCATCTGTCCGCTCGTCGAGGAGTCAGAGGCGCTGGAGGCCAAGTCGGCGGTCGCCGAGTACGAGCGACTGAAGACTAACGTCTTCCCCCATCTGCGTCTCGGCTTGGCGCATGGGCAGTTGCGCCCGGCGGAGAAGGACCGCGTGATGCGCGCATTCCGCGACGGCGAGATTGACGTGCTGGTGGCGACGGCGGTAGTCGAGGTTGGCGTGGATGTGCCGAACGCAACGGTGATGATTATCGAGGACGCCGACCGCTTCGGCCTCTCGCAGTCTCACCAGTTCCGCGGGCGTGTGGGCCGCGGAGAGGCGCAGTCGTACTGCTATCTGCTCAGCCAGGAGGCCAGCGCCACTGCCAGCGAGCGGCTGCGCACGCTGGAGTCCACCACCGACGGATTCGAACTGGCCGAGGCCGACCTGCGCCTGCGCGGACCGGGCGACTTCTTCGGCGTGCGCCAGTCCGGCCTGCCGGAGCTCAAGATGGCCAATATGGCTGACACGCGCCTGATTTACGAGGCCCGCACCCAGGCCGAGTGGCTCTGGCAGCGCGACCCCTACCTCAAGGCGCTGGAGCATGCCGCCCTGCGCGAGCGCGTCTTCCTCTTCTGGCGCAACTTCAACGCGCACTGAGGCTGGCGCGCATCACATCCCGGGCCGCGCGGTGTCCAGTACGGCCGCGACAACATCCGCAATCGGCGCGCTAGTATCAACCTCGTGACTCGCGGCGCGGCGCAGCAGGGATTCGACTGACGCAATCAGGCCTAATACGCGCGCCTCTTCCTCAGGGCGCTTGCCGTAGTCATTACCTATTCGCGTTCGCAGCCGTTCTACGATGACCGCGGCGGGCGCGTTCAGCAGAATGACCGCGTCGAATTGGGGCGGAAACTGGCCCATATTCTCCGCGCAGCCGCTGACGAAGAGGGTGTCGGAGTCCTCGGTAGCGAGCAGCGTCCGTATGCGGTCCTCGCGCCAGCGCCAGTCGCGGCCCTCGTCCACTAGTGGGCCGAACGGGCTGGCGTCTTCGGAAACCGTGACCCACTCCGAGTAGTCGTCGCAGTCGGCGTCAATGGATTTGTAGCCGCGCGCGGCAAGCTCAGCGATCACCGCGCTCTTGCCCGTTCCCGACATTCCCGTAACAAGGATGCGCTTCATGTCGGCGATCCCGCTCGCCGCGCGATGTAGGCGTCAAGCGCGCGGGCGGCGTTGCGGCGGATGGCGGAGCGCATGAAGAGTGTCCAGCCGAGGAACTGGCCGCTGGGGCCGAGGGCCTGAGCGGCCCACTTCCAGAGGTCGAACGTGTCCTGGTGGAGGATGATGCGACCGTTCTGGAACCGGAAGCGGGCGTTGACCACGTTGCGCACCCGGCGGCCGGTAGCGGAGTAGGTGTAGAGCGCGACCCAGTGCGCGCTGCCCTGCGTGTCGTCGGCCTGGATATCGCTGGCGGCGACCTTCAGGTCCTGGCTGCGCCCGGCGAGCATGCGCCACATCGCCCCCGCGCGCTCGCCCTTGAGTGTCTGGAAGACCGGGTCGGAGAAGGTGACGTTGGGGTCGTAGCAGGCGATCATGCCGTCGGGATCGCGCCGGGCGAATGCCGCGTAAAAGCGCTCGACGAGCGCGGCGTTGGGATGTGTCACGAAACGCTCCTGTTCTACCGCTAGTGCGCCAGATCGGGCATCCAGACGGTCGCCGGTCCAAGCCAGTCTTCCAGCGCCGGTCCCCACCGGTTCCAGGCCGCCGCAACCGTGTGCCACTGCTCTTGGGTCGTGGTTTTGCGCTGGATGGGATCGAAGGGAGCGGCGGGGAATCGCTCCCTCCCGCCCTACTCACCAGGAAGGCGTCGGCGCATTCTACGCCTTGCTTTGCTGTTTCGCCACGGGACCAGAGCGTAGCCGGAGCCTCCTTGATAGCGTAGCGCCAATCGCCACTGCGCTCTGTCCGGATTAACCAAGTCTTGATAGAACGATACTGTGGCAAGTGAGGGTCGGTTGCGCTCCCCGTCGTGCGGAGCTAGTGGCCGCGCCCACCGTGAGGGAGTGACACGCGCATGACGGGACAGGTAGGGCGCATACTGGATGGCCGCGAGGATTTTGATTTCCTGATCGGCCAGTGGGACCAGCGCCACCATATGCTGCGCGAGGCGCTGGCGGGCTGCGCGGAGTGGAATGAGTTCCCGGCGACGCTGGATGTGCGCAGAGCCATGGGTGACCTGGGAAATGTGGACGAGACCGTGATGCAGGCGCCACAGGGTGAGGAGCGCGCGCTGACGGTGCGGCTCTTCGAGCCAGCCACGCGTCTCTGGCGCATCTACTGGGCGGACGCTGAGACTGGCGCGATGGATGGGCCGATGACCGGCCGCTTCACCAACGGCGTCGGCCTCTTCTACCGCCATGAACTGTACCGGGACATTCCGGTCATCCGCCGCTTCCGCTGGACGAGCGAAGGCCCCGACGTCTGCCGCTGGATCCAGGCCTTCTCACCGGACGGTGGCGCGACGTGGGAGACCAACTGGGAGGTGGACTTCACCCGCCGGGCTAAAGGACGCGACTAGCGCGCTTACGCCGGCGTTATTCCAGCCCACTTGATTTTCAGGCGGGCTGGTTGGCCTCGCGCAGCCAGCGGGCCAGTAGCGCGCGACCTTGTGGGCTAGCGAAATCGAACGGGCGCTTGGCGCGCGGTTGGGGGCTGAGAGGAGTGAGTGGGGAACCGTTGCGCGCAAGCAGCGCTGGCAGGTCTTGGGGCAGTACATAGATTTCGCCAATTTCCAGGTCGAGGCTGTAGGTATTGACGATCGCGCGCAGACGGTCGCCCAACGCCTGGGAGTAGCCCTGAGCGACGAACGCCACCAGGAGATCAGTGAACGCCGCGTCCGCCTGCATCCAGGCGCTCGCAAGCTCATCCGTCGTGAACGCGCCGCGCATGCGCCACCAGCGCTCCAGCGCGGCGCCATCCGCTCCATCGGGCGGGGTCAGGTCATCGCACACGCGACGGCGGCAAAAGCCGGTGGCGTGGCCGAAATCGTCAACGAAGATGAATCGCAGGTCAGGACGCGCGGCGATCGAAAGCGTCTCTAACACACACGTCCCGGGGATGAGACGGCGGTTCAGGAGCGCGGAGCGCGAGCCAGCGCGTTCCCATGCGCGCACATACGCGCTAACGGTGAGCGGCATCGGGGCATCCTCCACACAACTGCCTACTCGACATACTCAATACGCATATATGCCGGTGGAGACGTTGCCCTCACGCGCGCGTCACAACTACTGGCGAGCAGGGACTCTTGTGCTATGCCACCTGTACTATAGGCGTTGCGCGTCGCGAGATCGTGTCGCGAGATCGTGTCGCGAGATCGTGTCGCGAAAAAGAGCGGAGAGGAACGACGCGCCGAGGACCATTCAACCCAGGCGGGCGCGGGCCACCCGCAGGACCGTGGTGATCTGCTCAGGGTCTTCGCCTTCCAGCGCCATGCGCTTGAGTTGGGCGAGCGTCGCGGCCCAGGCGGGGGCCTGCGCGGTGTAGCGCGCGTCGCGCGCGACCAGGTCCTCGAGAACGCGTAGCTCCAGGGCCGCGCGGTCAGGGTGCGCGCTGTCGTCGGTATCGCTGTCCACATCCCAGTCGTTGGCGCGCGCGCTGTCATGGATGCGCGCGACGAGTGGCTGGAACCGCTCGGTGATGATCTTCTCCAGCCGTGCGCGCTCGATGGCTGAGGAATCGAAGGCATAGACGCCAATCATCGAGACGTCCACCACCGGCTTTCGGCCCACAGCGTCTTGATGCGCTCGCGCGCCCTGCGCTACCATGCGCTCGAAACGCTCGTAGAACGAGGTGGGGTCACTCAGACCGTCCACACGGAAGCTGAGCCGCACGAACGGCCGCCGGGGATTCGTGATACGTTCAGCGAAATGGCGCGGCTCGCCCGGCGTGACATCCGTGTCCACAGTCACAGCATAGTAGCCGCGGTCACTCCACTCGCTTTCTTCCGCGCCCCAGGTCTCCGTGGAGCCGGGATTATACAGCCAGCCATCGATCTCGTAGGGCTTGTGGACGTGGCCCAGCGCGATGAAGTCCACCAGCTCCCGCAGCGGCTCGAAGTCGGCGCGGGTAGGTAGCCCTTGCAGCTTGGGCAGGACGCCTTCGACCCCGGTATGCATCAGCAGGACACGGTATTCGACGCCCTCCGCCTCCTCCCGCTCGCGCGCCGCGGCCAGCGTCTCGGCGAAGCTTGCCATGACGCGCGCCGTGCTGGAGCCATACCACGGCAGGCCGTAGACGCGCGCGCGTCCGCCCTTCAGCGTGGTGTAGAGGCCCAACAGCGACTCCGGCGACCACTCAGCCATGACTGGCGCGCCGTCGCGCAGGGTGGGGCTGAGCAGCCGCAGCAGACCCTGGTAGCTCAGATATTGCAGCCATGACATGCCGTCGCGGTAGTAGCTGCGGTCATGGTTGCCTTCGATGCCGATGGCGACGATGCCCGCGTCCGCCAGCAGGCGCAGCCCCTCGTTCGCCTGGGTCAGCGTGCGGGCGTCAATCGCGCGCTTGTTGAAGAGATCGCCCGCGATGACGAAGAAGTCGGCCTGGCGGGTGATGGCTCCCTCCACGACGGCGAGGAACGCACGGGCGAAGTCGTCGTAGCGCTCGCGCACGCCATACTGCTCGTATCCCAGATGATTGTCCGCCGTGTGGACGAAGACCGTCCGCATCACGCCCGCCTTTCACGCCGTTGGTTTGCCGTATAGGCCCGCCCATGCCCCATACCTCGCGTATTCCGGCTCCGCGTCGTATGAGCGGAAGCCGGGCGAAAGATATCGCGCGCCCTCCCTCAATAATAGATCGTGCGCGTGCGGTGGTAGGGGCGCTCGTCAGGCAGGCGCGTCTGCGATTCGATCCATAACCGCTCATCAATCGCGCTGGCCGTGCGCGTGGCGCCGCGCGCGGCCAGCGCGCGGCGCAGCGCCTCGACCGCCCAAATCGTCGCCGCGCGGATCTCGATCTCCGGCTCTGTCCCCGCGGTGATCAGGGTAAGGCTGTCCACTGTTCGCGCCAGGCTGTCCACGTACTCGAGGACGCCAAGCGCGCGTAGCCGCTGGGGCAACTTGTAGTCCGCGAAGGCCGTCAGATATTCCATGCCAAGGATCGCGCCCGCGCCCGCGCCGCCCGTGAGCGCGCGCAGATCGCTCACCAGGATCTGGGCGCGCTTGAGGAATGGGACAGGCGCGCCACGCCACTCGGCGATGTCGGCGAATGAGGAGAAATCGCGCGCGATGATGGCCTCCAGCGCCACCGCATCGTAGTCCGCATCCTCGATAGCGTTGATGAACCGCCCATCATAGCGGTCAAGCAGGACACGCCCCACCTCGCGCGCATTGTTTAGGCGCTCGGCGAAGAGCGGGATCGCGGGCGCGCCCTCATCCGGGCGCAAGACATGGGCAAGCGTGTCGCCCTCCAGATCCGCAAGCCAGGCCGCATCGGCTACAGGCTGCTGTTCTTCGACCGCGCGCGAGAGCGCCGCCGCCAGCGCGTTATAGCCATCGTGTGTCGCGCCATGCCAGGTCACGCGCCAGCGCGGGCCGTCCGGCGGACCCCAGAAGCAGAAGTTGAGCGCGTCGAGGAGCAGGACCCAGTTGGGGATGTTCTCGCGCGGGCCGGGCTGGTGGAGTTCGCTGACTGTGGCCACCGTCGCCGGCCATTCCGCGTCCGCCCAGCGCACGGCCAGGCGCTCCACCGCCGGGCGGCTGATGCGCACAAGCGTCGCTTCGCGCATCACGCGCGCTGTCGCCGTCAGCACGCCTAGGCGATCGCGCGCCGGAGGCGTGAAATCCTTGCTCACGAGGTATCCATCCGGCGCTTCCAGGCTGGACATGCGGGTCACATCCTCTCGCTGCTCGGCCGCGCCATGCGCGCTCCTGCGCAGCATATCACCTCTTACTTCTTGCTGAGCCGCTCTATATCCTCATGTGCGCGGCGTAGTGTACGCGAGGGCGCGCGTCCCGCGACCAGTTGCGCGTACACTATAGCCATCCAGCGCCGCCGGCTGAGGGCGGATGCGGAGATATGGCGCGAGGCTTGCGGGGGGGGGACGGCGCCATACGCGATCCCACGGCGTGGTCAACGGCGACCACGCCCAACCCCGACGAAGGAGAGGCGATCCATGCGTGCGCGCGACATCATGACCCAAAGTGTGGTCACCATCGGCCCGGAGGAATCGATTCACGACGTCGCACGTTTGTTGTCGGACTATCACATCAGTGGCGCTCCGGTCGTGTCAACGACCGGCCACATGATTGGCCTGGTCACCGAGGCTGATCTCATCAGCAAGGAAGGCAAGAAAGTCGCGGACATCATGACTACGCGCGTCATGACCGCGCAGGAAGACACACCCGTTGAGCAGATCGCCCAGATCCTTACCAGCAACCGCTTCAAGCGTCTGCCTATCGTGCGCGGCGACCGGCTGGTGGGTGTCGTCAGCCGCGCCGACATCGTGCGCATGATGGCCAGCCGCTGGGTCTGCCAGGTCTGCGGCGCCGAGCAGGCGGGACGCCAGCCGCTGGCCTGCGAGAGTTGCGGCGCCGACGCCAGCGCCTTCGAGCGCGACCTCGCGCCGCGCATGGAGATGTCCGCCTACCACTAAGCGGCGCGCGTGGCCAGCGCGACCCCACCTCAGTTCCCCTTTCCTACCAGGAGAGGGGAACTCGCCATTGAACGGGAGCATGCGCGAGCGGGATTCGCGGTCGCCAGGCTCGTGGGCGCGGATTCATGCGCCAGTCTGTTCTACCTCGTTGAGACGGCGCAGGAACTGGCGGTCGCCGAGTCGCTCCAGAACCGGCCGGGCGCGCATCAGTTGCGCGGAGTCGCCCGTGCGCGATGTCCCTGGATTGGGCTTCGCCGTGAACGGCCCATGACTGAATGTCCTCTTGCGGTGGAGATGTAACCTTTTGCCTCACTCATGGATGTGTGATAGGTGGCCGCGCTTTTCTCTGGTATGCTAGAGACCCATCTTTGCTGTGGAGAGATATTATGATGATTGTCCCGCTCATCGCCTCAACGCGCCGCGCGCTTCGTCAGCCACGCGCGCGCCCGCGCTGGCTCGGCCTGTTCTCGCTACGGCAGGAGCCGCACGAGACCCGGCGCACGTCGTTCTCCGCCCCGCCTCCTATGGCCGCCCCGGCGGAAACGCGGACGCCCGCCGGCCAGGGTGGCGACTTCGAGCGCTTCTTTCTTGCCCATGAGGCCCTGATCACGGGCTACCTCTATCGCGCGACCGGAGATGCCCAGAGCGCTTCGGATCTCAGTCAGGAAACATTCTTCCGCGCGTGGCGGCATTTCGACCGCATTCAGACCTATGAGCGGCCCGCGGCATGGCTCATCCGTGTGGCGACAAACCTGGCGCTGCAACACCGGCGCCGGCGCCGCGCGCCGGTTGGCGCGGCCGTGCCGCTCGACGAGTCCTTCGCTCCGAGTGTCAGCGATCCCGGTTCGCGCTTCGCGGAGCGCGATCACGTGCGATCCGCCCTCCTCGAAATGCCGGCCAGGCCGCGGGCGATGCTCGTGCTGCGCGAGGTGTACGGCCTGACAGGCGAGGAGGTAGCCGAAGCGCTCGGCATGTCGCGCGAGGCGGTGAAAGTAGCGTTGTGGCGGGCGCGGGCGCAGTTCCGCGCGGCCTACCTGCGGCGGGAGGAGCGGCCATGACTTCGCCTACCGCCGAGACATGTGCGCTGGGGCTGACTGACGAGCGGCTCTCGGCGTGGCGCGATGGGCTGCTGGACCCGGTCGAGATTGCGCGTATCAGGGCGCACACTACGACCTGCCGGGCGTGCCAGCGGCGTCTGGATAATTTCGAGCGTATGGGATGGACGCTGCGCAGCCAGCGTACGCCGGACCTGCGCTCGCAGGTATGGCGCGGGCTCCAGACGCGCATGAGAGAAACGGGACGGTCTTCGATGACGGCGCGGACGCGAACGTTGTGGGCGAGTGGCGCGGCCGTCGCCGCGGCGCTGGTTCTGGTGGCGCTGTTCGCAAGCCTGCTGGCGCGCCGCGCTGGTTCTCCCACGCTTGGCGGAGGCACGCCGGGGACGACCGCCACCACTGGCGCGCCGACGCCCAGTGCGACCGCGACCCAGGTACCTGCTCAAGCGCCGCCGGGATGGAAGTTCTCTCAGGGTCTGGGGACCAGCATGGCACCGGATATCGCCTTCGCCCTGTCGTCGCCGTCCTCGGCCTATGCTTATACGGAGACAGCGGGCGCCATTGTGGTTTACGTCTCTCAAGATCGTGGCCAGACGTGGCGTTCGCTGGGAACAGCGACTACCGGCCAGAACAGTTGTGATCTGAGCGTTGATCCAACCAACGCGCGCGATGTCCTGCTCATCTGTACGCCAGCGGCCAGCAGCGGGTTCACTGTTCTCCGCTCGCTCGATGGTGGCGTGACCTGGACGCGACCACACGTTGACGTGTCGGTGAACTGCTACGGGGGATCAGGCTGGGCAGGCCCGACACCACTGCTCGCGTTCTCTCTCTGCGACTCCGGTGGAGGGTCGCAGACGCAGATACTGGCCAGCGTGGACCGCGGCCCCTTTACCCGGCTGGACGTGAATGGCAAGCTTGGTGGAACCGTGGTGGGAAATATTCCGCTGCTCGGCGGCAGCGCGACGGCCATGTACGTCCAGACGGGCTATATGCAGTTCGACTCATCCGGCGCGCAGATGAATGAGACGACATTGCGCAGCGACGATGGTGGAAAGACCTGGGCGCCGGTCAGCTTCTCCGCCGGAGGGACGCGCATCCACTTGCTTACCATGACGCCGGATGGCCAGACATTTGTAGGCGTGTATGACGGCGCGCCGACCCATCTCGCCCTCTCGATAGATAATGGGCGCAGCTGGCGGAGTCTGCCGGCGGGTCCGGACGGCGTCCCATCGTTCAACGATGTGCTGGTAGCGCCGGATGGCGCGATTGTCGCGGTGTCGAGCCGGCTCGCGCTCCTTGATAACCCCGATCCCCGGTTCTTCTACCTCCCGGCTGGAGCGAGCGCATGGTCATCACCGTTCAATATGCCGGCCAACGCGTACCCGCGCGCGCTCGCAGTTGACTCCAGCGGTCACCCAACGGCGCTCTGGGCGCTCTACGCGCTCGATGACCGAGGGACCGCATGGGAGCTCATCGCGCATACGCTTTAGCTCTGGCCGCCTGGGCGAGGCGGTGGGTGGGGCCGCGCCGCCCCAACTATCTCTCGCCCAGGCGGCGCATCGCTGGGGAGAGCAGTCCCGCGGCTCCCGCGAGGATGCACGCGCCGCCGGAGAGGCCGATGACCAGCGGCGGCGAGAGGTAGCCCAGCAGGAGTCCGCCAGCGAGCGCGCCCAAGGGGGCCGCGGCGGCGGTTAGCGCCAGCCGCGCGCCAAAGACCTGCCCGCGCATGGCCTCCGGGACGATGCGCTGCATGAGCGACGCTTCGATGGGTGTGTATGGCGCCCATGAGCATCCTCCCAGCGCCAGGCACAGCATCGCCACGGGCAGCGAGCGTGTGATCATCAGCGGGCAAAGGAAACCACCCCAGAGCACCGCGATCAGCGGCTGGCTGATTCCCGGACGGACGCGCGAAGCGACAAGCCCCGTGAGCAGCGCGCCGGCCAGCGCGCCAACGCCGAACCCCGTCCACAATAGGCCATAGCCGGTCGGTCCAGCGCGCAGAATCCGGTCACTGTAGAGCGGCAGGGCGGTTTCGAGCGGGCCGTAGGAGAAGAAGAAGAGCGCCGAGAGACCCGTCAGCAGGCGAAGCTCTTTGAGATGGAAGATTGCCCTCACGCCGCCCAGCCAGGAGCCAGCGCCAGGCGATGCATCTGCGACCTGTTGGCGCGCGACCGTAGGCAGCGAGAAGGCGAACAGCCCCATAAGGAAGAAGCTGGCGGCGTCCACGAGCAGCGCCCACGCGCCACCGAACCGCATCACCATGACGCCCGCGAGCGCCGGGCCGAGCAGCGCGGCGAATTGCAGACTGACCGAAGTGAGCGCGTTGGCGCGATCCAGGCTCTCTTCCGCGACCAGATGCGGCGTCATAACGCGCATTCCGGCGCTCGTCGCTGGTGAGAGCGCTCCGGCCAGCAGCGCGAGGATGTAGATGTGCCAAAGCTGCAGGACGCCCAGATTGGAGAGCACCGGGATGGCGCCTATCAGCGCCGCGCGCGCGCAATTGTCGACACCCATCACCAACCGTGGCTGCCAGCGGTCCAGCAGCGCTCCCAGCAACGTCCCGGTCAACACGCCGGGAAGCTGGAAGCACAGAAGGACCGCGCCGATGGCGATGCCGGATCCGGTGAGTTGCAGAACAAACCAGAGCAGGGCGATGGCTGTGAACTGGTCACCGATGTAGGAGAGCGACAGTCCAAGCCACAATCGCACGAACGCGCCAGAGCGTAACGGGCCGTGCGCCGCGGTGGACGCCTTCATGCCAAACACTACACGCTCCCTGACTAATCAGGTCTTTCAGCAGGAAAGGCTAATAGTCTGTCGTGCGCTGGAGCGCGGGCTTGATATCAACGACCGGCGTGCCATCAATCGCCTCGATTGGCCCGACCTGCATGCGATTCCCTTCGATCGTGCGAACCGTGACGCGGTGCAGGCCTAACGGGTTCGGCCGGTCGGGCGAGCGGGTGGCGAAGACGCCGCGCAGGGCCTGCGATTTGTCGTTGCGTGGGTGGGTCAGCAGGGTGTCGCGATGTGCGCGATGTAGCCAGGTGATGACGATAAGATCGTCGCCCATGGCGATGCCAGACAGGCCGTCCGTGACCGCCGCTTCTACTTCGATCCAGGCGTCCGGCGCCCCTTCGCTCGCCTGCATGGGCGCGTCCTCGCGCCGCTTCAGAACCGAATGGATCACGCCAATCGGGGACAGGACGTAATCGGATAGTGACATGAGAAATCCTCCCGGTCGCTGGGGCGCCTGGCCGATGCGTGGCGCTCGTCGCGCACAGTCTTGTTCTGTATCATTGTCGCAGAGCGGCGCCAGAGTGTGAATGACCAGCGCATCCAAGCGCACGGCGGGCAGACGGCGCGATTGACGATGGGAGCGGGCGCCACATATAATCCAGGCGATTCGCCCCGGCGGCGCCTGATGAAGGCGGCTCCGCGCGCGGCGCACTGGCGCAGGGCGCGCCACTCCGCGCGCGAGCGGCCCCGAAGGACGGTGGGGCGGCGCCTGACAGAGCCTATCTAGGTGATCAACGTCTATTTCGGCGCCCATCACAGCGCATCTCAACGCGAGCGCAGGCTTCATCGCGCTTGCCTCACCCACGTATAGATGGCAGCGATCTCCGCCGACGCAAAGGAGCGTATTTCATGGCAGTGCAGATGGCCGAAGAAGAGAAGATGCTGGTCGAGATGGTGCGCGACCTGGCCCGCGAGAAAGTCGCGCCGCGCGCAGCCGAGATCGACGACAAGGGCGAGTTCCCCTGGGATATGAAAGCATTGCTTGCTCAGCAGGATATCCTCGCTATGCCTTTCCCGGAGGAGTATGGCGGCATCGGATCGAGCGAGATGAGCATCCTGATGGTCATCGAGGAGCTGGCCAAAGCCTGCGCTACCACCTCGCTCATCCTGTGCGTCCAGCAGCTTGGCTCGCTGCCCATCCTGCTCGCAGGAACCGATGAGCAGAAGCGCGCCTGGATCCCGAGACTGGCGAGTGGCGAGTGGCTCGCGTCGTTTGGCCTCACAGAGCCTGGCTCCGGCTCGGACGCGGGCGCGATGGCCACCAAGGCTGTGCGCAAGGGCGACAGCTACGTCCTCAACGGTGTCAAGCATTTCATCACCAACGCTGGCATCGCCCACGTCAACACGATCTTCGCTTCCACCGACCCAACCGCCGGCACGCGCGGCATCAGCGCCTTCGTCGTCGAAGATGGCGCGCCCGGCTTCCGCCTTGGCAAGGTGGAGCATAAAATGGGCATTCGCGGCTCCCAGACTGGCGAACTGGTCTTCGAAGATTGCGAGATTCCCGCCGCGAACCTGCTCGGCAAGGAGGGTGAGGGCTTCAAGATCGCGCTGGCGACCCTCGACCGCACCCGCCCCGGCATCGCCGCGCAGGCGCTGGGTATCGCCCAGGGCGCCCTCGACTTCGCCGTGGAGTACGCCAAACAGCGCGTCCAGTTCGGCAAGCCGATCTTCGCCAACCAGGCACTGCAGTTCATGCTGGCGGACATGGATATCAAGGTTGAGGCGGCGCGCCAACTGGTCTATCATGTCGGCGAGCTGATGGACAGCGGCGCGGCCAGCTTTGGGCGCGAGTCGGCCATCGCCAAGACGTTCGCCTCCGACGCCGCGATCGATGTCACCAACGACGCGATACAGGTCCTGGGCGGTTATGGATACATGAAGGAGTTCCCGGTCGAGCGCATGATGCGTGACGCCAAGATCACGCAAATCTACGAGGGCACGAACCAGATCCAGCGGATGGTGATCGCTCGGGCGCTGTCGCGATAGAGCGCGGCGTCCGGGGCCAGTCAGGAGGACTTTGTGAGTTCTGGGTACGCGGGCGCGCTGACGGTTGCGCTGCGCAACGGTGTGGTCTGCGTCCTCAGCGGAGACGCGCTAACCATTGGTGAAACCACGCTTCCGCTGCGGGCGCTCGTGTCCGCGACGCTCGTCGCCGATACGAGCGTGCCGGTGGCGCCGGGCATGCCGCCCGCGCCAGCGGTCGCGCTACGTCTGGGTGACGGGACAAACTACTACCTGACCCCTGTGGAGCAGGCGGACGCGATGCGCCTGCTCCAGGCAATCCAGGCTGCCCGGCCGGACTTGCCGCCACCGGGCTACGCGCCACCCCAGCCGGGACCCGTCTACGGCTACGCGCCACCCCAGCCAGGACCTGGCTACGCGCCACCTCCGCCCGGCTGGTCGCCCTATGGGCCGGCGGAAGGCGACCGGACACTGGCGGGTATTTGCCATCTCAGCGTCTTCTTCGCCCCCATCATCTTGCCGCTGATCGTGTGGCTGGCGATGCGCCAGAGCCATCCGTACGCCTCGCAGCAAGCCAAGCAGGCGTTCTGGTTTCATCTATTCATGGGCGTCCTGAGCTTTATCGCAGTGATCGTGATCCAGGGGATATTCCTTGCGTCCTTTTTCGCTCAGATCGCCACTGCCTCCCCATCGAATCCTCCGTCTTCGATGGATTTCGCGTCACTTGGTGTGTTGTTCGCGCTGTACCCGGTTATTATCGTGGTCGGTCTGCTCAATGCGATCTTCAGCGTGATCGCGGCGGTGAAGGCATTCAAGGGTGAGCCATACTATTATCCGTTGTTGGGCTGGCTCTAGCGGCCGGTGATTCAGGCCGGCGGGAGGCGCGCATGGCTCTCTACGTCGATAGCGCCGTGATCAATGATGTCGCGGCGCTGAGCGCGGTCTATCCGCTCGCTGGCGTGACGACCAACCCCTCGATCCTGCTGGAAGCGGTCGAGGGCGGCCAGCGGTTGAGCGATGAGGAGACGCTGCGCGGCCTGATGGCGGCCTGTGAGGGATCAGTGTTCGCACAGCCGGTGGGGGAGACGGCGAGCGGGCTGCGCGCTGAGGGCGAGCGGTATCTCGCCCTGGACGCCGCTCGCATCGTCCTCAAGCTGCCCATGACGGAGGCCGGACTGGAGGCGGCGCAGGCGCTGACGCGCGCTGGCGCGCGGGTGGCCTTCACCGCTGTCGCCACGCTGGCGCAAACCTATATCGGCTCGGCTGCCGGCGCCGCCTGGGTAATCCCGTATTTCAGCCGCCTACGGCACGCGGGGGTGGACGCCTGCGAGCGTGTCCGAGATATGGCGCGGCTGCTGGCGCGCCAGGAGAGCGGCGCGCGGCTGCTGGTGGCAAGTGTCAAGTCGCCAGCGGATGTCATCGAGGCGGCGACGCAGGGCGCGCGCGATATCACCGCGCGCCCTGCGATCATCCGCGGGCTGCTGAGCGATTCCCTCACGACCGAGGCGGTCGCGCGCTTCGAGGCCGACTGGCGCAAGCTGGGCGAGGTTCTGGGCCAGTCATAGCGTTCGGGGCGCACGCTCTACTGCGTGTCAATCGAGACGATCAGCCAGATTGAGCCATCGTATTCGTTCAGTCCGACGGTGTAGCTCATTGGCGTCGAGGCGCTCCCACGCTGCGCCGAGACGGTCACTGTGGCCTGGGAGTCCGTGGTCATCGCCACCTGATCGATAGCCGCGCTACGCACCACGCCATAGTTCGCGTCATCGGACTGCAAGCCCTGAATAAACTCCGCGCGCGCGTTGGGGTTGTTGCGGCTGTCCGCGTCATACGTCCAGGCGGTGTTGTAGTCCTGGTTTTGCAGCGCCTGGAAGTATCCGCTGACGGTCGCGCGCGGTGTCGAGCGGTCCGGGGCGCCGAAGGCGTGGTAGGCGTAGAACGCGCCGCCTGCCAGGACGGCGAGTAACACGACCACCAACCCGATGATGACTGGCGTTCGGGCGCGCGATTGCGGCGCAGGTGGGACGGGCGGCTTCAGACTCGGCGCCGACGGCGGGCGCACAGCCTGTCGCGGGCCAGAGATCGGCGGCGCGCCCATGGGCGCGGGTGGCGAGCTGATCGGCAGGGGTGACGGCATGGGCGCGGGCATCGGCGAGCGCGCCGCGAATCCGCCCAGTATGCCAGCCGGATTGGGGTATGCCGGGCCAGCGGGCGTCACCAGATTGTTGGGCAGCGGCTCCCCCAGCGAGGGAAGCGGGGCCCGTGATGGCTGCCCCAGGGGCGTCTGCGGAGCAAACCCAACTTGCCCGGTCGCGCGCCCATCCGGCGGCGCTACCGCCTCCATGGCGGGAACCGGGATTGCCGCTCCGACTCCGCCCAGTCCGCCGAGCACGCGCAGCGAATCGGTCAGCGCGCTCGCGAATTCAATGACCGTTTGAAAGCGCGCGGCGGGCTTCAGGTCGAGCGCGCGCAAGATCGCCTGGTTGGTCAGCGGGGAGATCGTGGGAACGAGGTCGCGCGGGCCGGCCATCGGGCTTGTCTCGGTGATGCGCTCGACGGCGGTAGGCGGCACCCGTCCGGTGATCAGTTGATAAATCGTGGCGCCCAGGGCGTAGACATCCGACCACGGGCCGGTCATGCCGGTGGCGGCGTATTGTTCGGGCGGCGCATAGCCCTCGGTGCCGGCCTTGCGCACAAAGGTCACCGTCTGATTCATGCCGGGCAGGTGCGCCTTGGCGATGCCGAAGTCTACCAGCACAGGATGGCCACCGGGCGTAACGATGATGTTCGCGGGTTTCACATCGCGGTGGAGCAGCGGTGGCGTGCGGGTATGCAGGTAGTGGAGCGCGTCGCAGATCGGCAGCATCCAGCGCAGCGCCTGCGCCTCGGGTAGCGGGCGGCCCGTGCGGTGAAGATATTGCTCCAGGTTCTCGCCATCCACAAAGTCCATGACCAGGTACACCCGGCCATCCCACTCGAAGCTCTCGCGGACTTTGGGTATGCTATCGTGGTTGAGTTCGCGCAGCCAGCGCGCCTCAAGCTCGAACTGCTTGCGGGCGCCCGGATTGGTGTCCGCCAGTTCCTTCAGGGCGAAAATCGCGTTTGCGCCATAGACGATGTCGGAGACCTGGTACACGGTGCCCAGCCCACCACGACCGACAATGCGTATGACCCGGTAGCGGCCGTGGATGATCGCGCCAATCGCGCGTGGCTCTATGCCTTCTGAGGTCATCCTCGCGCCACCCCTAAACTCTACACCTATCGCGATGTGATGTGTGCGGCGCCCGTCCAGCGTCGCATCCCGTCTGCCTGCGGCGCCAGCCCGTTGTGGCGCAAGTATAGCGAAGCAGGACGCTCACCGTCAATTTACGCCACCCGACTGTACGGGGTGCTCAGGCTAGCCCGTATGTCCGAACACAAGGCTCTCAATTGACGGCCGCCGCGCCGCGCGCTACACTTCCTGCGCGCATGGCCGCCCGCTTTCCATTCCCCGTGTCACGATGGAACGTTTTCGAGCGCCTGCGCGCCTCGTCGCGCAAGGTGGAGAATGTGGTTGTAGCTTGGGGAGCGTACTATGGAAGATGCGCCATCGGGGAACGGACATCATGTGGCATCCGGCGTAGTCGGGGTGGTCGTCGCGGGCGACAATCACCTTTCGCCCGCGCTGCCGCGTCTCTCGCCCCAGCGTCGAGCGGCGCGGCGTGAATGGCTGCGCCGGGGCTTCCAGGCCGCCGTTGACTATGCGATCGCCCACGACGCTTCACTCTTCATCAACACGGGCGATCTGTTCGATACGCCCGCGCCAAGCAACCTGGATCGCGCTTACGTTGCCGCCCAGCTGGCTCGGCTGCGCCAGGCGGGGATTGTCAGCGTCGCCATCGGCGGCAACCACGATACCCCACGCCAGAGCACAGAGCACGGCGGCGAGGCTCCCCAGCAGGTCTACGCCGCCCTGGACGGCTTCCACTTCTTCGCCTCATGCGACGTCCTGCGGCCACGCTTGTTGACGCTGCGCGGCCTGCGGGTCGCGGTGGTGGGGCTCTCCAATAACCCCGTCGCCGCGCTCGGCTCCGATCCGCTGGCGACCGCCACGCTTGATGATTCAGGTGGCGCGTTGGAGGCGGCGGACACCAGTGTGCTGGTCTTGCACGCGGCCATCGAGGGGCTGGCGCGCCCGTCAGAGGGCGAGCGCATCGTGACACTCGCCAGCCTGGACGCGCTGCCCAATGCGTTCCAGACAGTCCTCGCGGGGCATATCCATCGCTACGCCCGGCAGCGCATGGGCAAGCGCGAGGTCGCCGTCATCGGCGCGACGGAGCGTATGGAGTTCGGCGCGAGTGCGGGCGCGCCGGGCTTCGTCTGGATCGAGCTTGGGTCAGGTGGCGCTCGCAAGATCGAGCATATCCGCACCGAGCCGCAGCGGCGCGTCGATGTGTCGCTGAGCGTGCGCGACCTCTGGCCACAGGATGATGCGCCCGCCAATCCGCTGGAGGTCATTCGCGCCGCGCTGGAACCGCACGCCAGTCCGGAGACTATGGCGCGGCTGCGGTTGACCGGCGAAGCGACACGCGAGCGCTACCACCAGCTTGCGCTGCGTGAGGTCATTCTCATGGGCCAGCAGCGCTTCTTCTCGCTCGACGTGGATACGTCGGGCATGACGATCTCGGACCCAGCCATTATTCTGCCCGTGTTCGCTGAGACGGGCGAGCCGCGCTCGCTGGTGGAGATGCTGCGGCTGACGGTGGATGATCTGCTGGCGCGCGGCGCGGCGGGTGACGCGAGCGCGCCGAGCGAGGACGATACCGCCGCAGCGCGCGACCTGCTCATGGCGCGTCTGCGCGAGTTAGACGGCATCGAGGGCATGAGCGGGTCACAGGAGGGTGACGCGAATCCGGACACGCTGGACGGCGCGCATGGTCTGGATGGCCTTGAGGGTTTGAATGGGGAGGCGGTGTAGCGCGATGATCGTTGTCAAACGCTTGCGCGTCGAGGCGCTCAAAAGCCTGCGCGGGATTGACCTGAGCTTCGCCCGCCGCGGCTCCACCCTGATCGAGGGCCCCAACGAGTCCGGCAAGTCGACGCTCTTCGAGGCGATCTACTTTGCGCTCTATGGTCGCGCGCTGGTTGGCGAGGAGAGCCGCCCCGCGCTCATCGCGCTGATCCCGCATGATCGCCCGCAGGCCCGCGTCTCCCTCACGCTGGTCGCTGAGGGAACTGAACTGGAGGTCACACGGACACTCACTCGCGGGCGCACGGGCGCGGTCACTTCCGAAGCGGCGCTGGCCGTGCGACGCCCCGGCGCTCCAGAGGAGCGCATTCACGCCGTTAGCGCCGTCACCGCGCGCGTCGAGGAGGAGCTGCGCGGCATTGACTACGACACGTTCCGCAACTCGCTCTTCATGGAGCAGAAGGCGCTGGAGCGCATCGAGGTCTTGCCGCGCGAGAGCCGCGACAAGGCTATCTCGCGCCTGCTCGGCCTTGAGCGGTTGTCACTCGCGGAGCGCCTGGTTGCGCCGCCGCAGGAGCTGCGCGAGCGGGCTGAATCGCTGCGCGCGCGCCTGGTGGTCGCGCAGCGGCGCGAGGCGGCGCGCGAGGCGGATGCGCGCGCGAGCGATGTCGAAGCGCGGGTGCGCGCGGCAGAGCTCCGCTCTTCGATCACCCGGCGCGACCGGCTGGCGGAGGAGCGCGCCTCACTTGACCGTCGCGAGGCGGCGCTGCTGGAAGAGCGCGCGCGCTTACAGGCGCAATTGGCCGGGCTGGATAGCGTCAACGCGCTGGAGCGGCGGTTAGTGGCCGTGGGCGCGCTGCGCTGGTCAGCGGTGACGGCGCAGCGCGAAGAGGAGAGCCTCGTCGCGCGGCTATCCGGTCTCACCGGCGCGGAGCGCCTGCCCGAGGCCCGCCGCCGTCTGGCCGAGATCAGCGCGCTGGAGCAGCGGCTCGCGCTCGCGCTCGATCATCAGCGCCGGCTTACCGTCGCGCTAGAGGCGTCGCGCCGTATCCGCCGCGCAGAGGAGGGGCTCGCGGAGCAGCGGGCGGCCACCATGAGCGCCGAGCGCGCGCAGGCCGCCGCCCGTGACACGCTACGCCAGGCCCGTCTGCGCGACCTGTTGGGCGGTTGGGTTGAGTCGCGCGAGGCGCTTGACCTGCGCGCGGGTGGTGATGAGCGGCTGGCCGCGTTGCGCACGGACCGCGATGGGCTGGTCGTGGGCGCCGCAGCCGCGCAGGCCGATGCGCGCGTTTGGATGATCGCGACCGCTAGCTCAGGCGGCGTCGCTGTGCTGGGCGCGCTGCTGGCCCTGACGCTTCATAGCGGCTGGTTCTGGCTGCTTGCGCTGGCGGGCGTGGTCGCCCTGATGCTGACGGGCTATCCGTGGCGGCGGTGGATGACCGAGCAACGCCAGCGGCAGTGGCGCGTCGGCGAGATCGAACGCGAGATAACCACCATGCTGGCTGAGGTCAATCTGACACGCCGGCTCGGTGGCGCCAATCTCGACAAATACGAGACCAGGCTGCGCGCGCTCGGCGAGCCGATTCCAGAGACGGCGCAGGAGGGACGCCAGCGGCTGGCCGCGCTGCCAGACCATGGTGATGTCCTTGAGCTTGAGCGCACAGTCAACGAGATAGAGTCCCATGCCGCGCGCGCGCGTTTCAATGAGGAGAGCGCCGCCGCGGAGTTGCAGCAGGCGCGGGATGATTGGGCGCGCACACAGGCCCAGGAGGGCGTCAGCGGTGGGCCGCTGACCACCGGTCAGTTGGATGGGATCGAGAACGACCTAGCGGAGATCGCCGCTGAGAGTGAGCGTCTCGGCGCGCCCGCGGATCTCTCGGGTCTGGCGGCGGCGCGTGGCGCCGCGGAAACGGTCGTCCACTCCCTCATGGATCAGGCGGGTGACGCGGGCATGGTCACCGAGCAATTGGATAATACGCGCCTGCTGGTCGCCAACTCTCGCGATGAATGGGCCACCGCGCTGGCCGCGATTGGCGCCGACATGCGCGCGGCGGCCTTCGATGTGACACAGCCGCTGGCGCGCAAAGCGTCCATCTCCGATCTGGAAGAGCGGCAGGAAACGCTGGGCGCGCTGATCGCCGAGCGCCTGTCCACGCAGGACGAACCCGGACTGCGCGCCCGTGACGGCGCGATTGGCGCGGAACTGGAGAGCATCGCATCGCTGCGGGAAACAGCGACGAGCAAGCAGGCGCTCTATATCACGACGATCCGCGAGGCGCTGGGTACCTTCGGCGTCCCGGCGGACGGTGATGAGCCGCTGCCTGCGCTGGTCGCGCGCTGGTCGCCTCTCGGCGGCGCGCCCACGCTCGATACCGCCGAGATGGCCGCGCTGCGCGTCGAGCGTGACGCGGCGGACCGCGAGGCCTATCACGCCAAGCAAGACAGCGCCGAGCGTGCGCGAGACGCGCATGTGCGTGACGACGAGCTGGACACTGATGCGCTCAGCGCTGAGCTAGACGCGGCTGAGCGCGAGATACGCCAGCGCGATCTGGCGGCGCGGCTGGCCTCCGAGACCCGCGCGCGGGTCATCCGTCGGGCACTGCCAGAGACCGAGGCCTACATGCGCGCGATTCTCCCGGCGCTGACGCTTGGCCGCTACCGCGATGTCTCCTTGACCCGTGATGACGCGCAGGCGGCGCATGGCGGCGTAGACTTGACGATTCGCATGTGGGACGACGTGGCGGGGCGTTACGTGCGCAAGAATCTGTTCTCTGGCGGCGCGCGTGATCAGGCCTCGCTGGCGCTGCGGCTGGCGTTCGCTCTGGCGACGTTGCCGCGTGGGCGTGGCGCGACGCCGGGCTTTATCTTCCTTGATGAGCCGCTGAGCGCCTTCGACGCCGAGCGCTCGCGTGCGCTGGCGCGTGCGCTGACAACTGGGGCGATCGCCGAGTCGTTCCCCCAGATTTTCCTGATCTCGCACAGCCAGGTCATTGACCCCCGCGACTTCGACTACACGCTGCGCATGGAGGAGGGCCGTGTCGTCGAGTCTACGCTGCCCACCGGCGGCGCCGCGGCGACACTCTGGGATGCGGAAGACGGCGCGCGTGTCGCGACGCCGGCCACCCACCGCGCCTGACAGGCTGAGCCGCGGCGGCCTTGCGCGGCCGCGAACAGGTGAGCGGCATAACCCTGGTTAGATGTAGTACATCTCCACGCCGTCGGTGTGGGCGGGCTGATGGCGCGAGGCGAGCGTCTCGAGGGTCGTGGCTGCCAGCAGGTTGTGGGCGAAGGCGTCGATTTGCGTCCAGATGTCGCGCATGCCACAGCCGGGCGCGAGCGCGCAGCTCGCCGGCTGCGGCACGCATTCCAGCGTCGCGGGCGCGCCCTCCAGCGCGCTGAGGACGTCGAGCATCGAGATTTGCGACGGCGGCTTGGCGAGGCTGTGGCCGCCTTGCGGTCCGCGCTGGCTTTTCACCAGGCCCGCCCGGCGCAGTGTGATGAGTGTCTGATCAAGGAAATGCTCGGGGACGAGCTGGCGGCGCGCGATGGCGGCGCTCGGGATCGGCCCTTTACCATAGCGGGCGGCAAGGTCAATCATCGCCCGCAGCCCGTAGTCGCTCTTCATGGTCAGTCGCATCGATCATTCTTCCAGTACTGTCGACGCAGCCGCTGTGGATGCGCCATTGCGCCCAGCAGGAGCCGCGTCGCGTCCACAGCATACGGCGCGCGCCGTGGCGCGTCAATGTGAACATGACTGATAAAGTCAACAATCACTGAGTGGGCGTCGTAGATTGTGTGATTGTTGGGACATTAGGACAGGGCGCGCTCGCGGCGGACGCGCGGCGTGGGTGGTGGTGGTGGCGTCGGGTCGAACTCGCTGATAGCGGGCGCGCTTGCCGCTTCCTCCCCGCCGCTCTCGCTCGCGCGCAGGCGTGAGCGTGGCCCCGGAACGATCTCCACGGCTCCGAAGAGCGTTTCCTGGGTCACCTCCAGTCGCGCCTGGTGCCAGAGCTCCAGCACGGCGAGGAACGTGACGACGACGGCGAAGCGCGAGGCTGCGGTGCGCAGCGCTTCTTCGAGTGTCACGCGCCCGCGCTCAGCCAGCAGCGACTCGACCTCCTCGATCTTCTCGGCGACCGTCACCAGTGGCAGCGGCAACTGCTCAGGCTGCGAGAACTGCTGCTCGGTCAGCACACGCTTGAAGACCAGCGCCAGGGCGTTGACATTGAGCCCGACCAGTTTTGGTGGCGCCCACGTCAACACGAGATCGGGGTCCACCAGCCGCGCCGCGCGGGTGAAGGACTGCAGCCCTGCCAACTCCCGCGCCCGCAGGGCCCGCGCGATCTCGCGCGCCAACTGGTACTCGCGCAGGCGCTGCGCCAGGACCTCGGCGTCGTCCAGCGGATCGCTCTCGTCGTCCTCTGTCAGTTTCGGCTGCCGCGGCAACAGACTGCGTGACTTGATCAGCAACAGCCGGGCCGCCATGGCGACAAATTCCGCCAGTCGCGGCATTGGCGGCGCGTCCCATGTGCGAAGGTAGGCCACGAACTGGTCGGTGACAGCGACCAGCGAGATACTGGTGATTTCCAGTTGGTTGCGCTCGATGAGCGTGAGTAGCAGGTCCATTGGGCCATCGAAACCCGGCAGATGGACGGTGTAGGGCCGCAGCTCCGGCTCGGGCTCCTGCGCGCCCAAAGGGAGTGGCGCCTGTATGGGCTGGGGCTCGGCTTCGGGCGCGCTATTCGCCGGAGACGCGCCACGCCCACGCGTAGCTGCCGCTCTGCTCATCGCCTCACCCTCCACCCATCGCCGCGACCATGCGGCGGGCTGTCAACCGTCAGTGCCGGTCGGATGTCCCATTCTACGGACGGCGCGAACAAACGGTCAATCTAGCAGCCGCATGGGTTAGCACAAGAGTCATGGCGTGGCGCTTCTCGCTCAGGGAAGGGCGCGCGCGATAGCATGCAGCAGCGATGGGTTGAGATTGAGGTATGTGGCGGCGCCGATGATGGCGGGGATGGCGAGGAATACAGTCATGCAGAGGTTTTGCAGGAAGACCGTGCGATTGTAGAAGATCGAGACACCGATATCCTGCAACGGCGAGCGCTGGCGGCTGGCGGTCCGTGTCGCGCCGCGCCGTTTCTGTGACAGATAGACGGCGTTGTACTCCTGGGTAAAAATGTCGACGCGCAGGTGGGCCATCTCGGGATGCTTTTCCGGGTCTTCCGCCTCGCGCAGCCAGGCGTAGCGATTGCGCACAATCTGGTAGAGATTGCCCGCGCCTTGTCGCCAGCGCGCCGTCACCGCGAGGCCGATCAGCGCCACGCCAATCGTCGCGGCGGTTGGCGTCCAGATGTCGAACCGGGTTGTGGCGATTTCGTAGGCGTCGGCGGTGAGCAGCAGTGTCACGATGGTGACGTAGAAGCTGTCGATCTTTTGGCCCAGATCCTTCGCGGCGTGCAGATCTTCTATCGCCATCCGGTACACGTCGAAGAAGTCGTGATGTTTTGGAATTTCCGCAGATTGCTCCGCGTGTTCTTCCATGTGATCGCCCTCCCTACCACATCTGCCCCTGGTGTCTGCCGCTGGGTGATTGCTTGTAAGCGAGCATAGCCAGCCAGTAAGGTGTTGTCAATAGTGGCGCCGGCCGCATGATTCACATTTCCTTCTACGAAAGGCAGGGAAGATGGTCTGCGAGCGTATCTCGCTAAGGACAACTATCGCGCCCCAACGCGCTCCCTTCGCGGATTTCCTTCGCCGCGGAAGGGACTGTGGCCCAAGGTCGGATGGGGTTCGCGGGCCTATACACGAAACAGGCGGGCCACTCTTGCGTGACCCGCCCGTTTCGCTACGCATCCCGCGATGACTACGCCGAAGCGCGTCCGCCGCCGAAGCGCCCCATCAACTGTGGCCAGCCCCAGGCCGCGACGGCGGCCAGGATCGCGCCGACCACGCCCGCGATTGTCACATTTGTGGGCGTCAACAGCAACGGGCCGCGCGTGAACAATCCCTCGATGAGCCGGGCCAGGTAGAGCGCGGCTACGCCGGCGATGATGAACACGGCGGCGATCAGGGGGATGGCAAGCGGCCACTGCCCGCGGTTGGCTGGCAGGAGCGTCCCGTTGAACTGGCGCACGGTCGTCAGCGACAGGGTCAGCATCAACGCGATGATCAGCACCGTCGAGATCCACTGTCCGGCGACCGGAATCAACGAGACGCCATACAGGATAGCGACCACGATCACCGCGAGGGCGATCAGGAGCGCCCACTGCCCGCGGTCCCCGAAGAGGCCAGTGAAGACCATGTTCAGCGCGGCGAGTGGCGTGGCGAAGATGCCCGCGCGGCCGCCTTTGCGCTGCGCCGCGAGATTCGCCTGGTAGGAGTCGCCGAACTTGCGCTGGCGGAAATAGATACGTCCCCGCAGCATATCGGCTTGCGCGCCGCCCAGCAGTGGGTTGCCACGCTCCGCGGCGCCCAGGGCGGTCAGCGCGTCGTCGTAACGCTTGAGCTCGACCAGTGAGGTCGCGCGGATGTATTCCGCCTGCGGCAACTGGTGGTCACGGTCGAAGCGGATCGCGGACTCAGCGGCCTGCGCCGCGCCCTGGAAGTCTTTTTGCGCGTTGAGCGCCATCGCCTTGATGAAATAGCCTGCTGGGCCGCGCGGCTCCAGCTTGATCGCCTCGTCCGCCGTGGCGACCGCCTGGGCGTCCTTCTTGTCCGCGACGTAGATCTCGGCAAGCTGGACACGCGCTCGCGCCAGCTTCGGGGCCAGATGCACAGCGCGCTCGGCCGCCGTCCGAGCCTCCTCGGGAACGCTGAAGCGCGCCGTCTGGAGCAGCGCGCTGGAAAGCGCGAGCTGGGCGTCGGGGTCCTTGGGATTGGCGCGGACCGCCTTGCGGGCCTCTGTTACAGCCTCCTGCGTGCGGCGCATCTGCAGCAGCGTCTGTGAGAGCAGAACGCGTGCGGCGACATCGTTGGGGTTCTGCTCCAGGCGCTTGCGCACAACGCGCTCAGCCTCGTCAGGGCGCCCGAGCGCCAGCGCGTAGCGCGCTTTGCCCAGGACGCCGCCGGGGACGATGGCTTGCCCGCCCTGGCCGCCGCCGCGATACGACATGCGATTCATCTCTGATTACTTTCGGTCCTATGAGGCGCCCCAATCGCACGTCCCTGACCCGCGCACGCGGCGCGGCCTCGCGGGGCGGGTTGGGGGCGGAGCCAGCGTCCCGCGCGAATGCCATAAGGCTATTATACACCTAGTCTCCCCGCGCGCAGGCCAGCATTCCACCAACGGTCACGGGTCGCGGCTTCGCGGTGGATAACCGCGCCATCGGCGTGGATAAAGCGCCCCGATTGTGGAAAACTTGTTCTAACAATGCGTCAGTGAGAGAACCATCAGTGGTGGATAACTAGCCAATTCGCGTGGATAAGCAGGCCTTATTGTGGAAAACTTGTTCTAGACAGATGTTCTAGCGAGACGCGCCAGCGCCTGGCGCGCCCGCGACTCATCACCTGCAGCGGCGGCGGCTTCCGCCTTCAGCGCGGCCCACAACGCGCGGGTGGCGTCCTTCGCGAGCCGTACGGCGACGGCGTGGTAGGTTGGGCCTCCAGGCGTCATGGGGTCCGCGCCGTGGCCGCGGGTTGGCGCGTCCTTGTTCAGCGTCTCATGACAGTAACGGTAGCTTTCGGGCGGGACACAGACGCCATCCCGCAGGGGGCAGCCACGGATACCGTAGCGCAGCGAGAAGTAGCCACTGGCGAGACCGGCGGGCAACGCTTCCGCGGGCCACCGCGCGCCCAGCAGCGGGGCAGGGGGCGCATCGGCGCCGTAGATCTCGACCCAGTTAGTATGGGCGTAGAAGTCGGCCAGCGCGTGCGAAGCCATGCCCAGCGCGCGCAGCGCGCCATGCTGGTCGCGTGGTGTGTCTCCGGCTGCGCCAGCGGGCGCTGCGCGCTCTACCGCCAGCGTGAGGTAGCGGCGAAGACCGCGTGACCAGAGCGCGCCAAGCTCGGCCGTGTCCCGCGCGCTGTCGAAATGCCGTTCCGCCTGCCATTGATAGATATCGCAGCGCGCGTTGGCCCGCGCTACGACCGCCAGCGCTTCCGGCGCCAGCGTCTCTCCCAGCGCGGCGCGCACGATGGCGATATGAACGGGTACGATCATGTTGGCGCCTCCCCGCGGCGAAGGGGCTATGATGAGAGTGAAGAGCACGCGAAGTTGATAGCGCCCAGAGTCCAGCGAAAGGACGATTCCATGCCTCATGATACCGTGACTGTGACGCTGATTGGTGGCCCAACCGCGCTGATCGAGGTCGCCGGGCTGCGGCTGCTCACCGACCCCACGTTCAGCCCTCCCGCGGACTATCTCTCCGGAGCGGTAACGCTGACCAAGCTGACCGGTCCGGCGCGCACGGCGGACGAGGTCGGCGTGGTGGACGCTGTGCTGCTCAGCCACGACCAGCACGCCGACAACCTCGACCCGGCTGGGCGCGCGTTTCTCGGCAATGCGCGTCATGTCCTGACGACGCGCGTGGGCGCTGAGCGGCTGGCGGCGACGCATGGTGGCGTGGAGGGGCTAGCGCTATGGGAGACGCATGATCTCGCCAGCCCGGTGGGCGCGACGGTTCATGTGACGGCGACACCCGCGCGCCACGGACCGGAAGGATTCGAGCGGATCACTGGCGATGTCATCGGCTTCGTCCTGACCTTCGATGAGCGGCCCGACCACGCGATCTACATCACCGGCGACACGGTCTGGTATGAGGGCGTGGAGGAGGTGGCGCGGCGCTTCGACGTTAGCCTCATCTTGGCATTCACCGGCGCGGCGCAGACGCGTGGCCCTATCAGCCTGACGATGACGGCGGATGACGCGGTAGCGACCGCCCGCGCGTTCGCGCATGCGACCATCGTTCCGATCCACCACGAGGGCTGGGCGCACTTCACCCAGAGTCAGGCGGATATCATGGCCGCTTTCGCAGCCGCCGGGCTTGCCGGCCGCCTCCACCCACTGGAGCCGGGCGTCGCTACGACCCTGATACGCTAGCGGCGGGCGGGCGTACCGCTTCGCATCAACGATAGGCGAACCCTGGGCGCGGCGAGCAAGTGACGTCGGGCTGGGCCGCCGCATTACGACTGTCCGCCACGACGAAACTGCGGCTCTGTCACCGCCTGGAGCTTATCTGGCGTCGCGGCTCCGGCCGTCAGGAGCGCGCTGAATCGTTCCAGGACACGCTCACGCGCCATGCGCATCGCATTTGGCGCTTCCTCCCAGCGCGCATATGCCGCCCGTGACGCGATGGCGCGCGCCGCCTCGTCGCGCACATCGTTGCGCAGCGCGCCTTCACGCAGCAGCAGCGCCGCCAGCGCCAGCCGGATGACCGGCCCATCGTCCGCATCGTCGAGCGGCCTGGGGGGATTGGCGAGCAGCATGTCCGCCGCCTGGCCGGGTTGCAGTCCGCGCGCCAGCGCGTCATCGAATGCGTTGCGCGTGTCCACTGCCACATCATCCTGAAACAGACCCACGCCCCAGACACCCATCGCAACACCTCCTCGCCGCCATGCCTCTAGACTCGCCGGCGGCTCTTGCTCAGCGCCTTGCGCGAGAAGCTGAGCGTCAGCCCCTCGCGGCTGGAGAATTCCTGGAAGAGTTGGTAGAAGGCGGCGCGGTCGTGGGCGTTGATGACAGCGACGGCGTCCGCCGCCTCGATTGGGTACGGGTAGCCAGTTCCAGCGATGATCTCGGCCCGCACGGCATCCATCACCTGATCGAGCAGGCCAGCGTCGAGCAGCCAGCGCGGGAACTCCAGCCGCGCGGGTGGGCGGTCGAGCGCCGCCTGGAGATAGACAAAGCCAATCTGTGCGCCACTTCCAGCTTCATTATCGGCATCGTCATCGCCATCGCTATAGCCCATACGCGCCAGATCATAGCGCGCGGAGAGGAACGCCGGTGTGCGGTCACCCCACGCGAGCGCGCCGCGCCAGAGCGCCGCATCGCTTAGCCCCCGCGTCTCGGGCAATGCTCCTGGTTCCGCCAGCCCGCGCAGCATCGCCAGGATGTCGCGGGCATAACTGGTGTCGATATAGGCGACCAGCGGGACGCGGCAGCGCGCCGAGTCGTCCAGCAGCCGCCGCGCCGCGGCGACGTAGCGCTCGCGATAGGGTGGCGGCGCCTTGAGCGCAAACGAGACTATCAGGCTGCCATCATAGAAAGCGATGACGAGCGGCGGCGCCAGGCCCGCTGCTTCCAGCTCCGCCCGTCGCGCGCGGTGGTGTTCCATCCGCGTGACGATGGTCTCCACTTCCAGCTCAAAGCGCCGTAATTGCACGAAGCGGCTGGAGTAGCCCGTATCTTCCGCCGCGCGCGCGTCGCTGGTCTCGGGATCGTCACCCGCCAGCTCCTCGGGCGTGATCAGGCGCACGGTGATGTCCTTGACATACGGCTGCGGCGGGTTGTGCGGATTCTCGAAGAGTCCCGCCTGCGCCAGCGCCACGGGTAGTGAGGCGTCGCGCCAGGGCGGCAGCTGGCTGCCGTCCACGGCGAACGTCGTCACACCGCGCAGCCGCTCGGCCCAGGCGCGCGCGTCCTCATGCGAGGTGAAGCGCCGGGCGAAGGGGATATTTGGGGCGCCGGCCATTCCCGTGGCGATCCAATGGTCATACTCCGCTGTTGGGCGCGCGCCGGGAGAATGCATGTCGCCCGCGGCCTCGGCTTGCGCCGCGCGCCTGGCCTGGGCGGACGTCAGCGCCGCCGCGCTGGGATAGCGGTCGCGGAGCGCGGCCAGCGCCTGGCGGTAGGCCTCCAGCCCGTCGCCATGTCGCGCCTGATAGCTCAGCAGTCGCTCGCGCTGGCGGTGAAGCTCCTCCAGCGTCTTGCCTGTGTGCAACATCGCGTCCGCCTTTCGCGAGGATGAACGGCGCGGGCTGAGAGACGAGCGCCGCGCAAGCGTCACGGCGCTAGCTCATGACCTCGGTTGTCACGCGCCCCTCGGAGCTGAGCCTCGCTTGCGGCAGGCCGCCTCCGCGCAGGCCGCGCTCCGCTGCCCTACCAGTTCAGCGCGGGGATCTGGAAGGCGCACAGCGGGCCGACGGTCACCGAGTACGCGGGATTCCCCGGCCAATAGGAGTAGATGATCTGCGTAGAGGTCGTCTGCAGCCCGGTTGGGTAGTAGACACCCGGCGTCACCGCAGGGAAACTGAAGGTCCCCGACGAGCTCAGCTTGACCTTGTACTCACCAGACGCGTAGTAGCGGCTCGGCGCGACATGCCGAGAGAGATAGATGGTGACTGGAGGGCTCTTGGGCGCCCCGGAGACGACACCCGTCACCTGGACGGGCGCGCCGAGCTTTTTCTTCGCCTGCTTACCCTGATCAGTGTCACCGTAGTTCTTGGCGAGTGTCTGATAAAGCGGCACTGCGCTGGCGCAATCCTGGGAGAGCGTTTGCTGGGCGAGCGCGAGGTAGGCCTGCGCGGCGGCCGCGTGCGCCTGGGGAACGTACTGTGTCGTAGGGTACTGGGTCTGCACCAGCTCCAGCTCGGTAATCGCCTGCTTATACTGATTCGCCTGCAACAATTGCTGGCCATACTGGTAATGGGCCTCAGCTGAGACGCCCGAGATACTTTGCTGGCAGGACGCGTCGCAGACGGGATTTGTCGCGTAGGATGTCAGGAAATTGATCGCCTGCTGAAAGGGAACGTTCGTCGCGCCCGTGCTGATCCAGCCGACATAGGTGTTGTAGAGGTCCGCCTGGGCTCGGGCGACCTCGGAGCCGCTCTGGGCGTAGGTCTGGACAACCGTTGTCAGCTTCTCAGCCGCACCAGCGTAATCTTTGCTTTGGCCCAGCGACTCGCCCCACTCGGTGTAGATGCGGGCGATGTCGGGCGCGTTGGGGGCGGACTCGCCCGACTGGGCGTATTCATCAATCGCCGGCTGCCACTGGCGCGCGGCCTCAAATTGCCCGGCCTGCGCGTGGCGCAGCGGATTCAGCTGCGTGATGCCCCCGACGCCAGCCGCTACGAGCGCCAGCGCCAGCACGGCCGAGAGCGCCACCGTGCCGCCGGAGCGCCGCCCAGCGATCAGGCGGACGGCCAGGACGATCACCGTCACGACCGCCAGCGCGAAGGCGGCCAGCGCCGCGGCCAGAGCGCCTGTCGCCCAGTCGGCGCCCAGCAGGAAGACTTCCGCGCCAAACGCCATCGCCAGCGTCAGCAGCATGACCAGTGGAGCAGCGATCGTTAGCCAAATGGGGAAGGGCTGGGACAGAGCGGAGGGCTCGCGTTCGGGCTGCTGCGGCAGGCTGGCGTACCCGCCATAGGGTGACGGCGCGTACATACCCCAATTCGCCGGAGGCAGATAGCCACCTGCCGGTGGGAGGGGCGGGCGCTCTGAGATATGTGTCACGCGACCATCAACGACTGTAGGCGCGGGTTCCGTCCCAGGCTGGACGGCGGCCTGCGGGAGCGTGGAGTCGCCCGCCGGCTCATCCCATTGGTGGCCCATCTATGTCCTTCTCCTTCGATCCTGCGCGTCTTGTCAAACCTGCGCACGCGCTACAGTATATGCGACGCCTTTCGGAGGTCCACCCAATGTCCTAGAGGGCAAGCGCGCTGAGATCGTCCTCGAGCGGTGATTCCGTGGCGTAGACGTCCTCGCCCTCCGCGACGCGCGTGGCGCCATCACGCTTCTCCAGATGGATCACACCGTCCAGTCCCTGTTCGAATGTATCGTCGTGACTAATGACGATCAACTGCTCGAACCCACGCACGCGACGTAGCTGTTCAGCAAGCGCGCTGCGCCGCTCGCCGTCCATGTTCTGGGTCGGCTCATCGAAGAACGCCATGTCCAGCCGCGTCAGCTGGCGGAGCAGCGCGAGCCGCACGGCCAGCGCCGCTGTCATCTGCTCGCCGCCGCTCAGCTGTGCGAATGTGCGCGTGGCCCCGTCGCGGCGCAGCGTGATCTCGTACTCGTTCTCCCACGCCAGGACGCCGGCGCGGTCGCCCATGATATCGCCAAATATCGCGTTGGCCTGGGATGAGATGCGGCTGAGCAGCGCGCGTGTCACCTGTGGCCCGGCCTCCCGCAGCAGTTCGCGGAACTGCTGGAGCGTTGTCTCCATCGCCGCAAGCTTGTCACGCTCCACCCGGGCGGCGTCCAGCGCGGCGACGCGCGCCTGCCCGACCCGCAGCCGCTCCTCGAGCGCTTCAATCGTAGTTCGCGTTCCTTGCAGCCGCTGCCGGTTCTCGCCGCGGGCGTCGCTGAGCGCCGTCGCCCGCTCGCTGACCCTCGCCAGCTCGCTGGCGTCGAAGCGCTTGCGCGCCGCTGCCAGCGCTTCACGGGCCTTACCATCCGACGCCTCCGCGGTGGCATACGAGCGCTTCGCCTCCTCGCATTCGGCGCCGCGCGCGGGCAGCAGGGCGGCGGCGTTCTCGTTCTGGACGAAACGGGTATGCGCGGCGCGCGTCCGGCTGAGCTCCGCATCGAGCATGGTGAGCTCAGCGTCCAGGTTGGCGTAGGGCGCGAGCGATGCGGTGATGCCTGCGCGGTCGGCCTTCAGGGCAGCAAGCTCCCGCTCGGTCTTCGCTAGCGCGTCTTCCAGCGCCCCGCGCTCGGCCGCCCGCGCCGATAGGCCGTTGACTGTCTTGCGCGGGTCGCCCAGCGCGGCAAGCTCCGCCTCAGCTGCGCGCAGCGCCTCTGGCGCGCCGGCCAGCGCGGTCGCCAGCGATGTCAGTTGCGCATGTTCCGCGGCCTCGCGAGCGCGCTGGTCGCGCTTGTCCGCCAGATCGCGCTGGACACTCGCTAGCGTCGCCAGACGCCGGTCAGCCGTCTCGCTGGCCTGTAACGCCGCCTGCGCTTTCGCCAGCGCTGTCGCGTCGCCTCCCCGCTTGAGGCCCGCGCCGATTTCCGCCTCTTCGGTGTCCAGTCGCGCCGATGCATCGTCGCAGTCTTTGATGGCTTCCAGCGCTTTCGTCAGCCGGCCCTGGAACTCTTCCATCCGCTCGAGATGGAGTTTCTTCATGCGCGCATCGTCGGCCAGCGCGCGGGCGACCTTCAGTTTTTCCTGTAGCGGCCCGAGCGCGCGCTCCTCATCGGCGATGCGCTTGTCAAAGTAGGCGCGCAGGTTATTTTCGCCGCGTTTCTGGATATTCAGGCACGGTTCGGCGAGGAATGGGCAATTGCCAGCCCCGGCCTGGTCGCGCGAGACGCGCGATTGCGCCATGCGCGCTTCGGCGGAGGCCACTGCCTCACTGGCGGCGCGCTCCGATTCGGTGAGCGCGGGCAGGCGATCGACCAGCGTGCGCACGCCCTCGAGCTTGCGCACGTTCTCCGCGAGCTTGGTCGCGTCGCGCGAGGCGTCCTCGCGGCGCTTGGCGTTCGCATTGCGCTCGCTCGCAATCGCTGTCCGGCGGGCTTCACGCTGCTGGCGCACCGCCGCCGCCGCCTGGAGCTCTTCGACCATGCGTTTACGCTCGGAGAGGGCTTCAGCCTTGGCGCGCGCCGCCTCGATCACGGCGATCTCGCGCTGGCGGCTCTCGATGCTCGTATTGAGCTCAGCCAGGGCCGTCGCGCCGCGACTGGCGCGCGCCCGCGCGTCGCGCAGCTTCTCGCTATCCTGCCGGGCCGCGTCGCGCCCGCGCTCCAGCTCTCCCTGGCGGGTGACAGCGCCTTGCAAGGCGACGATTTCGCGTTCCGCCTGCTCCACAGCCGTGAGACGCTGGCGGGTGTGCCGCGCGCTGGCCTCAGTTTCAGCCTGGCGGGCCGCCGCCGCCGCCTCGCGCTGGCGCAGGTCGTCGCGGTCGCGCTGGCGCAGACGCGCCGCCGCCTGCTCGCGCTCCGCCTTGAGGTAGCGCTCGTGGGCCTGACGCGCCTCATCCACAGCGCGCGCCGCGTCACGGGCTTCGGTGAGCAGCGCCTCCGCGCTGGCCAGGCGCTGCCGCGCGCCGGTGAGTTCCGCGGCCGCCGCCGCCGCCGCGCCCTCGCGGCGCATCACCTCAGTCTGCGCCTGTAGAAGCGTGTTCCGTCGCGCCTCCACCTGCTCCGCCTCCCGCTCGAAGCGGTCGCGCTCCGCCTCCAGCGCGCGCAGGCTCACACGCAAATCTTCCAGCTGCGCTCGCGCCTCATCGAGTTGCGCCACATCGCGCTCCAGGCCCTCGATGTCCTTGTCCTGGCCAGCTCGCTTCTGCTTGAGGTGACTCACCGTCTCGTTGAGGTTCTTCGCCGCTGTGGCATAATCCTCCACCTGGAGCAGCGCGTCGAAGCGCTTCTTGCGGTTGGCGGGCGACATGAGGAAATCCGCGGTCAGCGAACCTTGTGGGACACCAATGGCGCTATTGAAGAGGTCAGCGAGCGTAATCGAGCCGTCGATCTGAAACTGCTCGCGAATGAAACTCTGGATGTCGGCGGCGGAGTCGTGGCGAACTCCTGTCTCTGGGTCCACAACCCACCACGTCGCGCCATTGCCGCAGCGGCGCACGACCTCGTACTCGCGGTCGTCCTTGGGCGAGATGAAGCGGACGGTGACCTTGCCAAATTTCTCGCCCTCGCGAACGAACATCTCCTGCGTGTAGGGGAGGGTATTGAAGAGCGCCCAGCCGATCGCCTCGACCAGGGTAGACTTACCGGCGCCGTTGTGGCCACGGATCGCTGTTACGCCGCGCTGGAGGTCAATCACCGCGTCGCGATAGCTTTTGATATTCTGGAGTTCGACCCGCACAATGCGCATAGCGCCCCGCCCTTCACAGGCCTAGAGTTGAGGGAGGGCCAGCGCCCCCTATTCCCCGGTATCCGCGGAGCCCGGCCGAAACCGGAAACACGCGCCGATTACGCCCCTGCGCGGCCGTCGCTCTCGCCCTAAAGCCTACATATAGAGAGCGTCGGGCGCGCACGGCGGGTCACAGCGCGGAGCCTGGAACGGCGGGTGGCGGCCCGTCTCTTGCGCCAGTATAGGCCGCGGCGCCGCATACGGCAGCGCGACTGGGACCCCTGGGGCGCCTCAAGTGGGTGGGCTATCCCGCGACCGCGTGGCCGAAGTAGAGCGGCGCGCTGGCGAAGAAGCGGCCCGCCGCGTCCTCAGCGAGCGCCGCTGCCCGCCAGTCGCGCGCGTCCTCGGAGGAGAGGCGCTCTGGCCAGTCGGCTGCCGCATGTTCCACTGCGTCGGAAAGTTCCAGGACGAGATCGGCCTCGACAAAGCGCGTAGTTGAGTAGGCGACCGGATTGACGGCGACCTGCTCGAAGCCCGCTTCCGCCAGCAACGCGCGCAGCCGCCTGCCGATCAGCGGGCGCTTGATGTGCGCCGCCTGCCAGTCGAAGATCGTCAGCGCGACGTGGTCATCGTCGGGGGAGGCGGAGCCAGGATAGACCGCCATCGTCTTCCAGTCAGGCTCGACGACCACCAGACGGCCGCCGGGCTTGAGGACGCGGCGCATCTCGCGCAGCGCAGGCAGCGGGTCCTGGAGATGCTGGAGCATGCGGTCGGCGCGCACCGCGTCGCAGCTTGCGTCCGCGAGCGGCAACGCGGCGGCGTCGGCGACCTCGAAGCGCAGCCCTGGGAGTATCCCGGCGGCGTTGGCCCGGTCGATCATCTCCGGGCTCGCGTCCAGACCGATGACCTCGCCATCAGGCGCCACGCGCGCCGCCAGCGCCCGCGCGTCATCGCCCACGCCACATCCAATGTCGGCCAGAGTCTCGCCAGGCTTGAGATCCAGCAGATCGTAACTCAGCGACTTGTAACTGGAGACGGCGCTAATGTCCGCCAGCGCCGCCAGCCAGTCGGCGGCTGTTTGCGCGTCGCTGTAGGTGAGGCGGAGCGGCCTGGCCAGCGGGTCGAGGGTGGAAGGCCCATCATCGACTGGCTCTGGGGCGTTCTCTGGGGCTGGCGAGATTTCCTCAACGCGTGGGGCGTATGTCCGCCGGAAAAAGGTCCACCGCTTGGGCATCCGTTCCTGACCTCCTGTCACACCGCATCCGTGAGTACCCATGATCATCCCGAGAGCGTCCATGCGCTTCCCACAGATCGCGCCAGTCACAACGCTTGGCTTGCTAGAGTGTCACACACTGCGCGGCTGCCCGCGCCACAATCGTATCACGAGGCGATGATCGTCGCCGCGGGCAGTACGGCCCTGCGTTGACATATCCGCCGTGACGCCCTACACTGGCGGCAGTGCAAGGTTGCGCCGCCCTCCAATGCGTGCGGAAGAGCCGCCCCATGAGACCATGCGATGGAATCGCATGAGACGCGACGCGATTGCGCTTGTTTTCCCCCGCGCATGCGCTTCATCAAAGCGCATGCGCGGGGCGCTGTCGCGCGGTCTGCTCCAGGGAAGTAGTGGGTCGAGGTTAGGGAGAGAGTGTACGCATGGAGAGGATTAGCGTGCCGGATAGGCGTGGCGCCCGAGATGGCTGGCCAGGCTTGGTGTCTCGCTGGCGCCGTCTCAGGGCGCGCGCGCAAGCGGACCACAGGCAAGAGAGTCCGACGCTCCCCGACCTGCCCTCCCAGGCTGCGCTGCAATCGTTGACGGTCATCACTGGCAAACCAGGCATATCCAGGCAGACACGCAAGCCCGGCTCCTCCTCTCCATTTCAGCGTGACCGTGTCCTCGCGCAAAATGGTCGTCTGCGGGCCGTCGCCCGTCCCGGCTCAAGGCTGACGCTGGTGGTCGCGGAGCACGGCGCGTTGCTACCGGAGGAGCGCGCCGCGCTCTCACGCTACCGACTCGAGCAGTACGTGCTCGCGAATCTTTTCAGCGCCGATCTCGTCGAGCGATGGGGTGTCACCGAAGACCCTGGCATGGGGTTACTCAACGCGGCCGACACGCATGTGTTCGCCGCGACGCCCGAAGGTGTTATCGCCTCCTATCTGAGTCTTCAGACCGCTTCCGGGGCTCTGGCCAATCTTGCCCGCGTGGCAAACGCCACAACCCGCGCCGGTGATGGCGCGAACGCAGGCGCTTTGGCCTCGCAGTGGATGTTTCCGGAAGCGCCCACCCTGGCGGAGATGGAGCGGCCAATCTTCCCCGTCGAGACGGAACACGACGACCTCTACATGCGGCATCCAGGACTGCGCGTAATTCCGGTGGAGAGCGTGCGCGAGATTTCGCGCCTGGTGCGCAACCAGCGCGCTGATTTGCGCCCGCTCTTGCGGGATGTCACAGATATCGCCGTGGCGGAGACAATTGTCGCAGCGGCGGCGTTTGTGATTGAACCCGCAAACCGAGTCGAGGCGATCATCGGGTGCATGGCGGCCGAAGCGCGGCGCATGCTCTTCAATTATCGTATTCCAGTCGCCTACGCCAAGGATGCGCCGATTTACGGTGACAATCTGGGTGGCGCGATAAGTGGCCAGTTGATTTGGACCAGCGAGACGCGGGCGGAGGGGGCATTCTGGCCGTTCGCTATCTCGGTATTGGATGTGCGGCGTGACGCCAGTTACTATGCGGAGTTGCAGGAAGCGCTTGGCCGCTCTTCGACACAGGAGATCCGAGAGGGACTTAATCGCCTGCGCAAGCGCATGCCCCTGCGTCCGCCGCGCTTCGCGGCGACGTTCGCGTATCCTGGCTATCGAGAAGATAGCGGCCCAGATGGGTTCAAGCAGGTGGCGCTGCCCATCGCGTGGGCTGGACTTTGAGTTCCCGGCTCAGCTGGGATATGTGCATACTAACGGGGGCCTGGATGCGCCAGCCTTCGCGCCCGTGATCGGGCGCGTGCGGCCGGTTCGACGCCAGCAAGGAGCAAGCGCGCGGACGAGCGCGACTGCTGATGGTCAGGCGCGGGCGCGCCGCAGGCATTGAGTGAGGTGGCCTGGATGAGATCATACGAGACCATAAATAATCCGAACATGACGTTGCCCCTGCCAGGCAAGCGTCCCAACTTCTGGCTCCGATTGGCTAGCAATGCCTGGCAGAGTCCCCAGGAGACCATCGCCCAGCGCGAACGCGCCCGGCGCAATACGCTGACCGCCTGGATCGTGCTGGGTCTGCTGGCGATGGATCTGATCCTCATTCCGGCGGGGCTTACGGACCCCACGACCCTGATGGCGATCAGCGTGGCCGCTCTGGGCATCATCGTCGCTGGCGTCCTCAACCGCTTCGGCCAGACGACCGCTGCGGGGGTGCTTTTGATCGTCCTGATCATTGGCGCGATCATCGGCGCGATCACCGGAACTCCAGGCGGCTTGCCACTCGTGGACCTGCCAGCGTACGACCTGCTCGTGATCGCGATCGTCGTCGCCGCCTCGATCCTTTCCTCAGGCTCGGCCTTTATCGTCGCCGCCGTCAATATTATCCTAATCGTTCTCGACTTCAACCTGCAGAGCTACGCCCCCGACATGAAGATCCAGTTGGCGCAGATCGGCGCGCTCGGCATGCTTGCGCGGCCGGTCGCGTTGCAGGTGATCATCGCCACGGTCGCCTTCCTCTGGGTGCATGGTCTGCAGGACCAGGTGCGCCGCGCTGACCGCGCCGAGGAAGTCGCGCATCTGGAGAGCATCGTGGCGGACCAGAAGCGCGCGCTTGAATACGGCGTGGAACAGCTCTCATTGGCCTTTGTGCGCAGCGCCAACGGCGACTATAACGTCCGGGTCAACATCCCGCAACAAAATCCGCTTTGGAGCGTCGGCGCGCAGATGAATACGTTCGTCCAGCGGCTGGGGGCCGCCAACCAGGCCAACTTCGAGCTAGAGCGCGCGCGGCAGGAGGCGTACCGGCTGGCCGCCGCGCTGGAAGACTGGCGCGCGGGGCGTCCGCCGCTCTGGCCCGCACCCTCCGGCACACTGATCGATCCACTCATTCAGAGTGTTACCGGAGCGCGCCCACAGAGCCTCGATACCGGCCGCCAGCATCCTCCGTCCGACGGCGGCCTCCCGTTCAATTGGGGTTGACGCGCTGTTTCCAGATGCAATGGCGGGCCATGCGCTCCGAGGTCGGAGCGCATGGCCCGCGTCACATATAACAGGCGCGCGCTAGGATTCCCGGGCGCGCCGCTTCATGTGGTACTCGTGGACGCCCTTCTTGAGCGTGCCGAGCGCGACCGTCGCGCAGGTTGGGCGCGTCATCACCACTTCGCGCCCCAGGTCATCGATCAATGTCTCGAAGCTCAGCGCCTCGACCTCATCGAGCGTCATGCCTTCGGTGAGTTCCGTCACATAGGACGCCGCAGCCATGCTGATCGTGCATCCTGAGCCTTCAAAGGAGACATGCTCCAGCCGCCCATCAGGCGAGATCTGCGCATACATCTCGACTGTATCGGCGCAGCCAGGGTTACCACCTGTCAGATGCACCTGCGCGTCGGGCAGCGGCCCACGATTGCGTGGGTTCTGGTAGTGGTCAACAAGGAACTCGATCGCCTCCTGGCGGTCCATCGTCATCTATTTGCCTCGCTTTCACCGGGCGTTCCCCGGCTTCGCGTCCGAATTACGCCATACGACATAGATTATACCGCGAACGGTCACTGATGAAGATTCGTGCCATAGTCTTCAGCCAGGCCAGGTAGCAGCGTGGCGGGGTCCACCGCGCGCGCGGGTGTTATAACTGTCACGCCCGACTGCGGCAGGATGGCGATGGTATACGGCACTCCTTGTGTGGCAAGCTCCTGCGCCAGTAGCGGATTTGGCCTGGTGAGGTTCAGGACGAAACTGGGCGTGGCTGCCGCCCGCACGCGCGCCACCGAGTCCGGCGGCCGGATGATGCCGTGGTGCGCGACCTGATCATAATAATCGGCGCAGACCGTTTGCCCGTCCATCTCAAAGGTGACAATATTGCCGATCCAGTGGTTACACCAGGCGGCGCGGATATGATGCGCGCGAAGATACGCGATGAGTTGGCGCGAGTCACGCATGCCATACGGGTAGTACGGCGACTGGAACGTCCGCTGCGAGGTCGCCAGCGCATACGTCATGCCCTGCAGTGCTCCGCCCGCCAGCAGCGCGACCAGCGCCGCGGTCCACAGGCCGCGCATCGCACGCTCGCCCGTTGCGCTGGTGAGCGCCGCCCAGACCTGCGGCGCGCTGAATACCGCTAAAAGCAAAAACGGCTCAACGAGCGCCAACGGCACGGCATAGCGCCCCGCGAGGTCCAGGTCGCAGGCGCCGATGAGCGCAGGCCAAGCGGATGTCCCCAGGCAAAAGATGGCGCTGACCGCTGCGGCGTAGGCCAGCGGCAACCCCAGACGCGGCGCGCCGCGCGCCAGCTGCGCGCCGCGCGCAAAGCGCTGGCCCAGTGTCACCCAAAGCGCCAGCGCCAGGCCGAGGAGAGGGATTACCAGTAGCAGGAGCCGCAGCAGCGCCCACACCGCGCCTTCCCCGGGTAGCGCGCCATCCAGCACACGAGGCGCGGAGCAGGTGACGTAGGCCCGCGTTATGGCCAGCGCGAGAGCGGCGCGGCCATGCGCGGCGGCGGGCGTCTGGTTCGCGGTAACAGCGGGCTGACTCAGATAGACGGCGATGTTCGCCCCTCTGGCGCGCAGGGCGTACACCCAGGCGGGCAGGCCGCCAAGCGCCGCGCCGCCGATCGCCGCCAGCGCGCCCTGCGCGCTTTCGACGGCGCCCGCCCGCCCGGTCGCCCTGACCCGTCGCGTCAGCGAGGCGGCCAGCCACAGCCCGCACGCGACCAGCGCGTAACTGATGAGGGGATTCACCCAGTAGCCCAGACCAGCGAGGAATCCGAGTAGCGCCCAGCGCCGCGCCAGTTCCCATGCGTCGGCGCCCGCGCGCAGCCGCCCAGCAAGCTCAATCGTGGCCAGTAGCAACGCCAGGGTAATGACGTAGACCTCGATCTGGCCACCCCAGGCGCGGAGCTCCGTCACTGCGTCGTAGACGGGTGGGACAGCCGCGACAATCGCTGCCAGTCCCGCCAGCAGTGGGGTTGTCCGGGCGTCGCCGGGCAGAAGCGCCCGCGCCAGCCGCCACGTCAGATAGACGAGCGCCAGGGAGAGCGCGATGGGGACGGTGCGCAGCGCCCATGCGCTTGGACCACTCACAGACAGGACACCCGCGATGAGATACGTTTCCAGGCTGCCCATGTAGCTCTGGCCGTAGAAGTAGGTTGGGAACTGCCCATGCAGGATGCGCTCAGCCTGGATCCCAACCAGCGCTTCGTCGCCGTCGATCACTACGCCCGCGCGGATGACCAGCGCCACCCGCGCGATGACCGCCAGCCCCAGCGCCAGCCCCAGCGGGGCGTGTGGCTTTCGCGCCACCCAGTCTATCAGCCATGCCGCCCATCCCTGGGTAGGCGCGCCGTCCGCTGCGGTGGCGCTGTGGCGGGCGTCGCCCGTCGCGCTCGCGGTCTCGCGCGCCTCAGATGTCACTCGCGCCCTCCCGGTTTGAGTCTTTCGCGTCCCAGCCCGCCTCTGGCGGTGACATGCTTTCTCCTCCGCGTTCGACGGGCAGTATATCATGGCGCTCCCGAGGGGTCCGGCGCCTCGCGCCATTTCCGCTGGCGGGTAGAGCGGGTGGAATAATTGGATGCTACCCGAGGGGCGGATGACCAGTCGGGATGACCCAAGAAGAGAGGGGCGCGACGATGTCGCTGGACGATCAGCTTGCCGAGATTCTAGGCTCACTCGGTGTGACGATGGAGGCGGCGGATATGGCCGGAGGGGAGGCGCGCGTCGAGCGCGCGACCCGGACGCCTGGCGCGCCTGGCGGTGAGCGGGAGGAGCGACTGCGACCAGTGAACCACGACAACTGGCTCGATGATTGGGGCGACGAGCAAGAGCGCGAAGAGGGCGCCCCAACTGAGCTATCGCTCTTTCAGACCTCGCGAGAGCATTACGGCGTCTTTTACCGGCTCGACCTGGTGGGCGGCGCGCCGCAGCTGCGCGTCTTCGCGCCGGACGAAGAGGGCGCCCTGAAGATGCGCTGCTATCTCGTTCGCCCAGTGGAGGGCGCTCCCGTCCGCGACTGGTTCCGCGCCACCCGCGCGCATGGTGGCTCCGAGGCCTATACCTCGGGTCGCGAGACCATCGAGCAACACCTGCTCTTCGCCGCGGGCGAGGCGCTCAAGCGTCTGTTCTGGGCCGGTGAGCCGGAGGCGATGCGCTTCCCAGAGGAAATCGCTGTGCGTCGCGTGGCGTAACCGTTCGCTGCGCGGCGCCAGAATAGAGCGGGTCCGCCTGCTCGCCGTCATCCGTGGTATGCTGAGGGTATCGCGCGGGCAAATGAGGACCGCGAACGCGCCCATCCTGTCATCCTGCGACGCGCCCTCTCCTCTGCGCTCCCAGCGCACACGGGAGACGGTATGACGGATAGAGACGCTCCACAACCTCATTACTCTGGCGACCCCAGCAGCCAGCCCATCGAGACGGACCTCACGGGCGTCGCGCTTCTCAATAGTCCCAGGCTCAACAAAGGCAGCGCGTTCTCCAATGAGGAGCGCGCCGCCTTTCAGTTGCACGGCCTCCTGCCGCCCGGCGTCATGACCATCGAGCAGCAACTGGTCCGCACCTACGATAGCTTCCGCGTCAAGTCCAATGATCTGGAACGCTACATTAATCTGGCGGGACTCCACGACCGCAACGAAACGCTCTTCTTCCGCCTGCTGCAGCAGCATATTGCGGAGATGAGCCCCATCATCTACACACCGACCGTCGGGCTGGCCTGCCAGAACTTCAGCCACATCTATCGCCGGCCACACGGTCTCTTCATTTCATACGAGCAGCGTGGCGAGATCGAGCGCATCCTGCGCGCGGCGCCTGTCCCCGACCCGCGCGTGATCGTCGTCACCGATGGCGAGCGCATCCTGGGGCTGGGGGACCTGGGCGTGGGCGGCATGCTCATCCCCATTGGCAAGCTGGCGCTCTACACGCTCTGCGCCGGCATCGCGCCAGGGATGACGCTGCCCATCACCCTCGATACGGGAACGGACAATCCAGAGCTTCTCAACGACCCGCTCTACCTGGGCTGGCGCCATCCCCGAGTGCGCGGCGCCGAATATGACGCCTTCTTGGATGCTTTCGTCGCAGCGGTGCGCGATATCTATCCCGACGCCATGCTACAGTGGGAAGACTTTGCCCGTAGCAACGCCCGGCGTCTGCTCGACCGCTATCGCGACCAACTCTGCACCTTCAACGATGACATTCAGGGTACAGCGGCGGTGACGCTGGCTGGATTGCTGGCTGCCGCGGAGGCGACAGGCGTTCCCCTGCGTGAGCAGCGGATCGTGATGCTCGGCGCCGGTTCGGCGGCTACTGGCGTCGCGGACCTGCTCGTCATGGCGATGGTGGAGGAGGGCGTGGACGCGGCGGAGGCGCGCAGTCACATATGGCTGCTGGATAGTCACGGCCTCGTCCATACCGCCCGTACAGACCTCAACGCCGAGAAGGCGCGTTACGCCCAGCCCGCCTGGGAGTCTGCGGACGTCGCAGACCAGCCGCTCGACCTGCTGGAGGTTGTCCGCCATGTCCGGCCGACGATCCTGATCGGCACAGCGGCGCGCAAAGGCGCGTTTAGCGAGGCGGCAGTGCGTGAGATGGCGCGTCACGTCGCGCGCCCGGTGATCTTCCCCCTCTCCAACCCGACTACGAAGAGCGAGGCCACACCTGAGGACCTCTTGGATTGGACCGATGGCTGCGCGCTCATCGCCACGGGCAGTCCCTTCCCTGAGGTCAGGCGCGATGGCCGCTCCATTCGCATCGGGCAGTGCAACAACATGTTCATCTTCCCGGGTGTGGGGTTGGGCGTGCTGGCCAGCGGCGCGCGGCGCGTCACCGATGGCATGTTCCTGGCGGCGGCGCGCGCCCTCAGCGCCAAGGCGCCCAGCCGTCAGGACCGCCATGAGCCGCTCTTCCCGCATGTCGAGGACGTTCGCGCCGCCTCGCGCGCGGTCGCGCTGGCCGTCGGCGCCGAAGCCGTGCGCGCGGGCGTCGCCGGCCCGCTCGACCCCGAAGCGCTTCAAGCGCGCGTGGACGCCATGATGTGGCAGCCACGCTACCGCGCGCTGAAACTGCGCCAGGGCGCGCCGCGCTAGTCGCAACATTATCCGGTGGCCAGCCCGTACGCTGGCCACCGGTTCCTTTCTACGGACGTGTCGGGCTAGGCCGGTGGGACTCGACCTCACGACACGAGGCATACGTGGCGCTATCTATCCCTGAACTACACACCGGAACCCAATAGACGCTGCCTCATAGCGGCCCTCGCATCGGATTGTGGCGACCGCGAGAGTCGTAAGGATTAGCGCGCATGCGTCGCTGTGTGGTCCGGGAAGGTGGCGTCATGCGCAGGATGGCGCCAGATACCAGTCCGCGCTGTTCCAGGTGTCGTTCCAGAACGATGGCCACTGCTTGAAATTGCAGAGCGTTGGCCTGACCAACGCTACATCAGCCTGGGCATACAACACTTCCATGTAAAACTGTTGCGCGAAGTAGCGATCGAGGTTCCGGTAAATCTCCACGCGCTGGTCGAAATCTAGAACCTGCCTTCCCTCCAGATCACGCTGCGCCACATATGAATCCATGATGCCGAATGTGTTATTCAGGCTAGGATCTTGTGCAGTAGGGATGTCCTGCTGGTCAAATGGTCCAAAGCCTGCCAGGAATCCCACAGGATCTGGCGACACGTTTCCATCACCGAACATAATGAGATCATAGTTCCCACGCCACATTGAATTTTGTGGCGCTTGCGAGGAGATATTGGGATCGTTCGTGATTCGCAACTGGACGCGCAGGTTCCTGGACCAGTCCTGCTCCATGTGGGTCACCAGCGCTGCCGAGGGTAGAGCGCCATTTGTGAGGACAATCGTTAATTGTATTGGGGTTTTGCCGTCTTTGCAGCGCCGGACGCCGTCTACTACCCGATAACCTGCATGGTCCAGTAGCGCGGCGGCGGCGGCGGGACGGTAGCCCGGCAGATGGAACGTTGGATCGTAGTCGGGGAACGAAGCTCCCACCGGCTCATCGGTGAACAGGTTAGGATCGGCGCAACTTCGCGCCCCTAACAACCCGCTGACCGCTAAGCAACGGTCGAAAGCCTCCAAGAACGCCTGACGCACAGTACGGTCGGCAAAAATGGACGTTCCACCGTTCGCCTGGGCATTTGGAGCCACAGTCCGTTCATTGAACCAAAGGTCCAGGTAGAAGGGCCCAGGCACAGTGACCACCTGCGCCGCGGGAATAGCTGTCACTTGCTTCAATATCAGCGGTGCCAGTCCGTCTACGAGCGTGTAGGCGCCGCTGCGATAGCCAGCAATCAACGCCGCTTCGGCCTTGCTGGTCGGTACAGGTTTTCCTTGCGCCAGTTGCGCGGCAAAGTCTTTGTATCCGCTAACAAAGGTGATCTGATCCAGGGCTGGAGTGTGGAGAAAGTTCGAGAAGAAATGTGGATTTCTGACCAGGACAACTTCTTCAAACTGGACGAAGCTCTTGAGCATAAAAGGACCGCTGTCCACGGGTGGTGTCTGATAAAAGTTGGCGCCGGCGGTCGCCTGCTGCGCGAGCGCTGAATTATAGGAGCCGGTCTGTGGATTATAGGCTCCCGCGAATTTGCCCGTCACGTAGACATGTAAGGGCACTGGGGTGAAGGCTGCCAGTATGCTGAGATAATCGCCGGTCTGGGTCGCCCACTCGATGCGGACAGTATGCGAGTCGGGCGCGCTCATTCGCATCTGGTTGAATGGTGGGCAACCGCATACGTTGGGATCTGTCTGTAGGCGCCACCAGAACAGGAAGTCGGCTGCGGTGATCGGGACTCCGTCTGACCAGGTGGCTCGTGGGTCGATGTGAAAGATGGTCGTTTTACCGTCTATGCTCTCTCCGCCATTGGCGACCGTGGGGACTTCGACGCATAGGTCTGGTTTCCAGCCTTGCAGGCCCAACTTTAGGTCGGGAAGTTGGATGACGCAGCTATCCCACATCGGAAACGTCGACCCAATGCTGAAAAATGGTGGACCGACTGTAATAATGCGGTTCATCGTGCCGACGACGATCGCGCCGCCCCGGCGCGCGGGCGCATGATAGGCGTAGGTGAAGTCATAGCCCTGTGGCTTGGGGCTGATGAAGATCGGTGGCTTGGTGATGAACAGAGTGGTAACGACTACGACGAGGGTGAGCAGTCCGCTCGTGATGCTCGCGAATGGTTTGCGCGCATCACGCCACAAGCTCACAAGCGCCCGCCCCACGGGCCGCGCCACTAATGAAGCCACCAGCGCCAGTATCAGTAGACCCGTGGCGCACAATCCAATCGCTCGAGGGAAGACCGGCACAAACAATGGCAGAAACAGCCCCACTACCGCCAGCACCGACACGCTAATGAGCGCCACCACTGCCAGGTCCGCTCGCAGGCCTGGCCAGGCGTCCAAAGTCTTTAGAGGCGGGTAGTCGGTTGGCAGACCTGGCAGCGTCAGCTGGTAGATTTCCTCGCGTCGTGGCAGGTCCTTCAGCCTGTGCCTTCCAAGGTCGCGTATCCCGGCTCCGGTTACCAGTTCTTTCGCCACCTGGTCGCGGGTCGCCTGCGAAAGTAGCACCTGGCCGCCATGACCCGCCGCTGCGATACGTGCGGCGCGATGTACATCTATGCCAACGTAACGGCCGTTTACCGGCCTTCCCACGCCCGTATGCAGCCCCATGCGCACTCGAAGATGGGCGCCTGTTGGCCACACATGCTCACTGAGCGCCCGTTGGGACTGGGCCGCGGCTGCCAAGGCATCAGTGGCGCGGGCAAAGACAACGAAAAAGCCGTCGCCTGCTGTGTCGATCTCGACGCCGTGGTGGTCGGCCCATGCTTGACGCAAGAGGCGCTGGTGGTCACCAAGCGCTTCCGCATAGCGTTCACCCAGGCGTTGGAGTAACTTGGTTGAGCCTTCGATGTCAGAGAAGAGGAACGTAACGGTTCCTGAAGGGAGTTCGAGCGGCGCGTCATCATTCCTGTCGGGCATGGTCGATCTCCCGGCGGCTGTAGGCAAGGCAGATGGCGGAGACAGGCGCGCGATATTGGCGGCATTCTAGCACAACCGTTCGGCGACGGGAAGGGACAAACGGCGCTGGCTATGTCGGAGCGCATGTGCGGGAGAATCCACCGCGCTGGGCCGTTTCACTGGCTTCGCACGAGATCGATTTGGTCCGATGGCCTAATACAGCGGTCCCCTGCATCGATTGCGAAACGTGTTTTTCATTCCGAGAAATGCGTGCCGAGAATAACAGTCGCCTGGGGCTGGTCAACCGGCTAGTTGTCGGGGTATCATCACCGTCGTCGCCCCTGTCGCCTTGCTATGCTCGTTGCAAGGAGAAGTATCCGGGCCGCGCGTGTCACTGGAAAGGTATCAATCGTCGCAGTAAGCGAAAAGGGGCTAGCTTTCGCATGGATGAGCAGGAGCAGGCGCAACAGGCGCTCGTGAAGATGTTTCGGCGCGATCAGGTGGTGGAGGCAGTCCACCCGATCCGCAAACGCCGCGGTTTGCCAGAGCTTCCCTGGCTGCTCGCTGTTGGCGCAGTCATCTTCGTCCTGGCGCCCGTCGCGTTCATTGTCATCTATCCGCGATTCGGCCCCGTGGACACCATGACCGCGTTCTGTACGGCGGAAGGCGATGGGAACTACCAGTCCGCCTACGCAATGCTCTCGAAACGCGCGCAACAGCGCGTGTCGCTCGCCGCGTTCTCGCAGGCGAGCCGTGACGCCAACCTGTCCGATTGCTCCACCCCCCATGGCATTCCCATCATCTTTGGGGGGACGCAGGCGAGTCTCGATGCGATTTTCCAACTAACCGGCAGCAGCAGTGGGATCGACGGGTCGATGTCGTTTGCGCGTGAGGGCGGCGCTTGGCGCGTAGACTCCATGAATTTAGACCTCTTGCATCTCTCGTCCTGAACAGCATGCGACGGAGAGGTCACGCCGGCGCGCGAGCAGCATACTGGCTATGCGATGACGCCTCTGGGGCGATAGGCTACTGCGCTTGTCCGTTATGGACGCGATGGGGTGAGGCCGGTGGGATTCGAACCCACGACACGAGGCTTAAAAGGCCCCTGCTCTGCCCCTGAGCTACGGCCCCGTCTGGACAGACGAAACCAGTGTATCACAAATCGGCTTGCCCATTGCCGCTCGCTAGGGCCGCGGAAACGCTCTCGTCGCGGTCGAGGCCCTGATCGGCGAAGGCGGCGGGGTCTTCGCGCGGCTCGAGGTGGGTAAAGACCGTTGTTTCGGGCAGTGCGGCGCGCAGCGCGCGCTCGATGTCCTCGCAGAGGTCGTGGCCGCTTTGCACCGACCACGCGCCGGGAACAAGCACATGCAGCGAGACGAATCGCCGCATGCCCGATGAACGTGTGCGCAGCGCGTGGAAGTCGATCCCTTGCGCGCGGAACGGCTCCAGGGTGTGGTCGATAGTCGCCCGTTCCTCGGCCGGGATCGCCGTATCCAGCAGGCCCAGGCCGCTCTCGCGGATGAGCCGGATACCCGTCCAGAGGACGTTCGCCGCGACCGCCAGCGCGATCACTGGGTCGAGGATGTACCAGTGGGTCAGGCTGACAAGGCCAAGCGCCAGGATCACGCCGGCTGTTGTCCAGACATCCGCCAGCAGGTGACGCGCGTCGGCGGTGAGGGTGATCGAGCGGCGCGCCTTGCCCGCGCGCCAGAGGATCGTCGCGACCAGCCCGTTGATCACGCTGGCCGCCGCGGAAACCGCCAGGCCGAAGCCGATGTGGTCCAGTGGTTGTGGGCGCAACAGGCGCGGCCACGCGGCGGCGGCGATGCTGGCGGCGGCGACCATGATCATCGTACCTTCGACGCCGCTGGAGAAGTATTCGGCTTTAGTATGCCCGTAGTGATGGTCGTCATCGGCCGGGCGGCTTGCCAGCCACAGAGCCCAGAGCGCCACCAGCGCGGCGATCAGATTGACGACCGATTCCACCGCGTCCGAGAGCAGGCCCACTGAGCCGGTCAGCTCATAAGCGATGAACTTGATCGCCATGGTCACCAGCGCCGCGCCTACCGAGAGCCAGATGTAGACGCGCGCCCCCGCAATTCGCTCTGGCATCGCTTCCATCTCCTCTCCGCTGTGCGTGCGCCGCGTGCGGCGGCCGTTCAACCTGGCCGCGTGTAAGCGCGTACAATGCTGTATCTGATGCTACATTCATGTATCCAGGCAGGGTACAACATAGAGTACGTATCACGTCAGCGTATGACGCCGGCGCTGCAATGAGACCCGGCGAGTCCAGGAAGGTGGGCGGCGAAATGACATGGTTTGGGAATAATCGTGAGGGCCAGCAAGCTGCGGCGGACGAGTTGGCGGCAATGGACGCCTATTCGCGCTCGATCATCAGTGTGGTTGAGCGGGTGGGGCCAGCGGTGGTACAGGTTGGCGTCGCCAAGTCTGTTATGGCGCAGACACCGTTCGGGCCGACGCCGCGTGTCGCTGAGGGCGCGGGTTCGGGTGTCATTTTCGCTCCCGATGGCTTCATTCTCACCAATGCGCACGTTGTGGATGGCGCGCAGCGCATCCAGGTGACGCTGGCCGATGGGCGCGATCTTCCCGCGCAGGTCGTTGGCGCCGACCCGGAGACCGATGTCGCTGTAGTGCGCGTCACCCCACCCGATGGCAAGCCGCTGCCCACCGCGCGGCTCGGCAATTCCGACCGCCTGCGCGTCGGCCAGCTTGTCGTCGCCATCGGCAGCCCGGCCGGGCTACAGAGCACGGTGACGGCGGGTATTGTCAGCGCGCTCAAGCGCACGCTTCCCGGTTACGGTGGCCGGCTGATCGAGGACATCATCCAGACCGACGCCGCCGTCAATCCCGGCAACTCCGGCGGACCGCTGGTCAACGCCAGCGGCGAGGTCATCGGCATCAACGTCGCCATTCTGCAGCAGACGCAGGGTCTCTCGTTCGCCATCCCGATCAACACCGTCAATTGGGTCGCCGCACGGATTATGAAGGATGGGGAAGTGCGCCGGGCGATGATTGGGGTTTCCGGTCAGGCCGGTATGCTCACCCAGTCCGCGCGGCGCGCCTTGCGCATCGAGACGCCGACCGCCATCGAGGTGATGTATGTCGCGCCCAACGGCCCGGCCGCGCAGGCCGGCATTCATCCCGGCGACGTGATCTTCCGCCTGGATGACAAGCCCGTTGGCAGCGTGGACGACATGCGGCATTACCTGGAGCGGCTGCCTGACGGCGCGCGGGTCCGCGTCGGGCTGATTCGAACGGCGCAGACTGGCCCAGCCGTCACCGAAGCGAATGTCCGCGTGACTATCGCCAGCGCAAACGGGAGGGGCCGCTAACAGCGGCGCGCTCAGGTTCCGGGCGCGTCCTGGCCCATGACTTCCTGCGACACGCTGATGTCATAGACCCAGTGCGGTGTTCGCTGGCGGATTACGCCCTCCAGCGGGGGCGGCTCGCCAGGCGTCGGGCGTACCTCCAGGCGCCAGGATGAAGGCGCCAGCAGGTCCTGGCGACGCTGCGCCTGCTCGCGCACGAACAGCTCAGCGGCGCGCCCGCCGAAGACGAGGAACGATGACGGACGCTCCGGAAAGACAACCAGTGACGGGCCGTCTTCGCCTTCGCGGTAGAGCGCGTAACGGCCGCGCGGGCGTCCCCAGCCTGCTGGCCGGCTCTGCCAGATCGTGAGCATTCCGCCCGCCATGAGCGCCAGCGACGGGATGAACCCTGACCCCGGCCGTTCCCAGCGCACGCGCCGCGCCGGCAGGCTCAGCGCGACGCGAACCCGTTCAGCGAGCGCTTCAGCGCCGGGGCCAGAGACGCTGCGGCGCCCGCCGATGGCGATGGTCGGTGGCTGTCCTGCCCCATCGCCCCGTAAACGCACAAATCCGCAAAGCGCCCATGACTCACTCACCAGCGCGCCCGCCCGTTTGCGCAGCGCGACGCTCACATCGGTGACGCCGAGCCAGAGTGGCGCGAGGAGGAGGCCATATTCGCCCAATTGCTCTACCCAGTGCGGACTGATATCCCAGACGCCCACCGTCGCCTCAATGCGGTCCCATGGCGCGCCGGGAGCCCAGCCAATCCAGCCATCGCCCGCGATGACGCGCGCCCGGGCAGGTGAGTAGCCCGCCGCCGCGAGATGCGTGGCGGCTTCAGCCGCCAGCTCGGGGTCGAGCTCGATGGTCGTCACGCTGCCGTTCGGGCCGACAAGCTCCGCAAGCAGCGCCGCGTTGTAGCCCGCGCCCGCCCCGATCTCCAGCACACGCATGCCAGGAGTTAGATGGAGCTGCTCGAGCATCATCGCCACGATCTCCGGCTGCGAGACGGAGCTGACCGCGGCGCCCTGTTCCCAGCGCGTGGCCACCGCGACGTTCTCATACGCCTCGAGGAGTGTGGAGCGTGGCAAGAAGAGATGTCGGGGCACACTGAGCATCGCTTCGGCGACGGCGGGATCATGGATCGCTCCGCTGGCGCGCAGCCGCTCGACCATTTCCCCGCGCAGCCGTGAGGCTTCCGCCTCGTCTGCCGGAGAGAGCGCGAGTAAGCCGGCATCGCGACGCGGATATTCAGGCTCAGGTCGCATCATCTCGACCCTCCTCGAAGATGGCAGATTGGCGGCGTCACAGCTTGGCGATGGACGTGCGCGACGCGGCGCTCCATCCTGGCATTATGTCACTACTAAGAGGCAGTCGCATCCTGGCGACTTTCCCCAAGTAGCTGGGCGACTCCGCTCTATCCCTGGCGGCCCAGTGTCTCGGCGACCTGCTCCGCGTCATTGGCGCCGAGGGCGGCGGCGAGACCACCGCGCCAGGCCGCGCGCATGTCATCCAGCAAGACATCGAGGCCACCGGCGAAGGTCAGCCGGTCGCCGCCTGTCAGGCCCAGCCGGGTGAGGGGAACATCGTGTTCCCGCGCCAGCGCCTCCAGGTCGGCGTAGCGTTCGGCGGCGACGGAGACGACGATCCGCGATGGCGCCTCCCCGTAGAGCGCGGCAAGCGTCCTGAGCGCGTCATTCTCCGCAGGCGTGGGCAGCGCCGCCTCGCCGCGCAGGCCGGTATCTGACCAGATTGCGGACTCAGCCAGCGCCACGGCCAGACCGCCATCCGAGCAATCGTGCGCGGACTTGATCAGGCCAGACTCAATGCCTGCCAGTGTCGCTTCCTGTACGGCGCGCTCGCGGTCGAGATCCAGCAGCGGTGGATGGCCCGCCACCGTTCCGTGGATGGTAGCCAGGTAGGATGAGCCCCCCAAGTCGCCCGTCTCAGCGGACCAGGCGCCGAGCAGGGCGACCACATCGCCCGAATCCTGCCAGGCGCTGGGTGTTGGCGCGCGACCCTCGATCAGGCCTACCATACCGACGACTGGCGTGGGGTAGATGCCCTGGCCAAAAGATTCATTATAGAGGCTGACGTTGCCGGAGATCACTGGTGTCTCGAGCGCGGCCGCGGCTTTCGCCATACCGCTGATCGCCTGTTCCATCTGGAAGTAGGCGGAGGGCTTTTCCGGCGCGCCGAAGTTGAGGCAGTTAGTCAGCGCCAGTGGGCGGGCGCCTGTTACCACGCAGTTGCGCGCCGCTTCGGCTACTGCCAGCGCGCCGCCATTGAAGGGGTCGAGATAGGTGAGGCGGCCGTTGCCATCGGTCGATATGGCCAGCGCCTTGAGTTTGTCCGCCGGAGCGACGCCTGTCGCCTGTTGCGCAGGATCGCTGGCGGGCGGGGGCACGCGGATGGCGGCGGCGTCGCTGCCGGGGCCAATCACCGTGTTCGTGCCGACCATCGTGTCGTAGGTGCGGTAGACATCTTCGCGGCTGCAGAGGTCTGGCGACGCCAGCAGGCGGGTAAGCGCCTCGTTGGTGGTAGGCAGCGCGTCGCGCAGCGTGGTGTAGTCAAAGGCCCTGAGGTCGCGCAGTTCTGACGGCTCGATGCCCTCGCGCGTGTAGCTTGGTGTGCGGTCGGTCAGGTATTCGGTGGGAATCTCGGCGACGATTTGGTCGCCCTCGCGCACGCGGATTACCTGCTCGGAGATCACCTGGCCGATGACAGCGGAGCGCAATCCCCATTTGGCGAAGAGTTTCGCGACATCGCCCTCATGCCCAGCCTTAGCGACGACCAGCATGCGCTCCTGCGACTCGGAGAGCATGATGTCGTACGGCGTCATGCCCGACTCGCGTCGCGGGACCTTGAGGACGTCGAGGTCGATACCAGACTGTCCCTTGTGCGCGCTTTCGACCGTGCTGCTGGTCATGCCCGCCGCGCCGAGGTCCTGCATGCCGACAATCCAGCCGGTGTCGCACAGCTCCAGACAGGCTTCCATCAGTAACTTCTCGGTGAAGGGGTCACCGACCTGTACAGCGGGCCGCCGCTCCTCTGAAGTCTCGTCAAGCTCGACTGAGGCGAATGTCGCGCCATGGATGCCGTCGCGACCCGTCGCCGCGCCGACCACCAGCACCGGATTGCCCGCGCCTGCCGCCTTGGCCGGGATGAGCCGTCCCGCGTCGATCAGTCCGACGCACATCGCGTTCACCAGCGGGTTGCCGCTGTAGGACTCATCGAAATAGATCTCGCCGGCGACCGTCGGGATGCCGAGGCAGTTGCCATAGCCGCCGACGCCGCCGACGATGCCGTGAAAGAGGTAGCGGTTGCGCGGCGTAGAGAGCGGGCCGAAGCGCAGCGAATCAAGCAGGGCCACGGGCCGCGCGCCCATGGTGAAGATGTCGCGCACGATGCCGCCGACGCCGGTGGCCGCGCCCTGGTAGGGCTCGATGGCGCTGGGGTGGTTGTGCGACTCAATCTTGAAGACGACAGCCTGCCCGTCGCCGATATCTACCGCGCCGGCGTTCTCCTCGCCGACCTTGAGCAGCACCCGCTCGCCGGTGGAGGGGAAGCGCTTGAGCAGCGGGCGGCTATTCTTGTAGCCGCAGTGCTCGCTCCACATCGCGCCGAAGAGACCAAGCTCCAGCCGGTTGGGCGCGCGGCCCAGCAATTCGACAATCCAGGTATACTCCTGGCGGCTGAGCGCCACCTCATTCAGCTCGCGCTGGTCTATTTCGAATGCCTCAGGCGGGATGGCGGACGTGTGCTCCTCGGTTGGGGTGATGTCACTAGTCACGGGCGGTGGCTCCTGTACGGTAGGTATGGCGCCCGCTGTCGAGCGCGGTAGACATCAATGGACACCACAGTATACCGCTAGCCGCGCGGTGACGGGCGCGGAGACCTGACACGAGGCGGCCCGGCAGGTCGCAGC
>DASVZK010000019.1:0-65262 GCA_036391685.1 Ktedonobacterales bacterium
GGTAGCGACGTCATTCGCGAGCTGATCGGCGCCGAGGTGCAAGGCAAATTCGCACAAGTGAAGCGCGACCAAGCCGACCGTTGCCCACGCAAGCTCGGCTCACATATCAAGAGCGCCGAGGTGCTGTTCCATCACGAGATCACCAACCAGCATCTGTGGAACCAGTTCTAGCTTCCTCTTTGGTAACTGTTCAGCCGGCTCGGCATTGGATCCAGTGTCGAGCCGGCTGAACAGTTACGCCAATTGTTGTCCTAGCTCCCCAAGAGACGGTCGAGCGCCGAGGTGGCTTCCTGCTGCATTTCGGGCAGCACGTGCGAATACAGGTTGAGCGTGATAGCAATCGTGCTGTGTCCCAACATCTCGCTCACGACCTTGGCGGGGATGCGCTCCAGCAACATAAGTGTGGCGGCGGTATGGCGCAAATCGTGGAAGCGGATACGTGGGAGCCCCGCAGTCTCCAGCAATGACCGAAACCGACGAAGAAGATCCTTTCCATCAAGCGGGCGTCCAAAATAGCGCAATTGCATCATGCCCTCCGCCCGTTCCTGCGCACGAAGAAATGTGTGACAGCTTCGTGAGCGTGAGACGCCCATTGTGACGACATCGCGACATTTATGCTCTATCCTCCAACAATGGGAGATTGTATAGCAGAGAGATGTGAAAGACCGCGAGGTCGCAGAAACCGAGTAAGCAAGCCTAATTTGCGCGAAATTCTCAGGAGGAGGGGTGTCATGAAAACCCTATCGCATACCTCCAAAAATTTGTGGCTTCTTTCCGCTTTCGGAGGGTTGCTACTCGTGCTAGTTTTCGTTCTCGTCGCATGTGGTGGTGGTCAACAGGCAAGTTCGACGCCCACACCGAACCACGGATCGAATCCTGGGACGACGCTGCTTATCTATCGCGGGGCACATGGGAGTGTTTCAGGAGTAGCTTGGTCGCCTGATGGGAAATATATCGCTTCAATCGGTGAAGAAGGTAGTAGCGTGCAGATCTGGGATGCTCTGACCGGCCAGCTACACTCTACCTACACCGTCCAATATGCAGGCGCAGGGGTAAGCTTGCCGGCGTGGTCGCCTGATGGCAAATATCTCGTTACCGGAGGGTGTGACAGTGTCGCGAAGGTGCTTGATGCTAAGACGGGAAAACTACTGCTGGCCTATCACGGACATGCCGTGAGTGAACAGGATGCGTGCATCGCGGTGGCTTGGTCCCCCAACGGCAGATACATTGCTTCAGGCGGGAATGATAATGTGCAAGTATGGGATGCCATGACAGGTCAGTTGCGGGCCAAATATGGCAATGGAGGTGTGATGTCTTTGGCCTGGTCGCCTGATAGCACCTATGTTGCTTCAGGCGGCGACGCCCCCACGGTGCAGGTCTGGAACGCTCTTACGGGAAAACTGCTCCTGACCTACCGTGGTCATTCTGCTCACGTGATAGGAGTGATCTGGTCGCCAGACGGCAAATACATTGCTTCGGCAAGTAGTGATTATACCGTGCAGGTGTGGGACGCCATGACGGGGACACGACATCTGACCTATCGCGCAGAGGCTAACGGCGGTCCCGCATCACTTGCGTGGTCCCCAAATGGCAAATACATCGTCGTTTCGGAATTCAGAGAATCAACCCCTGAAGAGAATAAGAGTGATGTGGAAGTGATTGATGCCAAGACGGGCAAGTTGATCCTGACCTACCGTGGACACTCTAGTTTAGTGTGGTCACTATCTTGGTCGCCTGACGGTACGCGCATTGCTTCAGGAAGCGAGGACGGGACGGCACAGATATGGCAAGCGCCGTAGACGCCGAGATCCTCCTCCAATGGTTGCCTTGGCACCACTCTGACACCAACGCCAACGGCTGAGCCCGTATTGTGGCGAACCGCGGCGTCGAATTAATGCGGAATTCTACGGCCAAGAGGCGATTTGGCCGAGAGCAAGGGCACACTTGAAAATCGCTAGGGTGCAAGCCCTCGTGGGTTCGAATCCCACTCCCTCCGCCACAGATAGAGAGCGGCAGCAGGCCAGTTGGCCTGTTGCCGCTCTCTCGTTATGATGAGAGGATAAACATGGCTGCTCGATTTCCGACTCGAGACCGTGATGGTTCCTTTACCATCGCCGCTCGGTTTCGTTCGTCGAATACGCACGCGCGCACACACGTGGCAGCGATTATCGCTGATGCCATTGCGCGCAGAGAGGTTGGTGGCGCGCCAGCGTTCACCAGCCATTTTCACGGACCTCCCAGTGTCGAGCGGCAGGATGAGGAGGTGTTTGACGTCGTGTTTCACGGCAGCGCGGAGTCTCCTCGAACGTGGAAGGACTGGCTTGTCATGCTGGTCCGTGAACTAGAGGCTCCCGAATATGGGCTGCGGTTCGAGAGTTTCATCGATCGGGTATCCGGTCGGCGCCATCCATAGTTTCACCACTCTATCAGCTAAGAATGCGCATGATGTAGCATACGAACCTCAGGAGCGGCACGACCTCCCACCACGGAACGGTTCTCCGACCGGATCGCAGAGGGTTGCGCCTGGTCCGCTGGCGTGCTCCGACCAATCTGACGTCCACCGACGCCTTCCTCGCCGACGGCTAAGGCCAGCGCGTCGAGCACAGCTAGCGAAGCGAGCGGGTGGCTAATGGCCCGCTGGCCAGCTACAGCAATGGCGACAGCGGCCAGCGACTCCGAGACCATCCACACCACGGCCAACCACCCTTGGCTGACCACCGTTTACGGCTGGACGGCCTGCGCGACTGCCTGGCGATCCCGCTCGCGCAGTAGCCAGATCAGCGCCAGGCCGTTGATCGCGCCGACCGTGGCGCCCGCGGCGATGACACAGGCGATGAGCGCGGCGGCGCTGCCGGGGGTCAAGCCGCTCGCTGGAATGAGGCTGGTTCCGACGAAGATGAGCGCTATGCCGACGGCCCATGCGCAGGAGTTGGCGGGCAGCCACCAGACCGCTCGCGGGACGTGATAGCGGAGCGTGCGCCACTGCGCGAGCGCCAGGACCGCTCCGCCAACGAGTCCCAACGCGGCCGCGCCGCCATAAAGCGCCCATGCAGTTGGCTCTTGCGCCTGCGCTCCGGTGGTCGCGCTGGACGCGGGAGCGAGCAGCGCGAAGAGCGTGCTGGGAATCATGCCGAGCGTCCAGGCGAGGCCCGCGCCTATCGCCGTGGCGGCGGCCCAACTACGCCAGGAGAGCGCCGGCAGCGCGCCGCGCAGCGCCAGCCATTGCGCCGTCCCGACGATTCCGCCCTCCAGCAGCGCGCCGAGCAGGATGCCGAGCAAGGCGACGCCGATGGGGCCGATGACAGTCTCCGCTTGCGTGAAAAGCAGGATGCCAAGCAGAAGGGTTGCGCCGAGGCCGAGGGTTTCGGCGAGCGTATTCGCCGCGGTCCACCTGGACCAGACGGACCATCGCAATCGCGGCTGGACACGTGGACTTCCGCGTGGATGAACAATCTGGCTCACTATGGCTGGCCTCCTTCCGGGCGCACAATGCTCTTATCTTTCACCGGACCCACTGGCGCCGCCGCTATTCTGTCTGGCGCCAGCGCCTCACGAACGCGTCGCGCCCTGACCCGGCCGCCACACGTTCACATCACACTGCCTCGTGTGGTGAGCGCGTTGCGCATGCGCGACAAGCGTCCTGGCTGCGTGAGAATTAACGCGCCGCTGGCATAGTATGAAGTGGGTATCGCTTACGCGTGACCGATTCTACCAAACCTCAACGCATTGCCTCGCGCCGGTTCATCCTCGAACGCATGGATCTGTTCGGGATGCGGCGTATAGGCGGTTGTCCAGGGCGATAGCCTTCGAATCCAGGATGGCGCGGGCGCCCGGCGCGGTGGCCGGGGATGATGAGCGGACGGCGCGGCGAGGCGCCGGGTAACCTCGGTGTGGATTGACGCAGGAGCGTGGGGAGCTGACACACGGTGTTATTACGTGACGCGCCAGCGGTCGGGCTTGCGCTCGCGTTTCTGCTGGCGCCAGGAATCATCTGGGCGCTACTGGCGTATCCGTCACCCAGCCGCGTCATCCGCCTGGGACAGGGGCTGGCGCTGGGGCTGGCCGCGCAGGTCACGATGGCCGGGCTGCTGGCGGCGACGGCTGCTATCACTCCGGCCAGTGTGACCGTGTCGACGCTGCTGGCGCTCGTCGCGGCCATCGCGCTGGGCACGCGCATGCGTGTTCGCGCGCCGCGCCCGGCGTCGCGCGCGGCGGGACGGTGGCGCGAGAGCCTCTGGCTGGGCGCGGTCACCGCCGCTGGGGTCGCCATCTGCGCGGCGCCATTAGCGCGCTGGAGCATTCCCGATGGATGGGATCCGAGCGCGCACGCGCTGCTGGCTGGCGTCGTCATCGCCACGGGCAAGCTACCTACATGGTGGCCCTTTGACCCCATCGCCTCGAACTATCCCTATGGCGCGCACGTCCTGCTGGCGGATATCAGCATGCTGACTGGCGTGACGCCTGAGCGCGTGTTCGGCCCGCTGCTCAATATCTTCGCACCGGCCCTGGTAGCGCCGCAGGTCTACGCGCTGGCGCGGCGCATGTGGCGGCGCGGCGCGGCCGCGGTGGCGGCGGTCGCCGCGTACGGTCTGCTCGGCTTCGCGAACTCGGTGGCGTATGGCGCGTGGGGCGGGCTGCCTAACGCGCTGGGACTGATCCTGCTGCTGGCCTTGCTGGAGCCGCTGCTCGCGCCGGGATACACCCGGCGGCGTGTGGCGCTGGCGGGCTTCCTGCTCAGCGCGACGACCCTCACCCATCACCATGTCACGCTCACGGCTGCGCTGATCCTGGGCGCATATGGCGCGGCGCTGGCGGCGCTGCTCGTCGCCCGTCCCTCCTGGGCGCCCGCGGCGACCCGCGCGATCGCCCGGCGCTCGCTTCTGCGGACGCTTGCGGTCTGCGGGCTGGGGATGCTGTTGGCCAGCTATGAGTTCGCGCCGTATCTGATTCGCGGCGCTAGCTCGCTGGGTGATACCGGCGTCTTCGCCGACTTCCACGAATACTCCGGCTGGCCGTTCGACAAGAACGGCGTGGTCCTCTGGCTGGCCGCGACGGCTGGCGCCGTGCTGGCGCTGTGGAGCGCGTGGCGGCGCGCGCCGGGTGAACGGGGCGAATCCGGCGGATGGCGCGCATGGCTCAGGCGCGTGGCGTGGCGCCTCAGCCCGCGGAGTGCGGCGGGGCTGGCGACGCTGCTCTCCGCCGTCGCGCTGGTGGGCCTCTTCGTGGCGTTCGTCTTTGGGCAGTTCGTGTTCAAGGACATCGAGTGGGCGCTATATCACCGGGACGCGACGGCATTCTCACCTCCGCGCTTTCTCTCGAACATGACTTATTTTCTGGCGCTTTTCGCCGGGCCAGCGCTCGCGTGGGTCTGGGATGCCAGCGTCCTGGGCGTTCTGCGTGCGCGTCCACACGTCGCATGGGCCGGGCGGGCGCTGGCGCGCGGCGCGCTCGTCGCGGGAACGCTGGCGGTTGGCCTCACATCGCTCTATGCGTCTGGCCAGATGAGCGCGGGCGCGGGGACGCTCGCTCCGGGCGATGCGGCGGCGTTCGCCTGGGTGCGGACGCATACCCCGGCGAATACCATCGTCATTGCGCTGCTGCCCAACGACGCCAAGTGGGCGCCCTATTTCACCTGGCGCGAATCGTTCTATACTCCGTTGCCCGCCAGCGAGAACGCGACGGACTACGTCGTTGAGAAACCCACGATCATCGCGGCGCAGCTTGAGGCGCTGAGCGCCCATCCGCGTCTCGGCATGGTCGCGCTGGCCAGCGCTGGCGACACGTGGCCATATCTGGATGGCCGGCCTGTCGCGGTGATTACCCGGGCCGCCACGCCGTATCTGGGCGTCCCGGCGTTTACGTCCAGCGGGGCGTGGGTCTATGTGCGCTCATCGCTCGCCGCGCTCGCGCCTGCTCATGTGGCCGCGTCTCCTGTGAGCCTCTTCTGGCGGATGTCCGCCAGCGGCGCGCCGCCAACGGGATGGTACGAGACGCGTGGCGCGGCGACGCTCGGCTGGATATCTGGCCAGGGGGGTCTCGTGGCGCCGGAAGGAGCGCGCTGGCTCATTATGCGGATCGACGGCCCATTGCCCGCTGGCGCCTCGGTCATTTGCCAGTCGGAGCAGGGCGCGCAACTTTGGGTAGACGGTGTCCTGCAGCGGCGCGCCTGCTATGGCGAGGTGACCGCTATGCCTGCGCTCAGCGCGCCCGGCCCCCACATCATCGCGGTCTATTTGTGGCATGGCGCCGACCCCCAGCCCTGGGGCGATGTATTGTTGCTCGCGCCACTGTCCGCCTGAGTCTATCCCGGTTCCAGCTTCAACTTCACTGCCGCGCCGCGCGTACGTGTTGGCAGGAGGTCAGACACGATGCGTTACATCATTCGCGAGAAGTTCTTTCACCTCGGCGAGGATTCGCAGATTACCGACGAGAGCGGCGCCCCGGTCTATGAGGTGGACGGCAAGATCCTGAGCCTGCACAACACCCTGACGGTGCGCGACATGCGCGGTGAGGTTGTTGCGACGGTGAAGCGCCAGTTGCTCGCGCTGACGCCGACCTACACCATCGAGCGGCCAGGCGTGGAACCGGCGCAAGTGCGCAAACACTTCATCAACCTGCTCGGCGACCGCTTTACGATTGACATTCCTGGCCCGCATGACCTGGAGCTTGATGGCAACCTGTTCGAGCATGAGTACCGGGTGACGCGCGACGGCGCCGTCGTCGCGACGGTCTCGAAACGCTGGATCGCCCTGACGGATACCTACGGTGTGGAGACGGCGCCGGGCCAGGATGATATGCTGATTCTGGCGAGCGTCCTCGCCCTTGATCTCGCGGAGGACCGCGAGCGCGAGGGATGACGCGGATGACGCGGGGTAGGGCCAAGGGTCCTGCGCGCTGCCGCCTGGCGGGCTAAGCGGATGGCGCGACTCGCGAGCGGCCGTCTTGCTGGGCGGTCTCGCTGGCGAGGCGGCGGCGCTCGGCCTCGATGGCGGCCGCCCAGTGGCGCTCGGCGCGAGTGACGGCGGCGCGGGCCTGTTCCCGGGCGGTCTGGATCGTGGTGGCCTGTTCGCGGGCGATGCGTCCAGTGAGGTAGGCGAGCGCGAAGTCAGGCGCCAGATCGTCGGGAGCGCCGCCAGCGACGACCGCGACGGTCGCGCGCACGGCGCGCTCGAACGGTGGCAGCAGGGCGTCCGCTTCGAGCGTGAGCCCTTCGGCTTCCAGGAGCTCGCGCAGGGTCGCGCAGGCCTCCTCCACGAGCCCCTGATAGGGATCTACGGCGGCGCGGGCGGTTGTCATCGTCTCATCTCTTCGTGAGCGGCGCTGGCGCGAAGGGCGAAGCGCGGGATTGGCGCCAGTATACCAGATGAGCGGCGGCGAGACGCGGCGAATTGCCGTGCGGTCCGCGCCCATAGCCCATCAACGCCACACTGCGCCATGCGCGCGCCGGGAATGTTACCATGCCCCAGACTCCGCGCGCCCTCATGGTCGGGCTACGCGTGTGATGGATTAGGATATCTTCGTGATGCGGAATCGGGCTGCGCGACTTGGCGTCGCGGGGTTGGCAGCGGGCGCGCTCGTCATCGCCGCCACTCTGGCAAGCTGGGCGGTATGGGGGTGGCCTGGCGATATGGGGCCCGCCTCATTGTTTGGGAGGGGGCTCAGCGGAGCGTCACGCGCGCCGCATCCCACGCCTACCGCGACGATCAGGCCTGCGCCGCCGGGCTGGGTGACGGTACTGGATGACGAGTTCACAGCGCCGGGCATCCCCGCGCATTGGGAACTCTATGACGCGCCGTATGGCTCCGGCCCCGAAAATTGCGCCGCGCCCAGCCAGGATAGCGCGCCCGGTGATGGATATCTGTACCTCACCATGGCGTATCGTCAGGGCGGGAATTGTGGCGCGGGCTGGTATACCGGCGGCATGATGATCAGCGACGCCTACGCCCTGCGCGAGCAGGCGATCACGGTTCGCTGGCGCGTCCTCCCCTCGAAACATCCGACCGTCGTCTTCTCGCACCACATCATTCCGATGGCGTTCCCCGACGACCCGAGCTATCAGTGGTACCAGGCCGAGGCGGACTATTGCGAGGCGGAAAGCTATACCGGCTGCTGGACATACTTACATGACGGCACAGCCAGCGATACGAGCGGGCAGCATTACAACGACTACCAGAACGTGAATCTGACCAAATGGCACGCCTGGCGTTTCGTTCAGGCGCATGGAACACTCAAGGCCTACATTGATGACATGAGCAAGCCTGTGTGGGTCTTCAATGGCGGCACATCGCAATTCCCGAACGCCATTCGCCGCGCCGTGCTACAGCAGGAGTGCCCGGCGGACGCTTGCCCGCCTGCTTCCTACGCCGGGGCCACCGAGACCATCCAGATTGACTGGATCACCATCCAGATACCGGGCTGATGCTGATGCGCGGGGTTTCGCGCGTTCCACCTGTCATCGTGATGAGTGCGGATGGTCGCATGTGTGATACATGGTCCTGCCCGCTCGTCTTGGCCTTAGAAAACGCTCGGTGTCGCACGAGGCGCGCAGGTGAAGAGAGCTCCGCCGGCGTCCATGGCGGATGTTCACGCGGGAGAAAGGTAGCGATTCCTTGTTGAAGTCTATCGCGCCAATCTGGGGCAGGCTGAGACATCTGCGCCGCCCTCAGCTCTTCAGCGCTCACGATCACGCGGCTGGCTCCGGAGATGGCGGATCAGACCAGGTGTCGGCGGGGCAGCGGCTCGCGGAACAGGTCGCCGCGTTTGTCGGCTCGTGGTGGTTTTTGGGAGGCCAGGCTGGTTTCCTGGTGCTCTGGCTGATCTACAACACGCTCCAGTTCACCGTGCGCTTCGACCCGCCGCCTTACATCCTCTTGAATCTCTTGCTAAGCTTCCAGGCGGCGTTCACGGGACCGGTGCTGCTCATCGCCGCCAACGTTGGCGCCGCGCGTGACCACCTGCAAGCCGACCGCATCGAGAACCTGGGCGCGCAGAACGAGCGGCTCACCGAGGCGAACGAGCAGTTGACGGAGCGGCTGCTGGCGATGGAGCAGATGCTGGAGCGCCACGTGGTCCAAAGCCTGAAGGCGCACAGTGACGAGCTTCATAACCAGGGAATGCTGCTGCGCGCGGTGCATGCCGCCGTGTGCGCTGATCCGCCATCCGATGGCGTGGCCAGCCAGACCGGGGAGTCAACCCCCCCTCCTTCGACCGCGGCGGCGCCGTCTTCCTCAGCGTCTGGCGCGCAGGCGCGCGCGCGCCGCCGTCGGGGACAAACGCCAGAGGAGACGCCGGAAGAGGCGTAGCCGCAGGAAAACCCTACAAAGCGCAACACCCCCGCTCCTGAATGTGAGCGGGGGTGTTGCGCTTTGGTGTATCAGCGCGGCTACTTGACGCCAGCGAGGGCTGCCCGCCGCTGGGCCGCCCGCGCCCTGCCAATGACCAGGAAGAGGCTGGCGACAAGGAAGACGAGCAGCGACAGAGTCGTGCTGGCGCCGAACATCGGGAACGGCTGGCGCTGCGTCACGCCAACCAGGATGAACAGTTGGTTCGAGACGGAGAGGCTCAGCGAGAAGAGCCAAAGCGTCAGCGCGGCCACCCAGCCGACGACGGCCAGGAACCGCACGGTGTTGCCCGCGACCCGCAGCGTAAAGACGAGCATCATCAAGGCGATGACGATGGCGGCCGCGGCGGCGATGACCAGCCCGACGCCTTCCGCCAGGTTGCCATACTGCAGCCCGACCTTGATCTGGGACGCCACCTGCGCGCAACTTTGCGCGCCGCCCACCACCGAGCTCAGTCCCTCCGCGCAGTTGCGCTGGTTGCTCTGCGTCCGCAGGTAGAAGGCGATGCTCTTGGATGAGAGGCCGAGCGCGAACATGCCCAGGAAGATGAAGACCGGCCAGACGACATTGCGCAGCGCCAGCAGCAGGTTGTCAATCACTAGCCGAATGCGGCGCTGGAGCGGCGCGCGCAGCGCCTCGTAGATGGTGTCGATGACGGTCGTGCGCACACGGGCGCTGCCGCGCTCGCCCGAGGGCAGATCAGCGCTGGAGGAGCGCACGTCTGTGCTCAGCGCCTGCCCGGCGTCCGTCCCAGGGACGGCCACAGCGGAGCCCACGCCCGCGCTAGCCTGCTGCTGATCGGTGTCGCTGGCGGCGCTAAAGGCGTTGGTCGTCGCCGTCAGCGCGAGGGTGATGAAGCCAAGTGGCAGGTAGATCAGCGCCTGAATAATGTCAATGCGGAAGAGCGTCGGCGGGTTGTTGGCGAATCCTTGCGCGCAATACCCAATCGGCCAGGAGAGCGTGCAGGTGGTGATTTGCACGCCGGTCTGCAGCGCCGATGCGACCGGGCCGAGCACGTTCGCCTGCAAGACCAGCGCTAGCAGGCTGACCAGCACGCCAGCGGCGATCAGGTCGCCAGCGACAAGCTCTGGCAGGGTGGGCAGATCGCCCTCTTCGCCAAACTCCAGGGTGCCGATGCCCAAGTCGAGCACGCGGGCGGATGATGACCCACCACGCGAGCGCAACCAGCGGCGCAGCGTGTCGAGCCAGAAGACCAGAATGATCCCGAAGTTGAGGATCGCATAGGTCCACGGGCTCTTGCCAATATCTGGGATGTAGATATGGATGTTGAGCAGGTTCGAGAGCAGTTGTGTCACGGCGTCCGGGAAGACGGCGGTGACACCCACGAAGATCATGGCGATGATGGTCATCACCAACGCCTGGACCAACTGGCGGCGCAGGCGGGGATGGCGGAGGACGGCGATCTCGAGCGTGAAGACGAGCGCGCTGAACCACAGGAAGATTGGCCAGGCCTTGGCGAACAGGCTCTTCACGATCGAGGGGTCGCTGTTATAACCCAGATAGCCGACCAGCCCAAACGCGATGACGCCCGTCACCGCCAGGATCGAGACCAGCGCGGTGGGGAAGCGCACCAGCACGCGGCGGTCGCTGATGTCGTAGACATCGGTGATGGCGCGGCCCGCGCGGCCCTGCCCGGGCTTGGCGAAGACTCCGGAGATCATGACGGCTACTCCTGTGTGGTCCTGGACGCGCTGGACGCGCTGGACGCGCTGGCTGCGGTAGGCCGGCTGCGGGCGGCCTGGCGAGGCAGGAAATTCAGCCCACGGCGCGAGAAGATCAAGAAGCCGCCCAGGATCACCAGGGCGCCAAGCGAGACGTAGGTCGCGATGCTGGGCGGGTCAAATGGCTTCACGACTTTGGCGTCGAACTGCTCGATGAGCAGGTTGATGAGCCAGAGCGCCGCCGAGAAGATCCAGAAAGTGAGCAACACGATCAGGCCAATCAGCCCCAGGAAGCGCAGCGTGTTGTCTACTACCCGCCACTTGAAGATCACAAGCGCCGCGGAGAAGACGACCGCGAGCACGCAGATGATACCCCAGCCGGCCGCTGGCGCGATGTTTCGGAGCGCGCTGGTCAGCGTCTTCGGCTCGTGCAGATACGTCTGGACGCTCTGGGAAAGCTGGAAGACACCGAACATCGTCGTGAAGAGCAGCACTGGCCAAACGACATTGCGCAATGCGCGCACGATGCTCAGGAAGAACTCGCGTAGACGGCGGCCAATGGCGGCGCGCAGCGCATCGATGATCGTCTCAGCGACGCCGGTGGTGATCGGCGTGGTTACTGGTACGGGTCCATCGGCGAGCGAGGCGAGGACCTCGCGCGAGACGCCAATCGGCATCGGCGCGCCGCCAACGGAGCCAAAGCCGCCCATGGTCGCCGCCACCGCCAGCACGATCAGGCCGACCGAGAGATACGTCAGCGCCTGCGTCTGGTCAATAAGCGTCAAAGACGCCAGAACGTTGTTCTGTCCGTCGACGCATCCCGAAGGCGGGAACGAGACCGAGAGGCTGCAATCAGTCAGGTTCGTCTGGGTGATGAAGCTCATCACCACTGGCTTGAAGAGATAGGAGAGCGCGCCGGTCAGCACCGCGCCGGCGATCAGGTCGCCCGAGACCAATTCTGACATGCTCGGTAGCTCTTCGGGAACAGCGGTGTCGGTCCTTTTCCCCGTCGTCAGGTCAAGCTCGGCGTGTGGTCGCAGGCCCTGCGCGCGCCGCGCCCAGCGGCGCAGCGTATCGACCCAGTAGATGACGATGAGACCGAAGTTGATGACGACATACGTCAGCTGTTCCTTGGCAAGCAGCGGTAAATATTGCTCGAGCAACTTGCGGATAAAGCCGGTGGGATTGCCAATGAGATAGGCGAGAATGATGCAGATGCCGGCGACAATGAGGACCGTGATGAGTTGGCCGCGCAGCGCCCGGTTGCGGTAAATGGACCAGAGCAGCGTGACGACCAGTGCGCTGAACCAGAGATAGAGCGCCCACGGCTTGTAGAAGAAAGACACCTTCTCGTAGCCCAGGAACCCGGCGGTGGCGAACGCGATCAGGCCAGTCAGCGCCAGCGTGATGACCAGGGCCGGGGGATAGCGGACGAGAAAGAAACCTGTCTCGGCGTCATAGACGTCGGTGATGGCGTGTTGTTGCGGCGCATCCAGCCCGCTGGATCGTGCCATATAGTCGCTACCTCCATTGAGCCTGTGGCTTGTCGCGCCCGCGCGGCGCTCCACCTTGCCGCCGCATCGAGCGGTTGACATGAGGCGCGCTCTGCCCGGACGCGGGCGCGCCGAGCCAGGGCGGACGCCCTTGCCGCTAGCATGGCCCCACTTACTATACATGGCGAACGGCGGGATTGAAAGTGGCTTCACGCTCGATGCGACGCCCTCAGGCTGCCCTCAGCCCGCTTGCCCACGCGCTTCCTGGCGTTCGGGCGCTGAACAGTAAATTCCGCCCGGCGCGTCACGCATCGCGCGTAACGCGCCGGGCGGCGTTGTGGTGGGCGTGGAGCGGCGATCAACTGCGCGGCGTGTGCGCGGCAATGAAGGCTTGCATGCGCGACCAGGCGTCGGCGGATTCGCTGGCGAACTCCTCGTATTTGCGGTCGAAGAAGCTGTGTGGCGCGTTGGGATAGATGACCATCTCATGATCGATGGCCGCCGCGGCCAGCGCGGTGTCGAACTGCTGAACATCGCTGGCGGGGATGCCCGGATCGGCGCCGCCGAAGAGGCCCAGCACGGCGCCCTTCATCGCGCCAACACGCGCCAGCGGCGAAGGGGTCCCATCGCGGCCCTCACGGGTCGGCGAGCCATAAAAGCCGATCGCGCCCGCCAGGCCATGATCGTTCGCCGCCTGCTGGAAGGAGTTGCCGCCGCCGAAGCAGAATCCGACCGTAAAGTACGCGGCCGGCGGGTTGGGCTCTGAGCGCAGCCGGGCGAGCGCCGCCGCCACATCATCCTTGATCTGCGCGGCTTTTGTCTGCGCTACATGCGCCATGAAATCGAAGCTGGCGTCACGCGCTTCTGTGGTGGCCGTGCGGCCGAAGTAGTCAATGACGATCGCCTCGACGCCGGTATCGGCAAAGCGCAGCGCCAGGTCCTCATAGAACTGGAACAGGCCGCGCACATCCGGCAGGATGACGATGCCCGCGCCGTTGCGCCGCGTGGAGTCCGCATACGCGCGATAGGCGGCGAATGGCGTTCCATCGGCTGAGGTGAGTGTCAGCGCTTCGCCGCGGGCGTCGCTCATCAGTGGGCGCACGGGCGGCTGGGAGTCGAGATCAAAGCACATCGCCTGGTGTCCTCCCCGATTAATCTCGCCGGGCGGCGCGTTGCGGCCCTATTTTCCGCCCTTGCGGTAATCATAGAACCCGCGTCCGGCTTTGCGCCCAGTATATCCAGCGGTGACCATGTTGCGCAGCAAGGGGCTGGGGGTGAAACGCTCGCCGATGTTGGCGCGGGCGGAGTCGAGCACATGTAGCGTGACGTCCACACCGACCAGATCGGCAAGCTCTAGCGGTCCCATGGGAAAGTTGAAGCCCAGCCGCATGCCCTTGTCGATGTCCTCGGCCGTGCCGACGCCTTCTTCCAGGCAGCGCACTGCCTCGGCGATCATCATCAGGCCGATGCGCGTGGTGATGAAGCCGGGATAATCCTTGGCGAGGATTGTCTCTTTCTTCAGCGCCGCGCAGAATGCTGTCCCGCGCTCGACCGTCTCATCGCTGGTCTGATAGGCGCGGATGATCTCGACCAGCTTCATCGCCGGGACAGGATTGAAGAAATGCAGGCCGATCACGCGCTCGGGCCGCTGGGTGGCGGCGGCGATCTGGGTAATGGGCAGGCCGGAAGTGTTGCTCGCCAGGACCACCTCCGGCGCGCAGATGGTATCCAGCGCGCTGAAGATTTCTTGCTTCAGCGGCATGTTCTCGAAGACCGCCTCAACGACGATCTCCGCCGGCTCCAGCGCCTTGAGGTCTGTTGTCCACTCGAAGCGCGCCAGCCATGCGTCCGCTGTTTCCTGGGTAATCTGCCCCTTCTCGACCGGGCGCGTGATCAGCCGCTCGACATTCGCCCGCGCGCGCGCCAGCGTTTGCGCGTCTACCTCGCGCACGATGATGCGCGCGTCCAGGTTGCGCGCCACCTCGTAGGCGATGCCGGAGCCCATCGCGCCTCCACCTACGACGCCGACCGTCTTCCACGCCGTCATGCTGCTGTCCTCCTTTGGACCGAGCAAACTCATCTGTATCGGCGCTGGCGCGCCGCGCGCTCACAGCATACCCCGCCGGGCGCGCGCCCCGCGCTTGACGGTCTGTTGCGGCGCGGGCTATGCTGCTGACTTGATCGGAGCGGGCCAGCTCTCCCTGGGGAGCGGCGGTTGAGAGAAGGCGCGTATGTCGGCCAGGAAATCCGGAAAAGCTGGGCAGCCGGTCACCATCGCCAGCGCCGCCAGCCTTACCTCCGCTGAGACCGCTGAGGCGCTGGCGCTCAAGCAGGTCTGCGACGCCGCGGACGGGCTTGACCTGAAGCTGGTCTGGAGCGGGCAAGGAGAGGGACCGCAGGTCTTCCTCGCGCGGGCGGGCGCCGAACTAGTGGGATATTGCTCGCTTGACGGCGACGGCGCGGTCGCGGAACTGTGTGGCATGGTCGCTCCAGCCTGGCGGCGGCGTGGGATCGCGCTGCGTCTTTTCGAGGCCGCGCGCGTCGCCTTCCGCGACGGTGGGGGCGAGCAGTTGTATGCGATCTGTGAGGATGCCTCGGTAGCGGGCCGCGCGTTCATGGAGGCGCTCTCCGCCCAGCGCTCGTTCAGCGAGCATCGGATGGAGCTAGGGGCGAAGGACTTGCCGCCGGACGATGGCGCGCTGGAGGTGCGCCAACTGCACAGCGGCGACCAGGCGAGCATCAGCGACTTCGCGCGCGTCACCGCGGACGGCTTCGAGCGCTCGATGGAGCAAACGTTGCGGCATATCCCCACCAACCTGGATGACCCGAACGAGCGACTCTACCTGGCGCTGGCGCACGGCGCGCCGATTGGCGCATTCAAGCTTTACCGTGAGGGAGCGACGGTCGGCATCTATGGATTTACCGTAGAGCGCTCGCGCCAGAGGCAGGGTCTGGGGCGGCGGATGCTGGCGCGGGCCTGCGCCCTGGCCCACGAGCAGGGGGCGGAGCGCGTGACCCTGGAGGTGGAAACGACCAACGAGCGCGCCATTGCGCTCTACACCTCCAGTGGCTTCGAGACCACCACGACGTACGGCTACTACGCGTTGTCCCGCTCGCTGCTCGCCGCCGGGCTGCACGGCGCGATCTCTGAGATGGTCGAAGAGTAGCGCGCGCTGGCATGTCGCAATATGAAGGCGCGCCCTGGCCAATTGGACGGGGCGCGCGCCGTACACTGCGCGCTACAATACTTTACCGTGGCCTATATGAGCTATCATTCCTTCGTTCTAGCGGGACCAAGAGGAGATCCAATGAGCGAACCCGGCGCTTTCCGCAACTTCAACCAGACGGTGATTGACAAGTTCCGCGCCAATGGCGGCAGGGTCCAGGGATGGAACACGCTGCTGCTGCTGACCACGATCGGCGCGAAGAGCGGGAAAGAGCGCATCAACCCGATCGCCTACTCGCAGGATGGCGACCATCTCGTCATCGTCGCTTCCAAAGGCGGCGCGCCCAGCAATCCTGACTGGTACTTCAATATCCTGGCTAACCCAATCGTGACGGTGGAGGTTGGATCGGAACGCTTCCAGGCGCGCGCCCGCGTCGCCAAGGGCGAGGAGCGCGACCGGCTCTATGCGGACCACGCCGAGCTCATGCCGGGATTCAAGGACTATCAGCGCAAGACGGAGCGCCGGATCCCCGTCATCATCCTGGAGCGTTTGGCCTAAGAAACGGGCTGAACGAGCGGCCAGCAGAGCGAGCGCGCCAGCATGTTGTGGCGCGCTCGCTCTATGTCATGCGCGAGCGCGCTCAGGAGAGCGGCCGAAAGTCCTAGTCCATAATGATTGCGCCTGCGCGCGCGACGTTATCTGAAGAAATGCTGAGAACGCTCGATTGATCGCGAATGGCGCGCGTCCGAGTGGCCCAGATAGCCACCGGACGCGCGTCTGACCGTGGGTGGCGGCGCGGATGTGGTGATTGGCCGCCATCCCCCACGTCAGTTGCCCGTTCGAGGTCTATTGCTCTCGCCGGAGAATGCCCGCGATCAAATGGCATTTGAGTCGCCGGATTCGCTCCGGGCTGTGGACGGCGCTGGGAAATCGGGTGTTGGGTGATAAAGGTAGCGAGATGACAGACGGGAAAGCTTCCGGCAAGGCGCCTGAAGGCGCGCCAGCCTCACAACCTCGCGCGCTGCTGAGCGCGGTGATCGTGGGTGTCAATGGCCTGACGTCCGCGCTCGATGAGGTGGGCTTGCATCAACAGCTACGCGAGTCACCGGCCTGCCGGCTGCGCCTGCTGGACCGCTCCCTTCCTGATGAGACGCTCGACGACCTTCTCCTTGGTTGTGAGGCGTTCGCTGCGGTGACAGGCCCCTCGGCGCTGGCCACTGAGGACCAGAACACGCTGCGCGCGGAGGCGCAGCGCTACCTGCGCGTGGTACGCGCGGTCGCTGACGCCGCGCGCGGTCGCCGGCGACCAACTCTCATCGGCATGACAGCGTCTGGGACCCAGAACAGCTTCCTGCGCATGGGGCTAAGTGAGCCTCGTGTCCGCGACGCGCTGGCGGAGTTGGCTGGCGCCCTGGAGGCGCTGGCCGCGCTGGCCACCAGCGGGACACCCAGAAAGCGCACGCGGCTGATACCGCTGGGCGTGGGCTGCTTCATCCCCGCTACCGTGCTGGGTGGCGCGGCGGCGCTCATCATCGTGCTGCTGGCCTCGATCGCGCTGGCGACTGGTCAGGCGGCCGTTACGCCGAGTGGACTCGACATCCCGCTTACCAGCGCGCTGCCTACCGCCACGCCCCTGCCTACAGCGACCGCGAAACCCGCAAGCACACCCACGACGAGGCCTGGTAATCCATCGCCAACGACCCCGCCGGGCGGCTCCAATCCGACACCAACTCCAAAGCCGGGAGCCAAGCCGACCCCGACTTCGCGGCCCGGCTCGGGGACACTGACCGTCAGCCCCAATCCAATAGACGCGTGCGCCAGCCCAACATCCAATCAGACCTTCACAATCAGCTATTCAGGCAGCCAGTCGTCGATCAAATGGACAGCCTCGTGGTCGAGTTCCAATATAACGCTCAACAACAATAACAGTGGGGCCCTTTCTGGTACGCTCTCGTCTAGTCAACCGGTCCCTGTGACCCTATCCACGACGAACGACAGTGATGGCTCAATCACGATTATCGGGAGTGACGGCAGCAGCGCGACCGAGTCTTATACGTCCATTAACTGCTAGGCTGGGTAACAAAGCGAGTGAATAGATGAAGGCGTTACGGCTCTGCTGGCAATACCTGCGGCGCTACCAGGGACTGGCGCTACTGGCGCTCATCGCCATGGTGATGCAGACGGCGATGGACCTCGCTGTGCCGTGGCCGCTGAAGATCATCTTCGACAACGTGCTGGGCGCGCGGGCGTTGCCCGGCTCGCTTGGCGCGGTGCTGATTGACCCCACTACCGGCGGACCACTGACGCGGCAGGCGCTGCTCAACGTGATGGTGGCCATCATGTTGGTCATCGCCCTGATTGACGCGATCTTCACCTATATTGGCGGCTTGCTGACGGCGTCTATCGGCCAGCGGGTGCTCTACGAGTTGCGTGTCCAGGTCTTCGACCATATCCAGAACCTCAGCATCTCTTTTCACAAAAACAGCCGTGTGGGTGACCTCTCCGCCCGCCTGACGTCTGACATCCAGGCCATCCAGGACCTTGTATCCTCGGGATTGAACACCCTGATCACCAACTCGTTGACGGTCGTTGGCGTGCTGGTGATCGTTGTCGCCGTTGACTGGCGCTTCGCGGTGCTGATGATAGGCGCGACGCCGCTCATGTTCTTCGTCGCCGGCTCCTACCGCAAGCGCATCCGCAAGGCCTCGCGCGAGCAGCGGACGATGGAGGGCCAGGTCAGCGCGACCGTGCAGGAGCGGATCGGCGCCATTCAGGTCGTGCAAGCGTTCGCCCATGAGGAGCAGGAGGCGAAGCAGTTCGCCCAGCAATCACGCAAGAGCCTGAATGCCGGGCTGGCCGTTTCCCGTTTGCAGTCCGAACTGAGCCCGCTGGTGGACCTGGTAGGCGTGATCGGCCTGGCGACGGTGACCTGGCTGGGGGCCCAGGAGGTGATCTCCGGGCGCATCACGCTCGGCTATTTGCTGCTTTTCACGACCTATCTGCGCTCGATACTGTCCCCGGTGCGCCAGCTTGCTAAACTCTCCAACCAGTTTAGCAAGGCGGATGCCAGCGCCGAGCGCGTGCAGGAGATCCTGGACATCCAGCCTGATGTGCGCGATATGCCTGGCGCGCGGCACGCGCCGCGCCTGCGCGGCGCAGTCTCGTTCGAGCATGTGTATTTTGGCTATGCCAAGGATACTCTGGTGCTGCGCGATATCTCTGTGCGCGTGCAGCCGGGTATGGCGGTGGCGCTGGTGGGGCAGACTGGCAGCGGCAAGAGCACGATGATTGGCCTAATCCCGCGCTTCCACGATCCGCTCGAAGGGCAGGTGCTGATCGACGGCATCGACATCCGCCGCTTCACGCTGCGCTCGCTGCGCGATCAGGTCAGCCTGGTGCTCCAGGAGCCGGTGCTCTTCAATGCGACCATCCGCGACAACATCGCGTATGGCCGTGAGGGCGCGAGCGATGTGGATGTGCTGCGGGCGGCGCGCGCGGCGAACGTCGAGGAGTTCGTCTCCCGTCTGCCCAATGGCTATGGCACGGTGCTAGGCGAGCGCGGCGGCACGCTCTCCGGCGGCCAGCGGCAGCGCATCGCCATCGCCCGCGCCATCGTTCGCGACGCGCCCATCCTGCTGCTCGATGAGCCAACCAGTGGACTGGACGCGCAGTCCGAGGTGACTGTTATGGAAGCGCTGCAGCGGCTGATGCAGGGGCGCACGACGTTCGTCATCGCTCACCGGCTCAGCACGATCGAACGCGCTGACCTGATCCTTGTCATGCAGAACGGCAAGATCCGCGAGGGCGGAACGCATCGCGAGCTCCTGCGAGCGGGCGGCCTCTACGCCCACCTGCATTCTCTCCAGTTCAAGGACTCAGTGGAGAGCGCGCCACAGCGCGCGGAGCCGACGCGGCGGCAAGGGGTCGATGCGCCTCTGATCCGGCGACCCGGGCAATAGTAGCGCACTGGCTCGCGACTCCAGGCCACTGTGACGCGCATGTGCGGGCGTTGCGCCGAGCCGTGAGGGGTGTGTGAGACACGCGCGCTACCCCGAGTATGGAAAGGTCGCTGGGCGAGTTGGGACGCCTCCTGTTCTCCAACTCCCGGCGCCCGGTGAGAGGCGCGCGATGAACACCACTATACCGACGGCGGATGAGACACGGCTCGCGCCGCCTGAGCCACCTGTGGAACGACCTGTAGATCCCGAGCGGCTAAGCGTGGCGCAACGCGTCGGTGAGGTCGCCGCGGCGGTCATCATGAGTGTTTTGCTGGCGCTGTACTGCGGCTTCTTCATCTACCATCAGTTGGCCGGTACCGGCTTCTTCACAGCGCGGTTCGGCGGATGGGAGATGCTGCTCTTCTACGGCCCGCTGGCTTTCGGGCTGGCGGCGCCCATCACCCGCGCGCTGACGGGACGACGCAATCCCGGGCGGCTGGCCGAGGCGCTGGCCAACGCGGTCCAGTTGGTGGCGACCACCTGGCTCCTGATCGTGTTCCCGTTCAATTTCGCGCATCTCGCTGACGCCTTGCCGGTAGCGACGCGCTTCGCGCTGGCCTGGGTCAGTGACGATATCGGCCGGGCGGTGATGATCTTCCAGATCATCGTGTGCGCGCTCACCGTCGCGGTGCGAACGGGCCAGTACGTGTTCCATGGCTTGCGGGAGTCCGGTTTCCTGCCAGAGGCCTGACAATTGAGCGCGTATCGCGGCTGGCGTCGGGACGCTGGACAATGCGCGGCGGGGCTGGCTACAATGGCGGGCGAGGGGTCAGGCAAGCGCTGACTCCGTACCAACGCGCTAATCCGCGCCACCGCCAGAAAGTGAGCGCCACCCCGTGCAGCAGGACGCCCAACGACGAGCGACCCCGGACAGTGAGGAGTCCGCGCCCGCGCGCCACGTGATCGCTGTCTACCCTGGCACATTCGACCCCGTTCACAATGGTCATCTGGATATCGCCCGGCGCGCCGCTCATCTGGTGGATGAGCTGGTCGTGGCGGTCTATGCCACACCGAACAAGACGCTGCTGTTCTCCACTGAGGAGCGCGTCGCGCTCTGGCGTGAGACCATCGCCGAGGCTGGACTGACGAACGTGCGTGTCGAGCCATTTGAGGGGCTGGTCGTTGAGTTCGCCCGGGCAGTCGGCGCCAAGGCGATCGTTCGTGGCCTGCGCGCTGTCACCGACTTCGAATTGGAGTTCCAGCAGGCGCTGATGAACCGCAACCTCGCGCCGGAGATCGAGACCCTGATGATTGTCACCGCTCTGCGGCAACTCTTCGTCAGCGCGAGCCTGCTCAAGGAGGTGGCGCGGCTCCACGGCGACCTGAACGGCATCGTCACGCCGCGCGTCGCCGACGCCATCTATGCCAAGCTTGGCATGCCGCATCCACTGGCGCCGCCTGCGGGGGGAGCCTGAGATGGCGCTCTCCGCTGACCTTGTCCTGACCAATATCAGCCGCCTCGTAACGCTGACCCCAGCGGCGGAGGACGCGAGCGGCGCCCTAGGGGTGATCGAGCGCGCCGCGCTGGCCTCCTCCGCGGGCAGGATCGTCTGGGCCGGCCCGGAGGCGGCGCTCGCGCGGGCGATAGATGTGGCGGGAGTCGCGCGGGAGCGGCAGGTGGATGCAGGTGAGCGGGCCGTTATCCCCGGCTTTGTGGACGCGCATACGCACTTCATTTTCGCTGGTGACCGCGCCGAGGAGTTCCACCTGCGTCACGCGGGTGTGAGCTACGAGGAGCTAGCGCTCCAAGGGCGGGGCATCCTGAGTACCGTGCGCGCGACCCGCAACGCCAGCGTAGAGGAGCTTCAGGCGCTGGGCGCTGCGCGGCTGCGTTCCTTCGCGGCGCAGGGGACCACGACCGCCGAGTCCAAGACAGGCTACGGGCTGGACCTGGTGACCGAGGCGCGCATCCTGGACGTGATGGAGTCGCTGGCGCGCGAGCCGGGGCTGCCGCGCATTGTGCCCACGTTTCTCGGCGCGCATACCATCCCGCCTGAGCGGCGCGGGACGCCAGAGGGGCGCGTGGCGTATGTGGATGAGATTTGCGACGAGATGCTGCCTGCATTCGCCGGGCGCGCGCGTTTTTGTGATGTCTTCTGCGAGTCGGGCGCGTTCACCGTGGAGGAATCGCGGCGCATCCTGACTCGCGCGCGTGACCTGGGCTATGGGCTGAAGCTGCATGCCAGTCAGCTTGGCCCCACCGGCGGCGCGGGGCTCGCGGCGGAACTTGGCGCGACCTCCGCCGATCATCTGGACTTCGCCTCCGGCGCCGAACTGGACGCCCTGGCGGCGGCGAATGTCACTGGTGTGCTATTGCCGGGCTGTAGCTTCACCCTGAGCATCCCCTATCCCCCGGCGCGCCGGCTCTACTGTCACGGTTTGCGGGTCGCCCTGGCCACTGACTTCAATCCCGGGACCTCCTACAGCGAGTCCATGCAAATGATGATCGCCCTCTCGGTCAGCGCGATGGGCATGACGTTGGAGGAGGCGCTGACCGCCGCGACGCTCGGTGGCGCTCACGCGCTCGCCCTGGCGGACGAGGTGGGCAGCCTGGCTCCAGGCAAATCAGCCGACTTCGCCATCCTGAACGGGCCCGACGAGCGCGCGCTGGCCTATCACTTCGGCGTCAACCTGGTCGCGCAGACATGGATTGCGGGCGAGCGGGCAGGATAGGGCGCGTCGCCGGGATGCGGGTGTGTGTTCTCCGTCAGGTGGGAACCTGACCGTGCGCCCTGGCGTCTCTGAAGGAGATGGATCGGGCGCGCGGCTAGGAACATGCGAGCGCGCCGGGCGGTCTGGTAGGAGACTTCCCCATGTTTCAATCTCCAACTGTACGCGCGACGCGCGCGCTACTGATGGGCATGATCGGCGCGCTCGCCGTGGCGCTTGCCGCGCTGGGAGGCTGCGCGGCCATCGGAGGAGGCGCGACACATAATGCCGCGCCGCCCGCCACGAGCATCACCACCTGCTCCCAGGTTCAAGGTTTCGCTGGCGCGCCGGCGCTGAGCCTGCCGCATCTGCAGTTTCCGGCGGGGACGGTGGCGCAGCCGCCGCAGGCTTCTGGCGGCGGCAATGGACAGTACCGTGTGAACGCCTATCTGGCCTGCGCGCCGGATACGGACACCAATCTGACCGTGCGGACCGGCAAGGGGCCGGAGCCGTTCCTCAAGCTGGCGCAGTTCTACGGCTGGGCTCCCTGGAACCATTTCCCGGCCGGTGGCGGCGCCCAGGCGGCCTGTTCTGGTTCGTGCCTGGCTTTCAACGCCGAGGACCCTAGCAAGGGATGGTTCCTGGGAACACCGGGTTTCCTTGCGTTGAGCGATGTTGTGGAAGTGGGAAAGGGCGTTGTCACCTTCAACCTGCGGGTGACCGCGCCGCCGCCCAGGCCGGACTGCGCTTGGTTGCCATCGGGCGGCCCAGCCCCACAGTACTCCATTTGGTACGATCAGGCCGCTGGCATCCAGTACCCGCCGGACACAATCTCGTCGCCCGACGACACGATGTCCACGACCGGCTCCGTTCAGTGCAGCCCGGGAACACTGGCCGCGGTCAAGGAATTCATGGACCACCAGCTTGCCGCGGCGGGCTATACCAGCGATCCGTGCCAAGCGTATGACTGCTGGAAGAAAGGCGCGGTCGTCGTCTCGCTACAACTAACCTCGGCGGCGCAGTGGTTCATCTTCATCCCGCGCGTTCTGCCCACACCATAGCGCCGCCGAGCTGGCGAGGGCTATCCCAGCAAGTCCTCGCCATAGACGCGGAGGTTGAAGCGCAGGCCAGTAACGCCGACCAGCAGCCGCCGGCCATCGGGCGACCACGCCGCGCCGCTGATCGTCGCGTTGGCGTCGGATCCCTGCGCGCCGGGAATTTCTGACTGCCCGGCGGAGATGCGCGCCAGCAGCGCGCCAGTCGCCGTATCGTAGACCAGCGCCGCTGTCGCCGGGGCGGCCTCGCCCGACGGAATCGCTACCAGGCGCCTGCCATTTGGGCTCCAGAGCAGCGCTACCTGCGTCGCGCCGTGTGCGCCGAGCAGGCCTAGCGCGGCGCGCAGCGCCCGATCGGACGTCGGCGCGACGGGCAGCGTGCTGACCTGGTTGGCGGGGAGATAGACCTGCGCATTCGCAATGGTGGCGGTACCCGGCGCGCCTGGGACGCGCGCCACCGTATCGAGGAGAAGCAGGTAGCGGCTGTCGGGTGACCATAGGCGGATGGTGAGAGTTAGGAGCGCGAACGCCGTGGGAGCGCCGGCCTGGCTCTGACCGGGCGCAGTGGCGGCCACGCTGAGCGCCCCTGTCCGCCAGGCGCTGAACGCCTGCCCATCGATCGGGACGGCCTGGCTGGGGCCGCCACCCGGGAACGGCGTGATCGGAACGACACCGTCGTCCGGCGTCCAGGCATAGACTTGCGCGGGCAGGATCTGGAACGCGCCATACCCGCCCCCGGTGACATCCCATTCGCGCGCGAGCTGCCGGCCCGGCAAGAGCGGGTAGCCAACGCGCCCACCAGGTGGCGTGGGCAGCGGGCCGCCGTCGCCAAGCAGGATGGAGATGGCGCCCGGGCGCGGGCCACTCAGCGCGATCAACGCCAGGCCATCCTGCGAGGAGGCGCGCGGCGTCTCGGATGGCGGCTGCGCCGCATTCCACAAGACGGCGAGCGCGCCCTGGCTGGGCTCCCAGGACAGGCTATCGTAGGCGACGCTCCAGCCAGCCGCGCCTTCTTCGTTCAGAGCGGACTGGATGGGCGCTGTGACGGAGTATGCGGCGACCTGGGCGCCAGAAACCGCGTCGTACACATACACGTCGGGCGAACGGTCTGTTACGCCGCACGCGTACGAGGAACGCAGCACAGCGATGCGCCGGCCGTCGGGCGACCAGTAGCCGGTCGTGGCGCAATTGCTCAGATTGGGCGAGAGGTCCAGGGCGAGGATGTCCGGCAGGGGGCGTGTGATGAGGGGCCGGGGTATGAGTATCGCAACCTGTGGCGCGAGCGCCGCGATCAGCGCCGCGACGAGCGCCAGCGCCGCGGCCAGCCCGCCCAGCCGCAGACCCAGGCGCCAGCGCCGCGCGCCGGAACGCCATGGAGCGCCGGCGCTCTTCACACCATGGTCGCCATCGAGCGATGTCACGCTCGGCGCCTCATCCTCACGCTCGACCAGGTTGTCCGGGGCGCTGTTAAGTCCATCTGCCATTGCGTTTCCGCTCTCCAGTCCGCTCACGTCATGTCTGCTTTACAGCGCGCGCGCGCCAATGATGAACGGCAGCGCGCCTGTGCCTGTCGCCTGGATGAGCAGGCTCCGACCGTCAGGAGACCATGCGCCCGCGGTGAAGATGGTGTCGAAATTCTTCGCCGGCCCCGTTCCTGGCTGGCCCGACAGCGGAATCTGCGCTGAGGTGTAATGGCGCAGCCGCCGCCCCGTGCGGCAGTCATAGATCAGGATGGCGCTGCCCGCGCCAGCGACATTGAAGGTCAGCGCCGCCAGCCGTCTGCCATCCGGTCGCCACGCGAGGCTGATGAAGGCGTTCTCGCCGGAAGTCAGCAGCGGCTCAACCGCGCGCAGCCCGGCGTCGGGCGCTGGCGCAGGCTGCGCGTTCTCCGTCGCGGGCCCCTGGCCGCAGCCGTCCCACCCGCTGGGCGCGCCTGGCCCCCAGCGAAGGGGAGGCGGATAGCGGCCGCTCACGCTAAGATTTGCGAGGTAGGCGTGAGTGGGTGACCAGGCGAGCGTCGCAAGAGTGAGATACAGGTAGGGCCTGGCGGGCGGGTTGGGCGCGCTGGCCGCGCAGACTCCAGTATTCGCCAGTGTGAGCAGACCGGAGCCCCATATGCTGACTGTGTCAGCGGAGCCAGTTGGATTGCCGCTCAGGGTAACCGGATCGAGCGCGCCGTCACCGTTCCAGCGATAGGCGCTGGCCGGCGTTAAGTTCAATGTGCGCCGGGATAGCGCGCCTTGGCGCATGTCCCATTCCGCGACGGAATAGTGATTGCCGGACGAGAGCGTATCAGATCCAGCCCGTTCGACAGGATAGTCGGTCGCCGCGATCAGCGCGCCAGCGCTAGCGCCGCGGACGGTTAGCAGCGCCACGCCGTTTCCGCTGGGGGCCAGATTTCCCGCGCGATTGGTCGTGAAAACGGTAAACAGGACGGCGATATGGGCCGCATCCATCCAGGCGACGCCATCCATCGTGACCTGCGCATTGGGAGGCGCGAGCATCCGGTCCAGGTCGAATCCATTTTCCAGCTTGCCGGTAGCGGCGTTGAAGATGAGGGCGGTCGGGTCGTTGGGATCACTCGTGGCCCGCGAGTCGCAGAAGCTGTCGCGTACAAGGGCGATGCGCGCGCTATCGGCTGACCACGCCATGCCGTTGAGGCAGGAGCGCGCGGCGTCGGGAAGCTGGATCGCAGTGATGCTGAGTGACAAGTTCTTGGCGGGTGGCCCGCTGCGCAAGACGGAACGTGGGAGGAGAGGGCTGAGCGCGACAGCCACAACCGCGATGAGCCCCAGCAGCGCGATGGCTCCTCCCAGCCGCAGGCTCCAGCGCCAATCACGCGCGGAAGTTGCCGGCGCCCGACCATCGAGGCGCGTCACATGTACATCCTGCGCGCCGGCTAGGCCATCCTCTGGCGCGGGTCGCTCAGTGTGGTCGCGTTCCATGTCGGCTGCCGCTTTCCCTCATTGGCGCGCCCATCACAGGACTTCCCCGGCTTGCCGAGTCTCATTGTAGGCGCCCTGACCCGAGTGAAGTCAACTTCGATTCGTCAGGTGGCTGTGCGCGTATTGTGCGTTGGCTGGACGATTTCGTGTGGGTGGTGTGAGACGCCCGGACTAGGCTCGATGATAAGGTGAGCGCGTTGGGCCAGGGTCAGGAGGACTCCACCAGCGCGCGTCAGGGAGCGTCCATGGGAGGAGCCAATCGATGTGGAACATCAATGATCCGGAGAGAGGGCTGGCGCGCGCATCCCGCTTTCCTGCTGGTTGGAGTTGGCGAGCAGGCGCGCTCACGGCGCTGTCGCTGGTCGCACTGGTAGTCGCGGCGTGTGGCGTGACGAGCGGTGGAAACAGCGCGCCTACGGCCACGCCATCCACGGTCAAGGTGAATGTGTTCTTCAGCAAGAGCCCGACCTCGGAGTCGAACCCCAAAGCGGTCTTTCCGGTCAGCCGGACCGTTGCCAGCGGCGACCCGCTGACCGCGGCGCTGCAAGAGGTCATGAAAGGCCCAACAACCGCGGAACAGGCGCAGGGCTACTATTCGGCGCTCTCAGGCGCGCTGGCGCTGATCTCGACGTGCAGCGGCGAATTCCGCGACTTTGACCTGACCTACGATTCTCGCGGGTCGAAAGCCGAGGCCGGAACGTTGACGTTCCAGTTCTGCCGCCGGGTCGATGTTCGTGGTGACCTCGATGGCCCGCGCATCCAGACAATGATTGCCCAGACCGCGCTGCAATTCTCACGGGTCAAGGATGTCGTCATCCTGAACCAGAGCGGCGACTGCTTCGCCGATCTGCAGGGCGCGAACGCCTGCCTCAACGGCGGCGCGACGGGCTACAAGGTGAGCGTGTACTTCTCGCGCCACCCGGACTCGGATAACCGCCCGGCGGCTGTCTTCGCCGTCTCGAGGACATCGCCGACGCTGGGCGTCGCCACGTACGCGATCTCTCAGTTGCTTGCGGGTCCCAGCGCCAGCGAGGTGGCCCAGGGCTACTTCACTCCGCTCCAGGGAGCGCTGAGTGGCGCCTCAACCTGCGACGGAGCCGATTTTACCATCAGCCTGGACCGCGATCGGGCCACACCGGAGACCGGAACAGCCACGCTCCAGTTTTGTCGCGATGTGAGAGGCATGGGCGATACCGGTTCGGCGATGGCGTTCAATCAGATGACGCGCACGCTGACCCAGTTCGAGAATATCAAGAAATTGGTCATCATCTACAAGGATGGTTCCTGCTTCGACAACATGGCTGGCTGCTAACGCGCGTGAAAGCGCCCCGGCCAAATTGACAATCTGTCCGGGGCGCTTCGCGAGTTTGGCTCCTGAGAGCTCCTAGACGCCGATCTCCACAGGAGCCGGGGCGGGCTCGACCTCCGTAGGCCGGTTGGTCTTGCGCAGCGGAATCTCCTTCAGGAAGAGCGTGGCGATGAAGGCCAGCGCCATCATGCCAGCGCTGATGAGGAAGACCTCGCTGATCGAGGAAGCGAAACTTACCTTGATGGCCTCCAGCAACTGGTGATAGAGGGCTACGCCCTGCGGCCCGAACCTGGCGAACGCTGCCTGCAGCGCGCCTGAGCCACTCTGCGTCTGCCCCAGATCGGTCAGCTGGCTGACGGGGATATAGGGCTTGAGCGCGGCGGGCATGTTGCTCTGGATGTTCGCCGTGAGCGCGTTGGTAAAGATCGCGCCGAAGACAGCGAGTCCAATCGTGCTGCCCATCGAGCGGAAGAACGAGAGTGTCGCCGTTACCTCGCCGAGCTGCTGCACCGGGAAGGCGTTCTGCACGACGATGGTGAACAGGCTCATCATCACGCCCAGGCCCAGGCCGGTGATAATCATGTTGCGCACGAGCAGGGAGTCCGTTGCGTGGACGTCCATCTTGGAGAGCAGCAGCATGCCGAACAGGGCGATGACGAAGCCCACCAGCGCCAGAATCTTATAGCGTCCCGTGCGGGAGAGGAGCTGACCGCCGATCAGGCTGCTGACCATGAAACCGAGCATCATCGGCGTCAAGACGACGCCGGAGTTTGTGGCCGACTCGCCCATGACGTACTGTACGAAGTACGGCAGGAAGAAGATCGCGCCGAACATACCCGCGCTTAGCAGGAAGGTGGCCAGCGACGAGACCGTGAAGATGCCAGACCTGAACAGGCGTGGGCTGATAATCGGCTCCGCGGCGACCGATTCAATGAGCGGGAAGGTAATGAGCATGACCGCCGCGCCGGATAGCAGGGAGATGATCTGCCAGGAATCCCAGGCGTATTGATTGCCCCCCCAGGTCAATGCGAGTAGGAGCGGCACAGTCCAGGCGATGAGCGTGGCCGAGCCAAAATAGTCGATGCGATGCTTGCGATGCGAGACGATGCTGGGGATGGTGAATCCGGCGGTGACGAAGGCGAGCGCGCCGACGGGCATGTTGACGTAGAAGACCCAGCGCCAGCCCCAGTTATCCGTAATCCAGCCACCCAGGAATGGGCCGACGATGGTTGCCAGGCCGAAGACGGCGATGAACAGCCCCTGCCATTTGCCGCGTTCAGCCGGCGGGAAGATGTCAGCGATAATCGCCTGCGCGATCGGCATCAGCGCGCCCGCGCCCAGGCCCTGGATGCCGCGGAAGATGATCAGCTGCGTCATGTCATGGCTGGCGCCAGAGAGCGCCGAGCCGGCGAGGAAGAGCAGCATGCCGCCCATGAAGAAGACGCGGCGACCGTAGATGTCCGAGAGCTTGCCGTAGATAGGTACACCGACCGTCGACGCAAGCAGGTACGCTGTCGCGACCCAGGCGATGGTCTGCGCCTGCCCACCCAGTTCAGCGATGACATGGGGCATGGCTGTGCCAACGACTGTCTGGTCGAGCGCGGCCAGTAGCATACCCAACAGGAGCCCGACGATAATCGGCGCGCGCCGGCCCATGCCCATATGCTGGGTCTTTTCCTCTTGCGCCGCGATATCCTGGTCCTCTTGCGCCACATCAGGCGTCGCGGGAAGATGCTCCACAATGTCGGTCATGTACGCCTAAGCCCTCTCTTGGATATGCGATACCGCCTCATGCGCGCCAGCGCCAGCGGGCGTTGTGTTCAGTTCGGCGTCGCGGGCGACGACCGCCGCCAGCGCCTGGATACCGCGGGTAAATGCGACCAGATCATCTGGCGCCAACTGGCGAATCCAGCGGATCATCGCCTGTTCGCCGCCGGTCTGGCGCAGGCGGGTTACCAGTTCGATACCGAACTCGGTCGGGGCCACCACCGTGCGCCGGCGATCGTCGGGGTCTTCGCTCCGGGTGACGTAGCCATGCTGGGTGAGGTGGTCAACGATCATACTGGCGGCCGGTTTGCCGGTTCCCAGCGCCTCTGCGACTTCACTGACTGTCATGCCCGGGCGCGAGGTGAGCTTCACGAGCGCCTTGAGCTGACCCATCGAAAGGTCGAGGCTGAGCCAGTCGTCCGAATTCAGGCCGAGAATCGCTCTATAGATCATCCGCTGCGCCGCCAGCGCCTCACGCAGCTCGGGCGAGAGCGCGCCGCCAGCGGTCTGATCTTGGGTGTTGTCTGTGGATGTCGTCATCACAACCTCCAATGGTTCTGCTTGAACACGTTCAGTATAACAAAATAGTTCAATAATGTCAAATCAATTTGAAAACCGCATTTGATATATATATGCGAAAGGTTCAATAGTCTATCGTGTCGGCCAGCGTGGAGACTGGCGTGCGTTTCATCGGACGCCGACCGAATATGAGACGCTGAAATATCTGATGGCTGATGCGGGCGAGATTGTCTGCATCGCGTTCTGCCGCGCGCTCTGGAGGGCCGCCCTCTGAGGTAGACAGCCACCCTCCGCGCGCTTTCATCAATGAGCTACGGCGCGGAGTTCAGCGCAAGCCGCCGGTCGCGACGCGCTACTCGATCCAGGCGTCACCGAGGAAGAGCACGGTGAAGAGCGCCTGCAGCATGAAGCCGCCGCCGATGAGGAGCGTCTGCAGTGCGGGCCGTCCGCGCATCCAGCGGGTGAATAGCAGGAAGATCGGCGTGGACATCAGCAGATAACGGCCCACCGAAGGGATGACCTCGATGCGGTGCGGGTCAGGCGTGGACAACAGAAAGCCCAGAGTGGTCAGCATATAGATCGAGTAGAAGACTGGCAGGCGGGCGACATTGAGAATGGCGACAATGAGGAAGACCAGCAGCAGCGCGCCGTCGAAATAGAGCAGCGCGGTCGCTGGGGAGAAGGCTGGGAATGCGAGCATGCGCGAAAGGAGGACGCCAAGTGTCTTCCAGAAGGGCCACGCGGAGTGTTCGTGGTAGCGCCGCTGCGCTGTGAAGGGTGACAGCGCATGGCCATAGCGAACTTTGAGGAAGACAAGGTAGCCAGCCAGGCCCGCGGGCATCGCCGTCACGACTACCAACTCCACGGCGAGGTCGCGTAGACGCTCCGCCGTGCGCCAGGCGCCAGCGCGCCAGGCCTCGGCGCGCCAGAAGCCGCGCTGGCGGCCAAACTCCCAGGCCAGCGCAGGAATAAGCGCCAGGGCCGTCGGGCGAGTGAGTCCGGCGAGCAGGGCAAAGACGGTCGCCCAGCCCCAGTAGCCGCGGCGGGCGCAGTAGAAGGTATAGACGATGCCCGCCAGGAAGAATCCCTCTGTGAAAGGCGCGAAGAGGAAGAAGGCGAATGGGTACGCGGCGGTGACAGCGATCAGCCGGGCGGAGGCGTTCTCTGCGCTCTCTTGCCGCTGCTTTTCGTAGGCCCCGATCAGGCCGAGGCCGATGAACGCCGCCAGCGTGGCCATGTTCGAGAGGAACAGCGCCACCGGCAGCACAGCCTGCTGGCCGAAGATCGAAGTCAGCGCGGCGATTGCCAGTGGATAGAGCGGGAAGAATCCGGTTGAGTCTGCTGTGACGACAGCATAACCATGCGTGCCGATGAGCAAGTACCAGTTGGCGTCCCAGTGCGCCCAATTGGCCCAGACCGGCATGGGACTCAGGAGCGGCAGAAGGAGTGGCGCCAGTGTCGGGTTGGCCCCGAAGGTAGTGTGCGCGGTGGGCGCGTATGGCGCCAGGCCAAAAGCGTATGCCATCACCGTAATGAAGATAAAGGCGAGCCGCGTCACCACCCACATGCCGAGCGCCTGCGTCACGATATGCTTGACTGGTAGACGCGATCGCGCACGCTCCGTGTCGCTGGCCTGAGGGCTGGACTCCCCACGCGCCCAATCGTGAACCCTCGCTGTCACGCTGTGCGCCATGACGCCCAAGGAGCCCATCACCGCCATTCGCCCCTACTCCCTCTGACGACCACGCGGTGTCCTTGCTGCCGCGCCGCGACCAAGTATACACCTTGCGCTACCCGTAGTACGCAATATGGTGTACGCATTGGGCCGATTGGTAAACGGGGGGAGTGGCGCGGGGGGCTAGCCTGCGCGCTGGCTCGCTGGCAGGATGTCGCCCAGAAACGCCAGCAGCGCGGCGTTGAACTGGTCGGGGCGCTGCAGCGGCGCGAAATGGGTGACGCCCGGCAGGATGAGGAGCCGCGCGTTCGGGATGCTGCGCGCCAGATACTCGGCGTGTTCGCGCCTGATGAATTCATCAGGCTCGCTCTGGACGATGGCGACCGGGACGCTGATCGCCGCCAGGTCGGCCACCGTGTAGTTGGGCTGTGTCTGCTGCATCAGGGCGACGGCGTCGGAGAAGGCGTCAAAGTCGCCGGACGTGGCCGAGAGCGCGGCGTAGTCCAGGCGGTGGCGAGCCATGCAGCGCTGGAGGATCGCTGTGACTTCGATGCCCTCGTTCGCGCCGCTGGGGTCCATGTTGCAGGCGAAGAAGAAGACGCCCACGGCGCGTTGGGGAGCCTGGGCGGCGAGAATCAGCGCCACGCACGCGCCGTCGCTCCAGCCGGCCAGCGCGGCGCTAGCGATGCCCAGCGTGTCCATCACGGCCATGACATCGGACGCCATGAGCTCATAGGTGTACGGGCGCGCGTCGCGCGTGGAGCGTCCGTGGCCACGACTGTTTATCACAATCCCGCGGTAGCCGTGCGCGACCAGCGCCGGGACCTGGTAGCCCCAGTTACCGCTATGGCCCAGACCGCCATGCAGCAGGATCACCGGCGCGCCAGTCCCGCAGGACGCGTACCAGATGCGCGCGCCCTCATGGTCGACATAGCCCTGTTCGGTGGTCTCCGGCAGCGGCTCCGCGCCTTCTGCCGCGAACCGGGTGAGGTCGTCATCGTCGACTTGCATGATAATATCCCTTTCAGGAACAGCCATTGCTACGTCGCGGGCCTGGGGCGCCACCTACCCATGATAACCCTTCCTCCTTAGCTGGCCTACTACGCACATTGGCCCCGTAACGAAGTCGTAACGCAGGGTCCGTATATTCCCTGCATGATCGGCGCCTGGCGCCGTCTTCCGCTCGATGCGCGCTGACAGCGGAGAAGGCGCGGCAAGGACGCTCCAAAGTGATCGTTCTCCGTCGCCCCGGCAGGGAGGAGTGGCGATATGCCGCGACGTGACATGTGGGAGTCGTCCGGCGTCTCATCTGGAGCTGAGGCGGCAGGGGAGACCCGTCTTAGTGGCTGGCTGCTCTTCATCGCACGCGCGGTCGCCTATAGCGTTGTCGCGGTCACGGTTGGCCTCGGGATCATCGCGCTGCTGAACTGGCCGCGCCTCGCCCGTCCCTGCGCGGATGCGCTCAACTCCTGCCTGCTGACGCCCGAACAGGTGGCGCCACTCGCCCGGCTTGGCATCACACCGACCGGGCTGGCGCTGGGTGTTGTTCTCCTCTGTCTGATGGCGATCGGACTAGCGAATGGCGTCGCCGCACTACTCCTATGGCGCCGCTCCGATGACGCGATGGCGCTGCTGGTGGCCGTGACGCTCGTCCTGCTGCCCGCCTTCTTTACCCCCATGTACCAGTCGCTGATGGGTGGGTGGCTTGCCGCAGCCAGGGGCATTAATGCGCTGGGGGGTATCTTCATCCTCCTCTTGCTCGGCCTGTTCCCGAGTGGCCGCTTCGCGCCACGCTGGATTGGGGCGCCGTTGGTGGCGCTCGTGTTCGTAGTGTCAGATATTGGAGGCCTGAAGACGCGCCTGCCAGCTCCTCTCCTCGTGCTCATCCCGGTGGCGGCGGTCATATGTCTCGCGGGCGGGCAGATCTATCGCTACAGGCGCGTCTCAACACCGATCCAGCGTCAGCAGACGAAGTGGGCGGTCACCGGCATCGTGCTCGCGGTGCTCACCAATCAGCTCTTCTGGCAGCCCGATGCCTGGATTCCTGCGCTGTCGCGCAAGGACTCGCTGTACCCGCTGCTGCTCTATCCCGATTTTGTCCTGCTCATCAGCGTACTGGCGATCTGCTTCGGAGTGGCTATTCTGCGCTATAGGCTCTACGACGTTGACCTGATCATCAAGCGCACGTTGCTGTATGGCGCCCTGACAGCGATTTTGGCGGCGGTCTATTTCGCCATCGTACTGGGGGCGCAGGCGCTGACGCAGCGCCTGGCCGGAATGTCAGGGCGCCAGCCGCTCATTACCGTCATCACGACCCTGCTGGTCGTCGCGCTGTTCACGCCACTGCGCCGGTGGTTACAGACGCTCATTGACCGCGCCTTTTACCGCAGCAGGTATGACGCGGCGCGCACCATCGAGGCGTTCGGCGGCGCGCTGCGCCATGAGGTGGACCTCGAGGGGTTGAGCGAGCGGCTTGTCGCGGTGGCGCAGGCGACAATGCAGCCGGCCCATGCGCATCTCTGGTTACGTCCTCCGCGCTCGCAAGATGGGAAGACGCCGGCGGACAAAGGCGCCTCGCCGCCCTAGCGCCGCGCTATCCGCCTGGCTCGCCCTTTCCGCACCGAACTGCGCCTTCAGACGCGCGATTCGTAACGCTTCTGGTAACGATTTGCGGACGCCGCTCGCGTACGCTTGCGATGTCAACACCGTCGCGCGTCAGTAGAACTGAGCGTTGTCGTCATGCGGCTGGCCGAACGCCGGCGCGCGGCGGGAGCATATACGCGGAGGAGGCAGGCATGATCGAAACGAGTCGCCGGGGACGTGGCGCGGGCGTGGTTCTCATTGGCGCTGGTCTGCTCTGGGCTATCGCTATCCTCATCGAATACCGCTACGGCCTGAAGCCGCCAAACCATGGCGCGCTGTACGCCCTTGACCAGGACATGTTCTTTGTCGCGGAACTGGGGTATGTCACGGGAATCCTCGGGCTCATGTGGGTGGGCGCGGCCGGTGCTGGATGGTTCGGCAGAGTGGCGCTGGGTCTGTTCGCCCTTGGCTGGATAATACTGGTCATAGCGGCCCCGCTGGCGTGGATCACGCGCGACAACAACCTGCTGCTGTTCCCCATCGGCGGGCTGACGGCGATGCTGGGCGGCCTGCTGGCGGGCGTAGCCGTGATCGTGGCGCGCCAGTGGACGGGGTGGCGACGCTACACCGTGATGTTCTATGCCCTCTACTACCTGTGCGCGCTGCTTCTCCCGCTGTTTCTTGCGCGGCACGGACCAACGCTGATTACGGAATCCCTCTGGGGGCTGGCGTGGACGCCCATCGGCGCCGCGCTTGCCAGCCAGGCGCGCGCGCAACCCGCCTTGATTCCAGCGACCGCCCAGTGGTCTGAATAACCAACCTGTGAGCAAGGAGACGAACATGGCGTCCTTTGTGTTCGTGCATGGCGCATGGCATGGGGGCTGGTGCTGGCAGAAAGTTATCCCTTACCTGGCAGCCGCGGGCCATACGGTCTATGCGCCCACCCTCACTGGTCTGGCTGAGCGCGCATCCGAACTTTCTCCCGACATCGGACTAGACACCCACATTCAGGATATCGTCGGTTTGCTGGAGGACAAAGATCTGCATGGGGTCATCCTGGTGGGGCACAGTTATGGCGGGATGGTCATCACCGGCGCCGTTGATCAGGCGTCGGAGCGCATTGAGCGCCTGGTCTATCTGGATACGTTCGTGCCGCGGGATGGAGATTCGATGGCCGGCGTCTCGCCGATCCTCAAATGGTGGCTTCGCAACCAGGCGCAGGCCCACGGGGATGGCTGGAGGGTCGAATCGCACGGCGACTACGGGGTGACGTCAGAGCCAGATCGCAGCTGGGTGCTGAGATCGGTGACGCCACAACCACTGAAGACGTTGGAGCAACCACTTCATCTGAAGAATCCGGCTATCGTGTCAACGAAACTGTGCACGTACATTGAGTGCACCGGCAGAGGCGCCGTCGTCTCATTCCTGCGACGTCTGCTGGGGCGGCCGCTTCCTTCAACGGAAGCGGGGTGGCGTGTGCGACAGTTGCCAACGGGCCATGACGCGATGATCACGATGCCGCGAGAGTTGGCCGGGTTGCTGCAGGAAGGTGTGTGACAAAGGGCCGCTAGGCTGTATCCGCGCATCGCGAGCGCCTTTGCCTTATGAGCACATGCCAACAACCTGGGCGAAGTTGACGCGCCGCTTCGCCAGCGCGCCTCTCGCTCGGGCTGCGCTCTCGGGCGGCAGGCGGCGGCGAACGGGAATCCCAAGGTGTTGCGGCGGATAGGCAAGGCGCCACTACCGCACGCGGACTGATCGCCAGGCGCAGCTCAACTCTGCGGGCAGGCGTAGTAGGTGTTGGGCGGAATCGTCGCGGGAATCAGCGCTTGCATCTGCGGGTTCTCACAATAATTCCCCGCCCAGCGTCGCGCGACTGGCGCTTCGAGCTCTGGCTGGGTGCGCAACGCGACCGGATAGGTCACCGCGTTCCCGTCGAAGCTCGCGCTCAGCCGGAAGGTCGCGATGAACCCTGTGGCGGCTGGCGTAACGCCGATACCGAGGTCGAGGCCATAGCCAGGGGGTAGCTCGATGGGACTGGATGATGTCTGGGTCACCACCGCGCCAGCCGCCGAGTCGGGCATTTGGAAGGATAGGTCTACGTCCGGTGAATAGCCTCCAGCGCATTCGCCGCCAACGGGCGTTGGCCCATAGAGCTCTGCGCAGCCATTGATAGCATTGAGCTTTCCCGTGTAGGGAACCAGCGTGTCGAGCATGACCCCGTAGTTTGTGAGCCGGTGAGCTTTCACGCTCGAAAGATTGCAGACCGAGATGACGAACGCGGCCTGGATAACCGTTCGGCTCTCGATCGCTTTCCCATCTGAAAGATAGCCCTGGTTATTCTGCACCGTCACGACCAGCGGCTTATCGAGGGGAAGGTTGTCGGGCAACATATAGTCGGCGTTGTAGCCATACAGTACTGCAGGCGCGCTGATGGCCAGGTCGCCCACCTGCGCGGCGACCCACCTTCCGCCGGAGCAGGGACGCGGGAAGCCTGGGTCGTTGGCAGATTGGCTTGCCGTAGGAGTCTCGGTCGCCACAGGCAATGGCGTCTGTGTTGGCGTGTGCGCAACGGATGAGTTCGAGGGTGCGCAGCCAGCGAGCGCCACTGCCACGAATGCGATCAGTGGCAGCCAGGCGGCTATCACTTGCTTTCCTGTCATCGTTGACTCCTTGCTGATGTCATCCCTTCCCGCCCGCGACGCATTCGCGCATCTCTCGCGGATGCGTCGCCATTATAGGGAGCGAGCGCGTCAGCGGTCAATCGCCCCGGGCCGCTGGGCGCGCTACCGCGCCGCGCTGGGCTGGTCGAGGGCGGTGGGGATAGCCGTGGCTACGCGGTCGAGCAGGGTCTGGTCAATGGGAACGCCAGCGGCGGCGAGGGCTTCGACGACGACGCCCGCGACCGGCTCGACCGCGCTGCGTATCGGGCGGACCGCTGGCTCGACGGCGCGGACGCGCGCGGTGATGATATCTTCGAGCGCGGCGGTGGGATGGTGGAAGAGGCCGCCAGCGAGGACCAGTGGGAAACTGGTCCCGGCGAGGCTGACCTTGCGCGCGGCGACCAACGCCATATCGCCCAGTTCCTCGCCATAGTCGCGCAGGATGCGTAGCGCGGTCGCGTCGCCAGCGCTCGCCTCATCCAGCAGGATCGGCGCGAGGCGGTCCACTTTGACTGGCGCGGGGTGGAGGCGGTCATGGTAGAGGCGCAGGGCTGCCTCGACGGTGTGGGCGCCAAGCAGCTCGAGCACGCGGCCGGTGAGCGAAGTAGGTGGCGCCATGCCAAGCTCGGCGCGGTAAATGGCGAAGAGCGCCTTCTGCCCTGGGTGGGCGCTGCCCTGCACCTCGTCCTGCCAGAAACTGCTATGCCAGGTCGTCCCATCGGCGGCGCGCGCGCCGGTGGCGACGCCGGTGCCGGCGACGATCGAGACGCCAGTAGCTCCAGGGGTGGCGGCGTAGAGGATGCCAAGCGCATCGTTTTGGGCGATGACGCGCTGGCCGTAGCCGCGGGCGGACATCGCCTCGCGCCAGAAGGCGATGTCCTCAGGCCAGTCCGCGCCAGCCATGTTGAAAACGCTGGCGTCGAGATCAGCCACCTCGGCTCCGGCGGCGGCGAGCGCCAGGTTTGCGGCGCGCAGGGCGCTGGCGAGCGCGGCGGCTGGGGCATCGGGCTCCTCGCCGGTCGGGACGGCATTGTAGATGTCGCTACAGCCGCTGCGGCCGACGCCGAGAATCGCGCCATCGAGCGCGGCGACAACGGCGAAGGTCTTGGTATTGCCGCCGTCTACCGCCAGTACGTATGATGTCCGCCCCATCCACTACGCTCCCATCATCCCAGGTGCGCCGGTCGCTATCTCACCGCTCCGGAGCCAGTCGGCGGCGGCGAAGACGGTCACCTGCCCGCCGCGATGGAGCAGTAACGCCGTGTTAGGCGCGCTCACTGGCCCCTCCATTGTGCGACGCAGGAGTGCGCGCCTGGCTTCGCCTGCAACCAGCAAGGCAGACCTGCGCGCGTCCGGCTTCGCGCGCAGCGTGTCCGCCACCGTCTCAGCGGCGAGGCGGCCTACCTGCGCGCGGGTCTTGGAGACGACGAGGCGCATCGCGCCGCGCTCCACCAGTATCTCCATGTTGACGCTCATCTCAGTGGAGTAGCCGCTCGGGCAGCAAGGCGCGATGCGCGGCCGCCAGCTCATCGTAGATCGCGATCGCTTTTTCCAGCGAGAAGACGAGCGGGTGGCTGGCCAGCGCGCGGATAGCGTCCACACGCGTCCCGCTCCAGGCAGCCTCGGCGGTCAGCGCCTGATACTCGCCAAGCATCTTCACCAGCCCAGCGACATGGCGCGGCATGTAGCCCATCGCCAGCGGAGTTACGCCGTTGTGGTCCACATAGCCCAGCGTCTCTACCACCAGGTCATCCGGAAAGTCGCTGACCGAGCCGTGGTTGGGGACGTTGACGTACCAGACCTCTTTGCGGTCGTTGAAGACCGCGTCCATCACGTCCAGCCCCAGCTCCAGTTCGTTGATGCCGCCCCGCGAGCGCGCCGGGTCGAGGACGGGGTTGTCGGACGCGGCCTGTTCGCGGTAGTGGGCCCAGTAGTCGGGGACGCTGGCCATGATGTCCTGCGCGCGGGTGGTGGGTTTCGCCAGCAGCTCCGCCAGGATCTCGTCTTTGAAGTAGTAGTACTGGAAGTACGAACTGGGCAGCGACTGCATCTCGACCGCCAGCCGCAGCAGGCGCATCTCTTCGCTGGCGCCGTCCTCTTCTTGCCGTAGCCGCTCGTAGCCCTCGGTCAGGACTGGCATCAACGGCTGGCCGTCATAGGTGGCGCGCACCGTCCAGGAGCCGTGGTTGAGACCGATCGAGGCGGCGTCGAGCAGGTCTGGGTCGAGGCCAACCTGCGCCACGTAGTCGCGGTTGGAGACAATTGGCCCCTCGCAGAGCGAGACGGTCGGGATAGCGGTGTGATGGGTGATGGCCTCGGAGACGATGTTGACCGGGTTCGTGTAGTTGAAGAGCCGCGCGTTGGGGCAGACGGCCTCCATGTCGGCGATGATCCCTTGCATGACGTGGATCGAGCGCAGCGCCATGAAGAAGCCGCCCGGCCCCTGGGTCTCCTGGCCGATGACGCCGCGCTTGAGCGGGATGGATTCATCCAGGTAGCGCGCCTCGAAGCCGCCGGGGCGGAAGCTGGTGAGGACGGCGTCGCAATCACGCAGGCCGTCGCGGCGGTCGGTGGTCGTGGTGATCGTCAGGTCGAGATGGCGGGCGCGCGCCATCTTGCGCGCGATGGTCGAGACGACGCCGAGGCGCTCCTCATCGAGGTCAATCAGGACAACCTCGGAACCGTCGAAATTCGCTCCCTGCTCGATCAGCGAGGCCATTGTGCCAGCGGCGCGCGTCGAGCCGCCGCCGATATACGCAAGCTTGATACGCGCCATAGTTGAGAACGCTCCGATTCTAACGCGCCGGGCTGGCGCCGGTGGATAGTGTGGTCGCTGGTTGAGACTGGCCCGGAGCGCCGGCGCTCTCGCCCTCGCTGTAGAGGAAGCAGTGGGTCCAGTGGCCGCCGCCCAGATCGGTGCGGCCGGGGAAGCGCTCGCGGCACACGTCCATCGCGTGCGGGCAGCGCGGGTGGAAGCGGCAGCCGCTGGGCGGCGTGATCAGGCTGGGAATCTCGCCACGCGCGCGGAATGGCGTATCGGGCGCGCGGGTGATATCGGGCGCGGCGGAGATCAAGAGCTGCGTATACGGATGCTTCGGCTGCTGGATGACCGCCTCACTCAGCCCACCCTCCACCGTCTGCCCGGCGTACATCACTAGTGTCTCGTCGGCGAAATAGCGCGCGCTGGCGATGTCATGCGTGATGAAGAGGACGGCTAGCCGCCGCTCGTCTTTGAGCCGCAGCAGCAGGTTGAGCACGTCGAGACGGATCGAGACATCGAGCATCGAAACGGGCTCATCGGCTAGCAGGGCATCGGGCAGGGCGGCCAGCGCGCGGGCGATAGCGACGCGCTGGCGCTGGCCGCCGCTCAGCTGGTGCGGGTATTTGCGGATGAACTGGCTGGCGGGACTTAGCGCCACGATATCGAGCAAAGCGAGCGCCTGTGCGGTCTCCTCGGCGCGGGTCCTGGCGTGACCGTGGATCCTCAGCGGCCGCGTCAGGTGGTAGCGCACGTCGTGCGTTGGATTGAGCGAGGCGAAGGGGTCCTGGAAGATCATCTGCACGCGGCGGCGGTAGGCCAGCATCGCGGCGCGGCGCGCGCTGGTAGCTGGCTGGCCCAGGAAGCGGATCTCGCCCGCGGTCGGCGCGTAGAGCCGCGCCAGCATGCGCGCTACTGTCGTCTTGCCGCTGCCGCTCTCGCCGACCAGCGCCAGCGCACGCCCCGGGTAGAGCGCAAGCGACATATCCTCGACGGCGCGCACGGTCTGCGTCGGCGCGCCGGGCCACAACTGGCGCACCGGGAAGTATTTGCGCAGGTGGACGGCCTCCAGCAGCGGCGATTCCAGCGGATCGACTGGGCCGGCGGCCGGAGTCGCGAAGGCGGTGGGATGCTCACGGGTCATCGGGCGCTCCTCTCCAGGCGGTCCAGGTGGCCCTGCGCGTAGGCGGCTTCGTAGCGCGCGGCGAACTCGCCAGCGCTGGGCGGCTCGCCAGCGCTGAAGCGGGCGTCATAAAGATGGCATGCGGCCAGCTGGTTATCGCCCGCACCGGTGGCGGGGCGCAGCCACGGCAGATCAGTCTGGCAGGCGGCGATGGCCAGTGGACAGCGCGGCTGGAAGGCGCAGCCAGCGGGAACGGCGCGCAGGTCAGGCGGTGAGCCGGGGATGCCAGTCATACGCCGCCGCTCACCGTGGATCGTCGGGAACGAGTTGAGCATGCCGTAACTATAGGGGTGGCGCGGGCTGCGCTTCAGCTCAGCGCAGGTCGCCAGCTCGACAACGCGCCCGGCGTACATGATCGCCACGGAGTCGGCAAGCTCCAGCAGCAGCGAGAGGTCATGAGTGATGAAGATCACCGAGAAATTGAGTTGGGCGCGCAGGGCCATGATCTCCAGCAATATCTCGCGCTGCACGACCACATCGAGGGCGGTCGTGGGCTCGTCCATGATGATCAGGTCAGGCGAGAGCGCCAGCGCGATGGCGATGATCGCGCGCTGGCGCATGCCGCCGCTCAGCTCATGCGGGTAGCTGTGCAGGCGGTCGGGCGCGATGCCGACCAGGCGCAGGAGCTCGACCGCGCGCTCGCGCCGCTCACGCCCGGACATGCCGGGCCGGTGCGCCCGCAGCACATCGGTTAGCTGCGCGCCGATATCAAGCACCGGATTGAGGGCGTTCATGGCGCTCTGGAAGACGATGGCCAGCTCTGTCCAGCGCAACGCGCGCAACGCGCGCGGGCCTAGCTTGAGCACATCCACCGGCTGGGGCGCGCCAGCGCCAGTGCGGGCGGCACGGGGGTAATAGAGCGCCTCGCCGGTGGTGATCTGCGCGGGCGGCTTGAGCAGGCGGGTGATGGCGTAGCCCAGGGTGGACTTGCCGCTGCCGCTCTCGCCGGCCAGCCCGAGGATGCGCCCGCGTTCCAGCGTCAGGCTGACGTCCGTGAGCGCGTGCACGGTCCCGTTCTCGGCGTGGTAGTCCACGCTGAGACGCTTGATCTCCAGCAGCGGGCCACTCGCGGCAGAGCGGATTGCCTCGTTCACGCCGCCGCCCCTTTCCGCTCGCGCCGCGTCGCTTTGGCCAGCCGCTGCGGCGTGACGGCCCGCAGGCGCGGATTGGCGATCTCGTCAATACCGAAATTGAGGAAGGCCAGACCGGCGCCTAACAGGGCGATGCACAGGCCAGGCGGCACGAACCACCACCAGGAGCCGACCAGCAGCGCGTCGTTGTTGCCAGCCCAGTAGAGCATCGTGCCCCAACTGACGCTGCCCAGGTCGCCCAGGCCCAGGAACTCCAATCCCGCCTCGGCCAGGATGACGTAGATGATCGTGCCGAGCAACTGGGCGACGACGACGCCGATCTCGGTTGGGAAGATCTCGAAGAAGATGATGCGCCAGTCCGGCTCGCCGACTGCGCGGGCTGCGGTGACGAATTCGCGGTTGCGCAGCGAGAGCGTCTGCGCGCGCAGCACGCGCGCGCCCCATGACCAGCCAGTGACAGTAAGCACGAAGCCGATAGTGAGCGGGCCCTTATAGGGCAGGAATGAGGCTAGCACGATCGCCAGCGGCAGCGTCGGCAGCACAAGGAAGACGTTGGTGACGACCGAGAGGCTCTCATCGGTCAGCCCACCGTAGTAGCCGGAGACCAGCCCGACGACGACCGAGATGATCGTTGAGATGATGCCGGTGATGAAGCCCAGCGCCACCGAGACCCGCGCGCCGTAGACCACCTGCGCCAGCACATCCTGGCCGTAACTCGTCGTGCCCAGCGGGTGCGCCAGCGATGGCGACGCGCTGATGTCCGTTCCGAAGGCGTTGGGGTCGGAATGGATGAAGAGCGGGCCTGCGGCGGCCAGCAGGATGAAGAGGACGACGATCACCAGCCCGACGGTGACTTTGGCGTTGGAGGTAAGCGCCCGCCAGGCGTCGCGCAGCCGCGATCCAAAGGTCGCTCCGCCGGAGTCTTCCTCCACGCGCTGGGCGTCAGTGAGCGGCGCGGTCGGGATGCTACTCATCTCGCTACCCCCTCTCAGCCCGCACGCGCGGATCGAGGACCACATAGACGACATCGGCCAGCAGGTTGGCGACGAGCACGGCGACGGTGATGATCAGGAACAGGCCCTGGATCACGGGATAGTCTTTGTTCTCCACTCCCTGCACCAGCGCGTAGCCGATGCCGGGGTAGTTGAAGACGATCTCGGTCAACAGCGATCCGCTGACGACGAAGCCCAGTGAGAGCGCGAAACTGGTGATGTTGGGCAGAATGGCGTTACGCGCGGCGTAGGTCATCATCACCCGCCAGCGCGAGAGGCCCTTGGCCTCAGCCATCAGCACATAGTCCTCAGAGAGCGTGGTGATCATCGTGTTGCGCATGCCGAGCATCCATCCGGCGATCGAGCCGATGACGATCGTGAAGGCCGGCAGGATGCCGTACCACACGGCGGAGAGCAGGAACCCCGGTTCCCAGCTGGGCGTGTACGTGTAGATGTCGTAGCCGCCGCTGGGCGGCAACCAGGGATGGACGTAGGCCAGGAAGAAGACCAGCGCCAGCGCGAACCAGAAGTAGGGGATGGCGGAGATGAAGGTGAAGACTGGCATCAATACGGTGTCGAGCGCCGAACCGCGCCACCAGGCGACGGCGACGCCCATGACCGTGCCAACGACGAAGCTGATGACCAGCGAGAGCCCTACCAGCGCCAGCGTCCACGGGAGGTCACGAGCGATAACGTTCGTGACCGGCTCGGCGTTGGTGAACGACGTGCCCAGGTCGCCGTGAACCAGGCCGCCCAGGTACTGGAAGTATTGAGAGTAGAGCGGTTCGTGGCTGACACCGTACTGGATTTCCAGCGCCCGCAGCGCGGCGGGCGAGACGCGGCCGTGCATGCGGGCGAGCAGCGCCAGCGCCGGGTCGCCGGGTGTCAGGCGCGGGATCAGGAAATTGAGGGTCGCGGAGGACCAGAGCGCGACCAGATAGAGCGTGATCCGCTGGACCAGATGGCGCATGCTGGCTCCTTCTTCCAGGCTCCCAAGACTGACGGCGCGCGATGACTGAGATCATCGTACCCGATGGCCTGCCACCGCGGTCGCGCTAAGCGGGATATTTCTCCCCGGCGCGACCGCAGTGGCGATGCGCGTTACTGGTGCAGGTTCAGCAGGACGATCTCATCGTCCGGATAGGTGTAGGGTGACGGCTCAGCGTACATATTGCCCTGGTCGGGCCAGCCGGTGTACTTGACGGTGTTGTACTCGTACCAGTACGGCTCATTGACCAGGAAGATGACAGGCAACTGCTCGATGGTGATCTTCTCGATGCCGTACATCGCCTGCTTCTGGGCATTCAGGTCGGTGGTGTTGTTGAACTGGTTGAGCAGCGTGTCGGTCGCCGCGTTCGACCAACGCTCAAAGTTGGACACCGCCGACTGGCCGACGGGCGCGGTATTCGAACTCGCCAGCGCGCCCTGGTAGATGTAGTACGGCGTGGGGCCGGGCGTCTCGTACCATATGGCCATGTCGTATGTGCCGTTCTGCAGGTCCTGCTGGACGGTGGCGGGCTGGTTGTTAGCGATGTTGACCTGGATGCCGATCGCCTTCAGGTTGTTGGCGATGATCTGGTAATCGGAATCCCAGTCGGTGTATCCGGCGACGCCATCTATCGTCATTGAGAGCTTCTTGCCGCCCGCGCCGACCAGGATGCCATCGGAACCCGCCTTGTAGCCGGCGCTGGCGAGGATCTGTGCCGCCTTGGCGGTATCCACACTGAAGGCCGCGCTAGCGTAGGTTGGATCGAGGTACTGCTGGCCGGCGGGCAGAATCAGCCCGGTGGGGTGCGCCACCGGCTCATAGCCACTCTCACCGATGGTCGAGATTTTCTGCCGGTCTATCGCCAGGTTGATCGCCTGGCGCACGGCGAGGTCGTTGAACGGCGCGCGGGCCAGGTTCAGAAAGAGGATCAGCGGGTCGCTGGGCGGGAAGCTGTAGTGGTTGCGGCTGGGGTCGCGAGCGATGAACGTCTTCTGGATGTCGGGCGTGTAGAGGCCGTTCCAGTCGGTCTGGTCGGTGTTCATCGCCAGCTCGGCGGTCGTGTTGCCGTCGAAGGCCGGGAAGCGGATTTCCGGGACAGTGGGCTTTCCGGGCTGCCAGAAGCGTGAGTTCTTGGTCAACACGATCAGCTGCGGCGTGAAGGACTTGAAGACGTAGGGGCCGGTGCCCACGGGCGTCTTGTCCATGTACTTGGTCGGGTCGCCTACGCTGGCCCAGATGTGTTGCGGGACGATCCAGATTTGGCCGGCGATCAGCCAGAGGATGCTGCTGTTGGGCGCGGTGAGGGTGATGTCTACCGTCTGCGGGTCGGGCGCGGTCACCGACTTGATGGAACCGGTGACGCCGAGATAGTCGGCGGCGGGATACTTGGCCATCTCGTTGAAGGTGAAGGCGACGTCCGCTGAGGTGAACGGCTGCCCATCAGACCACATGACGCCTTTGCGCACGGTAAAGCTGATTTGGGTGGCGTCGGTAGAGAAGGAGTAGTCAGACGCCAGCCAGGGCTTGACCGAGCCATCGGCGCGGTTGAAGAAGAGCAGGGTCTCATAGATTGGGCCATACTGGCCGTAGCTGTTGACCGCGCCGTTGAGGAACGGATTGAAGTTCTGCACGAGATCGCCACCCGTGTTAGGCACGATGACCAGCGGCTGTGGCGGGCCGGCGCGCTTGGATTGCGGGGTCGAGCTACAGGCAGCGAGCGCCATCGAGAGCGCCAGGAGCGCGATCAGGCCGAGGTAGGCCGCTCGCGGCGCGCCAGAAAAGAGTGACCGGGGTCTCACGCAAACACCTCCTGTGGCAGATGGGGAACGATGGTTCCCGCCGGAATCAGGAATGAGAGCGAACGTGATACCGGGTCGAGTGGGGACGCTCAGGCTGGGTTTTCCCATGCGTCCCGCGCCGACCCTACGAGGTCTGCGGCGACTTGAGCGCGATGGAGTTCTGCGCGCCACACGACGCGCGGACGATGAGTCGGGCCGGGAGGACGATGCGCGAGGGCGGCGTCCTTGCTGGCGCGGCGGGGTCGAACTCGGGTTCTTCGGTTGCGGCGAGCAGCTTGAGCAGGAGCGCGATGCCCTCCTGGCCCATTTCATACGAGGGCTGATGAACGGTAGTGAGCGGCGGGAGCACATGCGCGGAGGGCGCGTCATCGTCGTAGCCCACCAACGCGATGTCCCGCGGAAGGGCGATGCCGCGCTCCTCGGCGGCGCGCAGCACGCCATAGGCCATCTGGTCCGCGGAGGCGAAGATGGCGGTTGGTCGAGTTTCGCTGGGCAGGTCGAAGAGCTCCAGCGCGCGGGCGTAACCTGACTGTGGCAGGAAGTCACCCTCGCGGATCAGCGCCGGATCGGGCGCGATACCGGCTTCTTCGAGGGCGCGCAGGTAGCCAGCGTGGCGGTCGAGCGAGACGAGATATTCGCTCGGTCCCTGGATATGAGCGATGCGGCGGTGGCCGAGCTGGGTGAGGTGGCGCACGGCTTCGCGGGCGCCGCTGGCGTCGTCAGCGCGCACCCACGGCGTGACCTGCGCGCGCTGGTCATCAATGATGACCACTGGCACGCCCTGGGCGTAGAGCTCGGTCAGCTGCGCGGAGAAGAGCGCGCCGGGGTAGATGGCGAGCAGCCCGGCGGTCAGGCGTGTGGCCAGCAGACGATTGAGGACATCGCTGCGGTCGCGTGTCAGGTCCTCGTCATCAAAGGTATAGAGTACGAGCTCATACGAGGACTGCTTGAGGGCGTTGGTGATTCCGCGGACGAGATCGGCGAGGATGGGCCAGGTAAAGACGGGGACTATGGCTCCGATCAGGCGCGCACGGCCGCCAGCGAGCCCGGCGGCGGCGATGCTGGGCGCGTAGCCTTGCTCCTCGATGACCCGCAGCACGCGCGCGCGTGTCTCGCGGTCGACATCAGGGCGGCGGTTGAGGACGCGCGAGACGGTGCCACGCGAGACACCGGCGAGGCGCGCGATGTCGTCAATAGTCGCCTTTTTGGCCACGAAGCGCTCCTCTCACTCCTTGTCCCGTGAACGCTCACGGGAGCGCTCACGGGACAAGTATGCGTGGAGGAGCGCGCCTTGTCAAGTGGGCGCCCGGCGGCGAGGGGCGCAAGGCCATGCTCTATGCCTTGTGCGCAGCAAGAAACAAGAGCGCGTGGCGGTCGAGCCCCGTCGCGCGCCGCGGCGCGGTTTGGCTCTCAGGCGAGCGGCCACGCCGTGAAGCGTCCAATCGCGATCAGGAGCGCCAGCGCCAGCAGGATGACGTTCGGAGCGAGGTTCTGGTATTCGCCGCGACGGACGTGGAAGCCCGAGGCGAGCAGCATCACGAGCGCCAACCCGGCTGCCGCGAGCGGGATCAGAAAGGTCGCGATGTGCGTGAAGCCGGGCAGGATAAGCCCCAGCGCGCCAAGAATCTCGACGACGCCGATGAAGCGTACCAAAGCGGCGGCCGCGCCGCTGGTCCACGGCATGACGTTGGCGAGCGACGGCAGTGGGCGGAAAGCTTTCGGGACGCCCGCCAGCAGGAAGGCGAGCGCGAGCAGGGACTGGATGACCCAGAGCGCTATGGACATGAAGCCGAACTCCTTGAGCTGTGATGGTCATGTGGAGCGTCAACCCGCGTTCCCCAATCGGACGCCGCTTAACGCGACAGGTGTTGTGTAGACGACACCTGTCGCGTATACTGCTGGCCGGAGCGCGCCGAAGACAAGGACAATTCGCCGGAGCTGTCGCTTAGGCGACATTTTCGCCAGATTGTCTGGGAAGCGCGCAACGCAGGAGGGAGTGGCTGGGACATGGCCACAGCAGGCGAGAGGACGGACCCGCGTGTCAGGCGCACGCGCGAGTTGATCCAGCGGGCGTTCATAGAACTTGTACAGGAGCGGGGCTTCGAGGCCATCCGGGTGCAGGATATAGCCGAGCGGGCGACAATCAACCGTGCGACATTCTACGCGCATTTCGAGGACAAGTACAGCCTGCTCGATACCCTGATCAAGGAGCGCTTCAGCGCTGAGATTGCGCAGCGGCTGCCTCCCGGCTCGCCGTTGTCGGAGTCTAACCTGCGCACTCTGGCCAGTGTGATTTATACGCAGGTGGATGAACTGGACGGGCATTGCCGCCCAACGGAAGGGCAAACACGACCGAATATCGAGGCCGAGATACAGCGCGAGCTCTATAGCTATCTGGTCGCCTGGCTGCGACGCGCGGCGCAGCTGGGCGCGACGCACGCGCCGGAGATCGCGGTCGCCGCTTCAGCGATGAGCTGGGCTATCTTTGGCGCGGCGCTCGAGTGGTCGCGCGGCGCCCGCACGCCAGCGCAGGATGTCGCTGTGCGGCGGCTCGTCGCTACTCTGGTGGATGGCGTCGCCCAGACCACGCGCATCACGCTCGCGAGGTGAGCGGCGCCGCTTCCGTTTGTTGCGCCGCCCGCGAGAACGGCGGCGGAGCGGCGCCGCTACTGACGTGGTGATCGGGAAAAACGCGCGCCCGCGAGCGCGGGGAATGAGGATCGGATGCCTGACGCTAACTCGGTGTCACTGAGCATGCAGAGCGCGCTTGCTCCAGCGGCGGCGTTCACGACGGTGGTCGAGGAGCTAGTCAGCGCGCTCGACCGCCTGGGTTTGCGCTTCGAGCCAGGGCCAGACGGGCGGGTTGCGCAGGGCGCGTTCGTCGTCGGCGCGGTCACTGAGTGGGCGCCGGGCGAGCGCGTGCGGCTGGAGTGGCGCGCGGCGGACTGGCGGCCGGACGCGACAACCGAGGTGGAGTTGCGGGTTGAGCCGGTGGGCGCCGGCTCACGCGTGACGCTGGAGTACACGGCTGGGTGACGCTGATTGACGAGCCTGGTGAGCAGGTAGGCTGGTTTGCCAGCGCGGCCGCCGCGCCGCTGCTACAGGCTATTGCGCCCGCCGCTTTCGGCGACTGGCTGGTCGACCGCTCCGGCCGGCGGCCGGCAGGCGCGCAGTCGCGCGGCTGGTATAGCGACCCCCTCTATCACTGGCCTAATTTCCGCGTGTTCCTGGCCGAGCTGGATCTTGGGCCGGAGGACAATCTGCTTGAAGTTGGCTGCGGCGGCGGCGCGCTACTGGCGGAGTTTCTCAAGAGCGGCTGCCGCGCGGCGGCGGTTGACCACAGTTACGACATGGTCAGGCTGGCAAGCGAGCGTAATCATGAGGCCATCGCTACGGGCCGCCTCACGATCCAGCAGGCGGACGCCGGGCGGTTGCCCTTCGCCGGAGATACGTTCACCTGCGCCATCATGAGTGGCGCGCTGGGGCATTTGCCCGACCCTGTGGCGGTGTTCCGCGAGATCCGCCGCGCCCTGGCGCCCGGCGGCCGGCTGATCGCGCTGGGCAGCGACCCGGAGCTGCGCGGCACGCCCGCGGCTCCCGAGCCCGCCGCCTCGCGCCTGCGCTTCTAGGACGACGCCGGCCTGCTCGACCTGGCCACCACCGCTGGCTTCACTGGGGCCCGCGTGGAGCGTCGTGACCTGGAGCGGCACGCGCGCGACGCTGGCGTACCAGAGGAGCATCTCGATCTCTTTCGCGGTCCCGCGCGCTTCCTCTTCGCGCGCAAAGACTAGCGGCGGCGCGCTAGTATCCTCAATAGCCTCAGGAGAGCCTCAGGAGCGACAAGGCTCACTGCGGTGTTTCACGCGCCCGTCCGCCGTCAAAGCGAGGCGTCTATGATTCACCTGCGTCCGCGCGTGACCGACTGGAGCCTGGCGCTGGCGACGGCGTTGGCGGGCGCCAGCGGCCTGGTCAGCCTGCTCATCGGCAGGCCTGAGCTGTGGCTGATCTTCGCGCTGCACGGCGTCGCTGGGCTCTGGCTCGCGCTGCTGTTCTGGCCCAAGCTGCGGCGCGTCTGGCCGCGTCTCATGCAGCCCGCGCGCTGGGACCGCTGGACGCCGCTTGGCCCGCTCGCCACGCTGGCCGTCGCCGCCGCCCTCGCCTCGGGCGTTTGGTGGATGGTCGGAGGTGAATTTTCCCTCGCCGGGTTTGACCTGCTGGCCTGGCACATCCTCCTCGGATTTGCGCTGGTGGGGCTGATCGCGCCGCATATGCTTGCCCGCGTGCGACGGCTGCGCGGTCGCGACGCGTGGGGGCGGCGACAGGCGCTCGCCTATGGCGCGCTAATAGTGGAAGCGGCGGCGCTCTGGCCGGCGCAACAAGCGCTGACACGCCTCCTCGGGCTGCCCGGCGCGCAGGAGCGCTTCACTGGCTCACGCGAGTCGGGCAGCTATTCCGGCAACGCCTTTCCCGCCTCCAGTTGGGTCGCCGACCAGCCGCGCCCGCTGGCGACAGATAGTTGGAGTCTGGTAGTCACGGGCGCCGTCGCCACTCCGCTGCGGCTCAGCTATGATGACCTGCTGGCATATCGCGATGAGCGCGACGCCATTTTGGATTGCACCGGCGGCTTCTACTCGGCGCAGCGCTGGCGCGGCGTCAGGATAGGCCGGTTGCTTGACCTGGCGCGGCCGCTGGCGGGCGCTGGTTGGGTGAGCGTTGTCTCCGTCACCGGCTACCGCTGGAGCTTGCGCATCGTGGACGCGCGCGAGGCGCTGCTGGCGACGCGGAGCGGCGACGAGCCGCTGAGCCACGATCACGGCGCGCCCGCGCGACTGGTGGCGCCGGGGCGGCGGGGCTTCGAGTGGGTCAAGTGGGTCACGCGGATCGAAGTGCGGACTCAGCCGGATGTGGGCGAATGGCTGGCGATCCACACCAGCTGGCTGACGCCAGCCGGACGCGGACAATGAGCGTGGAGCGGGCTCGTGGCGCGCCCAGCCAGGGAGACGGGCGCGTGGCGCGCTATCCGCTGGCGGCCATCTCGTTGACCTTGCCCGCACGGCGCAGGTCGCGGGAAAGCGTAACCGCCAGCGCCAGCGCGAGCAGCAAAGCGGCGAAGATCAGGACGGCGCGGGTTGGGTCGAGCGACTGGCTGAGGAGCCCCGCGAGCGCCAGGCCAAGCGGCTCGCCCCCGAAGAGCAGCAGGCGGAAGACGCTATTGACGCGCCCTTGCAGCCCGTCCGGGGTAAGTGAGAGCCGGTAGCTGTACTGTGCGACGAAGAAGATCGGCGTAATACCATAGGTTCCAGCGGTGATCACCGCCAGGATGAGCGGGTTTGGCGCGATTGCGTAGAGCGGCAGCAGCGCCGCCCATATCCAGTACACTCCGAGGGCGATCTGTCCCATCGTCAGGTGACGGGTGGCTGGCCCCGAGAGCGCCGCGCCCACGATACTGCCCACCCCGCCCGCGCCGAGGACGAGTCCGATAATGGCTGGAGAGGCGCCCATGCGTTGCGCCAGAATGATGACGAGCAGCATGTAGCCCGACTCGATCATCACCGTTCCACCGACGATGACCGCCAGAAAGCGCATCAGCCGCTGGCGCCAGAGCCACGCCATGCCCTCACGAATGTCATGTATCAACCTGTTGGCGCTCGCCGGGCGAGTCTCGCTTAGCTCGGCGCGGATGAACCAGACCGAGACGACAGATACGGCGAACGAGATAGCGTCGGCAAGGAACGCGAAACCCTGCCCGATGGCGAAGACCAGGCCGCCGAGCGCCGGGCCGAGGGTCGAGCCAACGCTGAGGGTGAGCTCATTGAGGGCGGTTGCGGCGGGTATCTGGTCGCGTGAGACAACGCGCGTGAGCGCGGCGGTCTCCGCCAGATTAAAGAAGACATTCAGCGCGCCATCGAGCAGCGCTACCGCATACAGGTGCGCCAGGGTGAGCCGCCCCAGCGCGATCGCCAGCGGGATGCTGCCGAGCGCCAGCGCGCGCCCGGTGTCGCAGATGATCATCACGCGCTTGCGGTCCCAGCGGTCAACCAGCGCGCCCGCGGGCAGGCCGAGCAGCAGGTAGGGTATGGTGCGCGCGGCGGCCAGCAAGCCGGCCTGAGCGGGTGACCTGGTCACGGTGAGCATGAGCAGAGGATAGGCGAGCTGCGCGATCTGGGTCCCGGCGACGGAGACGAGCTGACCGCTCCAAAGCAGCGTCCAGTCGCGGTTGCGCCATAGGCCAGAGCTCAGTGGCCGCCGCGCGCCGGAGTCCGCCGCTTTCATGACGCCTGCCAGTCCTTTGCACGGAGTAGGTATTAGCCGAGTTTCAGCGGGATAGTGTTGGAGAACAGGGGAGGCATGATATTGGGCACAAAAAATGCGCGCACAAACCCCTTGACAGGGTGTCGCCAGCATGATACAATCACACCCTGCGGAGTTTTGCGCACAGCGGTGAAGGACCCTTGCCTTCGCGCGGGTCTTTTCCCACCGAGCCGTGGATGCGGAGCGAACCTCCTACGAGCAACGTTGATCTCGCTGGCGTAGAGTATACACGATAGAGCAAGTCCCTGTCAGCGCACGGGAATTCTCCAATTTCGGCGCAGGATGGATGGGCGTGCTCTTCTATGCGTGCTTGCGTTGACGCGATGGCCGCGCCGTGGGGTGAAAGTCCCTTCCCTGCCACGCTCCTGTGACGAACCGTGGGCGCTATGCGCCCTATTGGTATATCCGGCAGGAAAGAAGCGTGATGAGCACGGTCTGCGATTCCTTTAGCGTCTCTTCAACGCCCACGTCTTTCACCCTTGCGGGTGGGCGACGCGTGGCGCCTGTGCCTTTCCCCTGGCTTGCGCGGCGCTCAGGCGCTCGCCGTGAGCCAGGTCTGGGAACGTTCACGGCATTCCCCATCACGCGAGCGACATACGCTAACGACGTCCGCGCTGACCACGGCGCCGGACATATTCGCGTCCGCTGGCGAGCGGCGCCATATCAGGCCATCCCCACAGCCGCGGATGACGACCCGGGCTCCCACTGGCGGGCGCCTACCCCATCGGTCCCATAGCGCCGCGCTGAGCGCGCCAGCGGAAATTCGCGCGTGTGTTCATCGCGCCCATCGTGATCCGGCCCCCTACCGTCCGTCCAAATCTGGCGCGCAGCGGCGTGCGCTCTCCAGGCGGACATGCGGGCGCCACAACGACTGTTCCGGCGGCTCTGCGCCGCCCTAGCGCATCCTGTCGCACTTATTTCGCGCATTCATCTTTCATCCGGCGCGGACACGTCCGCGAACAGACTCTCGTTGTCCCATCCAGTCGCGGCCGCTTGCGGTCGCGAGCGCACGCGGTCCAGCCTGGCGCTGAGCCCATGCGCGCAGCATTCCAACACCGTCCCGCCAGCCAGCGACGGCTGGGTGAGGGCGGAGCCAACGTTTTCAGCAGGTACACCCGTTTGAAGCGGCGCCACACTCTGGCGCAGCGCGCGTGTCTGGACGGTTTTCCCGTCCGGTCGCGCGCCCGGCGCCAGGGCCCGCGGCCGCATCGCAGGGCGACTGGCGAGAGGAGTAGTCACCACATGGCGTTGAGCAGAGCCGTCTCCCTCCCCGAGCGCGTGAGCTTCGCGCGAATCCCCGAGATTCGCCCGATGCCGAACCTGATTCAGGTCCAGCTCGATTCGTTCGAGTGGTTCAAGCGTGAGGGGCTGCGTGAGCTCTTTGCCGAGATCTCTCCTATCGAGGACTACGGCGCGACCAAGAGCCTCAAGCTGGAGTTCATCGTTCCAGAGAGCCCATTTGAGCAACCCAAATATACCGAAGAGCAGTGCCGCGAGCGCGACGCGACCTACGCCGCCCCGCTCTATGTCACTGCGCGTCTGACCAACACGGACACTGGCCTCATCCAGGAGAAGTCCATCTTCATGGGCGATTTCCCGCTCATGACCAAAGAGGGCACGTTCATCATTAATGGCGCCGAGCGTGTCGTCGTGAGCCAGCTCGTGCGCTCGCCGGGCGTCTACTTCACCTCGGAGGAGGACCCGGCGACGGGCCGCCCACTCTTCGCGGCCAAGCTGATTCCCAACCGCGGCGCGTGGCTGGAGTTCGAGACCAGCAACAAGGACCAGTTGTCGGTCAAGATCGATCGCAAGCGCAAGATTCCGATCACTACGCTGCTGCGCGCCATGGCGGCCATCGGCTCGTTCGATCCGGGCAAGACTGACGCGACGCCCGACCTGAAGACCGACGCCGGCATCCTGGCGGCCTTTGAAAAAGTTGACACAGGCGAGCACAAGTTCATCCAGTCGACGCTGGAGAAGGACCCGATCAAGACGCCGGAAGAGGCGCTGAAAGAGGTCTACAAGAAGCTGCGCCCTGGCGACCCCGTGACCAATGAGAACGCCGCGACGCTGGTGAAGAACCTCTTCTACATGCCCCGGCGCTATGACCTGGGTCCAGTGGGCCGCTACAAGTTGAACCGCAAGCTGGACCTGGCAATCCCGCAGACCGTGCGGACGCTGACCCAGGATGACGTCATCGCGATTGTCCGCAGAATGATCGAACTGAACAACGGCATCGGACATAAGGACGACATCGACCACCTGGGCAACCGCCGCGTGCGCAGCGTTGGCGAGCTGATCCAGTCGCAGTTCCGCGTCGGCCTGCTCCGTATGGAGCGCGTCGTCAAGGAGCGCATGGCCATCGCCCAGGACCCGGCGGCGACCACACCCAACCAGCTGATTAATATCCGCCCGGTGGTGGCGGCCATGCGCGAGTTCTTCGGCGGCAGCCAGCTCTCGCAGTTCATGGACCAGACGAACCCGCTGGCCGAGATCGGCCACAAGCGGCGCCTCTCCGCGCTGGGCCCGGGTGGCCTTTCACGCGAGCGCGCCGGGTTCGACGTCCGTGACGTACACCACTCGCACTATGGCCGCATCTGCCCGATCGAAACGCCGGAAGGCCCAAACATCGGCCTGATCGGCAATATGGCGACGTACGCCCAGATCAACCCTTACGGCTTCATCGAGACGCCGTATCGCAAGGTGGTCCACTCCGTCCCGGCGGACAGCCCGGAGCTAGAGGGGCAGACGTTGCTGCGCGACACGCTGGACGCCAAGGGCAAACCGCTGGCGGCGGCTGGTGAGCGCGTGGACGAGGAACTGGCCGGGAAGCTGGCCAAGTCGCTGAAGGCGCAGCCTGTCGCCATCCGGCCGTTCGTCTCGCACGAGGTGGACTACCTGACGGCTGATGACGAGGAGCGCTACGTCATCGCGCAGGCCAACGCCCCGCTGGACCCAGACGGACACTTCGTGAGTAACCGCGTGCTGGCCCGCCATGGCGAGGGCTTCGTCCAGGAGACGGCGTCGCGCATCGACTACATGGACATCTCACCTCGCCAGGCGGTGAGCGTCGCCGCGGCGATGATTCCGTTCCTGGAGCATGACGACGTGAACCGCGCCCTGATGGGCGCGAACATGCAGCGCCAGGCGGTGCCGCTGCTGCGCCCGCAGGCGCCGGTGGTCGGCACGGGCATCGAGCGCCAGGTGGCGGCGGACTCCGGTCAGGTCGCGCTGGCGAAGGCCGACGGCGAGGTGGTCAGCGTGACTGCCCGCCAGATCGTCGTGCTCGATGACGAGGGCGTGGAGCATACCCACAAGCTGCGCAAGTTCATCCGCTCGAACCAGGGCACCTGCATCAACCAGCGGCCAATCGTCCACAAGGGCGACCGGGTGTCACAGGGTCAGGCTATCGCCGACTCCTCGGCGACGGAGAACGGTGAGCTGGCGCTGGGCCAGAACATCCTGGTCGCGTTCATGGTCTGGGAGGGCGGCAACTTCGAGGACGCCATCCTGATCAGCGAGCGCATCGTGCGTGAGGACCTCTTCACCAGCATCCATATCGAGAAGCACGAGGTGGAGGCGCGTGACACCAAGCTGGGCCCGGAGGAGATCACGCGCGACATTCCGAATGTGGGCGATGAGGGCCTGCGCAATCTGGACGACCGCGGCATCATCTACATCGGCGCCGAGGTTGGCCCGGGCGACATTCTGGTCGGCAAGATCACGCCGAAGGGCGAGACCGAGCTAACAGCGGAAGAGAAGCTGCTACGCGCGATCTTCGGTGAGAAGGCGCGCGAGGTCAAGGATACATCGCTGCGCGTGCCGCACGGCGAGCGCGGCAAGGTCGTTGAGGTCAAGGTCTTCTCGCGCGAGGCGAACGACGAGCTACCGCCAGGCGTCAACCAGCTGGTGCGCGTCTCGATCGCGCAGAAGCGCAAGATTGGCGCGGGCGACAAGATGGCGGGCCGCCACGGGAACAAGGGCGTTATCAGCCGTGTGCTGCCGGTGGAGGACATGCCATTCCTGCCGGATGGCTCCCCGGTCGATATCATTCTGAACCCGCTGGGCGTGCCGCACCGCATGAACATCGGTCAGATCATGGAGACGCACTTGGGCTGGGCCGCGGAAGCGCTGGGCTTTACCGTCGCCTCTCCTGTCTTCGATGGCGCGAGTGAGAACGATATCGAAGAGTTGCTGGCGAAGGCGAGCCTTCCGGTCTCGGGCAAGACACAGCTCTTCGATGGGCGCACAGGCGAGCCGTTCGATACCGAGGTCACCGTCGGCTACATCTACATGCTGAAGCTGGCGCACCTCGTTGAGGACAAGGTACACGCGCGCTCGACTGGCCCATACAGCCTCATCACGCAGCAGCCGCTGGGTGGCAAGGCGCAGTTCGGTGGCCAGCGTTTCGGCGAGATGGAGGTCTGGGCGCTCGAAGCCTACGGCGCCGCCAACATCCTGCAGGAGATCCTGACCGTCAAGTCGGACGATGTCAGCGGGCGCGTGAAGACCTACGAGGCGATCGTCAAGGGCGAGCAGATCGTGGAGCCAGGCGTGCCGGAGTCGTTCAAGGTGCTGGTGAAGGAGTTGCAGAGCCTGGGTATCAACGTTGAGGTGCTGAACGAAGACGAGCAGAAGATTCAGTTCGTCGAGGACACCAGCGCCGACGTCATGCCTGAGCTGGGCATCAACATCGCTGGCCTGGAAAACGACCAGTAGCGCGCGAGGGCGCGTACCAACGGCGCCCGGAGCCAAGGCGCGTGGGGAGTGAGCGGGTCCCACGCGCCGCCGGAACGCCAGAGCGTGTAGCGGTCCCGCGTTGGCAACGCCTGATACGGCATTCGGAAAGGAGACAGGCGCGACTGGCCCACGGATTGGGCGTCAGCCGCGCCTCCCCCAATGCTTGAAGTAAACGATTTCGACGCCATCCGCGTCAGCCTCGCCAGCCCGGAGCAGATTCGCTCCTGGAGCTATGGCGAGGTGACGAAGCCGGAGACGATCAATTACCGCACCCTGCGTCCCGAGAAGGACGGCCTGTTCTGCGAGCGCATCTTCGGGCCGACCAAGGACTGGGAGTGCGCCTGCGGCAAGTACAAGCGCGTGCGCTTCAAGGGCATCGTCTGTGACAAGTGCGGTGTCGAGGTGGCGCGCGCCAAGGTGCGCCGCGAGCGCATGGGCCACATCGAGCTAGCCTCACCCGTCAGCCACATCTGGTATTTCAAGGGCACGCCGAGCCGCATTGGCCTCCTGCTCGATCTTTCGCCGCGCAACCTGGAGCGCATCCTGTATTTCGCGCTCTTTGTCGTGACGACGGTGAACGAGGATGCGCGCGAGTTGGCGCTGGGCGGGCTCGAAGAGAGTATCCAGCGGCAGCTCGCCGAAGCTGATTCGTCAGTTACCGAGCAGATTCTGGAAATCCAGCAGCGGCGCGACGAGCGCATCAATCAGATCGAGCGCGAGCGCGAGATGACACTGGCGGACGCGAGCGAGCGCCGCGCCGCGCGCATCGCGGAGGTCCAGCAGGCTGAGAACGGGGCCGCCAAGACGCTGCGCGAGAACGAGGGGCTGGTCCTCACGGCCGACGTGGTCTTCGAGCCAACCGGCGAGCTCCTCGCGCGCCAGGGCCAGATCGCCGACGCGGAGATGTCCGCCCAGTTGGAGCGCATGGCGCGCGAATTCCGCGACCTCGTCAGCCGCGACGCGCAGTCCGAGGTGGACCAGATCAACGCCGACGCGGAGCGCGATACCGAGCGGGCGCAGGTCGAGGCCGAGGGCCAGATCAGCACGCTGCAGGACGAGCACGGCCGCAAGGCGAACGAGCTGCGCTCCGGCAGCGAGACGCAGCGCCGCAAGCTGGAGTCGCTCAAGCGCGGTGACCTGCTGCAGGAGGCGGAGTACCGCGACCTGAAGAATTTCGAGTGGGAGTTGCGGGATGCGAATCCCGACCTGCCCGATCTCTTCGAGGCGGGAATGGGCGCCGAGGCGGTGCAGTCGCTGCTCGAGGTCATTGACCTGGAGGAACTGGCGGCCAAGCTGCGCCAGGAAATTTCCACGACGGCGGGCCAGCGCCGCAAGAAGGCGACTAAGCGCCTGAATGTGGTCGAGGCCTTCCGCAAGTCGGACAACCGGCCTGAGTGGATGATCCTGACGGTGCTGCCCGTTCTGCCGCCGGACCTGCGCCCAATGGTGCAGCTGGACGGTGGCCGCTTCGCTACGAGCGACCTGAACGATCTCTACCGCCGCGTCATCAACCGCAACAACCGCCTGAAGCGGCTGCTAGAGCTGGGCGCGCCGGAGATCATCATCCGCAATGAGAAGCGCATGCTGCAGGAGGCCTGCGACGCGCTGATCGACAATGGGCGGCGCGGGCGCGCGGTGGCCGGTTCCGGCAACCATAAGCTCAAGAGCCTCTCTGACATGCTCAAGGGCAAGCAGGGGCGCTTCCGCCAGAACCTGCTGGGCAAGCGCGTGGACTACTCGGGCCGCTCGGTGATTGTCGTCGGGCCGGACCTGAAGCTGCATCAGTGCGGCCTGCCCAAGCGCATGGCGCTGGAGTTGTTCAAGCCGTTCGTGATGCGCAAGCTGGTCGAGCGCGGACTCGCGCACAATATCAAAAGCGCCAAGCGCTTCGTCGAGCGCGTGCGCCCGGAGGTCTGGGACGTCCTCGAAGAGGTCATCCACAACCACCCAGTGCTGCTGAACCGCGCGCCAACGCTGCACCGCCTGGGCATCCAGGCCTTCGAGGCGGTCCTGGTGGAGGGCAGCGCGATCCAGCTTCACCCGCTGGTTTGCCCGGCCTTCAACGCCGACTTCGATGGTGACCAGATGGCCGTCCACGTGCCGCTCTCCGAGCGCGCGCAGGAAGAGGCGCGGACGCTGATGCTCTCGTCGCGCAACATTCTCTCTCCGGCGCATGGCGACCCGTCGATCGGCGCCTCGCAGGAGATGGTGCTGGGCTGCTACTACATGACAATGGACCGGCCGGGCGAGAAGGGTGAGGGGCACATCTTCGCGGATGCGACCGAAGCCCAGCTGGCCTATGACGCTGGTGTCGTCGCACTGCGCGCGCGCATCAAGGTGCGCCTGAACTCGGAGTACATCTACCAGGAGCGTGGCAAGGCGACGCCGGTTCCATCGCGCTCGATCGTAGACACGACTACCGGACGCATCATCTTCAACGAGATCCTGCCAGTCTCGCTGCGCTTCAAGAACTACGCGATGAACAAGGAGAACCTGCGCGGCATCATCGCGGAGTGCTTCAAGGCGGAAGGCCGCCAGGCGACCGCCGACCTGGCTGATGCGCTGAAGCGACTGGGCTTCACCTATGCGACCCGCGCGGGCGCGAGCGTCGCCATCAGCGACGTGGTGGTGCCGGGCGACCGCGAGACGATTCTGGCTGTCGCCGATGAAAAGGTCGTCAAGCTCGACGATGACTATCGCGACGGCCTGCTGACCAATGATGAGCGTTACCGCCAGACCGTCAACATCTGGCTGGACGCGACCGATCAGATCGAGAAGCAGGTGCGCTCGGTCCTCGACCCGTACGGATCGATCTATACCATCGCCAACTCCGGCGCCACCAAGGCGAAGTTCCAGCAGATCCGCCAGCTTTCGGGCATGCGCGGCCTGATGGCTGACCCCTCCGGGCGCATCATGGAGATTCCAGTGCGCGGCAATTTCCGCGACGGCTTGAATGTGATGGAGTATTTCATCTCCAGCCACGGCGCCCGTAAGGGTCTGGCCGACACGGCGCTGCGGACCGCGGAGTCGGGCTACCTGACGCGGCGTCTGATTGACGTGGCGCAGGACGTGATCGTCCAGTTGGAGGATTGCGGCACCGAAGAAGGCATCTGGATTACCGAGGCCCATTCGAAGGACATGAACGAGCCATACAAGGGGCGTATGGTCGGGCGTATCCTGGCGAAGGAAGTCCCGGGCTTCGAGCATATCGCTGTCGGCTCCGAGATCGACGAGGACACCGCGGACGCCTTCATCGAGGCGGGCGTGAAGGAAGTCTACTGCCGGTCGGTGCTGATGTGCGCCGCCTCGCACGGCGTCTGCCGGCTGTGCTACGGGCGCAATCTGGCGGCGGGCGACCTGACGCGGATCGGCGACGCGGTGGGCATCATCGCGGCACAGTCCATCGGCGAGCCGGGCACGCAGTTGACCATGCGTACCTTCCACACCGGCGGCATCGCCGGCGCGCAGGAAGACATCACGCAAGGCCTGCCGCGCGTTGAGGAGCTCTTTGAGGCGCGCACACCGAAGGAGAAGGCGGTCGTCAGCGAGATTGACGGCGTGATCGAGATCGAGGCCGAGGAATCGGGCGCGCGCAAGATCCGTGTCGTCAAGTCGCAGATCGTCACCGATGAGTACGAGCTTCCCAAGGGCGCGGAGCCGCTGGTCGCCGATGGCGATACGGTGGCGCGCGACCAGGAGATCGCGCGGCTCACCGCCAAGGGCGGCGAGACGACCGAGATCCGGGCCCGCACGTCCGGCATGGTGACGCTCAAAGCGGGCAAGGGCAAGGTCACCCTGGTGACTATCACCTCTGAGGACCGCGACACCCGCGAGTATCCCATCCCGGCGGCGACCAACATCACCGTCGCGCTGGGCGAGCAAGTGCGCGCCGGCCAGCAACTGACGTCCGGCCTGATCGACCCGCAGGATGTGCTGCGTATCCAGGGACGCGAGGCTGTACACCTGTACCTCGTCAAGGAGGTGCAGCGTGTCTACCGCTCGACAGGTGTGTATATCAACGACAAGCACATCGAAGTCATCGTGCGGCAGATGCTGCGGCGCGTGCGGGTTGAGGAGCCCGGCGATACTGACCTGCTGCCAAACGACCTCGTGGATCGTTTCCAGTATGAGGAGACGAACGCGCGGGCGCTGGCGGAAGGTGGCGAGCCGGCTACAGCCCAGACCGTGCTGCTGGGCGTGACCAAGGCGTCGCTCAACACGTCGAGCTTCCTGGCGGCGGCGTCCTTCCAGGAGACAACGCGCGTGTTGACGGAGGCTGCGATCAGCGGGGCGACCGATCACCTGCGCGGCCTCAAGGAGAACGTCATCATTGGCAAGCTGATCCCGGCGGGCACCGGTCTGGAGCTCCGGCGTGAGCAGCGCGAGAAGCAGCGCGCGGCGCGTCTGGCGGCGATGGCCACACCTGGCCTGGGCTCGGTGGGCCTGGGTGGCTCCCTCACCGAGGGTGAGCCGGAGTCCTACGATGACGACTCGTTCGGGAACCTGCCAGTGGTTGACAGTTACCCGGAATAGTGCTAGTATTCCACATTGTGCGTCAGTTTCCCCTCGCGGCGCCGCGCCCACAACCGGACCTGGTCCTGGGCGCGACCGCGCGGGCCACTCGCGGACGTTGTGGCGCATGAAACCTGGGAGCGACGTGGGCGCGCCTCGCACTCCCCTGACATGATTCCCGGCGCGACCGCGCGGCCGCGCCCGAGCTACACCGAACAGTGATCACGATGTAAGGAGCGTTCCTTGCCGACTATCAGTCAGCTTGTACGCAAGGGCCGGAGCAAAAAGGGCAAGAAAAGCAAGGCCCCGGCGCTGCAGTTCACCTACAATTCCCTGAAGAACCGCACCCTGAAGATGGCGGGCGGCGCGCCACAGAAGCGCGGCGTCTGCACGCAGGTGAAGACGATGACGCCGAAGAAGCCGAACTCGGCGCTTCGCAAGATCGCCCGCGTGCGCCTGACCAATCACCAGGAAGTCACGGCCTACATCCCGGGCGAGAACCACAACCTGCAGGAGCACTCGGTGGTGCTGATCCGCGGCGGTCGCGTGAAGGACCTGCCGAGCGTGCGCTACCACATCGTGCGCGGCACGCTGGATAGCCAGGGCGTTGAGAAGCGCCGCCAGGGCCGCTCCAAGTACGGCGCGAAGCGCCCGAAGGCCGGAGCGAAGAAGTAGCGGCCAGCGCGCATCGTTGAGCTGGGCGCCGCGAGTGTGACGCACGCGAGGGACGCCAAACGCGACGATTCATTGTAGTCAATCCCGCCGGACGCTCAATTCCTGAGCTATCTGGCAAGCCAGCCGAGACCAGCGGGTCGGAGACGCTCTGAAATCCGTCAGGTCGGCGATCATACCACGGACCGCGCGCGTGCGGCGCCGGATGAGGACCCTGAGCGGTCGAAGTCGGACGCGGAGCGCGGCGGAATGTCAGGCGCCTCCCAACCCCTGAAAAATTCAGGGCTGGGAAAGGGCCTGACAGGTGGGGCGCCAGGGCGCACAGCCCTTGGGCCCCTTTGCGCTGTCCGCGACGCGCGCGCAGAAACGCACGCCGCGAGCCGCGACGCAGAAGTGTTCCGCGGCCCCATCAGGGCAAAACACTGTGGCGCGCCAGAACCGCGCCAAGAGGAGTACCGTAAGCTTATGCCGCGACGCGCCAAGGTACAGCACCGTCCCGTGCTGCCGGACCCGAAGTACAACAACAAGAATGTGACCCGCCTGGTGGGCCGCCTCATGTGGGATGGCAAGCGCAGCCTGGCCGAGCGCATCGTGTACCAGGCGCTCGAGCTGGTCGAGCAGCGCGCCAAGCGCAACCCGATTGAGGTCTACGAGCAGGCGCTGCGCGGTGTGACCCCGGTGATCGAGGTGAAGCCGCGGCGCGTCGGTGGCGCGACCTATCAGGTGCCGGTCGAGATTCGCGGCGAGCGCAAGACCGCGCTCGCCATGCGCTGGATCATCGCCTCCGCGCGCAACCGCTCAGGCGGACGCTCGATGGCCGAGAAGCTAGCGGCGGAGCTGATGGACGCAGCCTCCGGGCAGGGCGCCGCGTGGCGCAAGAAAGAAGAAACCCACAAGATGGCGGAGTCCAACCGGGCTTTCGCACATTATCGCTACTAGCATCGCTATCTTTTGGCTCGCTGAGCGGATAGCGGGCAGCGAGAAACCATAGAGGGAGCACATGGCGGGCAGAGAATACCCCCTCGAGAAAACGCGCAACATTGGCATCATTGCGCATATTGACGCGGGGAAGACAACCACCACCGAACGCATCCTCTTCTACACCAAAAAGATCCACCGGATCGGCGAGGTGCATGAAGGGGCCGCGACGATGGACTGGATGGCCCAGGAACAGGAGCGCGGCATCACGATTACGTCGGCCGCGACCACCTGCTTCTGGCTGGGTCACCGCATCAACATCATTGACACCCCGGGTCACGTGGACTTCACTGCCGAGGTCGAGCGTTCTCTGCGTGTGTTGGATGGCGGCGTCGTCGTGTTCGACGCGGTCGCGGGCGTTGAGCCGCAGTCCGAGACGGTCTGGCGTCAGGCGGACAAGTACAACGTGCCGCGCATCTGCTTCGTGAATAAGATGGACCGCATCGGCGCGAACTATTGGCGTACGGTTGACATGATTGTGGACCGCCTGAACGCCAGGCCCGCGCCGATCCAGATCCCGATTGGCGCGGAGTCAGGCTTCAAGGGCTTCGTGGATCTGATCGAGCTGCAGGCGGTCACGTTCGTGGACGATCTCGGCACGAAGTCTGAGACGACCGAGATTCCCGACGACCTGGTCGAAGAAGCGAAGAAGCGCCGCGAGGAACTGGTCGAGAAGGTCGCCGAGACCGACGAAGACCTGACGCTGAAGTACCTCGAAGGCGAAGCGATCACCAACGACGAGCTGCGCGCCGCGCTGCGCGCCGCGACGATCAAAGGCAAGCTGGTGCCGGTGCTTTGCGGCTCGGCGCTGAAGAACAAGGGCGTCCAGGCGATGCTTGACGCGGTGGTGGCGTATCTGCCCTCGCCGATCGAGATCCCTGCGCCGGTAGTCATCGACACCAATTCCGATGACGAGCGCCATCTGATCGTCTCCGATGACGGCAAGTTCGTCGCGCTGGCGTTCAAGATTGTGGCGGATTCCTTCGTCGGCCGGCTGTGCTACTTCCGCGTGTATTCCGGCACGCTCTCCAAGGGCTCATACGTCGCCAACGCGACCAAAGGCAAGAAAGAGCGCATCAGCCGGTTGCTGCAGATGCATGCCAACCACCGCGAAGACATCGACACGATCTACTCCGGCGATATCTGCGCCGCCGTCGGCCTGAAGGATACTTTCACCGGCGACACGCTCTGCGACCCGGATCAACAGGTGCTGTTGGAGTCCATCACCTTCGCCGAGCCGGTGATCGCTATCGCCATCGAGCCGAAGACACGCGCTGACCAGGACAAGATGTCCGTCGCGCTCCAGCGCCTCGCCGAGGAAGACCCGACGTTCCGGGTCCATACCGACGAGGACAGCGGCCAGACCATCCTCGAGGGGATGGGCGAGTTGCACCTGGACGTGATGGTGGATCGCATGTCGCGCGAGTACAAGGTCGAGGCGAACATCGGTCGCCCGCAGGTGGCCTATCGCGAGACCATCTCCAGGATGGCGCAAGCCGAGGGCCGTTTCGTCCGCCAGTCGGGCGGTCGCGGCCAGTACGGCGACGTCTGGATTCGCGTCGAGCCGCTGGAGCGCGGCAAGGGCTTCGAGTTCGTCAATGGTGTGGTCGGCGGCACGGTACCGAAAGAGTACATCAAGCCGACCGAGCAGGGTATTCGTGAGGCGCTGGAGGCGGGCGTAGTCGCTGGCTTCCAGATGGTCGATGTGCGGGCGACGCTCTACGACGGTTCTTACCACGAAGTAGACTCGTCGGAAATGGCCTTTAAGACCGCCGGCTCGATGGGTTTCCGCGCGGCCTGCGAAAAGGCGGGCCCGACGCTGCTCGAGCCGATCATGCGCATCGAAGTCACCACGCCGCCGGAGTTCTATGGCGATGTGGTCGGCGATATTACGCGCCGCCGCGGCCATGTAACCGGAATGGACGAGCGCGGTGGCTCGCAGATCCTAAGGGCGCTGGCGCCGATGGCCGAGATGTTCGGCTACGTCAACGAGCTCCGCTCGATGACCAGCGGCCGCGCCTCGTATTCCATGGAGTTCTCGCACTACGAAGAGGTGCCGAGGAACATCGCCGACGAGATCAAGGCGAAGTCCTCCGGCAAGGTGGTGCGGGCGCAGGGCTAGCGCCGGATCGTATCCCGGCGGCGATAGGCGCCGCCGGGAACCCGGTGAGGTATCGCGGCGGGTGATCGTCGCGGCAGTGAGCGCGCGATAGCCAATCGTGAAGGCTCACATAAGGAGACAGCAAGCGTCATGGCGAAGCAGAAATTTGTGCGGGAGAAGCCGCACGTAAACGTGGGGACGATCGGGCACATTGACCACGGGAAGACGACGCTCACGGCGGCGATCACCAAGGTGCTGGCGACCAAGGGCTGGGCGAACTACAAACCGTT
>DASVZK010000020.1:0-7450 GCA_036391685.1 Ktedonobacterales bacterium
ATGACATCCGGTTGCAGTTCCGCCGCCAACTCCACCGCTTCCTGGCCGGTAGTCGCCTCCCCAAGAATGTCGATATCGGGGGTCGCCGAAAGCAGCGCTCGCAAACCCTTGCGAAAGAGCGGATGATCGTCGGCGATCAGCACATGGAATTGGTCCATCGATCTTACTCCTTCGGGAACGGCAGGCGTACCTGCACATGTGTCCCGTGCTCTGGAGCCGATGCAATCACGCATGACCCGCCGACCTCTTCCGCTCGCTCCCGCATGGAGAGCAGCCCTACGCCGGCATGCGGCTCGTTGGGCAATCCGACACCATCGTCGTTGATCTCAACCAGCAGGACACCGCTGCTCTCGTCAGGCCGCGAGAGGCGGATGCGGCACGTATGGGCCTGCGCATGGCGGACCACGTTGGTGAGCGCTTCCTGGACGACACGGTAGGCCGCCACCTCCATCGCCGCCGGCAACCCTGGCAGTTGTGCTGGAGCTTCGACCTCTATGAGTAGTCGCCCATCAAGCTCACCCGGTCTGTCGTATTGCGCCGCATACTGCCGGATGGCGCCTGCCAACCCGAATTCGTCCAACGTCGGTGGACGCAACGCATAGACCAGACGACGAATATCGCTGATGCTGGAACGTATCCCGGCTTGCAGCTCGAGCAACTCCGCATCTGCGGCTGGCAGATCCTGACCCATCAAAGTTCGGATCGCGCCGGCTTGCAGGTGCAGCGCCGCCAGCGTCGCGCCCAACCCATCGTGGAGATCTCGGCGCAAGCGGCGGCGCTCCTCTTCCCTTGTGGTCACCAGGCGCTCCCGCGACCGTTGCAGATCAGCCGTCAGGCGAACGGCATGAATGGCAGGTCCGACCTGGCGCGCGAGATCGTCGAGCAAACTTCGATCGGCGGGCGTGAGGGTCTCGCCCCGCTGGCGTGGCCCCAACACCAACTTGCCGATAGGCTCCGCTTGATAGCTCAGGGGCAACGTCAACGCCCCGTCGGCTGGAACGCCATAGGTTGCGGCGATGGTGAACTCCTCTCCCTGCCTGAGCGCGATGGCCACATAGGGAAGTTTGAGCGAGTTGGCCAACGTCTCGGCGATCGCCGGCAATATGGCATCTGGAGCCAGGATGCTTTCCAACCTCCGGCTAAGTTGAGCTACCACCGCGTAGGGCTCGTCGCGCTGGCCGTACAGGAGGCGGTTGACGCCGCGCTGGAGCCAACCACGCAATGGCTGAAACAGGACAGCTACTATGCCAGTAGCAACCAGCGAGATGAGCAAATTGCTGCCCGTACGAAAGAGTGTGCCCAAATAGCCCACGACCAGAATGTAGCCTCCCACTACGCTGGCGGTCAGCGCGCCATAGACCAGCGTGCGGTTGATGATAATGTCGATGTCCCAGAGGTTGGAGCGCAGAACCGCGATGGCAATCGAGATCGGGAGCAGCAGCAGCAAGCCATCGACAGCGGTTGCTGAAATCGGGTTCCCCCCCAGGCTCGAGTTTGCCGAAACCGCTGGGAAGAGATTCCCAATGAGCAGGAGCAGCGCAAAGCCTCCCAGGGCCACAGCCAGACCAAAGACGACCCATTTGGTTTGCTGGCGCTCTCGGAACGTGGAGACGCGCCGGTAACGATACACTTGCAGACCAACTAAACCAAAGAGCAAGGAGGCAAACGACAGGCCATTCAGCGCAGAAAACTGACCGATATACTCATTGGTGAAAAAGACAAACTGGACTTCCAGGAGGACAATCACGAGAAGGCCCCAGCGCGTCCAGCGGGGCACAAAACGGCCAGAAGGGAAGAGCAAGAAGAAGGCCAGAGGGGACACCTGCGTCAGCAGGTCCACCCCCCCGATCAGCCAGTACCAGACGGGCGCGAGTGTCCTCAGGCCCAAATCCAGGAGAGTGGAAAAGGTGGCGCCCCCCCACAACACCAGCATATACGCGCAAAAGAGCGCCATCCTATCGGAGGACTGGCGCCAAAAGATGAGGGCGGCCAGCGCGGAGCAGATCAGTGTTGTTCCCATCCCCCACGTTATCTGGTACGCGGCATTAAAAGCAGGCGAGAGGCCAAGCTGCTGAAGCACACGCAGATCACCTGGTTGTACCTGATAGCTGAGGCATGGCGCGCCTGGCTGGCAGACCGATTGGAGCAGGGCGTCTGTTCTGGGGATGGCGATGGCATTCAGCATCAGGATCAGGAGTGTCAATACGATCCAGCCTATCCGCGCGATGAGCAGCCAACCTCCATGTAGGCGCATCTCAGCTGGGTTTTGGGGATACTGATCGGCGGAAAAGTCTCTTCCATCCTGCTCCAGTTCCATCGTAGGCTCCATCTGCTCAATGGCTTTGCTTGGGGCCGGCTCGAGAAATCGAGCCTTGTCCTCTCATTGTAAATGTTCTGCAAGCTCAGAGAAAGATGGAGGCAGGGACACCAACAGAGGTTTGCTGGTATCCCTTGGTACGGTGATTGTCTTCTAAGGGAATCGATTTGCCAGCTGCGTGATTAACGATTCGTTTGGGCGACTGGCGTTGCCAGCGATGGTACTGCCGTGGTCTCCTGCTCTCGTCTCAACAGTTGGGACCCACTCCATGCCAATGCCACGAAGAAAACCACATTGCTGGCAAGAGTGAGGCTCGCAGCTGGGACAGGAATTGACGCGAGAAACAACACTCCGGCTACGATGAAGAGGATTCCTGCCCAGCGCGGGAAGACGTGAGCGCGCATAGTGGCAATTCCCAACAAGATGTCCCCGATGGCAATCAAGAGAGCGGGACCGATAATAAACAGTAATAGCCCGAATGTCGGGCCAACCCCTCCTGATGGGTACAGCTTTGGGGCCGACTGCGCCAAATAGGGAAAGAAAGTAATCTGGGCGCTCGCAAAGGCTACGCCACCCAGCAGCACGCCCAATAAGAGCAGCACAAAGCCAGCAAAGCCCTGCACCCCGGCGCGCGTTGCCTGGCGGAGGTAGAGTCCCGGGAGCCCCATCGCCACCAGCAAAGCCCAGGCGAGGAACAGAGTGGCATCGATAATGAACGAGGTGCTCAAGGCCTGCTGGGGAGATGCATTATTGGGGTAGAGCACGGCATCGAGAATTGATCCCAATATGCCAACCAGGCTCCCAATGAGCAGTGAGATCCCACTCCAGCGATACAGCGTTGTCGATGACATGATGTACGGCCTCCTTCGCAGGCTACACCTGCGCGATGTGTATGGCAACGGTTGCGCTGTCCAGAGTCTGCGGGTCAAACCCTATGAACTTGTTGCCTGCAAGGAGTGTAGCCGCAGGGGTTTCCCAGGCAATAGAGGGTGGATTCCCTTACTATTTGGGAAATACTTTCCCAGGAAGCTCGGTCGTAGGTTATGAATAGTGATTGCTTGGCATTTTGTCTAAAGTCGAGTTATGAGGAATGGCTGTTGAAATCGGAACTGCTGTTCGTGGCATGGATGGTGTCAAATGACGTGTGGGAAATAGCTGGAGTTGATCCTCGTCGGGAAACGCATTTAGCCCGATAGGAGGATCATCTGCTGGCCGATGACGCTAGCATGGCGCTCGACGACCACTTGCGCAAGGCGCGGTTAAGTGACGACGTAGACTTCTTGCGGGAAGGCGTACGCGCGCTGGCGCCGGTGCCCATGGAACTCGAAGGGACCCAGCGCCTGAGCGCAAGCCGTTATGAGCGCACAGCGGAGCGGCGTGGCCAACGCAACAGGACGCGCGCGCCGCTGGGATACGCGGGTGGGCAGCCTGATCTTGAACGCGCCACGGGTGCGGGATGGCGGCTACTTTCCCAGCCTGCTGGCGCCACGCCGACGGGCTGAGCGAGCGACCGAAAATATCGCTGCAACCACGCAAATCGACGACACCACGCCGACTTCCACTGAGGAATCTAATGTGATAGAGGGAGCCTATGCTTCGCACGCTTCGCAGCGCGGTCGCCAGGCATGCGCCGATCGTGGAATGAAGGGAGTTCGCGCCCACCACGAGGGGCATGAGACATCTTCGCAGCTGCCTTCACAGTTGAGCCTGTTTGATGATTCAACGAGCGATCCGCGCCGGATCACTGATTCAGTCCCGGAGAAGCTCAATAGTGATAATGAGCTACAATCGGGCCGTGGTCGTGCGGCATAGTGCTGTCAGGTCACTTCCATCAGCCCAAATCCTCTGCCAACCCGCTTGTTGCGTCGTTCCGCAAACCTGGTGGACATACGGGCTTCTGGGCTGATGTTACGGCTTGAGCGGTCGTCCCAGAGGAACGGCGTAGGCTGCCAATCCCATCGGAGACGCCAGCGCGCGTGGCCCTGGTCTACCTTCTCCGCGCTCGTGTAGGTGCGACGGGAGAGCGCCTGCTAGCCGAGGATCTTCCAGGAATCCTCAATGTGGTCGAGCCAGGCGGCGGACTCAGGCAGAGGTCTCGAGATCGAACCGGGAATGGACCAGTTCCACAACATCCTGTGGATGCTCCTATGCGGTGGCAGGACGTCCATGATCAGACACTCACCATCACACATTCCAACACACTACTTCCGGCGACCGTTCCGGAACCAGCGCGCCCGAGGAGGTGCACCTCCTGGTCTGTGACGCCTCTGTGACAGTGGGCGAGCGGCATGCATGGCACAATGCCAGTACCGCCCATCCACGTCGATCGCGCCGATCGCCGCATTCGTCACATTGACACCCTCACCTCGGTGAGAGGAGGAGACGCGCATGGCCCGACGCGCATCCTCAACCGACCCGAAGCGCCAGGAGTCCTACGACTACGTGATCATTGGCTCCGGTTTTGGCGGCAGCGTCTCCGCCCTCCGGCTGGTGGAGAAAGGCTACCGCGTGCTCGTGCTCGAGCGCGGCAAGCGCTACACCACCCGCGACTTCGCACGCACCAACTGGCAGATTTGGAAGTATCTGTGGGCTCCGGCGCTGCGCTGCTTCGGCATCCTGCAACTCAGCCCCTTCCGTGACGTGCTTGCCCTGCATGGCAGCGGTGTGGGCGGCGGCAGCCTAGGCTACGGCAACGTCTTGATGGAGCCGCCGAATGAGCTGTTCGCGGCGCCAGAGTGGAGCCAGCTCGCGGACTGGCGCGCGCTGCTGCGACCCCATTTCACCACGGCTCGGCGCATGCTCGGCGTCGCCCCCAACCCGCGCGCGACGCCCGCTGACGCCGCCATGCGCGCCGTCGCCGACGAGATGGGCCGCGACTCTACCTTCTCACTTACCGATGTTGCGGTCTACTTTGGTGATCCCAACCGGCCCGGGGAGGAGGCGCCCGACCCATATTTTGGAGGGGCAGGTCCCGCGCGCAATGCCTGCATGAGCTGCGGTGGCTGTATGGTGGGCTGCCGCTACAACGCCAAGAACAGCCTCGACCACAACTACCTGTACCTGGCGGAGCGACTCGGCGCGCGAGTGCAGCCGGAAACCGAAGTGCGCGATATCCGTCCGCTGCCCGAGGGCGAGCCGGACGGCGCGCGCTACGAGGCGCAGGTCCGCCGCTCCACCGCGGGACTAGCGGGTTTGTGGGCGCGTCCGCGCCGCATCCGCGCACGCAACGTGATCGTCGCCGCCGGAACGCTCGGAACGTTGCGCCTGCTGCTTCGCTGCCGTGATCGCACGCGATCCCTGCCACGCCTCTCGGGGCGGCTAGGTGACTGTGTGCGTACGAATGGCGAGTCGCTGCTGGGCGTGATGAGCCAGCGGAGCCAGGAGGATTATTCTGCAGGTGTGGCCATCACATCTGTCTTCCGCCCTGACGAGATCACATCAGTTGAGCCGGTGCGCTATCCTTCCGGCTCCTCCCTGATGCGGCTGCTGGTGTGGCCACTCGTGCCAGAGGGGCCCGCGCCGCTTCGCCTGTTGCGTGCGTTCGGCTCCTTCCTGCGGCGGCCGCTGCGGTACGCGCGGGTCTACTTCGGGCCCGGCTGGGCGCGCCACGTGACCATTCTGCTGGTGATGCGTTCGGTCGATGTCCCGTTACGGATGCGGCTGGGTCGCTCGCCCTGGACGTTGTTCCGACGGGGATTGGTATCTACCACAGTCGAGGCGCGCGCAGGCGTCTCCACGCCAGCAGCCACACCGTCACTGTCGCCCGCCCATGCTGTCGCGCGCCGTTTCGCCCGTCAGGTGGACGGCTTCCCGCTGGGCTCGATCACCGAGGGTGTGCTAGGCAGTCCGGTCAGCGCGCATATGCTCGGAGGCTGCCCGTTTGGGTCCAGCGCCGAGGAGGGCGTCGTTGGACTCGACTTCCAGGTACACGGCTATCCAGGTCTCTCCATCGTTGATGGCTCGATCGTGCCGGGCAATCCGGGCATCAACCCCAGCCTGACCATTGCGGCCTTGGCCGAGTACGCTATGAGCTTGATCCCAGCACACGCGCATGTCATGAACCGCGCCAGCGCAGCAGACCGCTGAGATGCAGGCCCGGCGTCTACTTACGCTTATTCAGTGACGCAGGTACCGGCGCATGTCCTCCCACACAACCGGCACACCATGTATTCCTGGACCTCGTGGATCTGCCGTTCGGTTAGATATCGGGAAATGACGCGGACATCGCACTTATCCGGGTACACTAACCGGACAAGGTCGCCAGGGAGAAACTTGTGCGGATAGTAGAGCACATCACTCTCAGATGGATATCCGCTATATCGCGAGTCTGCCAATCTGTCCGACGTCTTGACGATCATGAGGTTAGATTTGACTTCGAGATTGGATTCCATGGCGTCATACCACCTCCAAAGAGAGACCAAAACACAAGTCGGTGATCATGGCGCGTGCGTGATCCTCCTCTGTTCGCGTGGCTCCTCGGCCGGAGATTTCGAGATTCAGGTCGTCGTTGAGTACAAATTGAACATCCACACGCTCCGGCTTATAGGGCTTCGCCAGTGACTGGCTTACGCGAATGGGGAGATTACCTTTGGTGTGATAGCGGGTGTTCTCAGCCGACTTAATCCCTTCAGCCACGATCAATCGCGCCCATCCATCGCGGTTGTCAGTGCAAAACATGGATAGTATTTCGTCACAGGTCGTGGGAACCGCTGGTAGTCCTGCCGAAAAAACGGGGAAATATTGACCGTCGGCCAGCGATACGGCGATAGTGCGCGCCAGAAACGGCCGCATACCCAGCGCGGCCACAACCGCCGCGCCCTCGGCGATGATCGAATCCGCATTCTCTATGTGGATGGTGACTATTCAGACACAGTTGCGCAGTGGGTGTAGCATAGGCGCATGACGGCAGAGAACGAACGCGCCTTGAAAGCTGAGAACGTCGAACTGCGCCAGCGTGTGGACCAGTTGCTGGAGCAGAACGCCGTGCTCCTCGAGCGTGTCCGGGATCTGGAAGCGCGCCTGGCCAAAGACAGCCACAACAGTAGCAAACCGCCCTCGTCAGATGGGTTCAAGCGACAGCTCCCGCGCACGCGCAGCCTGCGGCGCAAGACGGGCAAGAAGCCGGGTGGGCAA
>DASVZK010000021.1:0-1767 GCA_036391685.1 Ktedonobacterales bacterium
GACCAGCTGGTCGGTCATCTACGACCCCGCCTACAAAGGCCGGATCACAGTGCCCGACAACCCGATTCAGATCGCCGACGCGGCGCTCTACCTCAGCAAGTCGCAGCCGAGCCTTGGCATCAAGGACCCCTACGAGCTGACGCAGCGGCAGTTCGACGCGGCGGTCAACTTGCTCAAACAGCAGCAGCCGCTGATCAAGCACTATTGGTCGCTCGCCACCGACGAGATCTCCCTGTTCCAGAACGGTGACGCCGTCGTCGGCGCGACCTGGCCGTACCAGACGATCACGCTCAAAGCAGACGGCGCACCGGTCGACGATACCATCCCACAGGAGGGCGCCACGGGGTGGGCCGACACGTGGATGCTGGCGACCAATGCTCCTCACCCCAATTGCGCCTACCTCTGGGCCAAGTGGGTAAGCACCCCGCAGGTGCAGGCCGAGCAGGCCCTGTCCTTTGGCGAGACACCAGTGAACAGCAAGGCATGCGCCGTGATGGAGACCCTGCAGGCTGGCTCGTGCGCGAAATACCACGCCGACCAGACCAGCAGTTCGTACTTCAGCACCATTGCTTTCTGGAAGACGCCGCTTGCGACCTGCGACGACGGAACCAACAACTGCGTGCCCTACGCGCAGTGGGTCGCCGCCTGGACGACGATTAAGGGCTAGCCGCATGTCGATAGAAACGATCCGACAGCCTCGTCCCAAGGGCGCCGGGGCTGTCCGGTTTTCTGGCTTCCTGTGGCGCCTGCCGTGGCTGCGCCCCGTGCTCCTCCTGACCCCGCCGCTGGCGTGGTTCGTGGTGATCTACTTCGCGTCTCTCGCGCTGCTGCTGATCACCGCCTTCTGGACGATCAACCCGTTCACGGCCCAAGTCGTCCAGCAGTGGAACCTCGACAACTTCCGGACCATCCTGACTGACTCGACGTACTGGACGATCATCGGCCGGACCGTCCTCCTCGCATCGCTGGTCACCATCACAGATGCGGTGCTCGCCTTTCCTCTCGCCTACTACATGGCCCGAGTGGCCTCGCGGCGCGTACAGACTCTCCTGTTCGCCGCCGTGCTGCTGCCGCTGTGGGCGAGCTACCTCGCCCGCGTCTACGCCTGGATCCTGATCCTCAACCACAGCGGCCTTCTGAACTGGAGCCTTCAATCGATCGGCCTGCCTCCTGCGAACATCGGCTACACGAACACCGCGATGTGGCTCGTCTTTTCCTACATCTGGCTGCCCTTCATGATCAGTCCGACCTACGCCGCGCTCGAACGCATGCCCGAGTCGCTGCTCGACGCGGCGGCGGACCTCGGTGCCCGCCGCTGGCGCGCCGTGCGCGACGTGGTCCTCCCGCTAGCCCTGCCGGGCGTGGTCGCCGGATCGATCTTTACGTTCTCGCTGACGCTCGGCGACTACATCACGCCGATCCTGGTCGGCGGAGCGAACTCCAACTTCATCGGCAACGTCGTCTACGCCAATATTGGCATCGCCAACAACGTGCCGTTCGCGGCCGCGCTGACCACGGTGCCGGTGGCGATCATGGTCGTATACTTGACGATCGCCTACAAGCTGGGCGCCTTCGAGGCACTGTAAAGGAGGGAAGGTAAACGATGGAAGACGCCGGCACTCGCATCTTCCTGCGCCTCTGGGCCGTCCTCATCATGCTGTTCCTGTTCATCCCGATCTTCTTGATCTTCTTGTACGCGTTCAACACCTCGAACATCGAGAGCTGGCCCATTCCCGGGCTGACGCTCAAGTGGTTCAGCGCCACCTG
>DASVZK010000022.1:0-2090 GCA_036391685.1 Ktedonobacterales bacterium
GCCGATCCGCGACCTCATCGCGCGCGGCTTCCCCATCTGGGGCACCTGCGCCGGCCTGATCCTGCTCGCCCGCGAGACGGATAACGCGCTCGCCGGGCAGCCGCTGCTAGCGGCGATGGATATCCGCGTCTGCCGCAACGCTTTTGGCGCCCAGCGCGAGAGTTTCGAGACCGACATTCGCGTGCCCGCGTTTGGCGACGAGCCCTATCATGCCGTCTTCATTCGCGGGCCCATCGTGGAGACCGCTGGCCCCGGCGTCGAGGTCCTGGCCCGCATCGAGCATGGCCTCTTCGGCGCCCCCGGCGATATCGTGGCCGTCCGGCAGGGTCCCCTGCTCGGCACGGCGTTCCACCCAGAGGTGACGGACGACACGCGATTCCACGCCTACTTCCTGGACATCGCGCGCGCGGCGACAGCCGGCGTTGGCGCCGATTCTGCTCATTGAGCGCGCGATACCAGGTACCCGGTGGCTCTGCGGCCAGCGGAGCGTGATGGGGCGCCATCTGGCTCCCCTCCTCACACTCCCCGGACCGTCCGAAGGACCACCCTCACGCATACAGGGGGCTGCGTCTTGGTGATACGGCCAGCGCTGAATGTGAATTTGCCCGGCATTGTGCGCGCGCTCGACCAGCGCGCGAGGATGCGGCAGAGCGAGTTCGCCTCATTCGTGGCCGCCCCCGAGGATGACGAGCCCCGCAGCGGCTTCGCGGCGCTGATCATGGCGCTGCTCCCCATCACGCCGCACGCTCTCACCTGGCTCGCGGAAGATCACTGGCGGCTGCTCGGCCTGGCGCAGGCGCGCAAGTGGCCCGGCGGCCTCGCCTGGGACCTGGCGTACCTCGCCACCATGACATCCGCGCCCACCACCGAGGAGCCAGCGCAGTCCTCCCAGGCCAGCCAGGATGAGACCCTCATGGCGCTGATCCAGCATGCGCTCAACGCCGCCATCAGCGCGGGCGCGCAGCGCGTCTTCGCGCGTGTCGAGGATGAGCGGCCAGAACTGGAGCTTTTCAGCAAGCTGGGGTTCCAGCGCTACACCCGCGAATCCACCTGGGCGCTAGAGAACGCCAGCGCGGGCCTGCGCGCGCTCGACGACCATGGCGCCGCGGCATTGCTGGCGGATGCGGCTGGCGCCGCGCCCAACGGCCACGAGCCAGTGGAAGCGATCGCTCCTCGCGGCCTGATCTCGCGTGTGGCGGCGCCGCTGACCCGGCCCGAAACCGTCGAGATCTACGCCCAGATGCGCCTGCGCCCATGGCGGCGCCAGGACGCCTGGAGCCTGCTGCGGCTCTACGACGCCTCCACGCCCCGCGTCACCCAGCTTGCGGAGGGTCTGACGACCGACGAATTCACCTATACGCGCGCCGCGGGCGGCCGCACCTGGTATCTGCCGGTGATCGAGCCGTCCAGCGCCGCGTTCGTCCACGAGAGCGGCCCATTGATGAGCGGCTGGCTCAGGCTGCGTCAAGGACGCGGCGAGCGACCGCACCGGCTCGACCTGCTCGCGCACCCCGATGAACCGGCCGTGGCGACCGCGCTGCTGCGCTTCGCGCTGCGCGTCTTCGCGGCGGAGGCGCCACGCCCGGTCATCTGCTGCGTACGTGAGTACGAGAACACGACGATCGACGCGCTGCGCGCGGCCGGCTTCGAACGGCAAGGCGCGCACGCGCTGCTCGTACGGCACCTCGCCGCGCGTTTGTCTTATCCCCGGGGCGTCCCGGCGTTCAACTCGCGAACCTCACGGATGGCGTATGACGTCAAGGGGCTGGGAACATCCCCGACACGTCTCAGTGAAGGTGGTTACGACACACCATGCCAGAAGTCATCTCCGATGATCTCCATTCCCTCCTCGCGGCGCTCCCCCCGCGTGTTGGCGAAGCGGTAAGCCGCCTCGACAACCGCTCGGAACTCCTCGAGATCGTCCTCGATCTCGGGCGGACTCCAACGGGACGCTTTCCGAAGGGTGATGTCATTCTCAGTCAGGAGGTGGTGACACGAGAAGATCTGGCGTTTGTGGCGAGTCGCATCGGGCAATTTGGGGATGACAACCGGGCGGGGATCGAGCGGACGCTGCACCGCATCAGCGCGCT
>DASVZK010000023.1:0-46017 GCA_036391685.1 Ktedonobacterales bacterium
GGCACGAAGTGAGCGGCCTGCCCGAATGGAACGCAGTTGGGTGCGTCAAATCCATAGTTGCCCTTCCTTTTGCCGGGACATAGGAACCGAGGGACTACGTGTCGCGCATGGCTTGAGCAAGCGTGATTGAGGAACAGCGCATTGACGTTCATCTGTCACGGCGAGTTGTGGCGCGCCTCGTTCGCAGGTCGCCGCGGGCATAGACCGTCTCACGCTGAAGATGGCATAGCCATAATTAGAGTAAGGAGACGCGCATGCGACCCAAGCCTGCCCATTTGCGGCCCGAATATGGCGCGCAGTTCCAGGACGCCGCCGTTGTCGCCGCCTATCCTCACCGGCCGCCGTACCCTGAAGAGGTGTTCACCCGCTTACAGGAATTGCTCGTAGGCCCGTCCATCGTGCTGGACATCGGCTGCGGCACAGGTGACATCGCGCGGCGGCTGGCGCCGCTGGTCGAGCGACTGGACGCCGTAGACATCTCAGCGCCGATGATCGCCGCGGGGAAGAGTCTGCCCAGTGGCGACGCGCCCAACCTCCACTGGCAGGTGGGCGCGCTGGAAGATGCGCCGCTCGATCCGCCCTACGGTCTGATCGTCGCCGGGGAGAGCCTGCACTGGATGGAGTGGTCGGTGGTCATGCCGCGGCTGCGCGGCGCGCTCGCCCCCGGCGCGCGGTTGGCGCTGGTCGGAAGGGCCGAGGTGCCGGCGCCGTGGACCGAGGAGTTCTTTGCGCTCATCAGGCGCTCATCGACCAACCGCGACTTCCAGCCCTACGATCTGATTGAGGAGCTCACGTCACGCGGGCTGTATGAGGTCGAGGGCGGCGCGCAGACTGAACCGGTGAGATTCAACCAGAGCATCGACGTGTACATCGAGTCCATCCACTCGCGCAATGGCTTCTCCCGCGACCGCATGACCCCAGCGGACGTTGCCGCATTCGACGCCGCCGCCCGCGCGCTCATCGCGCCCCACGCGCCGGACGGCATGGTCACCTTGCATATCCGCGCCGAGTTGCGCTGGGGCCAGCCGCAGCACGGAGACTCATCCGGTTCGGTGGGTTAGCTGGTTCGCGTGGGCGACTCGATGATCAGGCAAGTCGAGCTTGCGGTGGCGTAGAGGCGGCCGCTGTCGTCCAGCAGACGCGATTCGACACTGGCGACGCGCCGGCCGAGGGCGATGACGGTCGTGTCGGTGTGGACCACGCCTGTCTCTTCGGTCATCGGCCGCAGGTAGGAGACTTTGATCTCGAGCGTCGTGAAGACAGCGCCGGGTGGCAAATTTGAGACGATTGTGTGCCCGATCGCTGAGTCGAGCATGGTAGCCGCGAAGCCGCCGTGTACGACCCCCATGGGGTTGAGGTGATATTCGGCCGGATCAGCCTCGAAGACGATCTGACGCGGCCCTTCCGTCGCGGGTGCGCGGACGCGCAAGCCCATGAGGCGCAGCATCGGGGCCAGCGGAAAGCGTCCGCTCGTAACCGCGGCGTAGAACGCCGGGCCATCCATAGCGAGCAACTCATCACGGGTAGCGCGTGGGTCCTGCCAGGTGACGACGCGCTGGCGCGTAGCGCCGTCAGTACTGCCTGGAATCTCATCAGCCGCCATCGAATGTCCCTTCAGTGTCGCTGAGAATGCGCGGGAAGCGCAAAAACGGACAGGGTAGCGCGGGCCACGTCCGCTGCTCCCCTGTCCGCACGCGTGCGCGTTAGCGCCCTGGCTTGATATTCTGGTTGACGTGGAACAGGTTCTCCGGGTCGTAGGTCGCCTTGATCCGCGCCAGGCGAGCGTAGTTGTCGCGGTAGGCCGCGCGCACGTTGTCCTCGCCCTCGTCCATCATCATGTTAATATAGCCGCCGCCCGCTGAATAGGGGTGCAGCGCCATCCAGTAGTCTCTTGCCCACTGGGTTATGCGGTCGTTGTTGGCTGGGTCAGGATCTACGCCAACCATCACCTCGGCGAAATTGGCCTCGCGGAAGCTGAACGCGGTATCGCCCGCGCCGACCCGATGAACAGCGCCGTTGATCGGGTAGATATGCATCGTTGAATGCATCGTGGGTAACTGCGCGCCATACTTCACATGCAGGTCAATCGCCTTGTCGCTGAGGTCGGTAAAGAAGTCAGCTTTCCAGTACCATTGTAGGCCAGCCGGATAGAGCGCGTCGAACAGGCTTTGTAAGACCGGCCACGGAATCGGACCGGCGAAGTCTACCGCCGGCGGCCCGAAGGCGCGAATTGGCTTGAAGACTTCTTCGGCGCTGGCGAGTTCACCGTCATAGCACCAGACGATGGCGCACATCTTCTGCATATGGTACTGCTCAGGGAACGGCGGAGCGGGCGGCACAGTGACAAACCCGAACCAGCCGTTGATGTTCTCAGGCGCGGTCTGGATGAAGTCGCGCCAGAACTTGAGCAGGTCCGCCGCCTGCTCCATGGGCCATAACATCGGGCCGCCATAGACCGTGCTGACGGGATGGAGCTGGAAGAGGAACGACGTCACGACGCCGAAGTTGCCTCCACCGCCGCGCACCGCCCAGAACAGGTCGGGGTGGTCATTGGCGCTGGCGGTCACGAAACTGCCATCGGCAAGCGCCATATCCACCGCCAAGAGGTTGTCGATCGTCAGGCCATACGCGCGCGCAAGGTAGCCGATGCCGCCGCCGAGCGTCAGTCCGCCAACGCCAGTCGTCGAGATGAAGCCGCTGGGTGTCGCCAGCCCGAAGGCATGCGTGGCGTGGTCCACTTCGCCCCAGACACAGCCCCCCTCGACTCGCGCCGTGCGCGCCACCGGGTCAACACGGATGCCCTTCATGCCGGAAAGGTCAATCACCAGGCCATCGTCAACGGTTCCGAGGCCAGGGCCGTTGTGCGAGCCGCCGCGCACAGCCAGCGGCAGGCCGCGCTCGCGGGCGAAGTTGACCGCGGCGATGACGTCGGCGACGTCCACGCAGTGCGCGATCAGCGCGGGCCGGCGGTCAATCATGCCATTGTAGACCTTGCGGGCGGACTCGTATTCCGCGTCGTGCGGCTGGATCAGCTTGCCGCGCAGCGCGGCGGCCAGCGCCTGGATCGCGGACTCATCGTATGCCCGCGCTGGGTTCTGAGTTGTCATGGTTTGTCTCCTAGTCCCCTCTTGCGCTACGTTCCACTTGCCCCTCGCGCGCCCGCGCCATTTCGGCGCGCGCATCGCGGAGGCGGTCGCCGCGGTGATCAGCCACCGTATGCGCCAGAGGGTAGCACAGGGCCCGTTAGTGTACCGTTGTGGGCGACGCCAACTATACAGCGCCGTTTGGCGCGAGACGGTACGCGCCGTTAGCGCCGCGTTAGGAGAAGCGCAAGCGGTGGGACTCCAACTCGCGGGCGGCTAGCTGGCGCCGAGCAGCCGCTGCGCTGCCTGCAAGTCGGGAGTGTCGAAGCCTTCCGTGAACGAGTCGTAGATCCCGGCGAGCCGGCTACGCGCCTCATCCTGGCGGCCCTGATTCATCCACAGGCGGGCGAGGCTTATCGTCGCGCGCAGTTCCAGTGATTTGACCTGCTGGGAGCGGGCGATCTCGACCGCCCGCAGGAGCGCCACCTCCACATCGCCCTTTTCCGCCCCGCTGAGCGACAGCGCCTCGCCGCGTAGGCGGTGCAACTCAGCGTCCCACAAGCGCTCGTTGCGCCTGCGCGCCTGCGAGAGGGCGCGCTCTACGCAGGTGAGGCCCTCCTGGGGTTGTCCTGATTTCAGATAGAGCTGGGCAAGGAGCGCGAGGTAGTAGGGTAAGCGTAGCTTGGCGCCCGATGCGCTGAGGGTGGTGATCGCGTCCCGCAATCGCTCGATTCCCTCGGCGTCAGGGTTATGCGCGGCCTGCGCGTAGCAGGCCATGATGTCCGCCCAGTTGCGGTAATAGGGCGCCTGATAGGTGGTCGCCAGCGCCAGCGCCTGCTCGGCATGAGTCTGCGCGACCGATTCACTGGCGCGCAGTTGTTGCAGCAGCGAGAAATAGGTGGAGGTGAGCGCCTGATTGAATGGCTGCCCCGCTTCGCGCGCCATCCTGATCGCCTCAAGCCCGCAGTCCAGCGCCTGCTGTGGATAGCCGAGCAGCCAGAGGCAAAGTGACCGCAATGCCGTCGCCAGCGCGGTGTAATTGGTCCCTTGCGACTCCTCGAACTGGGTGATCCCATTCGCGTCGCGCGTCGTGAGAAATTCGGCCAATTGCGCGGAGGACTCTGCGATCTTGCCCATGTGTAGGTTCGCGCTCGCCAGCATGATCCCGGCAAAGGGAGGAGGGGGGCTGCCGAGCGCACGCTGAAAGACGGATGCCATCTCATCGTAGACCAGAGGCACACGATCGAGCCGCGCTTGCGTGACGTAGAGTGATGTCATCCCGAAGAGCGTCAGCCCCCGACTCCTGTCATCACCAACGGTGTCGCAGAGCGCCAGGGCGCGGTCGAGCGCGCGCTCCAATTCTGGCGCCGTCCAGCCCCGCGTCATTCGGTAGAGCGGCGCCAGCGCCACCTGCAATTCGAGCTCTTGCCGGTCACGCTTCGCGCTGGCGGGCAGCGCCCCCAGCAGGTCCAGGCCGTGCACCAACAAGCTGATAGACTCTTCGTTGGCCCATAGCGCCTGCGCGGCCGCGGCCGCGCGCCGGTAATAGGGAATCGCCTGCTCGATCATGCCCGCGCGCTCATAGTGCGACGCCAGCTCGCCGCTGACCACATCGAGTTCGCTCGCGTGCTGCGCCTCCAGCGCCTGGGCGACGCGGCGGTGCAGCAGGCGGCGCTGTGGCGCGCCGATTTCGCTGTACGCCACATCGCGCAACTTGTCATGGGTGAAATCGTACGTATTGGCCCCGTGCTCCCGCACGATGCGTTTCTGCCAGAGCTCATCGAGCGCGCGGGCGTCGCTCTCCGCGCTAGCGTCGCTCGTGGCGCTGAGGAGATCGAGCGTAAAGGCGCGCCCGATTGTCGCCGCCTGCTCAGCGAAGACTCGCGCCGCCGGCGAGAGTTGCATGAGGCGGCCAGCGAGTACGGCATGCACGAGCGGGGGTAGACTCTGCGCCTCGTTGGGTGGCGCGGGCTGGAACGGGCTGCTGGTTCTGTTCGAGGGCTGCGCAGCGCGTTCGGGGCCAGCGCGCATCATCTCGACAACGAACAGCGGGTAACCGCCGGATTCGTGAAATAAGCGAAGGCCCTCAGACATGTCCAGTTGGCGGTTAGCCACCCGTGACGCCAGGTATGTGGTTTCCGCCGCGTCAAGCGGCTCGATTGGGATCTCGGTTACCGCTGTCTCGCGGCGTAGTTGGAGTACGAACGCGCGGAGCGGGTGCTGTGGCGAGAGCTCTTCCTGGCGTGCGCAGCCGACAATCAGGAGCCGCGCGGTGGGTTCGAATCGCAGAAGCAAATGCAGCCATGCCAGCGACTCCTGATCGAGCCACTGCATATCATCGAGCAGGAGCGCGATCGGTTGCGGCGCTATCAAGACCGCCCGCGCGAGCGCCTCAAAGAAGCGCTGGCGCTGTCCATACTCGCTCATTGGCTCGTAGCGCGGTAGCTCTGGCCGCTCGCTGAGCACCTCGGGCAGCAGCCGCACGATCTCGGTGAGCCACACGTCATCCAGGCGTCGCAGCGGCTTCCGCAGTCCGTCGCTCCTGAGCCAGTCGGTGACTGGGGCCATCGCGAGCAGGCCCTCTGCCGCGTAGGAGCGCGCCTTCGCCGTAACGCCGCCCTGCTGTCCGGCCCAGAGCAGGAAATCCTCAGCCAGCCGCGACTTGCCCACGCCCGCCTCACCCGTCAGGAGCGCGAAGTGAGGCCCAATCTCGGTCGCATGGAGCCATGCGCCGCGCAGGCGCTCCCACTCGCGCTCGCGGCCGGTGAGCGCCGGTGTGGCGGCGGGCAGTAGCGGGCGGCTGGCAGGTGGAGGGATGCGCCCAGGCGGCGGCTCTGTCGCTCCGATTGGCGGTTCGATCGCCACCTCCTCCAGCGCCTCTTGCGCTAGCAGGCGCTCATAGGCTTCGCGGGTCGCCGCGCTCGGTACGACACCCAACTCGCGCTGCAGGACAGAGACGCAGGTGTGGTACACATGCAACGCGCTGGCGCGCTCGTGGTTGAGCGCGTAGAGGCGCATGAGCTGGCGATAGCGGTCCTCAGAGATCGGGTCCATGGCAAGCAGGCGCTGGGCGCTGTGGATGGCGTCGCGCGCGTCGCCCTGCGCTTCCTGTAGTCGCATAAGTCGTTCCATCGCCTGCGTATGGAGCTGGCGCAGCCGCATTCGCTCAGGCTGGATCCAGTCATCAAAGCAGTCGGGCAGCAGGTCGCCGGTGTACAGCCGGTCTGCCTCCTCGAGCGCGGCGCGTAGCGAGGATGGGTCACTGCGCAATGCGGCGTCGCCAGCTCGCGCCACTGCCTGCTCGAACTCCGCGATATCCAGGCGGCACGGCACGCGCGGGCGCCATTGCAGCGCCCGCGCGTCAATAGAGAGCAGTCCTTCGATTTCAGGGCAGACCTGGCGTAACTGGTGGAGCGTCTGTCGGAGATTGTTGCGGGCCTGGGATTCAGTGACGTCAGGCCAGAAAAGGAAGGCGATATGCGCGCGCTGCTGGGCGGCGTCGCGATGTAGCGCAAGGTAGATGAGTAACGCGCGCATCCGCGGGTTGCTCAGTCCCGGCGCCTGCTCGCCATCACGGAGCAGGTTGAAATCGCCAAGCGCGCGGACGACGAGGGCTGGCGTCGTGATCATGCTGGCGCTCTCCCATCGTGCCAGATTCCTGCGCTGGTCGCGTCGCTCATGGAGAGAGATGTATCATATTATCCGCGCTCACTGATGGCGAGCGTCCGCGTTTCGCGGATTAGCGGGGTTCGCTGTCGTTTGAGGACAGGTTGAATCCGGCGCGCAGCGCGGCTCGCCAGGGCTCATCAGCCGAGGCGCCCTCCGTCGCTTCGTTCGCTCCCGTTGACCACACGCGGCGGCCATTACGGCGCTCGGGACGCACGGCAGGGCGCGTGGAGACCGGGCCTTCGAGGAAGGCGAGCGCAGTCTGGGCCGCCTGCCGTACGTCCTGGATGGGATCGTCGAGCAAGGCATGGATGGCGGCGCCTGACTCGATGTCACGCAGCCGGCCAAGCGCGCGTGTCGCGCCCGCGCGCTCTTCCGACGCGGAGGCGGTGAGATAGGGGCGTAGGTCGGATATGAGGTCGCGCAGTTCCAGGTCGGTTACCAGCCGCATGACGCGCGAACGCTGGTTGGGACGCAGGTTCGCGGCGAGCGCCTGGCGCAGGTCGCGCGCCTGCGCATCCTGATCCTCCTCGATACCCGCCTCAGCCAGCGCATACTCGACGGGCCGTCCGCGTCCGGTATCCAGGTATGGACGGATCCACCCAGCGACATCGGGAGGCAGTTCATCGGGAAGCGATACGTACGTGGCGACGGACTTCGGATAGTTGGCGGCGAGCCAGCGGTAGAGCGCATAGGTCATTTCGGCGTCGCGCGCGGCGTAGGCCACCATCGCGGGCGTCAGCGGGCGGCGCGACCAGTCAGAGCGCTGCAGGCTCTTGTCGAGGTAGACATTGGCGGCGCGGGCGAGCATCGACTGGAGGCCCGATTCGCGCTGGCCGAAAAGTGAGCGGCTAACCGCTTCCAGGTCCAGCGTGTGCCGGGCGACCAGACCGCGCGAGGCGAGCACGCGCACATCCGAGGACATGCCATGAAACAGCTTGAGCAGTGAGGCGCGCTCCAGTGGCTCCGCCAGTGGTGAAAGGTCGCTCAGGCGCAGCGCGTCCACCACGTAGGAGGCGCGGTACTCGTTATCCAGCGCGAACTGGAGCAGCGTGAGGCGGTGAGCGGGATCGTCTGGCCCGCGGCGCTGGTAGTTCTGCACGAACTCGGCGTCAATCGCCAGCACCGTCGCGGACTCGAGGTCATGGACGAACGCGCGCAGATCGGCGGGGCGATCTATGAAAAGCCGGCGCTTCCAGGCAGGGATGACATCAGGCTCGGCTGTAGCCCCACGAAACCCCGGCTCGTGTACCTCCGCAGCCGCGATTTCATGCCTCCGACTCTCTGCCATGGACCCTACTCGACTCTCCGCGCTGGCGTGGCGCATCCTCTCGACGCCAGTCGCGGATACGTCATGGGCGGTCGCGCATCGCGGCGCCCCTCACAATTACGTCACGTACAGTATACGCGCGCCGCCGGACAACGCGCAATCGCCCAGAGAATGATGGCCAAGGCGCCGCACGCTGCCGCTCCAACCAGTCCCTCATGTTCAGGTAGGAGCCCGCGAAGGCGCCGCGCGCCGCTCCCGTGTGATACTGAGCGTGGGCAAACGCGCTGCGCCACGTGACGACTGGACTGGGCGCCGCGCGGACCACTGTTCAGCAGAGGAGGCTCCATGCGTTTCGAGACGCTCGCGATTCACGCTGGCCACGAGAGCGACCCAGCGACCGGCGCCGTTACACCGCCGCTCCATCTCTCCACAACCTTCGAGCGCCAGCCAGACGGTAGCTATCCGCATGGCTACGTCTATATCCGCACTGAGAATCCCACGCGCGACGCGCTGGAGCGGCTGCTGGCGGCGCTGGAGGCCGGCGAGGAAGGCGACGCGCTCGAAGCGGTGGCTTTCGCCTCAGGATCTGCCGCCACAGCGGCTGTTTTCCAGACGCTGGCCCCCGGCGACCACGTTATCGCGCCCGACGATGTCTATCATGGCACGGCCAATTTGCTGCGGACCGTGTTCGGTCCCTGGGGCGTACAGACCGACTTCGTGGACATGACCGATCTCGCCGCCATCGAGGCCGCGCTGCGCCCTAACACGCGGTTGATCTGGATCGAGACTCCCTCCAACCCGCTGCTCAAGATCACCGATATCGAGCGGGTGAGCGCCCTTGCGCGCCAGGCAGGGGCGGCGCTGGTCGCCGACAACACCTGGGCGACACCGGCGTTGCAACACCCGCTGGCGCTGGGAGCCGATCTGATCGTTCATTCGACGACCAAATACCTCGGTGGTCATAGCGACACACTAGGCGGCGCGGTCATCGGGCGCGCGAGCGACACGCGCTTCGCTCGCGTGCGGGCGCTGCAAAAGTCGACCGGGGGCGTCATGGCGCCGTTCGACGCCTGGCTAACGCAGCGCGGGGCGCGCACCCTGGCCTACCGTATGCGTGGGCACAGCGAGCACGCGCTGGCGGTAGCGCGCTTCCTCGCCAGCCGGCCGGAGATTGCGGCTGTCCATTATCCCGGACTCGAGACGCATCCAGGCTACGCGGTCGCGGCGCGGCAGATGACGCTCCCAGGCGGCATGCTCTCGATCCAGGTAGATGGCGGTGAGGATGCGGCGATGGCGCTCGCCGCGCGTGTCCAGGTTTTCACGCGGGCGACGAGCCTGGGTGGCGTCGAGAGCCTGATCGAGCACCGCGCCAGCATCGAGGGGCCACAGTCGCGGACACCGCGCAACCTGCTGCGCCTTTCCATCGGTCTGGAGCATCCAGATGACCTCATCGCCGATCTAGACCAGGCGCTCGCAGCGCACTGAGGCGGGTTGTCGCGCTTTGCGCAATCGCGATGGACCCTCTGTGAGGCGTCCGTTCCGCTCGTGTTTTTGACGGACGTGGCGGGATAGGCTACCCTACGGAAGGAGTCGGCCAGGCGCTACAAGTCGACAGATAGGTGAGCGAGCGATGTGGATGAGTGATCCGGGGCAGGCGCCCGAGCCGCGCGCCGGGCATAATGGCCAGCCGGGACAGCAGACATGGGGACAGGCGCCAATCGAGGCGACCGCTACGCCACCATCCGCGCTGCAGGAGACCCAGCCACGCGTCGGCGCGCCAGCGTCAAATCCCGCGCCACCGCGTGGCGAGATGGACCCTTGGGCGAGCGGCATGCATGATACCGACAAACGCAAGCGCGTCACTGACTCCGCCCGCATGCCCGCCCTACGCCTGAACCGCCGCTCGCGCGGGCCGCGAACTACGGAGTCGCGCCCGCAGATGGTCTATGACACCCAGCGTGCGCCGGGCTATCTTGGGCTGGCGCGGCTGGTCGTAGGGTTGGCGCTGCTAGTGGCGGCTTGGGGCGCGTCGCTGCTCGTCATTTATCTGGCGCAGGCGCTCTGGAGCGCGGCTCCCCATCAGCCGCTGCTCACCGAGCGGCTCCTTCTCTCGCTGCTCGGGGCGGTGGGCATCTTGTGGCTGGCGGTCATCGCGCTTGGGCTGATCGCCGTGGGCGCCTTTTCGCTTTTCCTCGCGCTCAGGCGGCGGCGCTGGTAGGCTACGCGCGGTTGGAGACCGGTCACCGCGTCCAGAAGCCGTTGGGGTCTATCTCGCGGATGATGCGGAGCTCGTCCGTGGTTGGGGGCAGTGTCTCGCGCGCGTCGGGCGCGACCCGCAGGTTCCACCCAGTCTGGGCGCGGACTTCCTCCGCGCTGGAGCCGGGCCGCCAGGACTTCAATTCCATCTCGCGCGTGTCGCTTGTGAAGCCGAGGACGGCCAGCGTGGTAATGACCACATCCGGGCCGCCACGTGGCAGACCAACCTCATGCCGCCAATCGCCGCCCGCGCCGTATCCGGGGCTGGTCACATAGCTGACACGTTCGGGGAAGCGCTTGCGTTCGTGGGACATGATGATCGCCAGCCGCTGGGAGAGTGAGGCGATGTCGGCGGCTCCCCCGCTGCCGGGCAGTTTGGTCTGCGGCGCGTGGCGGTCGCCGATGTACGAGGTGTTCAGATTGCCGTAGCGGTCCACTTCGGCGGCGCCAACGAAGCCCAGGTTCGCCCAGCCCTGCGCCAGCAGTCCCATGAGCGCCCCGGTGCGGTTGGCCCACTCCGCGCCCAGGATATTGGGAGCGTCGCCCATCGTCAACAGGAGCTCACGGGCAGGTTCGTCGCGCACGAGTCCGTTCTCGAAGAGGCCGGTAGCGTGGGGCGCGTGCGTGCGTTTGGCCAGCGCGAAGGCGATCAGTGGCAGGCGCATGCCAACGAAGACCACCTCACCATCGCGGATGGCGCGCGCGGCGCAAACGACCATCAACTCCTGTGGCGTGTAATCGCCACCACCCGGCGCCGCGCTTGCCATCACACTATCCCTTCCGCAACGCTGCGAGTCCGTTGTCAATTCTGTAGGATAGTCACACCGCGAGCGTCCAGCGCAGGGGCGACTCTACCTACCGTGGCGCGAGTGTACGGGGACGCGCAAACACTTCGCCGGCGGCGCGTGTCTTTCACTACGACGGTGCGCGTCGTGAGCCCTGAAGGCGCAGCGCATTTGGAAAGCGAGAGTTGGTCGCCGCATGCGGAATGACGAATTCGAGCCGCTTGCGCAGCCCCATTTGGGCGCTGTCCTGCGTGTCGCGAGCGTGATGGTTGGCTCCAGCGACGCCGAAGATGTCGCTCAGGAGGCCATCACTAACGCCTGGCGGCGGCTGGACAGTCTGCGCGATCCAGCCGCGGCGCGCGCCTGGCTGCTGCGCATCACGCTGAACACCTGCCTCAACTGGCGGCGCGCGCGCAACATTCCTACTGGCCGCTATCCGCTCTCACTGGATGCGGAGCCTGAGGTCAGAGCGCAGCGCGACGGCGACCCCGGCGCGAGCGACCATGCCGGAAGGCTTGATCTGCGGCAGGCGCTCGCCGCGCTCGAGCCGGAGAGCCAGCAGGTGGTCGCTCTCCGCTACTTCGCGGGCCTCGACTCCACTGAAATCGGCGCCATGCTCGGGATACCCGCCGCAATCGCGCACCCGTTTGCGCCGCGCGCTGACGTTGCTCCGCCAGCGGCTGGAAGGGAGCGCGGTGACTTCGCATGCGCTTGATCGCCGTTACACTCTGCGGGCGCAAGAGAAAGGACGCGCGGATGTCTGATATTCGTTCGGCGCGGCCAAATCAGGAGGACGGCGCGCTGCCGATGGAGCTCGCGCCACTGGACGTGTATCTGCTGGCCGAGGGCCAGCGCTGGCGACGGACGGAACCCTCCACCGCCCAACTGGAGCGCCATGTGCGCTCGCTGGTCCAGGCAGGTGAGCGAGATCTGCGAAGCGGGGACGCTCTGCTCACTGACCACGCAACACCTCACCGCGCCTGATCTGCGACCCGCTTCGAACCAGCGTCCACAGTCGCGCTGGAGCGGCCCGCTGGCGCTGGTCGCGACCATCTTGCTGGTGGCGATGGCCGCATCGCTCTTTGCCCTCCTGCGGACCGGCGCCGCCGGGACGGGGAGCGGTCACGCCAGCCCGCGCGCGACGCCCACGCCCGCCTTCATGCGTATCATCGCGCCGAAGCCAGTCGACACGAAATTGCCTATCAATCGTGGCGAATACCTGCAGGGAATCTCGTTCTCCTCAGCGCTCGATGGATGGGCGGTCGGCGGCGTCATCGTTCCAGACCAGGTCAACGCGGCGAACGTAAGCACACACGCCGTGTTCATCCACTATCACGATGGGGTCTGGTCGGTGGCGCCTGATTCCTTCCCCAACCTCAGCCTCAATGACGTCTCGATGGTCTCCGAATCTGAAGGCTGGGCGGTTGGCCAATTGGATGTGCAGCCGAACGCGACAACGCCAGGGGGCAACTACACTGGCGCCGTGCTGCTCCACTACTCCGGCGGCCACTGACATACCGTCTCAACGCCCGCGCTGGAGAACGTCCATCCCAGCACAATTCACATGTTCAATCCGGACTCCGGCTATATCACTGGCGTGGTCAACGCGCCTTCGGCGACAGCTCAGGGCTCCGTAGAGCAGCATGTCGCACTGGGTATCTACCTGAATGGCGCCTGGACAATGATCGCTACGCAATTTAGCTACCCGAGTAACAGTTCAGCCAAAGCTGGGATAGAGTAGCTGGCCGGTGAAGAGGGATTCAAGGGCTGCCAGACGCTTGATCCCTTGTTTGCGCAACGAGGAAAGGTAGCCTCTGATGCGCGCGAAGGCCGCGCTGCCACGGGGCGACCGGAAGCTGCCTGAGATCTTTTGCTGCACCTTGAGCATGCGCAGATCGCGCTCGGCCTGGTTGTTATCGAAGGGGATGGAGAGGTCGTCCAGGAAGGCGAGCGTCTCGTCCTGGCCGAGCAAGAGACGCTCCAAGAGATTGCGGGCCGGCGATTGCTTCTGCCGGCCGCGGTGATGGGCGCGTCGCGGTGGCGGTGGATTAGCGGCCAGTCCGGTGGTGAGGAGGTCCTGATAGCGGGCCACGAATTGGGTCCGTTCCGCGGCCGGCAGCCGCGCCGCTCCAACGGCGCGCGCCTGCTCGGTCGCCGTCTTCATCTCCCGCAGCGCCTCTTTGAGATCTTTGGCCCAGGTCTGCCCGTACTGCTCCTCCAGGAAGGTCAACTCCCGCAGGTGATGGATGTTGCCGAGGGCATGCCGGCAGCTGGTGTAGGCGCGATAGGGCTTCCAGCCGTCGTGCATGCTTACGCCCGCAAAGCTGGGCAAGATGCCAATGGCCGTCGTCGCCTCGCTCCCCCGCTGGGGATGGACGCCGTAGTGAGTGAGCTGCTTGGTACTGGCGACGTGGATCCAGGCTAGCCGCCCCGCCTGTCGGACCCCGGTCTCGTCGTTGTGCAGCACTGGCGCCCGAGACAGCGCCGCCTTGATCGCGGCTTCCGCTGGCTCCAGCGCCGTCGCCGCTTGCTGCACCCATTCCACCAGGGTTCCCACCGAGAGGTCGGCACCGAAGAGATCACCGACCAGTTCGCGCACGCGGCCGTAGGGGAGCAGTTGCTGTTGCACCAGGTAGACGGTCAACGCCCGCAGGCGCGGTCCATACTGGACGCGGCCGGGCGCCTCGGCGGGAAACTGGCCGACCGTGATCGCTTGGCAGGCGGGACAGCGCACGTGCAGCCCCTGATGCTCGGTCACGCGCAGCCGGACCGCTGGCAGCTCATGCACCTGGCGGCGCTCGCGCACGACCACCGGTGCCATCTCGGGGAGCGGGATCTGGCAGTGCAAGCAGATCGCCAGCCGATGTTCCACGACCGCGTCCGGCGTCGCCACCAGCCGCAGCGTGTCCCCCTGATGTCCGATTTGTCCACCCGGTTTCTTGCCACTGCGCCGCCGCAGACTCTTCGTTTTCCGCACCAGTCCGTCACTCGACGGCGGTTTGCTGCTGTTATGGCTGTCCTTCGCCAGCCGCGCTTCGAGGTCCTGCACACGGGCTTGCAGCGCCGCGTTGTGCAACAGCAGCAGTTCCACCTGCTGCTGTTGCTGCGCGATGATCGCCTCGAGTTCGGCAATGCGGGCTTCTGCTGTCATGCACTCATGCTACACCACAGTGCAAGTCTGTCTGAATGGTTACCTACCCGAATAGCCAGGTGGTAATGGTGTCACCGAGTGAGGGGTGGGCGGTTACTCTGGAGTCGGGTACGTCGATCTACCATTACCGGAGTGGCGTCTGGACGCAAGCGCTGAGCCTGCCGATTGGCGACCCGTCGATTAGTCTGGCTTCATCGGTGGACATATGGGTATCTGTGGTTCTCAGGGTTACCAGGGCTACCAAATGCCATACCAACGCCTGTTACGCGGAGGGCGATCACGCGGCGATCTATCACTACAACGGCTCGACCTGGGCGCCTGTGGCATCCATGGTCACACTGTCAGCGGGCAAATCGGGGATGAGCGAGACGTTCATTTACGACGGACTGGCGAGCGGCGTCTGGTTCACTACCCAGTCGAACGCGACACCTACCAAAGCGTTGATATGGACTCGCCAGGGGGGAGACTGGGCATCGACCTCCCCGCCTTTGGTTGGCTTTTGGCTCGACTCGCTTACCGCCGATAGGAACGGCGGGATGTGGGCGGTCATGCGCGCAGACCCTACGAATCTTACGCAACCAACCATCAAGACGATGGTGCTCTACACACAAGGGACCACCTGGCCTGTCTATGGGCACAACTAGCGGTTGAGGGCTCCGGTCAAGAAGGCGAGGCGGCATGGAAGCCACCTCGCCGCTCATTCGCGCCAGCCTGCTATTCTGGACCCCAGACCTCGCGGGCGATGCTGGCGACCAGTTCCAATTTGTGGCGCTGGTCGTCAGGCGTGATGCGGTTGCCCTCCATCGTCGAGGCGAATCCGCACTGTGGGCTGAGCGCTAGCCGGTCCAACGGGACGTAGCGTGCGGCTTCCTCGATGCGGCCCTTTAGTTCGTCAGTGGTCTCCATACGCGCCTTCTTGGTTGTCACGAGACCCAGCACGACCACGCGGTCTTCGGGCACATGCCGCAGCGGCTCGAATCCGCCCGAGCGTTCATCATCGTATTCGAGCAGGAAGCGGTTGAAGTGAGTGTCTGCGAAGATGCGCGCGATGGGCTCATAGTCGCCACTGGCGTAGAACTTGGACTGATTGTTGCCGCGGCAGATATGGATGGCGAACGTCACGTTGGAGTGGCCGTCAATGATCGCGTTGTCCATCTCGATGCAGCGTTTGATGAGCTCGTCGGGGTCGCTGCCGCGCTGGCGGTAGCCGTCGCGCATCTGTGGGTCGAGCAGCGCGGCGTACTGCGGCGCGTCAACCTGGATGTAGTCGCAGCCCAGTCGGACCAGTTCCTCGACCTCGCGGCGCGAGAAGTCCACAATGTCGGATAGGTAAGCGTCGCGGGTGGGATAGGCGGACTTCGACTTTGCCGGGTCGTAGTAGGCCGCCGCCTGCTGGGCGCTGAGCATCGTCACCTTGCCGGGCCGGTTGGCGCGGGCGCGCAGATAGACCCATTCCTCGGCGCACATGCTGCGCTTCCATGCCAGCTTTTCGACAACCACCGGCCGCTTGAGTGTCAGTTCTTCGCCTGCCGCATCGCGGAAGGGGATTGCCCAGCCACCAAACTTGTCGAACCCGGAGAGCGACTCGACCAGGTGGCCATAGAAAGCGTAGCGGCGCTGCTCACCGTCAGTGATGACGTCGATACCCGCGGCTTCCTGCAGCGCGATGGCCTCATGAACCGCGCGGTCTTCGACGCTCTTGAACGCCGCAGGAGTCAGGCTCCCCGCCGCAAGCTGGTCGCGCGCGTCCACCAGATAGCGCGGCCTCAGCAGACTTCCTACCACTTCGCTGTGCGCACGCATGGGCATGTACCTGTTTCCTTTCCCTGTCTGCGAGCCGCTCCGCGCCCTGGTCCACTACGTGACAAGCGCGGCCAGCAGTCCACGCGCGAATGCGATCTCGTCATCGTTGACGGTGTGTGCCGTGTCAGGATAGATACGCAGCGTCACATCAGCGCCCATCCCCCGCAGCGTCTCAGCGGTCAGCGCGATGCGCGCCTGGGGAACGTAAGGGTCTTGATCGCTGGATCCGAGAAAGACCGGCGCACTCTCAAAGCGCCCAGGATAGTCGCGAGGCGCGTCATCCGGGCCGATGAGCCCGCCGGTCCAGCCGATCAGGCCGCCGTAACGCCGGGCGTGGCGGGCCGCATATTCCAGCGCCAGGCAGGCGCCCTGCGAGAAGCCCAGCAAAGCTACGCGCTCCAGCGGGATTCCCGCGGCCAGCGCCCGCTCGACGAGACTATCAACGGTGGCGAGGGCGCCGGAGAGATAGGGCTCGTTACTGGCGATTGGCGCGAGGAAGCTGTTGGGGTACCAGGCGTTTCCCGCGGCTTGCGGCGCCAGCATCGCGAGCCCAGGCTGCGCCAGCGCGGGCGCGAAGCTGAGGATGTCCGCGGCTGAGGCGCCCCGGCCGTGGAGCAGAATGAGCGCCGCGCGCGCGGCGTCCAGTGGCTCGCCCGCTGCTGACACAGGCAGCCCGCGATGCGGGCCATCGTCTGCGGTAGTCATGTCAGCCATGCGCGACACTCCCATCCATGCGCCCGCGCTCCTGTGTCAGCGCCCAGCGCGCGCTGGCGAAGAGCGTGGGCGCCACACCTGGCGCGGGCAGAAGCCACGAGCGACTCACGCTCCCCAGTCGCAGATAATAGATCGTCAGCGCTGGTTGGAATCCGGCGTTGACGAATCCCTTGAGCGATGGGTAGTTGCCGAGTGAGGCTCCAATCCAGACCCGGCTTAGGACTTCGTTGCGCAACGTCCCGGTGATGAAGGTCAGCAACGCTGTGTATACGCCACTTCGCCGGTATGGAGCGTGCGTCGCGCAGTCCCAGACGTACGCTTCATCGGGCTTCATGCGCAGTGTGCGCTCGAGCTCACCAATGCGCTCGGATCCGTGCGAGACCCAGCCATACCCCACGATCTCGCCCGCCACGGTCCGCGCCAGGAAACAGCGACTCCCCCCCGCGAGTCGCCGCGCGACCTCGCCCGATTCGACCTCCATCGCCAGCGCAAGCGCCGTGATCGCGCCAGCATCCGCCTCACTATATTGGATAGCTGTCGAGGCGGCCGCTCGCGTGGCCGGCGAGGCGCGCAGATCCATCACCCAGAGCGCGCCGCGCTCGAAGGCCCAGAGACGGTGAGTGGGCATGGCGGCACGCTCCTTGGCGTGGGTCAAGCGTGAGGCTACTTCGTGGGCGCTCAGCCCGCGGCCGTGGTCTTTTCGCGCTCCGGCGTGATGGACGGCTTCACCTGGCTGAGCTCCTCGATCGCCTGGGCCAGGTGCTTTTCCTGCACGTTGTAGTCGCCCGCCTCGACGCGGATGCGGTGCGCCGCCGCGAGGACGTCCGGAATCGTATGGCCCTCCGGCGCCACGATCTTGTAGCAGGCGAGCTCCAACAGTTGCCCGTTAGGATCGCGGAAGTAAATCGAGTCCATGAATCCGCGATCAATTGGGCCAGTGTTCTCGACGCCCATCTCCCCGAGGCGTTCGACGACCTGTGTATAGACGGCGCGTGAGACCATCAACGCCATGTGATGCAGGTTGCCGATGCCTTCGGGGTTGGGAGTTGGGTCGTTGACGCGGGTGGGACGGACAAAGTAAGTGAGCAGGCGTCCGTCGCCAGCGTCAAAGTACAGGTGCCCCTCGCCCGGAACATCCAGGTTGGGCTGGTCCATGACCAGCCGCATGCCGAGCAGGCCCGAATAGAAGTCAATAGTCGCCTCACGGTTCGAGCCGACGAAGGTGAGGTGGTGAACGCCCTGCACTTGCAGTCTGGCCACGGATACGCCTCCTGAAAAATCGCGCGCGTCGTGTTGTTCGCGCAGGCTAGATCCTGAAGAACAGCCCGCGCACGCTGGCGATGACCGCTGGATCGCCGCTCGCTTCGCCGCCCTGAATGCGCTGGAACGCTGTCAGAACGAACTCCGACGGGTCGCGGAAATGGAACGTGGCGGCGAGGCCCGAGACGTCGCTCGCCGGCTCATAGGTAAACTGCCCATCCTTGACCGTCACACGCCACTGGCCGCCCCAGTCGCCATCCACGACGATACCGTACGTCGCGTCTACGCCTTTGGCGGATTCCTGGTCAACCGTGTACTGCATCAGGATGAACATATACGGGACCAGCACGCCCGCCGCGCGCTCGTCCACCTTCGTGTCGGTCTGGCCGAGTCCCATCCGCATGTCCCAGCCATGAACACCATAGTCCATGATCTGGAATGCGGGATAGAAGAACATCGGCAGTGGGCCCATAAAGACGTGGGTAACATTGAAGCTGCCCCACTGCTCCTGCGTCAGTCCGTCAAAGAGCGCCATGAGCTTGTCGGATGACGATTTGAGCCGGGCGATGACCTCCTCACGCGGCAGGTTGCGGTACGTCATCGCGACGCGGTCAAGCTCTTGCGCCATGACAGGCAGACCGAGCGCGGGCGCTTCTTCCTGCCGCCGCGCCATATCCCAGCGCGTCAGGTAGCCTTCAGTGACGTCGATCATATGACCGCAGAGGTCGCGCACCTGCCAGTGACCGCTGCGTGTCGGCGACTCCCAGTTCTCCGGGACATCAATGATCGCGTAGAACTTGCCGCGCTCCGTGCGCACTACATCGAGCACCAGACTCTTCGCGCTGTAGTCCATTGGATTGATCGCCACGGGCGCGCTCCTTTTCGGGGTGACTACGTCAACGGTCGCGGATGGGCTGGCGGCGGCTGTTTGCGCGGGCGGCGGAGTGGACTCCGCGCGCCTCGACCAGGGCCATGACCACTTCGGCATGGACGCCTCCATCACTATGAAGCGACGACATGCGTATGCGCCGCTCGATGTCCGATTACCACGCGGCGCGCAAAAGCGTGTCGATCTGCGCGGCGTCCGTAATCGGCTTGGGATTGTTCCGCACTGTGCGACTGGCGAAGGCAAGTCGCGCCAGTTCGGACAATCCTCGCTCTCCAATATCAAGGTCACGCAGACGCCGGGGCAGCGGCGTTCGCTCAATAAGAACGGTGATGTGTTGGGTGACGTCTTGCGCAATGGCTGGCGCGTCGCGTCCGGCGGCCGAGACGCCCAAGGCGTCCGCGGCCAGCGCCAGTTGCGGCGCGCACACATCCAAATTGAAGCGCAGGACGTGGGGTAGCATGATCGCGTTGATGTCGCCATGCGCCGCGCCTGTCGCGCCGCCGATGACATGGCAGATACCGTGATGCAGACCCATCGCGACATGCGCGAGCGCCATGCCCGCCAGATGCGCGCCTGTCAGCGTCTCATCACGCGCCGCGACGGCCGCGCTGTTCTCCAGGCAGGCAGGCAGGGCGTGGTTCAGCGCCCGCAGCCCCGCTAGCGCGGTGGCTGTGGAGAGCGGGTTGCGGGTGATGGAGTAGAGCGCCTCGACACAATGCGCGATGGCGTTGACGCCGGTTCCCGCCGTCTCCCGCGCTGGCAATTCGAGCGTCAGCAGGGGGTCGTAGATGACCGCTTTCGGTGTGACACGTATATCGGTGACAGTGACTTTCTGACTGACGCCGTCGATCAGCCTGGTCACGCCATAGGTTGGCGTCATCTCGGAGCCTGCGTATGTGGTGGGGATAGCGAGGACAGGAACGACCGGCTGCGTCATGGGGGTGGTGGAGCGGGCGGGCAGGCCTGTGTGGCGCCCGTCCAGCGCCAGACTGACGGCTTTAGCGGCGCCAATCGCGCTGCCACCGCCAAAGCCGATGATGGCGTCGATCGCGTGGCGCTCGGCGAGGTCTGTTGCCTCCGCCACCTCGGCCTCTGGGACATGCGGCCGGACGCGCGCATATGTCAAAGCCAGTCGCTCGCCGAGCGCCGCCTCGATGGGCGCGAGCGCGCCGCGGCCGCTGGCTCCGGCAGTGGCGCAGAGCATCAGCCGCCGCCAGGCGAAACGCTCCGCCAGCGCGCCAGCTTGTGAGAGGGTACCCTGCCCAAAGATGATGTCCTGGGCGTAACTGGTGTAGTGAAACTGCTCCATCGCTGCCTCACCGAACTGCGCCCGATGATCGGGGAACGCGCAGCGTGATAAGAGATGGGCGTATTGTACGCACGTCACGGCAAATTTAGGTATGCGACAGACGAATTGTGAGTTAGCTAATTGTTTGTTAAGGTATCGCGGGTGGGGAGTACAGCGCTAGCGGGCAAGCGCGGGCAGGCCGGCCCGGGCGCGAATATCGGGAGTCTGGATGCTGATTACCTGCCCCGCGTATGCGGCGCCATCCGCGCCGCAAAGCCAGCGCAGCAGCATCGCGGCCTCTTCCGGCGGTCGCAACATGCCAGCGGCGTGCGCGCGGCGGAAGGGGTCCATCTCGCGCGCGGCGGAGCCACGCAGGCGGGCCTGCATCTCGGTATCCAACATGCCAGGGTCGACAGCGACAACTGCGACACCAGTGTCCTGTAACTCCGCGGCCAGTGTCATGGTCAGCATATTTAGCCCGGCCTTGGTGACGCCATACGTGGGTTTTCCAGCGATGGGGCGGGTCGCCGCGCTCGATGTGACATTGAGGATGCGGCCCCAGCCGCGCTCGCGCATGGCGGGAATCGACGCGCGGGCGCAGAGAAACGGGCCGGTGAGATTGATGGCTAGCTCCGCGGCCCACTCTTCGGGATCGAGCTCGTCCACCCGGGAGGTCACTCCCTCGGTCGCGGCATTGTTGATGAGGATGTCTATCGGGCCGAGCGCTTCACTCATCTCCGCGACAGCGTCGCAGACCTCCGCCCATACCGCGACGTCGGCTACGGTCCAGGTGGCATGGCGCCCGCGCTGTCGAACCGCGCCCGCGACCACCTCCAGGTGCGCCTCGGAGCGGCCGAGCAGCGCGATATCCGCCCCAGCCTCAGCGAGCGCCAGCGCGGCCGCCGCGCCCAGTCCGCGTCCACCACCTGTCACCAACGCCACATGCCCGCGTAAATCGGGCGTCTCGCTTCGCTCCGGCACGCATGCCTCCTGACACTTCGTCAATTAACATACGCTGGAGAGAGGCGAAGACTCACACCCCGCCATCCTCATGCGCGGGCAGCCGCGAGCGGCGATTCAGTACCCGTAGTCGACTGGCGCGGCCAACCTGCGCTCCGCGGGCGCGAGGGCGTTCCAGCGCTCCTCGCCCAGCTTTTCGAGATACGCGGCGCGGTCGGGCACGCTGGTCACCCACGTGTCCAGCCAGGCGGCGAAGCCCTCAGGCGTGCGTGACTGCTGGTGATACTCAGCGAAGAACGCGTGGTCGCGGTTGTAGTAGCCCTGGACTGGCGAGGGATGCGCGCCGCCAGGGACATGGGCGACGGCCACGGTCTTGAAACCCGGCGCCAGCACGCGGTTGGGATCGCTCAGGATAATCTCAGGCTCGACGATCTCCTCGGCGAGGTAAATCACGTTCTTCGCCGCCAGCGCCGCTTCTTCGCAGACTCCCAGACCACCCCAGACATGCGCGCGGCCCAGCGCGTCAGCCCGCTGGACGCTCAGGATCGCCACATCTGGCTGCACCGCCTCAACCAGCAGCGTTGGCGAGCCATCGAGCGGGGAGGGCTGGAGATGAAGTCCGGGATGATCGCGGGCGATGTCGCTGCCAAGCAGCGAGCGGATGGGGATATAGGGCGCGCCAAGCGCGGCGGCCTGCAAGGCCATGGCGATGCTGTAGTTGCTGTGGTCGACGATCTCGATCGCGCGTGGCTGTCCGCGCTCGGCCGCACGACGGTAGTTATGGCCCAGTCCCTCGCTGACGTTTCCCGCCCATGCGGCGATGACGCGCGTTACGCAGCCCGCGCCGATCAGCTGATCGAACAGGATATCGGAGATTGGCCCAATCAGCGTCAGGTCGCGGCGCCGCTGGCGGATCAACTCATGCGCCGCGGCGAACGGGATGAGCGGCTCCAGCGCGCAACCGATGGCGATGCTTGCTCCGTCAGGGACGTAGCGCGCGATCGCCTCGCGCAGCGTAAGCAGCTTGCTCGCGCCTTCAGATTCGTCCATGCGCCGCTCCTTGAGTGTATGGGAACGTCAGCCCGCTAGACGCGCCCAAGCACGTCATCATATCCGCCCGTCAGCGCGCTGTTGAGCGCAAAGCCCGGCATCCACTGCTCGATCAGGCCGCACGCGCGGAAGCCGAGCCGCTCGTAGAGCGCGCGCGCCTCGGGGGTCGCGGTGAGCGTGGCCCATCGGCTTCCTTGCGCCAGCGCGTCGCGCAGCGCCTGGAGAAGCAGGTTTCCGGCAATGCCTCGCCGCCGCGCGCCCGGAAGGGTAGCGACGTGATAGACGCCGGTCGTGTCGCCATCAGCCAGCGTGGCCAATGTGGCGACTGGACGCGCGCCCAGCCGCGCGATCCACAGGTCGAACGCCGGATTGAGTGTGGTCCACCGGCGCATAGGTTCCTGTGGGATGTAGAAGACCTCACAGATGATCGCCAGCGCCGCCTCCGCGTCCTCTGGCGTCATAACGCGGTCAAGCGTCACGCCGCCTGGCAGAGAGGGATAGCGTGTGGCGCTCAGCGCGGTCGGCCCCGATGTCCCAAGAGGCAGCGCCATCATCGTCGCGCCGCCCCAGCTTTCCATGCCAAGCGCGCTCAGTCGCTGGCGCATGCCGGCGGGCTCCGATCCGCGCGTATACCACCACTGGAACGGCAGCCGCCACTGGCGGAAGGGCGCGATGACACCCTCTATCTCAGCCATCGTCACCGGATTGGCGCTGTGGTATCCGATGACCATATTCAGCAGGGTCTCTGGCGCGCCGGGGGTGAAGACGCGCAGACAGGAATCCAGTTCCTCGGCGAAGGTGGGCGGCGTAGCGCGCGCTCGGCTAAGCGAGGCCCACGCTGCCGCCCAGTTGCGCTCGACGAGACGCGCCAGTGGGTCCACCTGGCCAGCCGGATCGAGCGCCATCGTGTCTCTCCACTGCCTGGCTGGAGCGCCGTTACTCCGCACGCCAACCGAGTACGCATCCCGGGCGTGGCCGCACCCTGACGATACAACGCCGGCCTGAGGCCAGGCAAGCCACGCAGTCTGGGGCCGGTATCACCTATACTTACAACGACTCGTCCGCGAGCGCCAGCGCCCTCCGCGCCGCGCTGATCAACGCGTTCGCCGGGATGAGCGCAGTCGGCGCCTGTATCAGGAGGACGCTATGGGACGGCTTGATGGCAAAGTGGCGATCGTGACTGGCGCGGGCTCCGGGCTGGGGCGGGCGATGGCGCTGCGCTACCTGGGCGAGGGCGCCCGCGTGCTGGCGGCGGACATCAACGCGGGCGGCGCGCGTGAGACGGAGGCGCTGGCCGCAGAGCAGGGCGGAGACGCGGGCGAACGGGTTGTCGCGCGCGCGATGGACGTCACCAGCGAGGAGCAGGTGGCCGCAACAGTCGAGGATGCTGTGGCGCGTTGGGGGCGTCTGGACGTGATGGTAGCCAATGCGGGCATTGGCTCTCCCGCGCCCATCGCGCTCCTCGAACTGGCGAACTGGGAGCAAGTGCTGAAAGTAGATCTGACAGGAGTGTTCCTGTGTTCCAAGCACGCCTTCCGCGCGTTGCGCAGGAACGAGCAGGGCGGCGTGATCCTCGCAACGTCCTCGGTCGCGGGCCTGGAGGGTACGCCAGGTCTAGGCGCGTATGGCCCCGCCAAGGCGGGCGTCATCCAGTTGATGAAGACGGTCGCGCTGGAAGGCGCGCGCTACAACATTCGGGCCAACGCCATCTGCCCGGTCTGGGTGAACACGCCGATGGTGCAGGCGTTCGTCTCCAGCATGCCCGGAGGTCCGCAACAGGGCATGGAGCGTCTGCGCAATTCGGTGCCCCTGGGCCGGGTCGGCGCGCCCGAGGATGTCGCCGCGGTCGCCGCATTCCTCGCCTCAGATGACGCGTCATTCCTGACCGGCGCTACGATTCCAATTGACGGCGGCCATACGGCTGGCTGGTCGAGTGATTTGGCGTCCCAGTGAGCCACCAGACACGAAAGGCATGGTGAGTGGCTATGAACCGCATGACGGGGTGCATGACGATCGGACGGCTGGCCCGTCGGGCGGGGATCACGGCGCGCGCGGCGCGCTACTACGAGCGCATTGGCTTGCTCACCCCCGCCACGCGCACACCCTCCGGCTACCGGCTCTATACCGACACGGCGCTGGAGCGGCTGGCTTTCATTCGTCGCGCACAGGCTCAGGGCCTGCCGCTCGCGGACATCGCCGTCATTCTCGCCACGCGCGACGCCGGTTCGGCCCCATGCCGCGAGACGCGAGCGCTCGCTGAACTCCGGCTGCTTGAGGTCAATGCGCGCATCACCGCGCTCCAGGCGGCGCGCGACTCCCTGAAGAAACTGATTGAGCGCGCGGAGCAGGTTGAGGAGACTTGCGCCGGCGCGCCGGGTGTCTGCCTGGCTTTCAATCCCTCTTGACCTTTCCCCAGGGTTAAGGTTGTAGCGTCTCGTGCAGGCGGTGGGAGCGCTGGGTCGCGCCCGACCGCAGCCGGGAGACGCGACCAATGCCTGATCTGGAAACCGACCTGTTGATTCTTGGAGCAGGTTCGACGGCCTTCGCGGCCGCCTTGCGCGCAGCGGAGTTTGGCAAGCGCTCCGTGATGATCGAGTCGCGCACGGTGGGCGGAACGTGCGCTAATCGCGGTTGCCTGCCCAGTAAGAACCTGATCGAGGCGGCGCGCTGGCTACACGACGCGCGCCAGCCGCGCTATCCTGGCCTGGCCGCGCTCAAGCCGCGTTTCGATATGGACGCGCTCATCCGGCAGAAGGATGAGGTGATCGCTGGCTACGTGGCGAAGAAATACTCCAGCGCCGCAGCCGCGCACGCCGAGATCAGGCTGCTCGATGGCCGCGCGCGGTTCATCGACGCGCATTCTGTCGCGGTGGAAGGGTCGGAAGGGCGGCGTGTGATCGCGAGTCAGCGCATCCTGATTGCGCTCGGTTCGGCCCCTATCATTCCCGAGATTTCCGGCCTAGATGAGGTGGGCTACCTGACGAGTGACCTGCTCACGAGCGGCGAGGCGGTCGAGATGACCGACCTGCCGCGCTCGTTGATTGTGCTCGGTGGTGGCTACATCGCGCTCGAGTTGGGGCAGATGTTCGCGCGGCTGGGCGTGGATGTCACAGTGATCGAGCGTGGGCCATTCCCACTGCGTCATGGTTACGAGCCGGAGGTCGGCCCGGCTATCAAGGCGCTGCTGGCCGCGGAGGGGGTACGCTTCGTCACGCGCGCCGAGGTGATCGGTGTGCGGAGCGACACTGGCCACCGGACGAAGTCCGGCGCGCGGGAGAGCGTGGTGGTGACGGTGCGGGCGCGTGAGGCCACACAGGATTTGCGCGCAGAACGGCTGCTGGTCGCGACGGGACGAAGGCCGCAGACCGATGGCGTCGGGCTGGATGAGGCTGATGTGCGGATGGACGCGGACGGCGCGGTCGTCGTGGACGAGTGGTTGCGGACGTCAGCGGCGGGCATCTGGGCGGCGGGCGATGTAATTGGGAGCTCTCAGGCAAGCCAGATGGCGACCCCGGTTGGCGCGCGTGACGGTGGGCTCGCCGCGCATAACGCATTCGCTGAAGAGCTTGGCCTGGAGCCACGCGCCGTCAACCACCGGGTCATCCCGCGCGCCATCTTCACCGACCCGCAGATAGCGCTCGTTGGCTTGACCGAGCGCCAGGTGATCGCCACCGGGCGCCGCTGCTGGTGCAATACGCTGCCCATCGACATCGTGCCCCGCGCCGGGGCGACGCACGATACCCGCGGCATCGTGAAAATGGTGGCGGACGCCGATACGAACGAGGTGTTGGGCGTGACGCTGATCTGTGCGAACGCGGCGGAAGTCATCCACGAGGCGGCGATGGGGCTGCGCTTCCACGCCACGCTCGATGACTTCATTGACCTGCTGCACGTCTACCCTACGATGTCGGAGGCGCTCAAGCTGGTGGCGATCTCACGCTATAAAGATCCGGGCGCGCTTTCCTGCTGCGCCGATTAGCCACAGCGGTAGTACCTTTCGCCGCCTGCTCCTGGTAGCAATATCGTCCTACACAGGACGCGCCGGGGGCGGTTCGGGCGCCTCGCTTGACGCGCCAAGTCATGCGAGCCGTTTCGGGAGCCAAGCGGACATCTTAGGTCATCTACCCCCAGACACGGACTTGACTTTACCGGCTTGGTTAACCCGAAAGGCCTAGAACCTGGGTACTGAGCCAAAAACCGGGAATCACGGGCTATTGCTAACGTGTCGAGGAGAGCATATTCTATCTTCACCTGCAAGCGGGCGAGCGTATGAGGACTGGCTATTCAGAACAATTGTACCATACACCGCACGCGCGACTCGCGATCACGCCAGAGACGCTTCACTGTGAGGAAGCTGCGCGGTCCGGGCGGTCCCGCTGGAGGCAATGACACTGGCGCCACAGGGAGGTAGCTCATGACATCTGTGACGGGACGCGACCCCACACAGGACACACTCGAGAGCGAGGCTGGCAACGTGGAAGACGTTGCGGGCGGGGCGCAGACAGGGAAGAAAGAAGAAACAGCTCTACCGCTTCCCGGCTGGCTTACCAAAGCGTATTTCCTGTTCCCTATCATCCTCTACATCCCTGACGCGATTTTCAACTACTATGTCTACTCGGATGGGGTCGCTACTACCAGTCACGATCCGTTCGTGCAAGCGTTCTGGTCGGCGGTGTGGGGCTTTGTCGCCATTGGCGTCGTTGGCATGGCGTATCTGCTGTCGGTGCTGGCGCCATGGCACTGGAGCCAGGGCCACTATTTCCAGGCGTTCTTTTGCGCGGTTGGCGTCATCATTGCGACACTGATCACGACCTGGAACAGCCTGGCGTTCCGCAGCACTAGTTTCGCCACGTTCAAGACGGATCAGTGGGTCTACACGCTTTTCCCGCAGTTGCAGACAATGCATGGCTCGGATTTCAGCGTGACCATGGTGCTCGTCTCGGTCGCGCCGCCGTTCTGGGGCCTGTTCTGGGCTATCGTCCAGCCGATCGAGAAGAACCGCAGCCTGCGCCACATGCGCGAGTCGCACGCCGAGCGCTTGTTGCGCCTGCAGCAGGAGGCCGAAGTCAAGCGGCTGAAGGCTGAGACCAACGCCAGGATCCGCGAGGCGCAACTGCGTGGCATGGCGCAAACCGCCGCCGCCGCGCGCGAACAGGCTGCCGGTCTAATGTCCCGCGGCAAGACCGTGTCGACTGGCCCGGCCCTGCCCGCCGCCAGCGCGCCCGCGCAGTTGACGATCGCTGCGCCAGCTTCGGCTTCGTCGACCCATTCGAGTGAGCCAACGCCGCTCTTTACGCCAAGTCGCGGCCGTGAAATGCCCGGCGGGCGCCGGATCGCTGAGGGTCGCGAGATGTACAATCACGCCTCCCCCGCAGCCGGCCCGCACGCTGAGCCGGACGTTGAAGCAGCGGCCGCCTACGCTCAGCCTGCGCTGTTGAGCGACGCGGCGCGCCCTGGCGCGCCCGTGGCCGATGTGGACGCCTCGTGGTCTGGCCGCCCGCGCCCGACGGTTGGCGCTGGCCTCGCCGCGTTCTTCCCAGACGATACGGACGTGACCGGCACGACGGGCCCGCGCCCGGTGGTGCGCCGCGCGGCGGAGGTAAGCTCTCTGCTTCAGGTGATGAACGCGCCGCACGCTCCGGTCGTGAAGCAGGTTGAAGAGGTGATTGCGAGCCTGCGCGCCTCGGGCATCGCGCGCCCCACTCCGCGTGATGTGATCCCCGCGCTTGTACAGCGCTACAACGTGGGAGAGGACACGGCTCGCAAGATGGCCGCCACCTACAAGGCCGCCCAGAAGGCCTCGCGCGAGTAAGCCGCTCGCGCGATACCAGAGAGTACCATCGGCGCCGGGTCTGAGCGGTCAGGCCCGGCGCCGCATGTTAGAATGGGCATGCTTTCAGACGGTACGACATTAGGCGTGGCACACGCGAGACGGATGCGCGAGACGGATGCGCGAGACGGATGCGCGAGGCGGGCAACATGAGCGGCGGAGAGCACATACGCGCATCGGCGCGGCAGGGACGGATGAAGCGGTGGACACGGACGCTGGCGCTGGCTGCGCTGATGGCGGTCGGGCTGGCTGTGTGGTCCGCGGGCGGAATGCCGGGACGCGTGAGCGCGTATGACACGCTACGGGCATGTGGCCTGGGCGCCAGCGCCACCATGGTCGCCAATAACGCGCCCGCGCTCGCTTATGAGCAGTCCAAGGTCTCCCAGGGTGTGCCGCTGGGCATTTTCGCGCTCGATTTTCAGGCCCGCCAGCAGATCACCTTCTACGATGACCTCAGCCGGGTCGCCAACGCCCCCAACCCAAACAGTGTGCGCTGGAAGTGGAACTACGGCGATGGCTCCACGCCTGGCTATGCCTACAAGCCCAGTCACACCTATACCGCGGCTGGGTCGTATACGGTGTCGGTCTATATCCAGGACCCGCTGACTGGCGATTGGGGTGATCCCTTCGATCACGCCGTGCTGAACGTTGCGACGTCGACGATCGCCAACCCCCCGGTTGCGATGGCGCGCGCCGTGACATCGCCGGTTATCGCCATGGGCTCCAAGGTCACGTTTGACGCGGCCGGCTCGCACGCTGTCGTTGGCTCTGACCTGAAGTATGACTGGAACTTTGGCGATTTTTCGGTCGCCAGCGGCTCGCATGTGACGCACGAGTTTGATCAGCAGGGCCACGGCCTCGTAACGCTAACGGCGACGGATAGCCGCGGCGCAAAGGCGATCGCGCAGGTTCCCGTCGTGATCGTGCAGTCACTACAGCCCGCCACGTTTACGGCTTCGCCACAGCGCGCGCCCGCTGGCGCATCGATTAGCTTTGACGCTTCGCAGACGACGCCCCCCGCTGGCGAACCGGTCGCCGTCGCATGGAACTTCGGCGATGGCTCGGCGATGATGACCGGACCGACGCCAACGATCACGCACTCCTACGCCAAAGCGGGAACGTACACGGTGACGGTCGCTGTTTATGGCCAGCAAGATACCGTGGGCTCGGTCGGCACGCTGACGGTCACGGCGCTCCCAGACGCGGTATCCGCTGGCGGCGGTGGTGGCCTCGGCCTTTCGCTGCCACTGATCATAGGACTGGCCGTGATCGTTGTCGCGGCGATCATTGGCGCGGTCGTCTGGACAAGCAGACGTCAGATGGCGCTGGAGCGCGCGGCGCAGGCGCGCATGGAACTGGCGCGAGCGCGGCGCGTCAACGCGCCGCGGCGACCGGACGGGCGCGGAGGGCCAGACCCGCGCGACCCGCGGCGTGGCGCGCCGGCTGGCCGCTCCCCTGGCCACTATGACGGCCGCCGTGACGGACGCCAGAGATAAGCGCGCGGTTCGCGCGCATCCGTGGCATGCTTGATTCGCCCCGCGCCACGAACAACACTGCGGGGATGTTCCGCCGGACGCGCAAAGCGCCGGCTTCCCGGGAAACGAGTGAAACGCGGCCATGTCAAATGGTGAGCAGGACACGCCAGCCAGTGGCGCGCCGGGCGATCACGAGATGGAAATCGCACTGACCTTCAGCTATGAGCCGGAGGCTACGATGGATGAGCTTTTCGGGATCAGCGAGGAGGCGCTCTTTGAGGCGTTCGAGTTAGCCCTCGATGCTATTAATGTGGACAGGTCGGTCGAGGTGAGCGTCCTCGTGACAACCGACGAAGGCATCCGCGCGCTCAACCGCGACTACCGTGGCAAGGACGAGGCGACCGATGTACTCTCCTTCCCGCTGCTCGACGAGCCGCTGGTGGATGCGCCTGCCGATGAGCTGTGGCAGGCTGGCGAGCAGGGTGACGGCGACGAGTCAGGCGAGATTGATGACGAGGATGAGGGCGTCTGGGACGAGGATGAACCATTCGACAGTGAACTTGAAGAAGACGAAGACGAGGATGAGGACGGCGATGACGAGGATGAAGAAGACGACGAGGACTGGCCTCTTCACCTCGGTGATATCGCGATCGCGCGCGAGACGGTAATCAGGCAGTCCCAGAGCGCCGGTCACAGCGCGGCCTATGAGACAGCTTTCCTCTGCGTCCATGGCGTGCTGCATCTGGTAGGATATGATGACCACACCGCCGCGGGCTACCGCGCGATGGTGGCGATCCAGGAGACCGTGCTGGCGCAAGCGGGTATCTCGCGCTAGACGGCGATTTCCCTCTACGCGACCTGGGTCCAGCGGGGATGGAACCGGCTGGACGCCAAACACGCGACTGGGACCACTGCAGAATCGGAGGCGGCCGTATGTCCGCATCATCTGGGCGCACACCGCCTGATGCCCAACGCTTTCAGGAGACGGCGCGCGGGGCGAGCGCGCCACGCATCCCTCCCACCTCGCGCCACGAGCTCACAGCCTTCTTCAGGAGCTTTGTTTACGCCTGGCGCGGCTTGGTCCATGCTGTCCGCACGCAGCGCAACGCTCGGGTCCATATGCTACTGGGGAGCGCGGCGATCATCCTGGGGCTGATTCTGCGTATCTCGCCACTCGAGTTTGCGATGATCTTCGTGGCAATAACGCTTGTCTTCATCGCGGAGATGTTCAATACCGTCGCCGAGGCGTGCATTGACCTTGTGACCACTGAATACCACCCACTGGCGCGCATCGCCAAGGACGTGGCGGCTGGCGCTGTGCTGCTCAACGCGATGCTCTCGGTGGTCATCGGCCTGCTCGTGTTCGTTCCGCACCTCGTTCCGCTGGCCCTTCGTCTGATCAGCCGCTAACGGGCGGCGCCATGCGCCCCATATTCTGGCATGCATTGCTCGCGCTGGCGCCACAGTCTGGGCGCGCAAGCGCCTCAAAGGTAGCCAACATCTTCCAGGAACGGTATCAGGCGCAGCGCGCGGGCGACCCCGGCGGAGGCCAGGTTCTCCCTATGGTGGCTGTAGAATGGCTCCTTGCCGCGCTGCCGCGCGTCTAGCGCCCAGGCCGCCGTCACGCGTGTCGCATAGCCACGCCCGCGATAGGCGGCCAGCGTGCGCACCCACGCCTCAGCCGCCACGCCACTCTCGCGTGAGGATTCGCATGTCGCCACCACCAGCCCATCCACGATGATGGCGAACTGCCGTGAGATGAAGTTTGGCGCGGCCAAGGGCGCGGCTGGCGCGCTGGGGGTGTCGCGGCGCGCCGGAGCGGCCTCACCGTAGACATCGATGCCGGAGGGTAGCGCGGCGACGCCCGCCGTGAGCGCTGGATCCAGGTCCTCCGGGAAGCGCGCCGTGCGCCCCAGCCAGACGTTCAGGCTGACGACATGGCGCTGGGCGAAAAGGCGCGAGATGGCGCCAGGGTTGGCCAGCGCGCGCTCGGGCGCCAGCGCCGCCAGGTCCTCGCGCAGGGTGGGAGGAAGGTCTGGACTGATGAGCGTGTGCGTGAGACCCCAGGTCGCACGGGCCACATAATAGCGCGGGGATTCCTCGGGGGCCTCTCCCGGCAGCGGCGCCAGCGGACTGCTTGCGGGAACGGTGATGATGTGCGAGAGCGCGAGATAGGCGGTAAACAGCTCGCTGTCCGCTGCGGACTGAGCGCTGGCGCTCACTGGCCCGTCCGCTGGGAGGGGTGGCTCGTCGCGCTAATCCCCGCGATTGGGATGAGCGCGCGGGCCAGTCGGGCCATCGCGCTCATGTAGGTATCATGCGGCGCGCGCGGTTCTTCGTTGGTCATGGAATACTCGTCTCCCGCGGCGAGCAGATAGTCGGCGGGAAGCTCGCCAAGGATAGGCAGCCCATACTCGGGCGTGCGTTGCGGAAGATCCTCGATATGTTCGGCGGGAACACGCGTGAGCACGGCGGCGACGAGGCCCTGGGGAGGAGGCGTCTCATCGAGAAGGCGCGCGAGATGGTCCGCCTCGCGCATGCCCATCTCTCCCTGCTCGATGAAGATGAGCGTGTAGTCTATCCCCGCGGCGGCGCCGCCCGCGGCCTGCAGATAGGAGCCGTCCGCGTCGAGCAGGATCACATCCACTTTGCCTGCGGCTTGTTCCCGCGCGCGGGCCAGCGCCTCCCGCAGGTGCTCCGGCGCGGGGATGTGAGGCGACCAGAGCGTCAACCCGCGCGTCGGCTCGCGCGCGCCCAGCCACTGCAGACGGGCGCGGCGGCCCGTCAGGTCGGCGACGAGCACACGCAGCCCACGCTCAGCCAGCGCGCGAGCGAGGTAATAGACACTCACGGTAACACCATGCCCGCGACGGGCCTGTGAGCAAGCGATACAGCGCGGCTGGGCTCCAACCGCGGAAGGATGGCCCGCGTCAATGGACATCTCGCCGGCTTTCTCTGCGCTCACCTGCGCCTCCCGGGCGCAGGCTCAAATGACCCCGCACGCTTGTGATGGTATCCCCTGGCGGGCTGCGCCGTCCAGTAGCGGGCTGCGTCATGCCAGGGTTGTTGGCGCGCCGCGCAGGCGTGGCGCCGATGCGGCAGCGCGCCCCTTGTCCACCTGGTGGACAAGGGGCGCGCTGATTGGGATGCTACTGAGGAGAGAGGCTTAGGCGATGGCCTGCGCGGCCTTGGCGACGGCCTGAACCTCAAGGCTGATCTTGACCTGGTCGCTGACCAGCCAACCGCCAGACTCCAGCGCGACGTTCCACTCCAGGCCATATTCCTTGCGGCTGATCGCCAGGCTAGCCGAGAACGCCTGCAGGTTCTGGCCCTGCATGTTGGTCGTGACGCCCTCGCGGGTGATCTCCAGCGGGATTTCGCGGGTGACGCCGTGCAGCGTCAGGTCACCGGTGACGAGGTACTTCTCGCCGCCCAGCGGCTGGACCTTCTTGGAGACGAACGTGATGGTTGGATACTTCTCGGCGTCGAAGAAGTCGGCGCTGCGAAGGTGGCCATCGCGCTGCTCAGCGTTCGTGTTGATGCTGGCTGTCTCAATAGTGACGTTGACCTTGGAGGCGACCGGATTGGCCTCGTCGATCTCGACCTCACCGTTGTACTTATCAAAACGGCCCTTGACGGTCGAAACCATCATGTGCTTGACGGAAAATTCGATCAGGCTGTGGCTCGGGTCAATCGCGTAAGTCATTCTGTAAACCTTGTCTCTCCTGTGGGCGGCGCTTCTGGCTACATCCAGCGAGGCGCTCCCAATCATGGCGTTCATCGCCGCGTCGCTGCCGCGGTCAATACTTCTGTTTGGGAAGTTACTTCCCTCGCCCTTATTAGTAACATATATGAAGTGTGTTGTCAAGGGTTTACTGCTAAACTGACCACAAATTCGTCGGGACAGGCGCTCAGTCAGGCTGCGATGGCGCTGCGCCGCAACGCCGGCACGCCAATAATCACTGCCCCGATGGCTGAACCTGCCAGCACAAGCGTGTCGCGCGGCAACTGATCGGCGGAACTGTAGAAGATCAACATTTTCACGGCATGATTTCCGCGGCATGGGCGCCCAAAGCTGGCGGCGTGAATCGGCGATCGGCTGACCTGAAGGCATTGCGTACAGCCTTGAGCATGAAGATATGTGCTAGGCACATGTGCGTTTGCGCGGAGTGGTGTGACGGCGGCGGGATGGACATACGAAGCCGCCCAGCGTGCGACGTGAGGTCGCCTACCGGGCGGTATGCGAGGTGAGAGAAAGGCGAACGCTAGAAGTTGATCTCGTCCGCGAGGAAGCGTGTCCAGAGGAGAACGACGCCCAGGCCACCTGTCAGGGCGAAGAACGCCACCGGGCCGCCATAGGCCTCATTATGGAAGTTGAAGAACAATGTCAGCGAGAGCCAGACAATGGTAGCCGAGATCGCCATGCCGAGCTTGGTCGCTTCCGTCGGCGCGTTCCAGAAAAGCTGAACGCCCAGCCAGATGACGAAGAAGGCGATCACGATGCCCCAGTGGATCGCGCCAGCCTGAACGACATCGAGGGGCGTCGTCTTCCCAGCGAGGAAGCTGGTCGAAAGGAAGGGAACGATGAGGGCGAGGACGAGCAGGAGCGCAAGGAGCGCGCTGACGAGCGGCTTCGCGCTTCGGGTGGACGGCATGACCTTCTGGTCCTTTCCAGTCCTATATGCCAGTTGGGTGGCGCCTGGATACGCCTCAGCCCAGATGCGCGGCGCCAGCGCGCGGTTGGGGCCACTGGCTCATGGGTTCGTGTGTTCGTGGGTGATTTGTGTGGGCGAGGACTTCCACCGTATCAGGACGCTTCAGGCGGTCCCGTGGTTGCGGCGGACGCTCACCTGACCATTGTAATGGGCTGTGCGGTGGAATGCAAGCGCAAGGCGACCCTTTGCCCCAAGCGTCAGATCGCTCGCTGCCCGCCCACTGCTCTGGACGCCACTCATGCGGTAAGATGACGATAAGGCTCCTGTTGCTTCCCGAAGTCGTTGGACGGAGGTGGTCTCAATGAGCGCGTCGAATGGTCCGGATAACATGAGCAGCCAGGGAAACTCGCCATCGCCAGGGAGCGCGCCCGGCGCGCCCCAGGCATTATGCGCTGAGTGTGGGTTGCTCTACGCAAGCGCACAGATGCTCGACTTTTGTGACCAGTGTGGCGCGCCCCGCTGCCGCAACTGCGCCGCGCGCGCCAACGACGATGAGGGCGGCGTCTATATCTGTTCGAATTGCGCTGACGCGCTGGACGCCTCCGGTGGGAGCGGCGCGTATTAGTCGCGCCGGAGCTTAGGTGGGCAGGCGACCCGCGTAGCGCGGCGCGCCAGTCGTGAACATGTCGCCGCCGCTGTCCCCGGCGGTGGAGGCGCCCCTGTGCCCTTCGTCGATTCCGCGCGTTTACGGAAGCCGCTTGTTGTTTCTCCGTTGTGATGGTGCGCCATGTTGAGAGGGCGGAGTCGTTCGCCCTCGCGCTGTTCCACGCGCCGCGCGCTATACTCTCGCGAGGAACACTGGCGGCGGGAGCATGAAGCGCATCGGCAAAGCGGTACGCGCTTTCGTCGCGAGTTATGAATGCTACGAGCGCAGAGAGGCGGAAACCATATGGCGGAGACGATACCGTCGAGCGGCATGTTGAGCGTCGAGGAGGCGCGCGAGCGGGTGCTGGCGCGCTTTCAGCCATTGGCGGCGGAGGAGGTCGCGCTGGTGGAGGCGCTCGGGCGCGTGCTGGCCGAGGACGCCATCGCGCGCGAGGCTTCGCCGCCGTTCGCCAACTCCGCCATGGACGGGTACGCGCTGCGAGCATCTGACACAGCGGGAGCGACGGATGGATCGCCAGTGGGCCTGCGTCTGGCGGGCGAGGTCCCGGCCGGGAGCGTCTACGCGGGCGAGGCCGCGCCAGGCGAAGCGGTTCGTATCCTGACGGGCGCGCCAATTCCGGATGGCGCGGACGCGGTTATTCAGCAGGAGCTCGTCAGTGTGGCGGATGGAGTCGTCTCGCTGGCGGCTCCGGTCGCGGTGGGGAATAACATTCGCGCGGCTGGTGGCGACGCGCGGCCGGGAACGCTTCTGGCGCGGGCGGGAACCGAGCTTGGCCCGCCGGAAATCGCGCTACTCGCCTCGCTTGGCGTCGCGCCTGCGCGCGTGACGCGACGGCCGCGTGTCGCCATCCTGGCGACCGGCGATGAGCTCCAGCCACTGGGAACACCGCTGCGCCCGGGCCAGATCCACGACAGCAACACGCCGTACCTGACGGCCGCCGTGCTGCGCGCGGGCGCGACTCCTGTCACGCTGGGCATCGCGCGTGACCGCGAGGACGATTTGCGGGCGAAACTTGATGCGGCTGCGGGCTGCGATCTACTGCTCACCTCTGGCGGTGTCTCGGTGGGTGACTATGATCTGGTGAAGCGCATGCTGACCGAGAGCGGCTCGATGGCCTTCTGGCGTGTGCGTGTCAAGCCCGGCAAGCCGCTGGCTTTTGGCGAGCGCAACGGTATTCCGGTACTTGGCTTGCCGGGCAACCCGGTCTCGGCCGCCGTGACGTTCGAGCTCTTTGGGCGGCCCGCCATCCGCCGCATGCTCGGTGCGGCGCAGGTCGAGCGACCAGTTGTCGAGGTGGTCTACGAGGGGCGCGACCTGAAGCGGAGCGACAGACGTGAGTTCGTGCGCGTGCGGCTGTACTCACATGCGGGGAGGCTGGTGGCGCGCGATACGGGCGAGCAGGAGTCACACTTGATCTCATCGCTGCGAGGCGCGACCGCGCTTTTGATTGCGCCTGAAGGCGAAGGTTTCATGCGTTCCGGTGAGACAGCGCATGCGCTACTGCTCAACGACGCGCTGCCCTGGGGCGTAGCTTGACGCCTCACTTCGGCGGCGCGTACCCTCAATCCATGACCGTATCAGCCCGCGCGATGCGCTTTAGCTTCTCGACAGGCACGCTCTATCCGCTGCCACTGGAGACCAGTCTGCGTCTGGCCCGCGACCTGGGCTACGATGGTGTGGAGCTGGCGATTGGCCCGGAGGCGCTCTATCGTGGCGAGGCGCCGCTGCTGCGCGCTATCGAGCGGGTAGGCGTCCCGGTCCTTAGCGTGCATCCGCCATTCGCCACGCTGCCGGGCTGGCCGCGCTGGCCGGCCCAGCGGCTGCCGCGCGTCGCTAGCCTGGCGCGCGCGCTGGGCGCCGGGGTGGCGATTACGCACACGCTGAATTTTTATGATCCCGATTCCCCGCGCAATGCGCATTTCAACCAGGCGATCCGGCTGGCGCACAGCGCTGGCGAAGGCCGGGTGGACCTGACCATCGAGAATAGCCAGTATCTGCATCGCGTCCAGCGCGGCCGTAAGGCCTACCTCGACCACACCGAACGGCTGATCAACTACGCGCGGGCGCGCGGGTGCGGGCTGACGTATGACACATGCCACGCGGGCGCCAGTCATGAGGATGTGCTGGAGACCTGCGATCTCATGCGCCCCATGTTGCGCAACGTCCACCTCAATGATATGGTCTGGCGCGGCGACCGCCCGCACACACATCTGGCGCCCGGTGATGGCGAGCTGCCGCTGGCCGCGCTCCTCGAGCGTCTCGCGGTCAGCGGCTATGCCGGGCTTGTCACGGTCGAGTTGCACCCACGCGAGATCGGCTGGTGGGGGCCAGGTAGTCTACGCCGCGCCAGCGCCACGCTCGCCCGCGCGCTGGCCTTCATGCGCGGCGCGACAGGCGTGGGCGTGGACGTCTCAGGATACGTGGCGGACGTGGCTCCTTGAGAATGCGCGCGTCGCCGCCCGCGGCTGCCGCATCCACCGGGCGCCACGCAAGAGGCCGCCACATTGCGGGCTCTGGGCGCGAGAGCGAAGGCAGGCGCGGGCCGATCAGCGGCGTGATGTTCAGCGCGACGGCTTGCGTCTGAGGCGCCTCGGCGCGCAATCGCGCGAGCGGCCGCGCCAGCAGCGGGAAGAGCAGCGCGCCCGCGATGGCGGTGCCGATGGTCACACTCTGCGATTCGGTCGAGAGTTGATCGAGGTTGATGCCCACCTGCGCGATGGCTACCAGCAAGGTCAGCGGAGCGCCCAGGAGCAGCGCGGCGGCCGCAGACTCCCGCCAGCCGAGGCCCAACGTGCGCAGCAGGGGCGCGCAGAGCAGGCGGCTGGCGGCGATGACCGCCAGCAAGAGCAGGATCTGATTGAGCGCCATCAGATTCAGCATCCCGCTCAGATTCAGGCTCATGCCGACGGTGATGAAGAAGATCGGCAGAAAGAAGCCCTGGCCGAGCGTCATGAGCTTGTTGGTGACGGTGCGCTGGCGGCGGAAGGCGTAGCCTGAGACCATGCCCGCGATGAACGTCGCCAGAAATTGTTCGACGCGCAGAAACGCCGCGATGGCGGCGAACGCGAGCATCAGCGCCAGCGCCGCGCGTACTCCAACTTCAGCGGGATCGCTCACGCGGAAGAGCCGCGCGACGCGGCCAGGATGTTCCTCCGCCAGCCAGAGCAGTCCGCGCAGCGTCAATATGCCCGCCGCGAGCAGCGCCAGCAGTTTGAGTGTCGCGAACACGAGCGGCCAGTTCAGCCCGTATCGGGCGACAAGGTCGTAGCCGGTCAGCTCGATGATGGCGAGAAACTCACCGAGCGACGCGACCAGCAGCGTTTGCTGGCCAAATGAGGTGCGCACCGCGCGCTGCTGCTGCAGGACGACCATTAGCAGGCTGACGGAGAGCGCGCCGCCCATCAGCGCGACGATCAGCGGCAAGCCTAGCGCGAGAGTGATCGCCAGCGCGGCCGCCTGGATGCCCAGCGCGGCGGCCAACGCCCGCGCGAGCGCGCTCACTCCCCGCTCACGCAGCATGTTGAAGTCGATTTCCAGCCCGACCAGGAACATTAGCAGCAGGAAGGAGAGTTGCGCCAGGCCAGAGATGAAGGGGCCTGGCGCATGGGCGCCTGGAACGAAGGTGGAGACGAGCGCGCCATAGAGCGCCTCGCAGGGGGCCGTGAACCAGCCGATGCGCTCGCTCAGGAGCGGCGCGGCGAAGGCTCCGGCGGCGATGAGTAGCAGGATTAGCGCGTCCTGGGTCGTCATATGGCCTACGTTCTCCCCATTTTGCCTGGGTCATGATGCCGTATCACGCCATTGCGCCACCTCACGCCACCCCGCGTCCACGGGAAGTGTAACCGAACAACGTAAGACAGACCTGAGAATTCCCGGCTTAACAGGGCGTTGTGAACGCCTCGCCATCCGCGACGTAATGAGAGATAACCAAGCGCAGAACTCGCGCGCGAGGTGAAGCAATAATAGGCGATAGGGCAGTGGCCACTCGGTGATGGAACGCACGATCCGCAACAGTCGGTTCCGTCCACCTCGGACACCACCCGAACCCGCAGACCCTCCCGAGCCACCACCACCCCCTGATCCGGCGCCGACGCGCGCGCATAGGATGCGCGACCAATACAACTAAGCGATGACCTACAAGGCCAACGGCGCCTGACAGAGCGCCATCGGCATGTGCTGCAGTATCTCCGCCCACGATCAGCCTAGGCCGGCATCACAATTGATCCCACTATCAACAGCCTGCCGGCCACGATCTGGAAGGGCCGCGATCAGCTATGGGTATCCGGCCGCTAGCGATCGAGCGCTGCTCGGATGTGGCTGAGCCACTCTGTGCCCAGCTTGCGTCCATTGGGCAAGTGGTCGCCTCGCTCCCAGCGCCACGTTGTGATCATCGCCAGCATGAGGATTCGGCACTCGCGCAGCAGATCTTGATTGGCGCCCGGATAGTGCTCGCTGACTTCCTCGGGCGCATGGGCAAGGTCGAATTCGACCGGCCCACGGCAACATGTCTCGAGGTCTATGAAGAGCAGCCCGTTCTTCGTGGTGAGCACGTTGCCCGGGTGCGGCTCACCGTGCAGCAGTTGCTCAGCGGCGCCACGGTCGCCGATCACTCGTCGCAGGCTGCGTAGCGTGTCGCCGAGGAGTTCGCGGTCCGCGTCGGCGAGCGCCGGCGTCTGGTCGCGGCTCGCAACGAGTTGTTGAGCCTGCTCCACGCGATCCGTGAAGTGCGGCGTAGGGATATCGAGCTTGCGCATGCCGGCATGCAACCGCCCGAGCGCGCTGGCGTAGTCGGCTGGTGAGATTTCTTGAGGTGTCGCAGGTTCGTAGTAGGTCCACAACGTGACTACGAAGCCATCGCGCTCATAGACACGTGGGGCCACACGACGCTCAAGAGCAGCCACAAGGCGCCCAGATTCGGCGAGCCGCTGAGCAATCTCGACTTCGAACTGTGCGCCCTGAAGCTCTCCAGGCGCCACCCGGGCCACCCGGGCAATCACGTCACAAGGCAGCAGACGCAGAGTGAGCTTGTTCGAGTCATGAAGAACGATCGCGTTGTCGACTGTGAGGTCAAGGGATGCGGCGATCGACATGGCCGCAGCCATCGCACGCGGGACCTCTGACGCCTGCATGGTCGCCTGACCCCTGTCCCCTGAGCCCTGCCGTACGCTCCGAGCGGCGCAACCTGGGCAGAATACCACGTTGTCGATAGAGAACCGCCGTAGCGCGATGGGCGGTGCGCGACTGAAAGGGCAATCTGCCCCACCCCGGTCGCTCAGTCGAGAACCGTCAAGTCACGCAAACGATTCGGTCGCGACGCCAGGTATCGGCCGCGTGGGATGCGGCGAGTGCGGTGTTGACATCCAAGCGTGGTACCTATGCACGCCACCCGGCGCGTGATTCCACTCTTCAGGGGAAACCTCCTGGCGCATGGGCGCGCGCTAGGCCCGCACACGCTCAGACCCAGTGTAGACGTTGAGGCGCTCGCCGCGCACGAAGCCGGCCAACGTCACGCCACCGGCCCGGGCAAGGTCCACCGCAAGGCTCGAGGGCGCGGAGACGGCGGCGACCAACGGGATGCCCGCGGCCAGCGCCTTGAGGACGATCTCGAACGAGAGACGGCCGCTGACCATAAGCGCGCGGTTGGCGAGCGGCAGCGCGCCATCGAGGAACGCGCGTCCGACCAGGCGATCCACCGCGTTGTGGCGCCCGACATCTTCGCGTAGCGCCAGCAGGCGTCCGTCAGCATCGAAGAGCGCGGCGGCGTGCAGGCCGCCTGTGGCGGCGAAGACGCGCTGCGCTTCACGCAGCAGGTCAGGTAATCGGTAGAGTGTCTCCGGTGTCATGGAGAAGCCGTCGCGCGGGAGGGGAGGCAGCGTGTCAAGCGCGGCGGCGACAGAATTCTTCCCGCAGACGCCGCAGCTGCTGGTGACGGCGAACTGGCGCGAGTAGCCGCCGGCTTTCGCGCGGGCGACGATGTCGGCGCGAGCGGTGGTCGCGATGTCGAGCAGGTGCGGCGAGGGCAGGGCATCGTCGTCGAGACCTGGCGTCATCGCGACCAGATCTTCGCGGCGGACCAGCAGGCCCTCGCTGAAAAGGAATCCGGCGGCAAGCTCATCGTCCTGGCCAGGTGTCCGCATGATGACCGCGACCGGCTCAGGCGCTCCACGCCTGGGCGAGGCGGCGCGGATTTCCAGCGGCTCCTCAGCCGCCAGCTCATCTACGGCCGTCTTTGTCGACTCGCCCTGCCAGCGGATGACCGAAACGGTGACCTGCCGCAGCGGATCGCTGACTGAGCGGGCTGGGGGCGCGCTGGTGAGACCTTCCAGATTTACGCTGTCCTGGGTCATGGCCTCACCTCTGACATTTCTAGGAGCTTGCCCCATCGCGCGGCGCTGGGTTGGACGCGGTTGGAGGGAACAACGCGCGCTCGATGATCGCTGTCACGCTCTCGATGAGGCGCTCCTCGGGCAAATCGTCGTCGCGGCGTGCGCTAAGTGTATCGAGCATGGCGAAGATCGCCAGTGACGTCGCCTCGATATCGAGATCGGGCCAGAGCCGGCCCGCCTCACGCGCGCTCTGCAACTGGCGCGCCAACTGGTCACGGGCGTAGGCGCGAATCGCGGTCTGATAGGGCGCGAGCTCCGGCTCGAGCGACATGAGCTGCTGCCACACGCCACGCAGCCCGGGACTGCGATCGCTGGCGATGACCGACGCGATCACCGCGCGGATGACTTCATGGTGGTCACCGTGCGCCAGGTCCATGCGCGCCAGCCGCAGATGGGAGAAGATGTCGCCCAGCCGTTTCTGCGCCAGCGCCATCAAAATCTGGCGCTTGTTGCGGTAGTAGTTATAGAACGCGCCGACGCTGACTCCGGCGGCGGCGGCGATTTCGTCCGCGGTGACGCCCGCGTAGCCGCGCGCGACGAAGAGCTCGGCGGCGGCGCGCAGCAGGCTATCACGTGTGCGCAGGCTGCGGGCCTGGCGTGGTGTGCGCGGGAATGGCTCGATCGCGGGCGCGAGCGTCCGTTCCAACTCGCGTAGATCGAGGAGGTCGGGAATGGAGGCGGCTCCGGTCACGCGCTGTTCCTCGCTGGGCACTGTCTGCGGCGACGTGACGGCGCCGTCCACTTCATGCGCGCCGTTCGACTCGTCTCCTGCTGATTGCGCCGTCTGTCGCACAAATCACTCCACTCTGGACGCCTGACACCTTCCACGGCCACGCGTTCGCGTGCCACCGCGCCTGTATCATACGGCATGCGGCTCTGGTTTGGCGCGTTCGATCGTCGCGACGTGCAGGAGACAGACCGTGCTACACTCTGAGAAGCCGCGGTCCGGACCGGCGCGCATGCGTCGATAGGCCGCGCCGGGACGATCCTTCCATCCAGCGCCGAATGGCGCGTGTATCGCATGGTAGAGTGCTACTCTGCAGGAGGCGCTCGACTGACTGGACAGGACTTTGACGACGCGGAGCTCGTCGCGCGCGTGGCAGAGGGAGACGTAGAGGCGCTCGGAACGCTCTATGACCGCTACCAGCGCGGCGTTTATGCGCTCTGCGCGCGCGTCACGCGCGATAATGGCGCAGCCGAAGAGGTCACACAGGAGGTCTTCGTGCGACTCTGGCGCGGCGCCGGCAGCTTCGAGCCCGCGCGCGGACGCGTGACCGCATGGCTTCTTGGCATCGCGCACAATCTAGCGCTCAACGAAATGCGCCGCCGCCAGAGCAGACCTGTCATCGCCTATGACGCTGATTGGGCGCTGTCTACCGCCGGCGTCGCGGATACGGACCGCGCGGGTGACCCCGCCATGGCTGTGTGGCTGCGTGAGCGCGCGGTCGCCATTCGCCAGGCGCTACGCCAATTGCCCGACGCGCAGCGGCAGGCGATCAGCATGGCGTTTTTCGATGGCCTGACGCAGGCCGAGATAGCCGCCGCGACTGGTGATCCGCTGGGTACGATCAAGAGCCGCATCCGCATTGGCATGCAACGACTGCGCGACCTGTTGCTGGCGCAGGGCGTGGATGCGAACGAAGGCGGCGAGACCTATGGCGAGGATGAGGTGAAGTGATGTCCCAAGAACCAACCGAGCACGTCACTGATCTCGTTCCCGCCTATGCGCTGGGCGCGCTTGAGCCAGCCGAGGTAGACGCTGTCGACCGCCATCTGGCGGAATGCGCGGAGTGTAGCGCGGAAGTCCAGCGCGCCCTGGGCGTGGCGGAGATGCTGCTGGCCGCGCCCGCGCTGGACGCTGGCGCGCCGCCCGCGTTGCGCCAGCGCGTGCTCGATCGCGTGCGCGCCATCCAGGCCGAAGCGCAGCCTTCGCCATCCGCACCGGCTGGAGCGGCGCCCACGGCGTCAGCCGATGGCGCCGCGCGGTCGCGTGGTGGGCTGGGGAACCGGCTGCGCGCGCTCTTTGGCGGTGATGATGCGTCGCTGTATCATCCCACCGGCGATCTGGAGCTCGACCGCATTCTAATTGAGCTGCTGCTCGACCCGCATTGCGCGGTGGTAGCGGCTCCGGGAGCGGCGGAGCCCGGCGCGTTCGCACGCTTCGTTGCGACACCTACCAGCCAGACTGGCGTGCTGCTTACCAGCGGCCTGCACGCACTTGCCCAGGACAAAGCCTACCAGATCTGGCTATTGCGCGATGGCAAGCCGGTTCCGAACGCGCTCTTCAGGACTGATCGGCGCGGGCGCGGCGCAAGCCTGGTGCGCGCGAGCGGTCCCGTGCTGGCCTACGATACGGTAGCTGTCACGCCTGAGCCCGCTGGCGGCAGCCCCGGCCCCACCGGCCCAATCGTGCTGGCGGGCGCCTTGCGTTCCACCTGAGTGAGCGCGCCACAGCGGTGGAGGCTGCTGGCCAGGAGCGGCGCGCGGCGCGTCGCCCCGGTTGATTCGCCGTTTGCAGGTGAGATACTCTCCCGCTCACCTATTCGTTCATACACGTTATGGAGACAAGGCGCTCAAAACGGAAGTGAGCGCGCCGCGACTGGCGAACTCTCCGCTCTGTGCGCGTCTTCTTCTCTGCGAATGTCTGTTCGAGTGTGGTGATGAGCTACGCGCCACGAACGTCACGAACGTCTCGTGCGCAGTCTGGCAGAGCTCGACCTACCAGAGCCCTGCCAGAGTACAAGCCTCGCGGAGACTCCGCGGGCCTGTAGTGAAGCGTGGTTCGGAACCCAGGAGGCGCGTGTGAGGCCACGGAACCGCACACGCGAGGATGCGTGACCCGATAGACGGGAAGCGGGTCACGTGATTGGTTATGAAAGAGTGGAGATTGCCCATGCGCATCAGCAAGCGCCACATGTCGATCATCGCCAGTGGCCTTGGCATTCTGACTCTTGTCGCGTCGTTACTGGTGATCACAGCTTCGCGGTCCGGAGCTGTTCAAGCGGCCACGAAAGGGACGCTTTTGCACCTGCGCTACGCAGGCAAGACGTCGGTGGGCGCCGCCAAGAAAGTTAAGGCCACGGGCGGAGTAAGTGTCGAAATTGGCCCCCAGGTCGACAAGCAGATTCCCCATTCATCCAATGTCGTGCACGTCGCGGCGAGCTCGGTTCCACGGCCTGCTTCGAACGGTGTGACGTCGACCAATCCTGGACTCCAGCAGGGATTCACCGGTGTTACCCACTTTGATCAGCGATTTGCTGGCACGGGAGCATATACCAACACGCAGTTCAGCCTCGAGCCGCCTGACCAGGCGCTATGCGCGGGCAATGGCTTCGTCGTAGAGGCCGTCAACAACGCGCTGAACGTCTATTCAACCTCCGGCGGCCTGCTGGCGGGGCCGACTGCGATGAGCCAGTTCCTTCAGGTCGCGCCCGAAGTCATTCGCAGCAATCCTCCCGTCTTTGGGCCGTTCATCAGCGACCCGAAGTGTTACTTCGACTCCAGCACATCACGCTGGTTTATTACAGAGCTTGAGCTCGATGTTGACCCTGTCACCGGCGCGTTCACCGGAAGCAGCCATCAATACGTGGCGGTCAGTGATAGCGCTGATCCCACCGGCTCCTTCACCATCTACAACTTCGCCACGACCGACGACGGCAGCGCGGGCACACCCTCGCATCCCAACTGCCCATGCTTTGGCGATCAGCCGCTGATCGGCGCTGATGCGAATGGCTTCTACGTCAGCACCAATGAATTCCCAGTGTTCGCTAATGGGTTCAACGGGGCCCAGGTCTACGCCATATCGAAGACTGGCCTGGAATCCGGCTCCCTGCCCCCAGTTGAGCAGATCAACGCTGGCGCTATGACGACGCCGGACGCCGGTGGTGTGTGGTATTCGGTCCAGCCGGCCACAACTCCCCCTGGCGGCGCGTTCGAGTCCGCCAACAACGGCACCGAATACTTCCTCAGCGCCCTGCAGTTCTCCAACAGGTCTCCGCTGGATGATCGTATCGCCACGTGGGCCCTGACCAATACCGCCTCGCTCAACACGAGCGCGCCGAGCGCCAGCCTGAGCGAGGTAGTCGTGACTACGGAGATCTACGGGCAGCCGCCGAACGCGCAGCAACGCAGCGGCTCCACTCCCTATGGCGATTTCGTGCATGGCCCGCTTGGGCTGCTGGATGGCAATGACGACCGCATGAACCAGGTCGTTTTCGCTGCCGGGTCGCTGTGGGCGGGTGTCAACACGGTCGTGCAGCCGCCGAACGGCCCGACGCGCGTCGGCATCGCCTATTTCAAGATTACGCCCTCAGATCCGTCGGGAACGCTGTCGGCGTCGGTCGCGAGTCAGGGCTATGTCTCGGTCAACCAGCAGAACACGCTATTCCCCTCGATCGGCGTCAATGCCGCCGGCAAGGGGGTCATCGTGTTCACGCTGGTGGGGTCGAGCTACTACCCCAGCGCGGCTTACATGGTACTTGGCGGCGATGGCAGCGTCCACATCGCCGGGGCAGGCCGCGGTCCCGATGATGGCTTCACTGAATACAAGGGACCTGGCGGCGGTGTGTCCGGCCGCTGGGGCGACTACTCCGCCGCCGTGGCTGATAGCGATGGCTCGATCTGGACGGCGACCGAGTACATCGGCCAGACCTGCACAGATGCGCAGTTTGCCGCGGACACCACCTGTGGTGGCACGCGTTCCTTCTACGCCAACTGGGGCACGTTCGTTGGCAACGTTATGCCCTAACCGGCATATCCGATTCGCGTCACCTGGACATGACCATCCAGGTGACGCGTCCGGGATGATATAGCGAGTGGTGGGTGTCCTA
>DASVZK010000024.1:0-33000 GCA_036391685.1 Ktedonobacterales bacterium
CACATCCGCGCCACATCCCAGCCGCGCGGCGACCATCTCAGCGACCTCGCAATGCGCCGTCAGAACAACGTTGCGCTCGCCAGGGCCCGCCGCCAGGGCCGCGCCAATCCTCCCTGCGCGCTGGACTACAGGCTTTCCCGCTCCCGCATGGCGAAAGATCAAGCCAAGCGCGGCGCGCATATCCGCCGTATCGACCTGCGAGATGGCGACGTTGGCTGCGATCTCATCGCCGAAGCGCGCCGCCACCCGGGCGGAGTCCGCCACACACCCCGCGCCGCGCAACAACGCCACATAGTACACATCGCGGAGCTCAGCCACATCAAAGCCGAGCTCCGCGCCGAAATGGGTCGCCAGCACGCAAGTTCGCAGGGCATGATTCAGGGGCTGCCCGGTTCCGAAGTCAGTCGCGAGCGAGAGCGCCGCCACCAGTTCAGCCTGGCGCAGCGGCGCGCCAGGCGGGTCGGTGTCCGGCATCAGCGCCTCCCGCGACCTGGCTGGCGAGCGCTAGTGGCCAGCTGGGTCGTGACCATTGGACGGAGTTGGACCGTCACTCTCGCTTGTGGCATCCTCAGCGGGCGCCGCGGCGCGGCTGGCGCGAGCGTACGCGAGGTAGTGATTATGCTGCTGCTCCGTGATGAGGCCGTTCTCATAGTAGAGGTTCATCATGACATCGAGTGTCAGGATACTAATGAGATTCACGCCCGCGTGCTTGAGACGCTCGCGCGCGCCCATTTGGCGGTCCACCAGCGCCACTGCGTCATGCACGACGATATCGTGTTCGGAGAGGAAGCGCGCCGCTTGCGTGATGCTGTTGCCACCTGTCGCCAGGTCATCGATCAGCAACGCCCGCGCGCCCGCTGTATAGCGGCCCTCGATGCCGCGCTGCCCGGTCCCTTCGGCCTTCAGGCGCGCGTAAATCAGCGGCGTATTCGTCTCGATAGCGAACGCCGTGGCCAGCAACAGCCCCCCCGCGGGAACGCCAGCGACGACGTCGTAGGGCTGGGCGGGGCTGCGCCGGAGCGACTGCGCCAGCGCTACTTCCTGGGCGATCAGCCGCGCGGCGACGCGCAGCGCCTCGGGATTAGAAATGAGCGCCTTCGGATTGATGTACACCGGCGAGTTGACGGTGCTGCCGCCAAGTGTATAGTCCCCAAACGTAACGCCGCCAAGGTCAAATATCGCCCGCGCGAGCCATAGATTATCCAATATCTGGTCTCTCATCGGCGTGTAAGTCTCCTCCTGAAGGGCGGCTGGGGAATGGGAGCCGGGCCAGCGGACGTTAACAGCCGCGTGGCGCGGCGCAATCGTGCGTCAGTATACCACTATCAGTGCGGCGCGGCGCTAAGGCGCTTGGCGCTCCATCCTCCCCCAGTTGGCGGCGCGGCGCTGGGCCACACGGGCTATCGCGCGTGGCATGCGCCAGCTATCATGGTACACTTGCTGCCATAGGGGTGTGGCTGTGTGAACGAGCACAGACCCAGACGGAATAGATTAGTCTGGAGGCGGTCATGGAAGGACAGCGTGAGAGCGGCCAGACATCGGAGCGGCGCACGCTGGCAAGCATGCCGCGCGAGCGGCAAACGACCATCGTTCCCCGCTCTCCGGCGGCCTCTGGCTCGACGTCAGTCCCCCGTTCCACCCGGCGCATTCCCGCGTATGACCCCTCCAGCGACCTTCCCACGCCCACGGCACAATCTTCCAGCGCGCTGACGCCGATCACGCGCGAGCGTCCCGCGGACAACGCGCCGGTCATCGTAGCGCCCAACGCGACCCGACCCGTGCCCGCGCTGCTCGATCCGCACAGCGCGCCAATCATCAAGCCCTGGATGCGCCTGACCGCTGGGCTGATCGCGATAGTCGCCTGCATCGTCGCGGTGCTGGGCTTCCAGTTCGTCCACCCGTCGTCGCTGGGAGACCGTGTCAATGGCCCGACCGGTATCACGATCAACGGCACGCCCCAGCCGAGTGGCCACGGCCCGCTGACCGCCTCGATCGGCGTAATCGTCGCCATGCCGGCGCCGCAGGCGCAGCACAGCAAGCAGAGCAACTCAAGCGGCGGTGGCTCCAATGGGCCAACCGGCTCCGGGAACATGACCGTCTATGGCCTGACCTCGATTCAGCCCTGCCATGACGCCTACCAGTTCGTGCCCAACATCAGCCAGTGGACTGTGCCGCCGGGCTGCTACTCCTACATCTTTCGGCCAAATCCCGCCAATTATCCCCCACGCGCAAGCTGGGGGTGGTGCAACTGGTGGGTCGAGGAGTCGCACCCGCAAGACCCCAACGTTACCGGCAGCACCCGCTACCCGCGAGGCACAGCGCCGGTAGCCAACGCGGCTGTCTTCATTGACGGCGGCGAGCAGGGCGCGAGCGCCGAGGGCCACTGGGTCGAGTCCATCGCTGTCTCGCCAGGCGGCTACTGGGTGCTTATCGCTGAGATGAACTTCGCCTGGCGCGGCGCTGGCTGGGGCCTGGTAGACTACCGCTACATCCACGTCTCGCCGCACGTCCACTTCCTCTACGGCGTCTGACGCACACTCCCACGCGAAACAACCAACCACGCCCCGTCATCCAGTGTTTGTGAGGATGACGGGGCGCGTACTCGTTTGGGAAGGCAGCCAATCAGAAGCGACGGAGAAACACTCCTTCATCCACACCCTGCGGAGGCGTGGACCCTGACGCCCCTACTCTTCAATCCTTTATACAGCCCTAACCCCCGCTTAACCGAAACATGACAGGGCAGCGCTATCTTTGGATTTGGTCCCGCGCCACGCCGCCGCCTCACGGTGGCGTCGCCGCGCCTGGGCTGAGACGTGGAGTACGGAACTCTCGCGGACCAAGGAGAACGCATCGCATGCGCATCACACGATTCCACCTGCTCGCTGGCGTGGCGGGCCTGGCGCTCGTCGCGGCCGGCGCGCTGGGCGCGCTCACAGCGCATTCAGCGCGCGCCGACCAGCCGGCCCATGCGGGTTCAGGCATCCCGGCGTACAAGCACATCTTCTACATCATGATGGAGAACCATTCGTACGAGGAGATCATCGGCGACACCACCGACGCGCCGAACATCAACTCGCTGGCTAGCCAGTATGGCCTGGCGACCAACTACTGGGGCGTCACCCACCCCAGCGAGCCCAACTACGTCGCCGCGGTCGGCGGCTCGTTCTATGGCATCGCCGACGACGCGCCCTACACGTCTCATCAGATCGCTCAGCCCTACCTCGGCAGCCAGTTGGAGCAAGCTGGCCTGACCTGGAAAGACTATCAGCAAAGCATGCCTTCCGCTGGCTTCACCGGCTTCTACTACCCCAGCAAGAGCGTCGCGCTCTACGCCTCAAAGCACAATCCATTCGTCAACTTCCTCGCCTACTATCCCTCGGACCAGCAGGCGGCAGAACTGGCCAAGAATGTTCCTGACAGCCAGCTGGCGACCGATCTCGCGAACAACACTGTGCCGAACTTCTCCTTCATCGCCCCCGACCAGTGCCATGACATGCACGGCATCGCCGGCTACGGCACTTGCGACTACAGCCAGCAGTCCGCGCTGATCAGCGCCGGTGACACCTATGTCGGCGACACGGTCCAGATGATCATGTCCTCGGCCGCCTGGCAGGATGGCAACAACGCCATCGTCATCACCTGGGATGAGAACGACTTCAGCGCGCAGAGCGGCCCTCCAGGGATCGCCACGGCTGGCGGGCATGTCGCGACCATCGTGATCGCCAACCATGGCCCTCGCGGAGTGCAAGACAACACCCCGTACAACCACTACGCGCTGCTGCTGACCATCGAGGACGCCTTCCATCTCGGCTGCCTGCAGGATAGCTGCCCGGCCGCCGGTGGCGTCTCGCCGATGACCCCGCTGTTCGTGGATCCGTCGAACTAATGGACTGGCTTTCGGCCAGCGCAGCGACGCCCGCCTGGAAGTTTCCAGGCGGGCGTCGTCAGTTTCGCGCAGGCCGCGTGAGGCTATCGCCGCGTAATAGCAGGCAGCAGCGGGGCAAGGAATTGGCCGGTGTAGGATTCCGGTGTCGCCACTACCTGCTCCGGCGTGCCTTCGACGATAATCGAGCCGCCGCGGTCGCCGCCCTCCGGCCCCAGGTCAATCAGCCAGTCGGCGGACTTGATGATGTCGAGGTTATGCTCGATCACCACCACGGTGTTGCCGGCGTCTACTAGCCGCTGCAGGACGTTGAGCAGCCGCTCGACATCGGCGAAATGCAGGCCGGTTGTGGGCTCATCGAGGATGTACATCGTCCGCCCGGTCGCGCGGCGCGAGAGCTCGGTGGCCAGCTTGACGCGCTGCGCCTCACCACCGGAGAGCGTCGTCGCTGGCTGGCCGAGGTGAATGTAGCCCAGACCAACGTCTTCTAGCGTGCCAAGCTTGTTCTTCAGGCTGGGGATCGAGTCAAAGTGCTGCAGCGCCTCGGAGACGGTCATCTCCAGCACGTCGGCGATGGTCTTGCCCTTGAAATGGATCTCCAGCGCCTCGCGATTGTAACGCTTGCCCTTGCAGACCTCGCAGGTCACATAAACGTCGGGCAGGAAATTCATCTCGATCTTCAGCACGCCGTCGCCCTTACACGTCTCGCAGCGCCCGCCCTTGACATTGAACGAGAAGCGACCCGGCAGATAGCCGCGCAGCCGCGACTCGGGCGACTGCGCGAAAAGCTCGCGCACCGTGGTGAATGCGCCGGTATAGGTCGCCGGGTTCGAGCGCGGCGTGCGGCCAATCGGCGACTGGTCAATGTCAATTACCTTGTCCAGCGCGTCCATGCCCTCGATGGCATCGTGCAGGCCCGGCTTGTCGTGGGCGCGATTGAGCATCTGCGCCAGCCGCTTGTAGAGGATCTCGTTGACCAGCGTAGACTTGCCCGAGCCCGAGACACCTGTCACCACCACCAGCTTGCCCAGCGGGAGGGTGACATCTATCCCTTTCAGGTTGTTCTCGCGCGCGTTGCGGATCACAAGCGCGCGGCCGCTGCCATCGCGTCGCTGGGTTGGCGTCTCCATACGCAGGCGGCCGGACAGAAATTGCCCTGTCAGCGACTCGGGATGGGCCTCGATCTGGTCAATCGTCCCCTCAGCGACAACGTAGCCACCATGCTCGCCCGCGCCTGGCCCCATATCGATGATGTAGTCGGCGGCGCGCATCGTATCCTCGTCATGCTCGACCACCAGCACCGTATTACCCAGGTCGCGCAGACGGGTCAGGGTGGCGATCAGCCGCTCGTTGTCGCGCTGGTGCAGACCGATGCTTGGCTCATCGAGAATGTAGAGCACCCCCATCAGGCTGGAGCCGATCTGCGTCGCCAGGCGGATGCGTTGCGCCTCGCCGCCGGAAAGCGTCGTCGCGCCGCGGCCCAGCGTCAAGTAGTCCAGCCCGACATCCACCAGGAAGCCCAGCCGCGCCTTGATCTCCTTGATCACCTGGCGAGCGATGGTCCGCTCACGCTCGGTTAGTGGCGCGACACCCGAGAAATCCAGGGCCGCATCACCACCGGCGATTAGCCGCAGCGCGCCGCGGCTAGTCCGCTTGCCATTGGTCCCATTCTTGCCGTTCGCCGCCGCATACGGGATATCGCCGTTGGCGAACGCCCCGGGCGCAGCCTCGTCCTCCGCCCCGGCGGTCAGCGCGTCGAAGAAGCGCAGGGCATTGACGATTGAGAGGCTGGTCGTCTCGGAGATGTTGCGCCCGCCAACCGTCACTGCCAGCACTTCCGGCTTGAGCCGCGCGCCATGGCAGGTTGGGCAGACGCGCGCCGACATATATTGTTCGATGTCCTCGCGCATGGACTCCGAGGCGTCTTTGTAGCGCCGCTCCAGGTTTGGCACGACGCCCTCAAAGCTCGCTGTGTGCGCGCGGCGCGTGCCCTGGCGGTTGCGATAGTAGAAGGTCACATCGCCGTCGTCGCCGTGAAGCACGATCCTCCTGGCGCTCTCTGGCAACTCTTTCCAGGGCGTGTCGAGGCTGAACTTGCGCTTCTCGGCAACCGCGGCCAGCAGCTTGGAGTACCAGGCGCTGACGCTGGCGACGCGGCTCCACGGCAGGATCGCGCCCTCGTTGATGCTCAAGTCGGCGTTGGTGACAATCAGGTCCACGTCCACTTCCAGCCGCGTGCCCAGGCCCGTGCAGTCCGGGCAGGCGCCATAGGGGCTGTTGAACGAGAAGCTGCGCGGGGCGATCTCTTCGAGGCTTATGCCGCAGTACATGCAGGCGAAGCGCTCTGAGTACATCTGCTCCTCGCCACCAATTTCCGCCACCTGGATCACACCATTGCCCAGCTTGAGCGTCGTCTCGACGGAATCAGAGACGCGCTGGCGCTGGCTGGACTCCGGGTCGGTTGCCGTGTCGCTATGCGGCGTGGCATAGTTCGCGGACGCCTCGGCCACGCGCCGCTCGCCCACGCCCTCACCGACCGCCTGCGCAGTCTCATGGCGGATGATCAGGCGGTCTACCACGACCTCGATCGTGTGCTGCTTGTACTTGTCCAGCTCGATCGTCTCGCTCAGGTCGCGCGTCTCGCCGTCCACGCGCACACGGACGTAGCCCGCGCGGCGCATATCATCGAAGACCTGCTTGTATTCGCCCTTGCGTCCGCGCACTAGCGGCGCCAGTAGCATCAGCCGCGTACCATCGGCCTTGTCGGTGATCGCGTCTACGATCTGCTGTACCGTTTGCTGACTGACCTCGCGGCCGCAGTTGGGGCAGTGCGGATGGCCGGTGCGCGCGTAGAGCAGACGCAGATAGTCGTAGATCTCAGTGACCGTGCCGACCGTCGAGCGCGGGTTGCGCGACGTGCTCTTCTGGTCAATCGAGATCGCCGGTGAGAGGCCGTCGATATGGTCGAGATCGGGCTTCTCTAACTGGCCAAGGAACTGGCGCGCGTAGGACGAGAGCGACTCGACATAGCGCCGCTGGCCCTCAGCGAAGATCGTATCGAACGCGAGGCTGGACTTGCCGGAACCTGAAAGCCCGGTGATGACGACCAGCTTGTCGCGGGGGATGATAACGTCAATATTCTTGAGATTGTGTTCGCGCGCGCCACGCACGACGATGCTGTCAAGCGGCATCAGTCCAGCCTTCCACACGACTCGACGGCTCAGCGACAGAGAGACTTCGGGCCACGAAAACAGGGTATTGAAATGGGCGTCTCTCCCGCCCGCACAGGACGCCTCGACAGAGGGCTAACCTTCGAATTATAGAACGTCTGTACGAGGAGCGTCAAGCAGGCGTGAGGCCTCTCGCGCCGCCCCCACACGCTCTTCACGCGGGCCCGACCGCCCAACAATCACATTCTATCGCGTCGGCCAAAAGCCCCCAAAAGCCGCCAAAGGTCATAGCCCACCCGGCGCCGCAGCGCTGCGCCTCGCCTCCTGGGCGCCGCAAGCGCATCGTTTACGCATGCTCTGCGCCGCGCGCGCGCAGCCTGGTCTTCGCTGCAAGAAGGCGCGGATCACTCTCGGGCGTCGTCCCCGCCCAGGCCATCAGCGCGCCTCCTAGCGTACTGATGGCCGCGCCCCCGATAACCTCGACGCTCGTCCAGGTGTCGTGCGGCGCACGTCCGCTTACCAGGCTTGCGATGGAAACTGTGAGCGCGAGCGCGCTGCTCAGGGCTATCGCCAAAGGCCAAAAAGCCACGATTGCGCGGCGCTTCGCGCGTGTCGCCCTTGTCCCAGTCGCGCGATATTACCAGCGCATTGCGTACATACCAGTAAGTCAACCGCGCGAAGCAAAGCCCCAGCCCTACCGCGGCGACGCCACTCAACCATGGCGCGGCGTCCCAGCGATACGCCAGGATTGCTACACCGAGCGCCCCCACCATCAGAATAGCGATCGGGGCGCCTGATCCCGATTTGAATTTCTCGGCAGTCTCCTGTTGAGGCTTGATATGTGGGTCGGTAAAGCTACGCGCGGTGGTGCGGATGCGCAGGCCGGAGCCCATGGTCGCCAGCCTGGCGATCGCTCGGGAAGCCGCCACTGCGTCATCCTCACCCATGCCCCGCCGGTCGACCTGACGCTTTTCGCCCGGCAGCGGAGCAAAGTAGACGGGCCAGCCAATCGACGTCCCATCAGTCCGATATGCGCGCACGAAGGGGAGCAATCGCCGCCGCGTGACGCCAAACCAGCTGACCTCAAGCAGCCGCACTTCACGCCAGGGAATCATCGCGCCCGGCCCGCGAATCGTCCACACGCTGATGCCTGCGCTGTCGGCGCTGACGGCGGCTGGCTGGCGCAATCCCGCGCCCAAGGCGCCAATGACCAGGGCCAAGCCAAAGACGACAAATATGACCGCAATGACAGGAAACACCAGATTGACTGAGTCGCTAGGCTTGAAAGCTGGACCAGCGAGCGTAACTTGTAACCACAACATGAGTCCGGCGAGTGCAGTGAACACAAGTGAGGCGACACTTCCCGGAATAAGGCGCACGAGCCGCCCACGCGTCGTGAATCCCCACTGGAGCCATGTTGGCGCGGGAGTGGTTGTATCTCCTTCAGTGTACGCGGAACCCAACGCCAGCGAGGTCAGCGCCAGCGGAAGCGCCTCGGCGTCGCCCGCCAGCGCGGCCAGCCGCTGTGCCGCGCGCAAGCGGTAATAGGCCATCACCGTTTGGACTCCGCCGACCAGCGTAAGCATCATGACACCGTCCCGGGCACCTGGCAGCGCGAATGCCCACCATGCGTTTGCGTCCCATGGCTGTATCCCTAGCGCCTGCGCCACCGACATAAGGCAGAGCGTCACTATCCGCGCCGACACCATCAGCGTCAGGTAGCTCGCCACTGTCAGCAGCCTAAACTGGATCTTTGGCGTCATTCACAGTCCTTGAACTGCCGAGCGTTACCAATGCACGCTCCCTTGGTATTCAGCGACATGAATATGCACAGCGCCAGAGTCGCGAGAGGAAAGCGCTATGCGAGCGTCATTCCTTCCTCGAATCCATTGAGATAGACATATGCGCGGGCGGGAATGGAGCAGTGGAACTACTGTGAGCGAATTGTGACGCGACATGCGCTAGTTGTCGGATTCGTCATGCATGGATTGGCCGCGGCGGTACTGCTGGCGCAGGCGCCAGATGCGGATCTGAGCCGAGAGCGCGCTAAGAGGGCTGCGGCGGAGAGGCGTGGGGCCTAGCGCATGCGCGCGCCATCGCGGGAACGTAGAGGGGCGAAATCGGTCCCTCCAGCCGGCGACGAGCGCCACTACGAACAGCGCCACACCTGCCAGGCCAATCCAGCCACTCCAGGCGGTCGCCTCACCCTGATAGAACGCCAGGCCGGCGGCGACGAGAATGAGGAGGAGGGCCATCAGGAGCACAAGCTCCAGCAGCGGAATCTGAGGAGTTGGCAGGCCGGGCGGACGCGCTGGACGGCGGCGGAAGGGGCGGATGCGGTCGCCGAGGCCCTTTTTAGGCTCCGACTCCTCCATCCTGTTGAGGATCTCTTCGATCTCGCGCTCATACCTGTTTGGCATTGTTTTGCGCTCCCTGGAGCAGCCACCGCGGGCCCGCGCCTGGGCGAAGCCTCTTACCGTGGGCATAGTATAGTCCACAGGCTGCGAAAGCGGCAAGTAACCCGAGCCGGCGCTAATGCAGCGCTGGCGGTAGCTGCGAGGCCAGCGCATGTAGCACGGCCATCTTCACCTGAAAGAGAATGAGCAACTCGATTACCGCCAGCGTCACACAGAGCGTAAAAATCGGCGCGATCTGACGCCAGCGCGTGAATCGCCCCATCAGCGGCGTGAAACTGAGCGCGAAGACCTGGTTGACCAGTGTCAGCGCCATTACGAGCCCTAGTGTGGAGAGGATCGCAATCGGATAAAGCAGCCAGCCCGTTTCCGTCGCCACCGCCAGGAAGGCTAAGAGCAACCACGGCGCCACCATCACCAACTGGCGGAAGCCGCGGAACGACGCCCGCTCGTCATCCACCCGCCAGAGCAACTGGTTGGAGACGGGCACGATGAACGCGACCATCGCCACGCCGGTCCCGAATCCGGTCAGCAGGCGCAGGATGTTCTGCGGTTGATAGAGGTGTGGCAAGCCCAGATCGAGAAAGAGCGAGTTGAACCCATCAACGCCCATCATGGCGACGAGCCCCAAAAGCGCTACCGCGACCCACTTCCCCGGCAAGCCAGATGCGCGCAGACGCCCAGCGCCCAGCAGCGTCAGAAAGCCCACAGCGAAACCGGTGTAGACGCCTGTATTGCGAGAGCAGAGCGGCAACTGCTGGCCGCTGAGGAAATAACTGTGGCTGGGAAGCTGGGCGCAGATACCCCCATCCAGCGCGCGCAGCCGCTCGATGAAGGTTCCACCTGGCGCGAAGATGAGGCCGGCGACCGCGAGGACATACACCGCGCCCAGCGCCGCGAGCGCCCAGGCTGGCGGCTCCCACGGGGCGTCGCGCCGCACGCCACGCTCCGCTGGCCGCGTCGCAGTCGGCCCCGCCTGCTCCAGCGCCATATCCAGTCCTTTCCCGCCGCCTTGCTCGCGTTACCGCGCGGTCAGCGTAGCAGCCCAGGTGTTGAGAACAAAGAGCCAGTTGAAGAAGATCACGACGCCCATCACCGCCAGCAGCCCGCCGCTGACCACCTCGATCAGCCGCATATGTGGGGTCAGACGCTTTAGCAACGGCGTCACGCGATCAAAGGCGACGCCCAGCGCCAGAAACGGCAGCCCCAGTCCCAAAGAGTACACTGCCAGCAGCAGCACGCCACCACTCAGCGCGCCCGCCTGCGCCGCCAGCGCCAGAATGCCCGCCAGAATCGGTCCCACGCAGGGTGTCCATCCCAGCGCGAACACCAGCCCGATCAGAAATGAGGCGGGGTAGCTTCGCTCGGTTGTCTTGAACGCGAGCCTGCGTTCATAGCTCAGGCCAGGTATACGGATCAGCCCCGCGACGTGCGCGCCCATGAGAACGAGGATGACGCCACCAACCTGGCGCAGCGCCAGCTGATGACTCGAAAGGGTCGCTCCCAGCTCGCTCGCCGTCGCCCCGAGCGCCACGAACGTGACAGTGAATCCCAGCACAAACGCCAGCGCATGCAAGGTCATCACCCGCCGCGACGCCGCCAGCGCGCGAGCGTCCTCATGTTGCGCCTGGATCACGCCAGGCCCCGCCAGTCGTGCGATATACACCGGCGTTAGCGGCAGCACACAGGGCGAAACGAACGAAAGCAAGCCTGCGAAAAACGCGGCGATGAGGGGTATGCTGGTCATCGAAAGGCAAATCCTTTGGTGTTGGTTGGTGAGAGCGCCAGCGCCTCGACACAGAATACACCCGGGCGGCAGCCTCGCGCTAGACGATGGGCCGCTTGAAGAAGAGACGGCCGAAGTTGTAGTCCTCGCCGGTCAACGAACCAGTCATCTCCCAACCCTCCGCGCCAAGCTGATTGATGTATTCCGACAGCGACATCGGTTGTCGTTGCCAGTAGGGGATTTCGTGGCCATTTACGGAGCGCGCCCGGTTCAGACCGAAGTCGAGCACCAGGTATTCCCATTGCGTTGGTTGCGTCGCCATCTGGCCCTCCAGACTCTCACACATACTCTCCGCCGCTTGCCAGCCGCAGGCGGTCATGCTACCATAGCGGCGTCCCGCCTCAGCAACATCATACACACGATGGGCAGAGAGAGAGCGTATGGACGAGACTATTCCCACTCAACTCCGCGTCAGCCCTGACTCCCCATCCAGCCCGCCCGCTCGCGCCAGCGAGCGCTCATCCTACCGCACGACGACCATCCGCGAGATGAATAGCGAAGAGCGCCCGCGAGAGCGGCTGGAGCGGTACGGCGCGGGCGCGCTGCAGACGGCGGAATTGCTGGCGATTATTCTGCGCACCGGCGTGCAAGGTGAAAATGTGATCGAGGTCTCCGCGCGGCTGTTGCGCGATTTCGGCGGCCTGGCGGGCCTGATGTCCGCCGATTTGCCCGAGTTGACTAACGCCTATGGCCTCGGCCAGGCCAAAGCGACACAACTCAAGGCGACGATGGAGATCGCCAGCCGCCTGGCCGCGCTCGGCCCGGAACAGCGCCCGCGCATCAATAGCCCTGCCGACGTGGCCAAACTGCTGATGCTGGAAATGGCGCATCTCGCGCAGGAACAGTTGCGTGTCCTCTGCCTGGACACGAAGAACCATGTTGTCGCGCAGCAGGTAGTGTATCAAGGGACAGTGAATAGCAGCGCGGTGCGCGTGGCCGAGGTCTTCAAGCCCGCCATCAGTCGCACCTGCCCGAGTGTGATTGTCGCCCACAATCACCCCTCCGGCGACCCCACGCCCTCACCCGAAGACGTGCGCACCACCGAGCAGTTGCGCAAGGCCGGGGAGCTGCTGGATATCGAAGTGCTTGACCATATCGTCATCGGCCGCCACCAGTTCGTCAGCCTCAAAGAGCGTGGCCTGGGATTCTGAACACGCTGGACGCTCTTGTAGCCTGAGAATCCAGCGTGCCGCGACACTCTTGGGTAGCTTGAAACTGAACGCCGACGAACAACCACCAGGAACGTGCCGGTGGACGCCTGGCTTATAGGCGCCAAGCTTGCTGGAAAAGCCGCTCGAGTGTTCGACCATAGCCCGGCCATTGCTGGTCAATCCTGCGCCGCATCCCAGTCTATGCCCCAAATGAGCGGGCTACCCAGCGTTGCTCATACAGGGGAAAGAGTACGCGCGTGGCGCCCTTCACGCCACGAGCAGGCTGGCCCAGCCGAGTTGGTCCGCGCAGTTTGACGCTCATGGCGCGCGCTTTCCCAGTTCTACGCGTTCGCGTCCCCACATGACTGCGCATTGGGGAAGTTCGATAATTGTCTGGATGTGAGGCGCACTACGACACACATCACACGGAACGACGCGCGGCCCGGCGTGCTGGTCGTTGATGACGATAGCAATATTCGGGAACTCATCGGTGAATTGCTCACCAGCGAGGGATACGCGGTTGAGCTGGCGGACGATGGGCGGCAGGCGCTCGATATCCTGCGCGCCACGCCCCGTCGCATGGTTGTGCTCCTCGATGTGATGATGCCCGTGGTTGACGGTGTGCAGACGCTCGAGGCCGTCGCCGCTGACGAGGAGCTCGCGCGCCGCCACGCCTTCTTGATCATGACGGCGTCTTCGGTCAACGATCATAAGGGCCTCCTGAAGCTCGTACACGAGTTCAACGCGCCTGTACTCACCAAGCCCTTTTCCATCGAAGCGCTCCTACGCACGTTGAACGTCGTGGCCGCGCGCCTGCGCAACAGTTAGCGCCTGCGGCCAGATAGGGTCACGCGGCCAGCCGGCGCCACGCCAGACATCCGCCCTGTCTGGTACTCCAGACCCCCTCGCTTTGACCTCGTCTCCTTTCAGGCGCCATACTCAACACCGGACCGGAGTCGCGCTACCATGCGCCGCTCTGGCCTGAGGGAGCCCGCCCGCCCGAGGATGGGCAGTCCGGGCGGGCAGGCGGCGAGAAAGGGCGCAGGATGACCCAGAGGCACGATCCTGACCAGCGATTCGCGGGCGGCGCCAGCGGGCAGGATGCCCCAACGCAGGCGCAGCCGACCCATCATACGCGTCGTACCCTCGGCATCGCCACCAAATTCTCTACTTCCGTCTCCGGCGCTCGTGGGCGTCGTTCCTCTCCGCCGCCGGTCACCGGGGAAGTAACAGACGCGCCAACGCATGCGCTGCAGAGCGCGCCAGCACAGGACGCGCGAGCGCTCATCGAAGCCGGCAAAGCGACCGCCGCCGAGAAGCCCGTTGTCATCCACGGTGGAAGCATGCTCAAGTTGCCCGCGCGCCATGTCGTGCCACGCCGCTCCGGGCCGCGATCGGTCGTCGCGCAGTTCATGGTCGCGATGATCGCGACGGCGATGGTCGCGGGTGTACTTGCCCTCAGCACGCCGCTGGGCGAGGCGGCGTCGCTCAGCGCGGGCGGCGGCCTCGCGGCGGTCAGCGGCTCCGTCCCCTGGATCCCGACTGCGACGCCGACAGCGAAGCCTAAACCAACCTATCGGCCGCCAATCGGCGCCAATCCCGGCCAGCAGGCGGTTATCAACGAGATCGTCGCGGTCTTCGGCTCAGCCTACTCGCCGGGGGCGCTCGCCGTGGCCAAGTGCGAGTCGGGATACGACCCCAACGCCTGGAACAGCTATCCCATCATGGGGAGCCACGCGAGCGGCGTCTTCCAGATCCTCTACCCCAGTACCTGGAACAGCACGGCGTACTCCACCTCTTCTCCGTTCGATGCTAACGCCAACATCCATGCGGCGTATCAAATTTTCCATCGCGACGGCAATAGCTGGCGTGAATGGCAATGCAAGCCGTAGCGCCCGCATCTCCGATTGGCGCCCACCCGAGCCTGTCCATGTATCTCCCGCCACCTGACGGATTGGCCGTCTGGCGACTGTTGGTCCAGATGGACGCCCACACGTCACGCCGGTTGGATTTCGCTACAACGCCGAGCTTGACGTGATTGATATCGGCGGCCATGGCTTCGCGAGGCGCAAGAAATATCGCGATGTCCAGCGCAATCGCTACGTGGCCTTTGTGGTGGACGACCTGGCGTCTGTGAGGCCATGGGTCGTGCGCGGCGTCGAGATTCGTGGCGAGGCGCGCATACTTCCGGCAGGCGGCGAAGCGCTGGGGCCAGGTTTTGACCCTGAAATGTTCCGTATTCAGCCGCAGCGGGTTGTCAGTTGGGGTCTGCCCAGCGACGGAGAGGCTCCAGCGACGCGTTCCGAAACTTAGCCGTTCACACGATGACAGACAGGCGACGACGCATTCAGCGGGGCTAGCGAAGCGCTCCAGCCGTTCGCTGGGGCGGACGCGAAGACGATGCCGTCGCTCTCCGTCGCGCCAGTTGGGATCCGCCCGCTCGCCAATGCCGCACTTCCACAGTCATGAGCGTAGACAGCCCAAACCAGTGAGCTTGCGGCGGGCTCCGCGAGCCGGGCCTGCACGCGTGTCGCGACCACCGGCTCAATCAGCGTCAGGCCAAGTTGCGTGCCATTGCTGCCCTGCCCAGGCGTGTAGAGGTCGAAATACTGGCGGCGATCAGAGAGCGGCGCGCCACACGCCAGGGGCTGCGCCTGCGCATCGTTCGCGTGATCCAATATGACGACATAGACGTTCTGGTCCACGGTGAGCGCGACATCCACGCCCTTCGCAGCCAGGTTGGGGGCGACGAACGCGCCAGCGCCGGCGGCAGTAGGGTCTGCGGTCAGCCGCGCCAGTGTCCGTCCGCCACACGACCCCTGTCGTAGCTCTACCGGCGTAGGCGCGCCCACATACGGGACCTGTTTCGCCAGGTAATAGACGACGACATGGGTGGCGTAGAACGGCGTCAATGTCAGGGTAGCTGACTGCGCGCCACCCAGTGAAGTCGTCCCCACCGTGCCCAATGTGGGGGCGTAGCCTTGGCTCCCGCAGGCCGTGAGCGCCAGCGACGCAAACAGCGACGCAAGCGCGAGCAAGCGCCGCCCCTTGCCGCGTCTCGACATCCCCATGCTACCGATTCCGTTCATACGCTTGTAGCCACCACCTCAGGACAACGCCGCCGCTCGCTGGCGACCGGCGGCGTTGTAGGCGACCACCGCGGCGCGCAATTCGGCCGCAGTCTTGGCGAACACGACCTTCGGTCGCACGGAGGCGGTAAATACGTCCCGCGTCACATCATCCAGGAAACGCGCGCCCGCGTTATCGAGCATCACGCGTGGGGCCAGCAACAAGTCGCCCTCATCGAGGTCCGCGAGGTCACTGGCGATGGCGTCGAGCGCGTCGCGTCCTCCCAGCAGCCCAGCCACGGTGACACTCGGCCCAAATAGCTGGTTCTTGATTGGAACGACGCGCGTCTCCAGCCCGGTGCGCTTCGTGATGTCACGCGCGAAGCGGCGAATCACCGGAGCGGCCATCGTACTGGTAATGATGCCGATCCGCCCCGTCGGGCCGGCCGGAGCCAGCGCCTCGCGCTCGTGACGCCAGTCCTCCATCAGCTTTCGGGTCATGCCAACGCCGTTCTCGATCTGGGCGTAGACGCCGTAGTGGCGCGCCGGAGGGAACGGCTTGCCGGTCCTGTAATACCACTCATCCGAGAGAAGGACGAACGGCTCGCCATGCGCCCCCGGCTCAGCGGCGAACTGGCGCTGCCAGCGCTCCACTCGCTCCATCACGTCCAGAGACTCCGCGCGGGTGTATGGGCGCAGGGGCGGCAAATTCTCAACGGCGATCATGTTGTTATACTTCGTCAGCCCGACCGGCACGACCGAAATCGACTCAACGACTGGCCGCAGCGCCGCCAGTTCGCGGATGCTGCGGTCTAGCTCTTCGCCGTCGTTGGCGCCGGGGCAGAGCACAAGCTGCGTATGGCACGAGATGCCGATCGAGCCCAGACGCTGGATCTGCTCGATGATCTCACCCGAGCGCGGCCCATCTACCATGCGGCGACGCAGGTCGGGGTTCGTAGTATGAACGGAGACGTAGACCGGGCTGAGACGCTGTTCTTCCAGGCGCTGCCAGTCGGCTTCCTTCAGATTTGTCAGTGTGATGAAGTTGCCGAAGAGAAAGCTGTAGCGGTAGTCATCATCTTTGATATAGAGCGAGTCGCGCATGCCAAGGGGCTGCCCGCGCACAGCTTGCCTGCGCTCCGGCAGCCCTTTGATGAAGCAGAAGACGCACTTGTTGGCGCAGATACGGATGAACGGCGCGGGCTCCTCGCCAAAAAGGATGCCCAGCGCTTCGCCCGGCTCCTTATCCACCAGCGTCTCGATCGCGCGCCCATTCCGCTCGATGTTGAGCGACAGCCGTTCGTCAGCGCTGTAGAACTGGTAGTCGAGCAGGTCTCGCACGGGCTGGCCGTTGATGGCTTTGAGCAGGTCACCCGGCTGGATTCCCGCCAGATCGGCGGCCCCCTCCGGCGTGACCTCACGCACCCATCCATAGAGTTTTGGCATTGACTTCCGCTTGACCTTCCCGCCCGCGCGCGTCGCTAGTTGATGACCGTATCCCATGAAGTATAGCGTATTTGCGCCGCGCTCCGCTCATCCGCGCGAACGGTACCAGCGTCTGACGGGATGGAAATCCCTGCTATGTCCGCGGCGTTCCCGCCGCGTGGAATCGCTGTAGACGCTGCTCCACGCGCGCGTGAATCTCCTGCGCTGAGAGGCCCATGAGGATGGGTAGCGCGTCATCCACCGTGTTGATCAGCCAGATGTGGAACCAACCCTCATGGATAATCGCCTCAGCCACCTCGTCGCGTAGCATGAGATCGCGGGCGTTGATCGCCGGGATGAGCACACCCCAGCCGCCCTCCACCTGCTCGCCCCGCGCGCGCCGCTGGCGGCAAAGCTCCCAGAACCCCTCGATCTTCGTATTGACGCCGCCAATCGGTTGCATCTCGCCGTACTGCCCAACGGCGCCCGTCACCGCGCGCGCGAAGGCGATGGGGGCCTGCGCCAGCGCCGAGAGCAAGCTGAAGAGAATCGCGCCCGAAGCGCTATCGCCACCCGTCGTGCCATGCTCCTGCTCGAACCGAATGCGCCCAACGAGATTGAGCGGGCGCGTCTGCCCGTAGCGATGCGCCAGATAGCCCTCGATGGTCATCGCGCCACGCACATGGTCAGCGTCGGCCTGCTCAGCCTCGCGCTCGATATCGAGCAAGCGCTCGCCACGTTCGGGGCTCACCGTCGCGCTGATGCGCGTCGGCACAGCGAAGTTGCCTTCAGACGGGTGGAATTCGTAAATACCCAGCCCGTTGACCTGGCCGATGGCCACACCCGCCGTTGGCGTATTAGCCTGGCCTGAAAGAATCGCCTCGCGCACGCGCCGGGCGTTTGAGACCTGGAGCGTGCGGCGGCGTTGCAGCGCGGTCAGGAGGTCGTCTCCCTCAGTCGCTGTCGCGCCACGGCGCTTCGCCACGCCTCCCGCCTCAGACGCCAGATCGCGCAACAGCACCAGGTCAGCGCTCAGATAGCTGCGGTTGAGGCCATCGCCACGCCGCGCGCCCTCTTCGATGAGCCGCGCGATCGCTGACAGGCTAAACGGCGGCAGGTCATGTGAACGCGCGGAGCCATCCGCCAGCGCCGCGTAGGCCGCCTCTGCCTGGCGCGACCACGAGACCGCGGGATTGAGCCAGGCCTCGTAGCGGAACAGCCGGGTAAAGTCGCCCGCTGCGCTCGCCAGCGCGTTATACGCCGACCCGTCACCGATGAGCGCGATGCGCGCCGAGAGCGGTAGCGCCGGCCAGCCCGCCTTGATCTGAAGCCTGCGGCCTCCAAGCGCGGCGTTCAGGCTTAGCCACGCGCCATCTACCGCAAGCAGGTCGGCCGCAGGCAAGACCAGCACGCCGCCGTTCGCGCGCATCAGCAGATCGTCCAGCTTGTCGCGCAGCAGTGTGCCAATCACGACCGGAGCGCCCGCGTGGCCAGCGCTCACCCCGCCGCGCACGAGCCAGGTGGGCAAGTCATCGTAGCCAACGCTCAGTTGGGCGCCATCCCGCGCCAGCGCCGCGAAGGCTCCACGCAGCTCGGTGATCCAGTCCCGAACTGTATCGAACGCGGAGTCGTCCAGCGCGCTGAACGCCACGTCCACCAACGCGAGGCGCTGCTCGGGCGTGGGTTCGGCGAGACCGTGAGCTCCTGGCGCAGTGGGCTGCGCTGGCGCGCCGTCCGAAGAGGCTGCGGCCTCCGCCGGGGACGCGCCATTCGACGCCGGAGGGTCGTCGGGCGCGGTATCCCAGTTTGAGGTAATGAAGCGCAGCGCGCGGTCCAGGGCGCCGGCGAAGTCTTTGCCTGTTCCACCAGGTAAAGCAAGGATCCGCGCCTGATCGAGCGCTGAGGGCTCGGGCGCGTAGACGTAGTCAGGTGGGGCGTTTCGCTCCGCCAGCGCCTTGCGGGCGAGCGAGGCGACCAGGCTGACGCGACCCTGGCCGCCGGCGCCGCCAATGTAGAGGTGCGCGTGCGGCGACGCGTCGGTCAACCATGCCTGGATCACCTGTGCCGCCTCTACCTGAAACGTGGGCGCGACGAGATTGGCGATCCAGTCCTGGACCGCGATGTCGTGGTCTTTTCCGCCCGCGTCCGGGAACATTGGATAGGGCGCGCGTAGGCTTTCGCGGTCGCTCTCACTTAGCCGATCCCACTCGGCGCGCCGCAGCAGATCATCGAGGGAGGTCAGCGTACGCGACGGCTCGATCGGGGCCACTCCTTGCGCTACCGCGCTCGCATCCGCCCGGCGTTTCCCCCACATAAGCTCACACCTGCTTTCTCGTCCCCAAGAGGGCGCGCGGAGCCTCCATTTGGGCGCCACACACCCGGCTTTCTATCACACAGCAACGATACCGCAAACCGACCTGCCGCGATGTGGCGCGCCTCACAACGCGCCTCCTCGCGCTATGCGGCCCAGCCACCAAAGCGGCGCGCGTGATTGTTGCGAATATTCGCAGATGCGGTTGCACACAAACGCGACTTGTTGTACAACACATCCGTTCGCTACAATCGGGTGTAGGACACATAGACGGGCCTGACCGCTGGCCAGTGCGCCGCGCGGAATGGAACACAGTGAAACGACGCGAACGCAAGCGATACCTGCAGGAGGCGACCCGATGCTGGCTTTTCGCCGCGTGCTCAGTGACAACACCCCCGGAATACGCTCTAAGGTGTTCGGCATCTATTCTCTGCTGATCACCATCAATATCGGTCTGTGGGTTCTTACACTGCTCGCCGCGCTCAAGTATCCTATCATCCTCACCGTCGCCCCGCTTGCCTATGGCTTCGGTCTGCGCCATGCGGTGGACGCCGACCACATCTCCGCCATTGACAACGTCACGCGCAAGCTCATGCAGGAAAAGAAGCGGCCGGTGGCTGTCGGCCTCTTTTTCTCTCTAGGCCACTCAACGGTCGTATTCCTCATGGCGCTGGGTGTCGCGCTGGGCTCCGCCTTCCTTGCGCACAACCTGGAGGCGGATAGCTCCTCGCTCAAAACGATCGGCGGGCTCATCGGCACGACAGTATCGGGACTCTTCCTCCTTGCCATCGCTGTCATGAACATCATCATTCTGGTCGAGATCGTGCGCACCTTCCGCCAGGTCACCAGCGGCGGCGAGTATGACGGTGACGCGATCGAAGATTACCTGAACAAGCGCGGCTTCTTCGCCCGCCTGTTCCGAGGCCTCTTCAAGACAGTGGACGCAAGCTGGAAGATGTATCCCATCGGCTTTCTTTTCGGGCTAGGATTCGATACCGCGACAGAGATTGCGCTGCTCGTCGCCACCAGTGGCTTCGCGGCGCGCAATGTACCCTTCTACGTCGTGCTGCTGCTCCCGCTGCTCTTCACCGCCGGTATGAGCCTTGCCGACACCACCGATGGAGTGATGATGCTGGGCGCGTACGGCTGGGCGTTTGTGAACCCCGTGCGCAAGCTGTTCTACAACATCAGCATCACGCTTGTCTCGGTGATCGTCGCTGTGCTGGTGGGAGGCCTGGAATTGCTGAGCATCGCGCAGGGGCAGTTCAATCTGACCGGTGGCATATGGGACTTCGTGAACTTCCTCAGCAACGGCAATGACGGCTCAAACTTCGGCTACATCGGCGCCGGCATCATCGGCGTCTTCGTCATGAGCTGGCTTATCTCCACGATCATCTACCGCGTCAACCGCTACGATCTCATGGAGGCCCGGGTGAGCGTGGCGCCGACCGCCGCGGTCACCCCACTACACGCAGACCCAGAACGCGAGGAAGCAGATCAAGATCGCCTGTTGGCCTGATAAACGCATCAAGCGTGAAGATCAGGTCGAGCGCCGGCAGAGTGGTCAAAAGTGGTCGCATCACGTCGCAGAGATCACCCTGACGCGCCCAAAAGAAGACGCGGTCCGCGCCGCTATCGCGCGCGCGGAGACGAAGGTTACGCCCCTCTGAGCCGCTGCGCCAGCAGCCCAGGATGCGCACATTCATTGCGATATAGGTCGGCGCGGGAAATGCCGGACCAAATGGCGCCAGGGCCTGCTGTTCATGGTAAATGCGCGGAGCCAGTCGGTTGAGCGTTAGCCGCAGGTCCACGGCCAGCGGATCGCCATCCGCGGCCCGCGCCTGCGCGAGCGCGTCACGCTGGGCGGCGAGGCGCCGCTCTAGGTCACTGAGCAGGGCGCCTACCTCGCTGGATGGCAGCGTAAACCCGGCCGCGCGGGCATGGCCGCCGAACCGCCGGAAGATCGGCGCGCGGGCGGCGAGCGCCTGGCCCAGATCGTATCCTTCTGGAGCGCGCGCCGAGCCACGCGCCTCCGCCCCTTCACGGCTGATGACCACGGATGGGCGCCCATAGCGCTCCGTCAGTCTGCTTGCCACCAGCCCGAGCATGCCCAACGGCCAGCCATCCTTGATGGCGCTCACCAGCGCGCCAGGCTCCCGCGCGTCCCCCTGCGCCAGGCTCGACTCCACCATCGCCTGGGCGTCACGCATGATTTCCTCAGTGATCCGCTGGCGCTCCTGGTTGAGCTCCTCCAGCCGCTCCGCTAGCTGGATGACGCGGGCAGCGTCGGTCGCCAGGAGCAATTCGAGCGCGGTAGACGGCTCGCCCAACCGGGCGGCGGCGTTGAGCCGTGGCGCGATGACATAGGTAATATCGCGCTCGGTGATCTGCCGCCAGGCGACGCCCGCGCGCTCCAGCAGGGCGCGGAGCCCGGGTTGCGGCGCGGTCCGTAATCGCGCCAGCCCGGCGCGCGCCAGTCCCCAACTCTCCCGCGTGAGTGGCACGATATCGCCGATAATGCCTGTCGCGGCCAAATCAAGCAGCCCTTCCAGGATCACGCCCGCGCGGTCTGGCGCGATGGACTGCAGCAACGCCTCAGCGAGGCGAAAGGCGACACCGGCGCCTGATAAGTCATCGCGCGTCGAGCGCTCACTCGCGCGCCATGGGTTGACAATCGCGCAATCCACAGGCGCGTCGCCATGAACGGGGTGATGGTCGGTGATGATCACATCCATGCCTAGCTCGTGGGCAAGCGCGACCTCCGCCACATTCGACGTGCCGCAATCGGTCGTCACGATCAACCGAGCGCCGCGGGCACTCAACTGGCGCACCGCCTCGTCGTTCAGTCCGCGGCCATCGTCGTCACGAAGGGGAATGTACGCGGTCACATTCGCGCCGAGGTCGCGCAACGCCAACGTGAGAATCGCGCATGAGGTAATGCCGTCGCAGTCATGGTCACCATAGACGGTTATCGCTACGCCCGTCTCAATCGCCTGAATCAGTCGCGATACAGCGGCGTCCTGATCGGGCAGCGGACCGCTTGCCCGCCATCCGGCCTCCAGGAATTCACGCGCGGCGCGCGGGCTGCCCGCGCCACGATTCGCGAGCAGTTGCGCCTGCAGCGGCGTGACACCGGGAATGCTCATGAGCTCCGTGCGTGGCCGCTCATCCGCGATGCGTGCGACGCGCGCCAGCCTGGCCAGAACCTCCCCTAGGCTGACTGCTTCCCCTCCCACCACAAACTCGCCGCCCGCGCCGCTCATGATACGCTCGCTTCCTCTTCAGCCGCTCGCCCGCATGCTATCCGCGAGCCGTCAGGTACACCGCGGCACCCCAGCCGCTTACTTACTACATCTCACCAGCGCTTTGGCGCGTCGCCTGCGCCGCCTGACGCTCGCTGGCCAATGTACCCTAGTGTACGACATCCGCATCCGCTGCCGGCAAGCGCTGTGCGTTTAGTCCAGCGCCGCTGTCCAGCGCGGTAGCGGCATGGCGAGCCGCCGCGCCAGCCAGCGCAGCGTGACCGCCAGTTGCTGCCGCTGGAAGCGGCGCAAGCGCGGCAAGTCGGGGATCTCCGGCTGCCAGGCGTGGTAGGCGAAGAACGCCGCGAGCCGTCCAATCGCCGCATCCAGCGCCTCTGGTCTCACGTCCAGGCGCTCACGATACCAGGCGACGACACGCTCCGCATCCGGCCCACCATCCACCTCAACACTCTGGGCGAACTCCGCCAGATCAAACTCCGGGAAGTCGACCGCCACTGACGGCCAATCGAAGAGACGCAAGCGTCCATTCACGATGCGCAAGTTATCCGAGCGCACATCGCCGTGGATTATTGCGTAAGGGCCAGGAACCTGGCGCAGCGCGCTGGTAACGGCGCTCAGGCGCGGGAGCGAAGCGCGCAGCCAGCTCTGCGCGTCCGCGGCATGAGCGCCCGCCAGCGCCGCAACCTGTCGTAGCCCGTCAGACTCCTCATCTGCCTGCTGCCAGGTGATGCGGGCGGCGCTCTCGGCGACGTTGTCCAGCCACGCGGGCGTCGCGACCCCCAGCGTGCTGGCGTGGAACGCAGCGAGATCGCGGGCGGCGATGCGGGCAAGCGCGAGCTTCCAGGGGGGCGCGCTTTTTGGGCCGAGATCCTCCAGCAGGAGCGCGCGCCAGTCGTCTACCGCGATGACGCCGTAAAACTGCGGCGCAACGGGCGCGAGGAGCGCGCCAAGCTCCTGGTAGACGCGCTCCTCGCGCGCCAGCGCCTGCCGCGAGAACTCGTTCGACCCGCTATGTACCGCCTTGAAGAACAGTCCACGCCCGTCGGCCAGGCGCAAGCGGAAAGTCGGCGCCGGGCCATACCCGCCCCAGATGCGCGCCCCGCGTATCACCCGCGCGGCAGCGAGCGTCTCCACCTCACGCCGCACCGCTTCCGGGACCTCGCTCCAGCGCGGCTTGCCTTCCACACCCTGGCGTGACATGCGTCCTCTCAGTCATCCGGCAGGACACGGGCGAAGATCTCATTGCCGACCATGCGCCCGCGTGGTGTCAGACGCGCGCGCCCCTCCGCCTCTTCGATCAGACCCAGCGCGCGAAACTCCGCCAGCCGCGCTCCGAAGGTCTCCCAAAAGCCAACGCTGTAGCGCACAGCGAACGCCTCCAGGCTGATACCTTCAGTGAGCCGCAAACCGAGCATGGCTGTCTCGCCCATCTCCATCGTGCGGCTGATCTCTTCGCGGCTGGCGATAGCCGCCGCTGGCAGCGATTCAGCGTCCCCATTCGTCCGCGCCGCGGCGAGCGTCGCGCGCACACCCGCAATGTACTCGCGGATAGGTCGTGTCTCTGTGAAGCGCTGGCCAGCATAGAAGGACGCGCCGCCAGCGCCCAGACCAATCCATGGCAGGTTGCGCCAGTAGGTCAGATTATGGGCGCAGGCGTGGCCCGGCCGCGCCCAGTTGGAGATTTCATACTGAAGATAGCCAGCCTGGGCCAGACGCTCCTGCGCCGCCTCATACATGTCCGCTGCAGCGTCCTCATCCACCTCGCGCACCGTCCCGCGCTCGACCCACATGAAGAGCGGCGTGCCTTCCTCGACGATCAGATTATAGAGCGAGAGATGGTCCGGTCCAAGGTCCATGGCGCGCTCCAGCGTCTCCAGCCAGACGACCTGTGTCTGTCCCGGCAGGGCGAAGATGAAATCCAGGCTGACGTTGGTAAAGCCCGCTGAGCGCGCCGCGCGAAAGGCTGTCGTGATCTCGGCAGGCGAGTGGATACGCCCCATCCAGCGCAGCAGCGCCGGATCGAAGGACTGCGCCCCCATGCTCAGTCGTGTGACGCCCGCGGCGTGAACGGCATCTAGTTGAGAGTATTCCAGCGCGCCGGGATTGGCCTCCATCGTGACCTCAGCGTCGGGGTCCAGGGCGAACGCCGCGCGCGTCGCCGCGAGGAGGTCCCCAATCTGCGCCGGTGTGAGGAGGCTCGGTGTGCCACCACCGAAGAACACCGTGCGGCAGCGGCGCGGCTCGCCATTCCCGCGGCGCGCGCGACGCCCCGCCAGCAGGATCTCGTCACGCAGCGCGGCTACATACTCTTCGCGAAGGCCAAGCATGCCCGCATAGGAGTTGAAGTCGCAATAATGGCACTTGGCATGACAGAACGGGATATGCAGATAAAGCGAGACCGTATCGAGCAGATTGAGCGTCTCGGCTCCGTCAGGCGAGAGACGCGACTCGGCGCATTGCGGTATGGGCGGTGTGGATTGCTGTGTCACGATATAGGCCAATCCTGAGCGAATTCGGGACGAAAAACAGATCAGAGGCGTCACGGCTCGGGTGAGCAGCAACGCCTCTGCATTGTCGCATATGCGCCCTGGCCCGGCGCGCCGAGCCAGGGGAACGCTGCGCTAGCCGCCAAAACTGGACGGAATGCCACTCGACCCTGACTGCGCCGTGAAGGTCGGCAGCGCGCCATTCAGGTCAGGCGCTTTGGGCATGTTGCGCGACAAGGTGAGCATCGTCGAATTTGGCGTGCCAACCTTCGAGCCCAGGATGCTCTGCTGCATGGACAGCCAGTGCGACAGCGCATTATCCCGCGCGGCTTTCAGCGTATCGCTGGCCACCGCGAGTGACGGGTTGATCGCCACGATCTGGACCACATCGAACGTGCCGCTGGAGTCAGTGAGCACCGGACTCAATTCCCCCACTGTGCGGCTTGGGGCATAGGCCCAAACCTCCAGCGCGGCGTCGCCCGTGCCCGGTGGCACGAAGCCCTGATCACCGCCGCTGTCCTTCGAATTCGGGTCCAGCGAGTCGGTCTTGGCGATGGTCGTCCAGGTCGCGTCGGTCAGGCCACCCTTAAGTAGCGCGGCGCGCGCGGCGGCGGCCTTGGCGGAGGTGTCCGTCTCGATCTTGCGATAATGCACTTGACGCGTCGGGGAGACGTACGTTCCTGCCAGATAGTTCGTCATCTTCGTGCGGCGCACCTGAATCGCAAGCGCCTCGCGCACATCGTTGTCGCTCATGTGATTGGCGCTCAGGAAGCTGGCGTAGGTCTCGTTCGACGGGAATGCCTTTTTGAACGCCGCCAGCTCGATATCAATATCATGAGACGACGCGCCGAAGGTCGCCCATGGCAGATGACGCGTCTGCTCAAACTGCTGCGCGCCATACTGAACCATCTGGTCGTACATCAAGTCGTTGATCGCCGCCTGCGTAATGACCGACTGCGCATATTTGCCCTCGTTGGACTGGATCTGCGACTTGAGAATGGCGTCCTCGTTGACAGCGGTGGGATCGCCTTTCAGGACACCCGCCTGGATAGCGTTGTCCGCAGAGATCTCTTGCTGCAGCGTATTCCAGACCATTTGCGCTTCAACCGCCAGGTTCTTGCGGTACATCTCCTGCGAGATGCTCACGCCATTGACCGTGACGACCGCGGAATTGGGGATAAAGACGGTTTCGTTGAGCACGCCGTACACAATGGTGCCCAGCACGGCGAGAATCACCAGCCCGGCGAAGCCGACGAGTCCCACGCGCTGATAGCGGACCTTCTGCGCGCGGGTCAGGTGGCGACCCCACCCAAAGATCAATGGTTTGCCATCGCGCAGGCCTTCGACACGGCCTACATGGCGCACGCGGTACTTTGGCGCTGCGGAGCGGGCCGGCGATTTGACGCCCGCTCGCGCTGACGCGTTGGCGGAAGCGGCGGTGGAGCCCTTGCCGGAGCCTTTGTTCGGCGCCACGCTGGATGAGGTGGAGCGCCGCTTTGCGGGACGCTGCACGGTTGGATTCGTCATAGGCGGGACCGGTTCTCCGTAACGGTAGACCTGTGACGAGACAGGCGCTCCTTCCGGAAAACCCATCTCGTCACGATTTGCGCTTGCGCTCCGCTGGACTCCTTAGATGCCGCGGATATGGGCCGCGGTGTAGGGCATCAACGCCATGTGGCGCGCGTTCTTCAACGCGACACTCAGGCGTCGCTGGTGACGGGCGCAGGTGCCCGTCTTGCGTCGTGGCTCGATTTTACCACGGTCGGAGAGGTAGCGCCGCAACCGTGCGACGTCCTTATAGTCAATTTCGCGCACGTGGTCGACGCAGAATGCGCAGACCTTGCGCCGGGAGCGGAAGTCACGCCCGCGTCCACGGCCACCAGGCCCGCCTTGCGGGCCGCCCATCGGCCCGCCCTGGGGCCCGCTACCATTCTGCGCGGGGGCGACGCCTGGGCCGCCCATTTCACGCCTCTGCTGCATAGGAAGAAACTCCTGTACGTGTGGGATAGCCGGCCCAGGCGGAGAGGTTCGCCCGAGCCGGTACGTATCATCTCATCGCGTAGGGCATATCCCCACGCCGCGCGGCGCTTACGCGGGCCGCGCTCCGCTGCGCGCTCACGCGCGCTGGGAAATGCACGAACGTTGAATCGAGTGAGCTAGAACGGCAGGTCGTCGGCGCTGGTGTCTTCGAAACCACCGCTCCCCTGTGCGCCGCCCTGGCCCGCGCCCTTGGGATCCAGCATCTCCATATCAGAGGCGGTGACATCCCAGACTGTGCGCTCAATGCCGTCTTTGTCAGTGTACTTGCGCGAGGTCATCCGGCCCTCGATGAAGACCTTGGATCCCTTGTGCAGGTAGTTGTTGCACGTCTCCGCAAGCTGACGCCACGCGACGATATTGAACCAGGTCGTTTCCTCGCGACGCTCGCCAGACTCGTCCTTCCACCGGCGGCTGACCGCCAGTGAAAACTTCGTCATCGCCTGGCCACCCGCCGTGTAGCTCATCTCGGGATCACGTCCGAGATTGCCAATCAGCATGATCTTGTTCATGGGGTGTGGTTGTCCTCCCTCGCGCCAGGCGCCGCCGTTTCTCGCGTCGCTGGCCTACGCTTCAGTCTCGCTGGCCGGGACTGCATCTGACGCTTCCGTCTCGCTCTCATTCTGCGCGGCCGGCTCGCTGGCGGCATCCACCACCTCGACCGGAGCGGACTCACCCGCCTCAGCCTGCGCGGACGCCTCAGCCTGCGCGGACGCCTTAGCCTCAGCGGACGCCTCAGCCTCAGCGCGCGCCGCCGCTTCGGCCTGCTGCTGGGCCAGCTCCGCGTCGCGCTCGATGTCGCGCTGGCGTTGCTGGGCCACCACGCGCGCATCGCGCAGCTTCAGCAGGTGGCGAATGATGTCTTCATTCACGCGCAGATCACGCTCGATCTCGGCCACGGACTGTGGTTGCAGGATGAGATCATAGAAGAAGTACAAGCCGTCACGATGATGCTCGATCGGGTACGCGAGACGCCGGCGGCCCCAGGCGTTGACACGAACTACCTGGCCACCATTCGTTGTCACGATCTGCGTGACGCGCTCGACAATCGCGCGCGCCTGCTCATCACCAACTTCGGGGTTGACGATCACCCCAAGCTCATAGTCCCGCGCCATGCGGAAACCTCCTGTGGGTATGCTCCCGCTCGTGTGTCGCGCGCGTCCGCAGGGCGCACGGCAGAGCGGGGCAGGATGTATTGTGGACGTGGGCGCAGGCTCAGCGGAGACGTCCGCGACCCCAGTCATTTGACTGGTGTGCGCAGCCTGAACCAGCGATTCCAACCGGATCCAGGCGCCCTGGAGAACGTGCGCGTCACGTCACGGCGACGAGCGCGTACGATAGGGCGCCGTCGGAGGCCAGACAAGCCACCATCGCATTATAACATTGCCCTCACCACCCCGCAATTCCGCGCGCCATCCGGATTTTCGGTTTGGTCGCTGATGGGAGAGTGCGTTGGGATGTGAGATTGGAGCGCAACGCCTCGCGCCGGGAAGGCATTCTCCCAACACGAGGCGAAATCGGAAGTAGTCTGTATAGAGCGAACGCTGGTGTGCTCAGAGGGCGCTGGAAATCGTATCGAAAATGGCGGCGATTTGTGGGCCGAGAAGCGTGAGCGCCGCGACGATTGCGAGCGCGACAAACAGAATGATCAGTACATATTCGACAAAACTTTGGCCCTCGCTATGGCTCCACGGGCCGAACAGGCATAGGCCCGCACGCAGATCGCTCCGACGCTGCATCATGAGGGTTTCCTCCAAGTCGCCATTTTCATGGAGCGCCAGCGCGTCTCTGCGCTCCCCTGCTCACCACTTGCACACCCCAGAAGCCACGCCACGAGCGGCGACCGCTTCCCTCAACGCGCCTTACGTTATCACTAACGAACGGAGCAGGCAGCGAGAACATCGCGCCGGCTTGCCGGATGATTTTGCGCCGATGCGCCTATGTGACTTAACGCCCGCTTGGGGAGCCAGTATACTCAAACTGCCCGAATGCGCAGTTTCATGTCGCCTGGCCACGGGCGCCGAACGCGACCCCACGATCCAAGGAATGCCGAAGAATGACCTCAGAGCACGATCACCCGAGCAACGCTGTCCCCGCCTCCCGCCAGCCCAACACGTCGGAAACGCCAGACGCCGCGCCAAACGGTTCACCCCTGGGCGTTCACGATGACGATGAGGGCGCGCGCCTGCTCGCTGAGTTAGGGGTAAGCGAGGGCCCTAGGCCGGACATCGCAGTCGATGCAGCGCCGGACAACACTGATGATGAGGCGCACATCACCCCGGCGCGGTTTGTGCGCTACGCGCTCGGGCGGCATGACCGCACGCTCGAAGCCTCGCTGCTTCCTGAGACATTGATCGCGACCTTCCAGCGCGCAGTCTTCACCGATCTCGTCGCGGCGACGAGCGCCAGCCAGCCGCCGCAGGTGCCAGAGGACGTCGCGCGCGTGATGCAAGGCGCAGTCGGCGAGCGCCAGGTGGCGCTCGTGCGACTGGGCATCGGCGCTCCGGCCACCGTCACCGTGCTGGAAGAACTCATCGCGCTCGGCGTCAAGCGCATTATCGTTATCGGGACCGGTGGTAGCCTCCAGCGATCGTTGCCCATCGGCTCGCTCACCATTGCCACCGGCGCAATCCGCGAAGATGGAACGTCATTCCACTACGCTCCGGCTGGCGTGGAGGTGGCGCCTGACGCAGCGCTCTCGCGGGCCCTTGGCGAAGCCGTGGTCGCGCTCGGCTCCCAGGTAGCGTTCGGCCCGATGTGGACGACCGACGCGCCATACCGTGAGCTTCAGTCGAAGGTCGCGGTGTACAGCGCCATGGGCGCGCTGGCGGTCGAGATGGAGGCGGCGGCGCTCTTCGCGCTCGCCAGCTTCCGTCAGGTACAGGCCGCGCTGCTGCTGGCCATTTCGGATGAACTCTTTCATGAGTGGCGTCCCGGCTTCCACGCCGAAGAGCTGCGGCTGGCGCAGCGCATCGCGACGCAGGCGGCGCTGTCGGTGGCTACCGCAGACGCCTAGAGCGACTTGCAGGTAATTGGGTGAGTGGACCGCGTACAATAACCAATAGTGGGCATTGTCACGCAGCGTTCAGGCGCGCAGTACCAAGAAAGCGAGGGAAATGATGTCTGGCGCTCAGCCGCTGGACCGCCCAGCGCTCGGTCTGCGCCCAGGCCAAGTCCCCGCGTTCACAGCGGAAGGTATGACGGCTTATCTCCAAGGCGCGCCGTCTAGCTCGTTTGGGCCGACGCTTTCCGGCGAGCCACCGACCATCGAGACTCTGGAATTTGCGGAATGCAAGAAGTTAACCGACCGCTTGCATTTATGGATAGGGCTGGCCGATGATGCGCCTGTCTGCTATGTTGTGCTGCGCGGCCCATTCCTCCTGAGGAATATCTCGCTTCCGCCCGGGCACCCTGGTGGGCCTGCCTACAGCGAGTTAGTCACAGAAATCTACGACGCGAGTACCGGTCAATTGCTCGTAAGTTGCGTTGGTGATGGCAAGCCGAGACCAGGATACTGAGCCAGTGGACAAGCGGATCACATACAATGAGCCACCCGCGGTTCTAATGGACCACGAGCGGCTCATTGTTGGGAGAGTTTGCCTCGCCTGATTAGGTGCGCAGGCGCTCTAGCACCTTCGGGTTGCGGAGCTTGGCCAGCGCGCCCGCCTCGATCTGGCGCACGCGCTCGCGGGTGATGCCGAGCTTGCGGCCCACCTGCTCCAGCGGGAAGGTGTGGTTGGAGCCCAGCCCGAAGCGCAACTGCAGCACAAGCCGCTCGCGCGGCGTCAGGACGTCATCGAGGACCTCCTGGACTTCCTGCTTCATCGTGCGCGTGGTAGCCACTTCCTCAGGCGAGGTGCTGTTCTCATCGGCCAACACATCACCGAGTTCCTGTTCCTCGTCCTCGCCGACGGGCAGTTCGAGCGAGATCGGGGCCCCAGGGGCAGCTTCCAGCTCATGCAAGCGCTCGACGTCCATCCCCAGCGCGTCGGCCAGCTCCTGCTCGGTCGGGTCGCGCCCCATCTCCTGCACTAGCCGCTGGCGCTCGCGCCGGACGCGATTCAGAGCGGTGTTGACGTAGACGGGGAGCCGGATCGCTCGCCCTTTGTCCGCAACCGCGCGGCTGATCGCCTGGCGGATCCACCAGGTGGCGTGAGTGCTGAAGCGGTGGCCGCGGCGCCAGTCATAGCGCTGGACGGCGCGCATCAACCCAATGTTGCCCTCCTGGATCAGGTCGAGCAACGACAGGCCGCGCCCAACGTAGCGCTTGGCGATGCTGACAACCAGGCGGAGATTTGCCAGCACGAACTGCTGAACCGCCTCCTTGTCGCCTGCTTCGATGCGCTTCGCCAGGTCGATTTCCTGGGCATGGCTCAGCATCGGAACTCGACCGATCTCCCGCAGGTACGCGGTGATCGTGTCTACTTCCGCCGCTTCGCCGCGCTCAGCGGCCTTTGCGACTTCCTGCACTCGGCGCAAACGCGCGCCGCTGACCTCCGATTCGTCTGGCAGGTCGACGAGTGGAGCGCTTTCAGTCTCCATGGCGTGGATGCTGCTTTCGATGTCCTCGTCCTCCTGCACGCGGGCCGCCTCTTCGTCGTCATCAACGATGTCAACGTCGTGCGCGAGGAAGAGCTCGATGGCCTGATCCAGGTCATCCAGCTCTTCGATCTCGGGCGCCAGATCGTCGGTATCGTCCGGCGAAGACGTGCGCGTGCCGCCGGCGTCCCGATCAGAAGGCTGCGCTACAGGCCCAGAGCGCTGTAGCGCCGCTTCCAGCTCGGCTCGCCGTACATATCCTCGTTTGCGCGCCTCTCCCAATAACTGTTCGAGGCCGCTTTGCTGTATCGTCATGGTCTCTCTCACCCCAGAGGGATGTGAGCCGCCGAATAGTAAGCGGACAGGCCGCTTACCCAGCGCGTCCCGACGTATCCACTCGGCTCGCTAGCGATCTCGCCAGCTTGCGGAGGGCGCCGCGCGCGCTCGCGTCACTCGTCTCCCGGTATCGCAAGGACTCAGCATCCAGATGGTATCAGGTCGCGGTGGCTTGTAGTGTCCGCCGTTTGACTCGCGCGCGTCATCATTGCTCGCCTCACCGCGTCTCGCCCCGACTTCCCAGTGTGCCGGCGGATCGCGCTATTCGCGCCCGCCTGGCGCGGCCGTCGTTGGCCCGCCTGGAGCGCGCGGTGGCAGGGGCGCCCTGGCCCCAGAGTGATGACGTTCTCGCAAGCTCGGCGCATGACTGTGGTGGACAAGGCCTTCAGCAAGACGCTCGTGCGCTTCACCATCGTATTTCAGGCCGCATCGCGCTCACTCCTCATACAGGACAGGAATTGTGAGCGCGAAAACGGTCACTGGCAGTTTGGCCAGGACAACAACAGGACAGGTGAAACGCGCCGCCACACTTGCCGGAGGTCGCCCACCGGGCTTGGGCCGTACGCGGGTCTTTACTTCACTACATGAACTATACGAAAGGCGACAACCCCAGGTTACACAACTACACAGGGAACGCCCACGCAAGGGGCGTTCCTGGCGTGTCGCGCCTGGCGTCAGCCTTCTCCGCGCAGATCAGCCGCCCTCGGGGGCGACGTCAACGCGTGGAGATAGACAAGTAGGCCCGGGAGCGTGTGACACGCTCAACCGGGCCTCAGTGGCGGCTACGACGCCACGGAAACGACATTCCACTGCCAAACAACCGCTATCGGATAAGAGTGATTGTGCTGACTACTGCCTCAATTTTGCCGAGCGGGCGAGTTTCCTCGCGAGTCTCGGAATCGTGTGGCGATTTGGATGTGAGCCACGCCTGACCGCTTGCGCGATCAACGGGCGACGCGCCGCACGCATGAAGGAAACACCCAGTGAAGCGAAGAAGAACGGGACGCCAAGCTGTACGACCATTAGGGGCGGTACGCTCAGCCCGTTACCGGGGGTACACGTCCGTCCTATCAACCGAGTCATCTCCTCGGGGTCTTTGCGGCGCCGTAGCGCCGCCTGGAGCGCTCATCT
>DASVZK010000025.1:0-92695 GCA_036391685.1 Ktedonobacterales bacterium
GGCGTGAGCGCTTCTCCCGATCGCTCACGCCGCCGCCGTTTTCCCACTCTAGCGCACACTTGTCCTGTACCAAAGGACAGGTCCAGGCTGGCCCGCATGGACAGCGCGCCGGGATTCTGGGCGGGCTAAAGTCTTGCCCGAGAGGGAACGCGGGCGTGCGCCTGGCGCATCTTCCCTTGTTGGAGGCATGCCATCATGACCGCATTACCCCATACATCACCGGCCGCCCTGATCACCGGCGCGTCGCGCGGGCTGGGACTGGCCCTGGCGCGCGAGCTGGCGCGTGGTGGCTGGACCTTGCTCATCGACGCGCGTGGCGCGGAGGCGCTCTCCGCCGCGCATGCCGAGCTTTCCGGCCTGGGCCGGGTGGTCGCCGTCGCGGGCGATGTCACCAATCCCGCGCACCGCGACGGGCTGGCTGAGGCCGCGCGGGCGCTGGGCGGACTAGACGCCGTCATCAACAACGCCAGCGCGCTCGGCGTCAGCCCGCTGCCGCCATTGCTCGATTATCCGCTTGACGCGCTCGAAGCCGTCTTCCGCGCCAATGTCATCGCGCCACTGGCGATCCTGCAGGCGGTGCGCGCGCAACTGAAGCCCGGCGCGCGCGTCGTCAACATCACCAGCGACGCGGGTATCGAGGCGTACCCCCGTTGGGGTGGCTATGGCGCGAGCAAGGCCGCGCTGGAGCAGTTGTCCCATGTCCTCGCCGCCGAGCGGCCCGATCTACGCGTCTACTGGGTGGACCCCGGCGATATGCGCACGCAGATGCACCAGCAGGCCTTTCCCGGCGAGGATATCAGCGACCGCCCGCTGCCCGAAGTGAGCGCGCCCGGTCTGGTGGAGTTGCTGACTGGCGTGTGGCCGAGCGGCCGCTACCAGGCCCGCGCGCTCCCAGCGGGCGGGAGCGCGCCAGGCGAGGGCGCAGGCGGCGTCAAGGAGACGCGCGTTGCGTTGACCGTCGCCGACTTTGATCATGCCCTCGCCTTCTATCGCGACGGCCTGGGGCTAGCTACTCTCGCCGACTGGACGGAGAGCGAGACCGGACGTAGCGTCGTGCTGGACGCTGGCCGCGCGACCATCGAGCTTCTCGATGAGCGCGACGCCGCGTATACCGACCGGGTCGAGGCCGGCGCGCGTGTCGCTGGCCCTGTCCGCCTCGCGCTGGAGGTGGGTGATGTCGCGCGCGCCGCTGAGCGCTTGCGCGCACAGGGCGGCGAGCCGCTGCGCGGCCCCGTCCATACGTCCTGGGGCAATCTCACCCAACGCCTGAGCGGCCCCGATGGTCTGCAAATCTCGCTCTACCAGCCCGACTCCGACGCCTAGGCAGGGGCGGATGAGCCTGGGCGGATAGCCGCGGCCGCGAAGCCCGCCTGCGTGGGCTCGGACGCGGTGGAGTTGAGGGCGAGGCTGTTCGCCCAACAGAAAGAGGCGCTTTGAATGCGGATAAAGACATTAGACATCGCCCGTAAGGAGGCACTGGCTCCGCGGGCGCTCGATACACTCAATTTCACGCTGCCGCAGGCGCTGGAAGCCACAGAGCCGCCGGAGGCCCGCGGGCTGGCGCGCGATGAGGTCCGCCTGATGATCTCGAATCGCGCTACGCCATGCGTCACCCATACCCAGTTCCGCGAGATCGGCGCGTTCCTGCGAGCCGGTGATACCCTGGTCATCAACACCAGCGGCACGCTCAACGCCGCGCTGGGCGTGACGCGCGCCGACGGGACGCCGCTGGAACTCCATCTCTCCACGCGCCTGCCCGGCGGCTTCTGGAGCGTTGAGGCGCGTACCAGCCGGTCCGATGGGGCGCGCCCTTACCGCGAGGACCTGACCGGCGAGACGCTGTATCTGCCCGGCGGGGCCACCGCGACCCTCCACGCGCCCTATCCCGCCGGAGCTACGCCGCCGCGCCTCTGGCTGGCGACCATGCGGACGCCGCAGCCCGTTCCCGAGTATCTCGAGCGTTTCGGCTTCCCGATCCGTTACGGGTATATTCCCGACCTCTGGCCCAGCCGCTTCTACCAGACGGCGTATGTTACCGAGATGGGCAGCGCCGAGGCGCCGTCTGCCGGGCTGGCGTTCACGCCGGAGTTGATCGCGGCGCTGGCTGCGCGGGGGATCGTCTTCGCGCCGCTGCTGCTGCACACCGGCGTCTCCAGCCTGGAGGATCACGAGCCGCCTTACGAGGAATATTTCCGCGTTCCGGAGTCCACCGCGCGCCTGGTAAATGCCGCGCGGGCCGCGGGTGGGCGTGTCATCGCCGTTGGCACCACCGCCGTACGCGCGCTGGAGACCGTCGCGGAGACCGATGGCGCGGTCCACGCTGGCTCCGGCTGGACGGACCTGGTGATCGAGGCAGCGCGTGGCGTGCGCGTGGTGGACGGATTGCTCACCGGCCTGCACGAGCCGCGCTCCAGCCATCTCGCCATGCTGGAGGCCTTCACCAGGCGCGACTGGTTGCGCGCCGCCTACGACGCGGCTCTGCGTGAAGGCTACCTCTGGCATGAGTTCGGCGATCTGCACCTGCTCCTGCCATAGGGGCAAGGCGGATTGGCCGCGCCTCGCGGCCTCAGGCGGCGGGCGCGCTCCGGCGCAGGCCCACCCACATCAGCGCCAGCCCCGCCAGCGCGACGATAGGCCCAATGATCGCCCAGGTTAGGCTGCCGGTCATGAAGCTGCCCTTCACGAACCCCAGCCCTTGCAGGGTCCAGACAACTCCCGCGCCTAGCAGCAGGAAGCCAATCACCGCCCAGATCCACCGCATGTCAACGCTCCTTGCGCTTGCGTGGCGCCACCCGCCCTACTGCTCGCGCGCGATCAGGCTGGCGCGAGCACTTCTTCATACGCGCCAGCGTAACACACGCCTACTCCCGGCGGCGCCCGCAGGATGCGCGCCCTCAGCGACCAGTCGCGCGGCGTGTGGCTCCAGATCGATGGCGCTCTTCGGATGAACAGCTAAAGCTTCCTCGAAAGCCGCGAGCGCTTCGTCATAGTCGCCTCGATGGATATGAAGGGCGCCCGCCTCGCGCCGCGGCGATATCCGCGCCATAGAGAGGTCGCTCACAACATGGCGCAAGTAGTCCACAATGCCATGTCGCACGCATCATAACCTGTCGAGAGGCGTTGAGGGAATCAGGCGGCGCGGCGCTGGGGTAAGAGGCTGGTGATACAATTATTGGCGCGTGCGGGCGCTGGCGCCGCTGGCGCGGCGATAGCCTGGCGCGCGAGGGCGCGGCGGCCTCAGCCATAAACAACGCTTATGGTATCCATAGGCTGCGCTTATGGTACAATCGCCGTGCGGCCGCCAGCGCCAACCGATCAGTTGGGCGCTGGCCCTGCGAACGAGGCGTGGCGATGGGGCCGCGCCGCTGGAGTTGCTTTCCAGGCCGGCTGCGGCGGATAGCGCTGGGCAGCCGCACAGGAGGTTTTTCTCTCTATGGCTACACGGGTCGCGATCAACGGTTTCGGGCGCATCGGCCGCCAGAGCTTGAAGGCGATGCTGGAGCGCTACCCCAACGACATCGACGTCGTCGCGGTCAATGACCTGACGGATACGGAGTCCAACGCGCACCTTTTCCGTTACGACTCTACCTATGGCCGCTTCCAGGGCAAGGTCGAGGTCGCGGATAAGGACATTATCATCAACGGCAAGCGTATCCGCGTCTTCTCCGACCGCGACCCCGGCTCGATTCCGTGGGGCGAGGTCGGCGCTGAGATCGTCATCGAGTCCACGGGCTTCTTCACCGACGCCGCCAAGGCCGCCGCGCACCGCCGCGATACCGTGAAGAAGGTCATCATCTCGGCGCCGGCCAAGGGCGAAGACATCACCCTGGTGCTCGGCGTGAACGAAGACAAGTACGACCCGGCGCAGCACAATGTCGTCTCCAACGCCTCCTGCACGACGAACTGCCTGGCCCCGGCCGCCAAGGTCATCAACGACGTCTTCACCATCGAGAAGGGCCTGATGACCACCGTCCACTCCTACACCAACGACCAGCGCATCCTCGATGTGGTGCATAGCGACCTGCGCCGCGCCCGCGCCGCCGCGCAGAACATTATCCCCACCAGCACTGGGGCCGCCCGCGCGCTCGCGCTCGTCATCCCTGAGCTCAAGGGCAAGTTCGATGGCTTCTCGCTGCGCGTGCCGACGGCCACCGTCTCGGTGGTGGACTTCGTCGCCACGCTTACCAAGCCCGCCAGCGTCGATGACATCAACGGAGCGTTCAAAGAGGCCGCGGCCGGCAAGTTGAAGGGCATCCTCGACTACACCGAGGAGCCGCTGGTCTCGTCCGACTTCCGCGGCGACTCCCATTCCTCGATCATTGATGGCCTCTCGACGATGTCGCTCGGTGGCAACTTCATCAAGGTTATCGCCTGGTACGACAACGAGTGGGGCTACTCCTCGCGCGTCGCCGACCTGACGCATTTCATCGCCGAGCGGCTGTAAGCGGTCCTCACCCCCTGCCCCTCGCCCCGCAGGGCGAGGGGGACCTGGCGGCGGGTGGATCAGGCAGCGGGGCGAGTGACCTCACCCCTGGCCCCTCTCCTACGAGGTGAGGGGAGGTGGATGGCGAGACGTGTCTGGTAAAGGGCAATCATTCTCGCCCAGCGAGGTCATCCCGCCACGGGCCTTCCCCTACCAGGGGAAGGTGGCCGGAGGCCGGATGAGGTCGCTCGCCCGCGACGCCAGCCACCATGACATCCAGACATCTTTAGAAATCACGGTGAACCCAGATGGACAAAGCCACCGTCCGCGACATCGCGACGCGCGGCAAGCGTGCGCTCGAGCGCGTAGACTTCAACGTCCCGCAGGATGAGGCGACCGGCGCGATCACCGATGATACCCGTATCCGCGCCTCGCTGCCGACCATCCAGTATCTGCTCGACCAGGGCGCCGCGCTCATCCTGATGAGCCACCTCGGCCGCCCCAAAGGCACAGTGAACCCGAAGTACAGCCTGCGCCCGGTGGCCGAGCGTCTGGGCGAATTGCTGGGCCGGCCAGTGACGCTCGCGCCAGATTGCGTCGGGCCGGAGGTCGAGGCGCTGGCGCATGGCCTGCAGCCGGGGCAGGTCCTGCTGCTGGAGAACCTGCGCTTCCATCCTGAGGAGGAGGCCAATGACCCGGCCTTCGCTCGCCAGCTTGCCGCGCTCGGTGAGGTCTACGTCAACGACGCCTTCGGCACGGCGCACCGCGCCCACGCCAGCACGGAGGGAGTCGCCCACGATCTGCCCGCCGTCGCTGGCTTCCTGATGGAGAAAGAGCTGAAATTCCTCGGCGCGGCGCTCGAAGACCCGCAGCGGCCGCTGGTCGCCATCTCCGGTGGCGCCAAGGTTTCCGACAAGATCGCCTCGCTGGAGCGCCTGATTGACCTCGCCGACGCCGTGCTCATCGGCGGCGGCATGGCGAACACCTTCTTCAAGGCGCGCGGCTTCTTCATGGGTGACTCGCTGGTCGAGGACGACAAGCTCGACGAGGCGCGCCGCCTGATGGCCAAAGCCGAGGCGGCATCCAAGCGCTTCGTTTTGCCGGTGGATGTCGCCGTCGGTGAGAAGTTCGCCGCGGACGCGCAGCGCACGCTGACGACGCCCGACGCGGTGCATGCGGGCTGGCGTATCCTCGATGTTGGCCCACAGACGATCCTCGCCTTCGGCGAGGTCCTGGCCGGCGCGCGGACGATCATCTGGAACGGCACACTGGGCGTCGCCGAGTTCCCGCAGTTCGCGTTGGGCACCGACGCGCTGATCAAGCTGCTGATCGAGCGCACCGAGGATGGCGCGATTACCATCGTCGGCGGCGGCGATTCCGCGGCGGCGGTCGAGAAGGCGGGCGCAGCGGACAAACTGACTCACGTCTCTACGGGCGGCGGCGCCTCGCTGGAGTTCCTGGAGGGCAAGGCGCTGCCTGGCGTCGTCGCACTGCTCGACCGCGACGCCGTTCCCGCGGACTTGCGCCCCGGCAGCCGGGAGGGCTGAGATGACGACATCCGCGCGCCGGCCGATCGTGGCTGGCAACTGGAAGATGAATTATGGGCCGTCCGAGGCCCACAACTTCGCGAACAGCATCCTCGATGACCTGGACGCCATCGCCGGTGTGGATCGGGTGCTCTGCCCGCCCGCCATCTCCATCGCCGCGACCCACGCCGTCACCCAGACCAGCGGTATCGCCCTGGGCGCGCAGAACATGTACTTCGCCGAGAAGGGCGCGTTTACCGGCGAGATCTCGCCGCTGATGCTGCGCGGCCTCTGCGAGTATGTGATCCTGGGCCACTCCGAGCGGCGCGCGCTCTTCGGCGAGACCGATGAGCTGGTCAACCGCAAGACGCTGGCGGCTTTCGCTCACCACCTCAGGCCCATCGTTTGCGTCGGCGAGCGGCTGGAGGACCGCGACGCGAACCTGACCGAGCGCGTCATCACCACGCAGGTGCGTGGCAGCCTGGCGGACCTCCCGGCGGAGCGGCTGGCCGAGCTCGTTGTGGCGTATGAACCGGTCTGGGCGATTGGCACGGGCCGCGCCGCCACGCCGCAGGACGCCGCCGACGTGATCGCCATCATCCGCGCGCTGCTGGTGGAGATGTATGGCGCGGAGGCCTCCGCCCCCGTGCGCGTGCAGTATGGTGGCAGCGTCACCGCCGCCAACGCCGCTGACCTCGCCGCCGTGCCGGACGTGGACGGCGCGCTGGTCGGTGGCGCCAGCCTCACCGCCGACTTCGTCGCTATCGTCCGCGCCTTCGCGGATTCAGTTGCGTAGGCCGCGAAGCGAGCGCTATAGCCACGCCTCCTTCTCCTTCTCGGGGAGAGAGAGGCGCGCTTCTATTCGCTTCCGTACCTGTCTGCGCACTTATGCTGGTATTCGAGCGCATCCTTGATTTGTTCGCCGTGTGTCAGGTACACTCGCTTGCGTTGTGGCGCCAGTTTGCCTCTGGAGCAGGCTGCGCGCCACATTGTGCACCAGGCGTAGCAGTGAGAGGGGAACTGCCATGGCGAACATGGAGAAACGCAGCTTCGACGTGCCCGACGAGCGGCGCACGCCTCCACGCGCAGAAGTCGCCAGCGTCAAGTTCGGGGATCGGGTCGTGTCGCGCGTGACCTATTTCCCGGGTTTTCGCTGGTCAACTGACATGGCGCCGGTCGCGGGGACTGCGCTCTGCCAGGGTGATCACTTTTTGTACGTGGTTTCAGGCCGCTGCCACGTGACGATGGCCGGCGGCGGCGAGGCGGATTTCGGCCCCGGCGACCTCGGCGTGATCCCCGCCGGTCACGACGCCTGGGTCGTCGGCGACGAGCCGTTTGTCACTTTGGATTACGGCGGCGCCGTCAGGCCGGCGTAGGCTGTCCATCCCGCGGAAACAGTCGCCATAAACAGCGCCACCGCCCTGACTCAAGCCATTCTTCCAATGGCGTTGGGATAGGGCGGCGGCGTAGTGAAGCGTCCGGCGTTTAGCGCCCGGCTGGGCTGACGCTGAGCAGCGCCTCGATGTCTTCGAGCAGCATCGTCGTCCAGGCGGCGGCGCGCTCGCGCCGCAGATCGCGTAGCGCCTGCATTCGCAGCCGCTTCGCTGGCTCGCCCATCTCATCGAAGGAACCACCAGCGTCAGGCAACTCGGGATGCTCCGCGACGAGCCGGGCGGTGGCGGCGTTCATCTCCGCCGTCGCCCGCGCGGGTCGCTCGATGAAGTGGCCTCGTTCGCGCATCCGCTGATCGAAGAAGACGAAGACCGGCACAGAGCGGTACTTGCCCTCTTTGAGGTAGCGGTCCGCCAGATCGAGGTTCTGGTCGCGCAGGAAGACGCGCAACGTGAGCTTGCCTGTCTCCGCCGCAACCTTCGCCAGCACGGGGACGTTCGCCAGCGCGTCGCCGCACCAGTCTTCAGTGATGACCACAACGTTCAGTGGCTCGGGCAAGCCCTGGAAGAAAGCCAGGTCCTCCGGCCGCGCCTGCGCGCTGGCGATATTCGCCGCGAACGCGTCCTTGTTCTGAGTCATCTGCGCCTGATACTGCTCGATCGTCATGCCCTGTTCGAATCGCTCGCGTGTGATCGCTGGGGTCGCCATGCCATGCCTGTCCTGTTCACTCTCCGCGCGTCCGCTACGCCTATTCACTTCCCATTCTGAAGCGGTACGTAGATAGACGTAGCGCGACCCCTCCCGGAATGTCAAGAGAATGGGCCGCGGGCGACGGTCAGGCCCATCGCCGCGGAGGCGCCTGCCTGGAAGCGCTCAACCGCCCGCGCCCTGGCCGCGCAGGAATTCGGCCCAGGTCTCGTGGCCGCGCGTGGCGGGCGCTTCATCCACGACCAGGTTGACGCCGGTGCGGAAGACGCTGGGCGCCGCGACCTCTGCGGGGATGATCTCGACGCTGCCCGCGCGGCCAAGCGCGGCGAGGTAGGCGGCCGCCATCGCGGCGATGGTCAGTGTCTCCGGCCCACGCATGGGCAGCGCGTAGCCCGCTGGCCCCGCGTCCGCAAGCTCGACCAGTCGCTTCGCCACCTCATGACGCGCGACGGACTGGAAGCGCATATCGGGCGGAACGCGCAGCGCGCCCGCGCCATCGTCCCAGCTCCGCAGCAGCCCGTACACCAGGTGGTGGAACTGGGCGGCGCGCAGGATGGTCCAGGGCGTGGCGCCCGCTTCGATGCTGCGCTCGGCCTGGCGCTTGGCGGCGTAGTAGGGGTAGTCGCTGCGGTCCACGCCGATGATCGAGATGTAGAGCAGATGGGCGACGCCCGCGGCGCTCGCCAGGCGCGTCAGGTTTCGCGCGCCCTCGATCTCGGTGGCGAAGTCCGCCTCGCGCGCGTCGCTGGCGCAGTGGATGACGGTGGCGGCTCCTGCCAGCGCCGTTACCAGCCCCGCGCCGTCGCGCAGGTCGCCGACCGCCAGACTTGCGCCCTCCGGCGGCGTCGCGCCAGGGCGATGCGTGAGAATGCGTGGGCGCTCGCCCCGCGCCAGCATCGCGCGGGCCACGTCGCTGCCCAGGCCTGTGAGGCCACCCGTTACCAGTGTCGCTGCCATCAATTGTCCTCCAGCGGTGGCGCGCTTCTCATTACGTCTCTATCCTACCAGCCGCCCCATATATTGCATGTATACGTATACGCATGCTATACTCATGCTCGGCCAGCGCGAACGGCCGCGCGCTGTGCCAGAATGATGTTGACCTGTACGTGAAGCGGCGTCCCGCAAAGGGCGCGTCACGGAGGCCGCGCATGCCCTACAATATCGAATTCCCCAGTTCCGCCAGTGACCCGGAGGCCAGCTACATGCCGAACAAGACCATTTACGTCGCCGACGCCGACCTCCCTGTCTTCGAGCGCGCCCAGGAACTGGCTGGCGAGAACCTCTCGGCGACCATCGCCGGCGCGCTGCGCCGCTACGTCCAGGCCGAGGAGGCCCGCCAGCAAGGCTTCGTCGAGGTGAGCGTGAAGGTTGGCTCACACAGGAACTTCAGCGTCAAGCGCTTCATGGGCCGTGAGCTTGCGCGCCGCCGCGAGCGGGACGAGCCGCTGGCGCGCGTCGTCACTCAGACCGTGTTTCAGACTGCCAGGGGCCGCTTCGCCGTGTATACCCGCGCCACGCCTGACTGGTCCCGCTGGGCCACTGGCTGGGGCGGCGACTGGGACGTTGATGTGGATGTAGACGTTGATGTCGCCGAGGGATCGTGGCGCGTCTCCAGGAGCGGCGAGCAGAACCGGACTGGTGGCGTGAAGTGGAGCGCAGGCGACTGGTCCACCTGGACGGCGGACGACGAGCGTACTCTCGAGATCTACGAAACTCTCGACGAGCTGAAAGCCAACGTCGATGAGGAGCTTGCCGCCGCAGTTGAGCAGGCGCTGCGCGGCGAGGAAGACGAGTTCCTAGACATCTAGCCGCCCGCAGTCACACTTCAAGCGCAAGGGGAAGGCAGGCGAGGGATCATATGCTCTCGCCCGCCTTCTTTCAGCGGCGCTACGCGGCCAGACGCCGGAGCCGCCGCGCCGCCAGGACCCACCCACTAACGAAGAACGCCGGCAGTATGAGCGATCCTACAGAGGCCCACACTGTGTCGCGGCCGGCGTCGTTGAAGATGTCGTAGCCGCCCTCATAGAAATGGGGCAGTCTGCGAACCCGTGTGAGCCACCCCATTTCATGGGCGTTGACACGAGTGTCGCGGCCGGTCGGGGGGTGCGCCGCTCGTGGCGCTAGACGATGTTCACGAAGCGAGCGAGCAGCATGACGATGACCACCATCGAGATGACCGCTTCGACCATCATCAGCAGCTTGGCGCGGCGGGAAAGTGGAACGGTGTCTGCGGGGCTGAGCGCGGTCGCGGTGCAAAACGCCAGGAAGAGGTAGTCAATGAACCCCGCGCGCCAGCCGCGCGTGTTTCCACCTTGCTGCTGGGGGAACTGGAAGTCGGCGGCCTGGTGACCGGCGTGGTGGCGCGAGACCGGACCGTCGCCGTCCGTCTCCCAATACCAGTTCGCGAAGACCAGAATATTCGCCGCCCACAGCAGCATGCCCGGGACGACTAACAGATGGGCCGAGAGTTTGGGGAGGTTCAGCACCAGTTTCGTCAGTGAGGCGATCAGTTCCGCCGTCAGCGCGGCCAGCAGGCCATACGCCAGCCAGCGCGATGTCCGGTGCGAGAGATGATAATTGAAGACGCGCGCGAGTACTGGTGGCGCGAGCAACACGACCTCGAGCGCGAGCAGCAGCCAGCGCGGCCCGACCAGCAGCGTGTCTGGCAATTGCAGATAGAGCGCGCCGATCAGCAGCGCGGCCACAGTGGCGACGGTGAATTGCCACACGCTCACGGCGCGCGACCCGGATTCCGGGCGCTCCGGCCGTTCTGGCGCCTCCACCTTCGTTTCTGGCTTTACTCCCGGCTTCGCGGCGGCGCGCGCATGCCTCACGTTATCAGTCATGCTTACTCCCCGTCACGCTGATTGGGCCGGCTGCTGGTTCATTGACGCGCATTATTGCCTAGGGGCCATCGTACCATACCCTTTGCGACTTCAGGCGCCGTTGCGCGCCGCGCTGCTGTACACTACGCTCACTGGTGGCGCGGCGCGGCGAGCGCTGTTCGCGGAGGAGGTCTGGCGGATGAACGGCATGGCGCTCAAGGCGCTGTGGGGCGTCGTCGCGCTGTATGCGGCGATGAACGCGATCAGCTCACTACGGTCGGGCGCGATCCCGGTCTCGGTATTGGTGCTATTTCTGGTGGCGTTCGTGCTGCTGCACGGCGCGCTGCGCTATGGCTGGGGTGGAATCGCGGTCTTCATCGCCATCGCGCTGGTAGTCAGCAATATCCTGGAGAACGTCAGCATCCTGACCGGGTTCCCGTTCGGGCACTACCACTACACCGATGCGCTGGGCGCCAAGCTCTTCCTTGTGCCGTTACTCATCGGTCCCGCCTATATCGGCACGGGCTACCTCGCCTGGGTCATCGGGACCGTGCTCGCGGGCGACATCCGCCGCGACACGTCTGCGTTCACGTTGGTCGCTGTTCCGCTCGTCGCGTCCTTCGCCATGGTCGTCTGGGATCTCTGCTTTGACCCGACACTCTCGACTATCCTGAAATTCTGGGTCTGGGAACAGGGCGGCGGCTACTTCGGCGTTCCGCTCACCAATTACCTGGGCTGGTATTTGACCGTGTACCTCTTCTACCAGGGATTCGCGCTCTTCCTGCGATTCGGCCCCGCGCGGCGGGCGAGCGTCATCGGCGCGGGCGCGATTCCGGCGACGTTCTACCTGGAAGCGATTGTGACCTACGCGGTCATCGGCCTTTCCTTCGTCCTGCAATACCTGAGCGCGACGAATCACGCCGTCTCCGACGCCACCGGCGCGGTCTGGCAGACCGGAGCGATCCACGAGACATCAGCCATCGTTAGTCTGCTCACGATGGTCTTCATCGCTGCGCTGGCCACCGTCAAGCTGCGGCAAGCGCCGGGCGCGCGGGGCGGGCGCGCGGTGGAGCGGCCCGAAGCGGTGGCCGGGGCCGCCTCGTAGCGCGCGATCAGGGCTGCGACTGGTTGAGCTCCTCGATCCCGCGCCGGGGGTCCTGGATGACGATGGCGCGCACGATGGCGTCCACTGGAAGTCCCGTCGCGGCGGGCCATGTGGCGGGCATGCCCTGGCGATAGTAGAGAATCGCTTCCGCCACACGCTGGCTGGCCTCGCGCTCGCGTTGCAGGTCGAACTGGTCCTTGGCCAGCGCGCGCGCGCGGCCCGCATAGCCGCTGAGCGCGATCGCCACGCGTCGCAGGTCGGCGTTCGCCAGCGGACCCGCCTCCGCGCCCAGATTGTCTGTGGACCACGAATCAATGACCCGCACGAGCTCGCGCACATCGTGCTCTAGCGCCTCGCGCGCGCCCGCTTCGGAGGCGCGCAGCAGCATCGCATTGAGCCGGGCGAACTCGGCCTGCGCGGTTGCGCGCTGCATGCCGCTCGTCCAGATGTAGGCGACGACAGTGACAATGATCAGCGCGGCTACCGGCCAGATATAGATATTCGCGGATTGCAGGCCTATCAGGCTCTCGAGTCGCACCGCCGCGGGCCAGATGATGAGCGCTGACCAGCCCACCAGCAGGAGATCGGCGGCCAGCGTGATGAAGAGCGCCTCGGCGGGCATCAGGGTCGCCGCCAGCAAGATGGGATACAGCAGAATGTAGAACGCGGTAGCGTGTTGCAGCGCGGACTGCGGTTCGATTTGCTGGATCGAGAGAAAGCCGGCGAAGATCAGAGCGATGAGGACCATCGCCGCGCTTGTGATCCAGCCTCTACGAATGAACCAACCCACGACCCCCAGGGTGAGGTAACCAATGCCGCTTACCAGCAGGTCATCCGCCAGCCCGTTCGGGTAGGTCAGGATGGTGACGGGTACGAGAACGGTCCAGAGGACGCTGAGGCCAAACAGGAGTGAGGCGGCGAGCGCGCGGCGGCGCTCAATGAGGCGTGTCGCCGGCGAGTCGGGGTCGCGGTTGCGTAGCGGCGGCGCCGCGAGCCGCAGCCACACAGCCCATGCGCCCCTCAGTCCGCCGGGCCGCGCGGGCTGCTCAATGTTCCCGAGCGGGCCTGGTGGCGAGGCCGGCGCGGGCGTTTTGACGGGAAGATCGGTGTCTGGTGTCGGAGAGAAGCGCATTCCATGTCCTCCTGTGTTCCCAGGTTTCTCTCTCTGCCTTCCAGTGGCGGGCGCGAACGGGCGGACGGCGCGATAGGCCGCATTCTGCCCGTGGACGTCCGAGGGGTACGCTCGCCGTGAGGTCGCTATCCTGCTAAAGCCTGAACTGTGGCGGCCGCGCTGTCGCCACGCTCGTCCCATCCAAAGGCTGCGCGCCAGGTGGCGCTCATCGCATGTGGCGCCATGGTGGTCCGCGCCTGCCGCTCTTGGCCCGCGCGGGACCGTACATCCCACTCCGCTGTCCACATCCACAACCGAAAATGCCCGCCAGCCAGAGTCACGGCTGGAGCGCCTGCTATTATAGCATAGGGCCAGCCATCCGACCCTTCCGCCTGGAGCGCAATCCGGCGGGCGTACGGCCAGCCGCCCACAGGGAGCATAGGGGTGCGCGCATGCCGTCCACTACGACCCGCGCCATCGCCGTGGGTAACCGCATCCGCCTGAGCGCTACCGAAGCGGCGTATTGCGCTGAGCTGGAGCGCATCGTCGGACTGGCGGCGCCGCATCTCGCGCCCGGCCGCCCCAACCTGATCTGCCTGACAGAGATGCTGGGGCTGCCCGTCGCGCTCACCGGCGGCCGCGCCGCGCTCGCCCGTCGCGCGCCCACCTCCACGCTGGCCCTCGGCCTGCTGGCCGCCGCCTATCAGGCCGAGGTGCGCGCCGCGCGTCGCCGCTGGCCGGGAATCTCGCTGGCGCGGGCGCTGCTGCTGGCGCGGGCGGACGCGCTCTACCGGCCCTTCGCGCGCACGCTCTCGCGCCTCGCACATCGCCATCACGCGCACATCGTCGCCACCACCCTCGCTCCGCGCCTGGCCGGGGCGCTTTCGCTGGCTGACAACACGCCAGGACAGGTCGAGGCCGCCGGGCCGGAGATCTACAACGCGGCGCTGGTCTTCGGGCCGGATGGTTCGCTGCTCGGCCGGGTGGACAAGGTCTACCTAACCCATGGCGAGATTGCCAGCCTCGACCTGACAGCGGGCGCGCTGGAGGACGTGAGGGTTATCCCGACTGAGGCTGGGCGGCTAGGCGTCGCCATCAGCCTGGACGCTTTCACGCCCGACTACCTGCGGCGGCTGGATAGCCTCGGCGCGCAGATCGTCGTTCAGCCCGACGCCAACGATCAGCCCTGGGCCGCGCCATCGGCGCTCTGCGACTGGCAGCCGCGCGAGTGGCAGGATTCGACGCTCGGCTCGATCCAGCCGCGCTATCCGCATTTGCGGTATAACATCTGCGCCATGCAGACCGGCGCCTTTTTCGAGGTGGTCTTCGATGGCCAGTCCAGCGTGACCAGCCGCGACGCCGCGCCGCCCAGCGGCCCCGCCGGGCGCTACATTGGTGTGGATGAGTGGCGCGACAGTCACACGGGCGAATGGTTCAGCGGCGGCTTTCTGGGTCTGGCGCCATGGGTGACGCCAGACCCAGTGGTGCGCGAGCCCTGGCTGACGCTGGCCCAGCGCCGCGCCCGCCTGGCGACCACTGGCCGCGCCCTGCGCCCTGAAGACTATCGCGAGTCGGTCATCTGGGCCGACCTCGATCTTGAAGGATAACGTGAGCGACAACAGGAGGAAGATTGCCATGTCCAGTGATAGCGCGCCAGCCGGGTCTCCCAAACTGAGCGCTCTGTATGATGGCTGGGGCGCGTACCAGCGGCTGCTGCTCGAGGCGGTCGTTCCGCTGACGCCCGACCAGCTTGCCCTGCGCGCCGCGCCCGGTCTGCGCAGCGCCGGCGAGATCGCCGGGCATATCATTTCGGCGCGCGTTGTCTGGTTCCATGAGGTGATGGGTGAAGGGCATGAAAGCCTCGCTCATATGCGCGCATGGGACCAGCCCGGCGCGCCCGTCCTCAACGCTGCCGAGTTAGAAATGGGCTTCGAGCATACCTGGTCAGTGATCGCGGATGCGCTCGACCGCTGGACGACCGATGATCTCAGCGCGGAGTTCGAGCGGCGCGGCGAGCGCCTCTCCCGCCAGGAGATCATCTGGCATGTCCTGGAGCATGACCTGCATCACGGCGGCGAGATCAGCCTGACTCTCGATATCCGTGGTCTGCGCGCGCCTGACATGTAAGGCCAGGTTTGGCCTCCGTTTTGAGTCCTCCCCGCATTGGCAGAGAGCGGCCGTCTGGCTCACGCGCGCGCTGACAGTGATATCCGTCCACCGTTCCGCCTCGCGACACACATCGCGGCGCCTCCGTTTCCTGCGCGGCGCGCGTCGTTGCGCCCGATGCGGAGTCCGGCATGACGCAGGCGCGGATTCCCCTTAGCTCACCGCTCTTGACAGCGCAGCGACGAGACGTTAGCATAGTAAATGAATGCAAATTCACTGGAATGAATACAAATTCATTCAAGGGGAAGACGATGGCTGACGCTTCCGGTCCCGTTGATCCGATTCAGGCCATTCAGGCGCAGCTCGTCGCCGCGCGGCGCACACAAATCCTCGACGCGGCCACGCAGGTCTTCGCCAGCAAGGGCTACAACCGCGCCACGATCCGTGATGTCGCGCAGGCTGCGGGCATCGCCGATGGCACGATCTACAACTACTTCGCCAACAAGTCCGACCTGCTTCTGGGTCTCCTGGACCGCCTCAACGATACCGAGCGCCGGCCAGCGAGCCTCGCGCAGGTCGTGGATGCGTCAGTCCCAGAGTTCTTCCGCGCTTACCTGCGCGAGCGCGTTGAAACGCTCTGGGCCAGTGGGGAACTGTTCCGCGCCGTGCTGCCGGAGCTGCTGGCAAACCCTGAACTGCGGGCGCGCTACTACGACGAGGTCGTCGCGCCGACGATGGCGTTGGGCGAAGACGCCTTTCGCGCGTTGACGGCGAATGGCATGGCGCGCGGCCTGGAGCCTGCTCTGAGCGTGCGTGTCATCGCGGGATCGGTTCTTGGCCTGATGGTTCTGCAATTACTGGGCGATGAGACGCTGGCGGCGCGCTGGCGCGAGCTTCCAGACGCGGTGGCCGCCCTTCTTCTGCCTGGGCTGATATCTGAGGATGGCGGGGGCTGATGGCCCATGTCTACTCGCCAGGGAAGGAAACCAAGCAGGGTCAGCGTGAGAGTAGGCGATAGAGAATCGAGCGTGGTGATGGTTGCGATGGAGAATGCGGCCGCGAGCGCGGTCACGGATGAGACGTACGCGATCAGCGCGGACGGGTTGACGAAGCGCTACAGCGCAGTCTGCGCGGTAGACCAGGTCTCGCTGCGCGTTGGCCACGGAGAGATCTACGCGTTTCTTGGGCTCAACGGAGCGGGCAAGACCACAACCATCCGCATGCTGCTGGGCATGATCCGGCCGAGCGCGGGCTCCGCGCGACTCCTCGGCGGACCAGTCTACGCTGATGCGCGCGAGCTTTGGGCGCAGGTGGGCTATCTGGTCGAGACGCCGCACGCCTATCCCGAACTCACGGTACGCGAAAACCTGGAGGTGTTTCGTCATCTGCGCGCGCTGCGCGACATGAACGCTGTCCAGCGGACGATTGAGCGGTTGGGGCTTGGCGCCTACACCGACCGGCGCGCGGGAACGCTCTCACTGGGTAACGCGCAGCGGCTCGGGCTGGCGAAGGCGCTGCTGCACGAGCCGCGGCTTCTGATCCTGGATGAGCCAGCCAACGGTCTGGACCCAGCGGGCATCGTCGAGATCCGTGAGCTGCTGCGCGATCTGGCGCGCGAGCGTGGCGTCACCATCTTCTTGTCGAGCCACCTGCTCAGCGAGGTCGCACGCATCGCCACCCGCTTCGGCGTGATCCATCAGGGGCGGCTGCTGGAAGAGCTTAGCGCGGTGGAGATGGAACGCCGTCGCGAGCGCTGGCTTACCGTGGACGCGAACGACCGGGAGCGCGCCCGAGAGACATTGGCCGCGGCGGGCTTTCTGGTGGATTCCCGCGCTGGCGATTCGGCCAATGGGATGGCGGGCGCGCTGCGTCTGCGGGACGCTGAGGCGATTGCGCATCCCGAGGACATCGCGCGCCGGCTGGTCGAGGCGGGGACCGCGCTGACACGGCTGAGCGTTGAGGAGGAAGACCTGGAGTCACAGTTCCTGAGGCTGGTCGGCGTGACGCCGGAAGGAGCGATCCATGCTCGCTGACCTACGCGCGGCGCTCTGGGCCGAGGCGCTGAAGGCGCGGCGCGCGCGCATGCCCCTCGTGACGCTGGCCGGATTCGCTCTGGCCCCGCTGGTGGGCGGCGTGTTCATGAAGATTCTGCTGGACCCCACCTGGGCCGCGCGCTTTGGGCTACTGACGACCAAGGCGCAAGCGTCGGCGGCCCATGGCGACTGGCCGACCTACTTTGGATTGCTGGCGCAGGCGGTCGCCGTCGGTGGTTTTGTCCTCTTCAGCCTGATCGTGATCTGGCTCTTCGGCCGCGAGTATAGCGACTCCACCGTGAAGGACCTGCTGGCCTTGCCAGCGCGCCGCGCGAGCATTGTGACGGCGAAATTGCTCGTCGGCGCGAGTTGGTCCGCCGCCCTGGCGCTGTGGGTCTACCTGCTTGGTCTTGGCGTTGGCGCGCTGATCGGGCTGCCTGGATGGAGCGCCGGAGTCTGGCTGCACGCGACGGCGGTCTATGCGGCGACCGCCGGTCTGACACTTGCGCTGGCTCTGCCCCTGGCCTGGGCGGCCAGCGCTGGACGTGGCTACCTGCCGGCGATTGGTGTGACGATCCTGCTGATCTTTCTCGCCCAGGTCCTATCCGCGCTAGGCCTGGGGCCCTGGTTTCCCTGGGCGGCCCCCGCGCTGCTCAGTGGAGCGGCTGGCTCCGCGGCGCAGAGCCTGGGCGTGGGGACTTACCTGCTGATCACTGTGACGGTTTTTGGCGGGATCGGTGGCGTCATCGTGTGGTGGCGTTCCGCCGACCAGACCTGAATACGCAAGGCGCGCTGAACGCGGCGCGCCAAGCCTCGGCGCCAGCCAAGCGGCGCGTGAGCGAACTGCGCCCAGATGATAGCCCGTATCGGCGGGCTGGGCGTTGGGCTGTCGCGGGCTGCGCTTAGACCTCAACGCTGACTCTGGACTCTCCGCGTAGCCGCTCCACGTCGCGCATGGGCGGCGCGCCAAAGAGCCGCTTGTATTCTCGGTTGAACTGCGAGGTATCATCGTAGCCCACGCGGTAGCCGGCGTTGGTAGCGTCTAAGTCGCCGCCGAGCAGGAGACGGCGGGCTTCCTGGAGCCGCAATTGCTTTTGGAACTGTAAGGGGCTCATCGCCGTGACCGCCTTGAAGTGGTGGTGAAAGCCGGAGACGCTCATACCGAGGTCGCGCGCCAGGTTATCGATGCGCAGTGGTCGGTCGAATCCGCTGCGGATCCGCTCGACGGCCTCGACGATGCGGTGGGCCGAGCCGCCCAGCGTGGGGATGTGGCGCAGGCGGCCGCTCTGCTCGCCGGTCAGCAGGCGGTAGACGATCTCGCGCGTCACCAGCGGCGCGAGGAAGCGCGCTTCCCCTGGGATGTCCAGGAGCCTGACGAGCCGCGCCACGGCCTCCAGCAGGTCAGCGTCCAGCGGGCTCACGTTGATGGCTGTCACCGCTGACTGGTTCTGTGACGCAGGGGCGCCGGACTCGACCATGACCGAGCCGACGAGCGCGGGATCTAACTCCAGAAGCAGGTTCAGAAATGGGCGCTCCGGCGACGCTTCGACGATCCGGCTGGCGATGGGCAGCGTCGCGGTGGCGATGAGATAATGCGCGGGGTCATACCGGTAGTGGAGGTCGCCTAGAGTGACCTCCTTGCTGCCCTGTGCGATCACGCAGAACGAGGGGTAGGATACCCCATGCCCTATCTCGGTAGGCGAGGAGACGCGGCGGAACCGCAGCCCCGGCAGCGGCTCGACCGCCCCGTCCGCGCGGATGATCCGGCTCATGCGCTCGACCAGTTCTTCGCGGGCGGCATGCGCTCGCCGCGCCTCATGCGCTGGCAGATGTTGCGCCGAATCGCTCGTGTCCATCAAGTCCTCTTCAGCCGCTCCCGCAGCTTCACTGTGACGATTTGCAGGATAGTCCAACAACTCTGCACGATCATTCTACCACCATGCGCTCAGGCGCGCTAATAATATGGATCGGACGGCGCCCGTTCTCAGTGGCGCCTGCGAGCGATCTGGACTTTTGTTCAACTGGGGCGTGGTATTGGCCTCGATCGCGCTGCTAAGGAGAAGACACGATGCGCAAACGCATACTTGGGAACGGCGCTCTGGAAGTCTCGGCCATTGGGCTCGGCTGCATGGGTATGAGCTATGGGTATGGGCCAGCTGCGGACAAGCGGGAAATGATCGCGCTGATCCGCGCGGCCGTCGAGCGCGGCGTTACGTTCTTCGACACGGCCGAAGCCTACGGCCCATACACGAATGAGACACTGGTAGGCGAAGCGCTGGCTCCTGTCCGCGACCAGGTAGTGATCGCGACCAAGTTTGGGTTCAAGTTTGGCCCGAACGGCGAGCCGATGGGCATGGACAGCCGGCCGGAGCACATTCGCCAGGTCGCTGAGGACTCGCTCAAGCGCCTCAAGGTCGAGGTCATCGACCTGTTCTATCAGCACCGTGTCGACCCGGCGACGCCTATCGAGGACGTGGCGGGAACGGTGAAGGAGCTGATTCAGGAAGGGAAGGTCAAACACTTCGGCCTCTCCGAGGCGGGCGCGCAGACGATTCGGCGCGCGCACGCTGTCCAGCCGGTCGCCGCGCTCCAGAGCGAATACTCGCTGTGGTGGAGAAATCCCGAAGCTGACATTCTGCCCGTGCTGGAAGAGCTTGGCATAGGCCTTGTTCCCTTTAGCCCGCTCGGGAAGGGCTTCCTCACGGGCAAGATCGACGAAAACACGACCTTCGATACGTCCGATTTCCGTAACATCGTGCCGCGATTCACGGCGGAGAACCGGAAGGCGAACCAGGCGATTGTTGACCTGCTAGGCAGGATCGCGGCGCAGAAGCAGGCGACTCCCGCGCAGATCGCGCTGGCCTGGCTGCTCGCCCAGAAGCCGTGGATCGCGCCAATTCCGGGCACGACCAAGCTGGAGCGCCTGTACGAGAACATCGGCGCAGCCGACATTGAGTTGGCGCCCGAGGAGCTTCGTGACATCGAGCGCGCCGCGGGCGAGATTACACTCCAGGGGGCGCGTTACCCCGAAGAGTTGGAGCGAAGGACCGGGCGCTAAGGGCGCCTGGCGCATGCGTAAAGGAGAAAACGATGCGCGCGACCGTGATGTATGGCGCTGGCGACGTGCGGGTTGAGACTATCCCTGACGCCCAGGTGATAGAGCCAACCGACGCAATTGTCCGTGTCAGCCACGCCGCGATCTGCGGCAGCGATCTATGGCCGTATCAGGGCATGGAGCCCAGCGAGACCGGACGCCGCATGGGGCATGAGGCGATCGGCGTCGTCGAGGCCGCTGGCGCCGAGGTCCACACTGTGAAGGCCGGCGACTCCGTCATCATGCCGTTCGCTTATTCCGACGGCTCGTGCGCCTTCTGCCACGAGGGGCTGCAGGCGTCCTGTATCCACGGCGGGTTCTTCGGTACGGGCGGCGTGGCGGGTGGCGCGCAGGCCGAAGCGGTGCGCGTTCCTCAGGCCGATGGCACGCTGTTCGCCCTGCCGGCTGGCGTTGATGACGCGCTGGCGCCGTCGCTGCTCACGCTCGCGGATGTGATGGGGACGGGCCACCATGCGGCGCGTAGCGCCCGGGTCGCCCCAGGCGAGATCGCGGCGGTCATTGGCGATGGCGCTGTTGGCCTGTGTGGCGTCATCGCCGCCCGCCGCCTCGGCGCCGAGCGGATCATTCTTCTGGGCCGTCATCCCGCGCGCATCGCGCTCGCACGGGAGTTCGGCGCGACCGACGTCGTCAGCGAGCGTGGCGACGCGGCGGTGGAGCGTGTGCGCGCGCTCACCGGCGGCTTCGGCGCCCATTCCGTGCTCGAATGCGTCGGACTCGATGAGTCCATGTCCACCGCTATCCACATCGCTCGTCCAGGCGGCGCCATCGGCCGCGTCGGCGTTCCCCAGGGCGAGACGATGCCTGAGTCGCGTCCGGCGTTCTATAACAATCTCAGTGTCTCCGGCGGACCCGCGCCAGCGAGGGCATATATCGGGGAGTTGCTGCCGGACATTCTTGAAGGCCGCATCCAGCCGGGCCGCGTCTTCGACCGCGCCCTGCGCCTGGAAGACGCGCCTGAAGGCTACCGGGCCATGAATGACCGGGAAGCGATCAAGATCATTTTGGAGGTCTCACGATGAGCCAGTGGACGGGCGACGAGCTTGAGCGGATCGCGGCGGCGGAGGAGATGGAACTTGCGACCGCGCGTGGCGACGGGACGCTGCGCAATCCGGTCACCATCTGGGTCGTGCGCCAGGGCGACGACCTGTATGTACGCGCCTGGCGCGGGCGCGACTCGCCCTGGTTTCGGGGCGTTCAGGACCGCCATGAGGGACAGGTCGACGCTGGCGGCGTCACAAAGCATGTCGCTTTCGTCGAGGTGGATGACGAGCCGGTGAACGCCGCGATCGACGCCGCCTACCGCGCCAAGTACCATCACTACGCCGCCAGCATTGTGGAGCCTATGGTCGCTCCACTGGCGCGGGCCGCGACGATCAGGCTTGACCCACGCGACTAGACGCTGGCGCGGTCGCGCGGCGCCATCTTTGAGCGCGTGATGAGCGCGACAACATTGCGACAACACTGCTGAGGAGAGCGACATGCAGGTCACCAGGAATGGGCTCGCGACAAACGCCGGGCCAGGTGAATGGTTTACGGGCGCTGTCTTTATCGACACGGTCGCTGCGCCATTGGCGGGCTCACGCTTGTCGGCGAGCAGCGTCCACTTCACCCCGGGCGCCCGCACGGCGTGGCATACCCACCCCAACGGCCAGACCATCTTCGTCACCGAGGGCTCCGGCCTTTGCCAGCGCCGTGGCGGGCCAGTCGAGGTCATCCGACCCGGCGACCGCGTCTTCTTCGAACCAGGCGAGGAGCACTGGCACGGCGCGGCGCCTGACCGCTTCATGACCCACCTGGCGATGCTCGAGGTGGATGAGCAGGGCGTGAACGCGACCTGGGGCGAGCACGTCACTGACGAAGAGTATGGCCAGCAGCCCCGATAGCTTTGCGGGTACGATAGCCACGTCGCGCGCGCAGTCCGGCATGGCCGTCTGGCTTCCCTGGCTCAGCGCGCGCGGGCGCGATCGCTGATGAACGGGGTGAAGTGTCCGGCGTAGCGCGCCTGGACACCGGCCAAAAGCCAGTCATTGCGGGTAATGGCATGACGGCAGAGCGCTCTGCCACAGCGGCGCGGCTGGACGAGTCGCCAGCCTGACTCCATGGTGGTTAGCGCATGGACGGGCGTCAGTTCCTTACTGCGCGCAACTCAGCGGTCAGCGCTGTTACCAGGTCGGGGCGCCCGTGCAACTGCGCCGGCGTATTCTGGAAGTGGGCGATGGCCCACGCGCCATTCCGGCGGATGGCGACCAGCGCGTGGCGCGCGTTCAGGTCGGGGTTGATGTCGCTTTTGCCGCGCGGGATGAGGCCGGTGTCGGCGCGCGGGATGGCGCAGTCCGGCATGGGGAAGCGCACACCGCGAACGATGGCGACATACTCTGGCGTCGGGTGGTCGGCGAAGATGGCCGACATGATGGCGGAGATCGCGGCGCGCCCGGCTACCTCGCTGCCGTCGAAGCCGATCATCTCGCCATCCCCGGCGAACGGCGCGGCCATCGCTTCCCCATCGCGCGCGTTCCAGCCGTCCAGCATGCGCTGGTAGAGCGCGCGGACGGCCTGCTCGTCAGCGGAATACTCCACAGCAGCCTTCTTCCAGTGCGGCATGGGGCCGCGAACTAGCGGCGCGGGTAGGTCAGTTCCGGCTGGCGGTCCCGCTCTTGCCGCTGGACATCCTTGTGGGTGAAGGTCAGGTAGCCGACGACGATGACCACCAGCCCGAAGAGTAGCGCGCTGACGGTTCCATCGCCCCAGCCGAGTCCGGTCGCGGCCCGCGGCTTGCCCAGCCAGTCGGCGATCGAGGCCCCCAGCGGGCGGGTGAGGATATAGGCGGCCCAGAAGGCGGCGATCTCGTTCAGCCGTAGCAGCCAGTAAGCTGCCGCGACCAGACCAATCAGCGCGGCGAAGAGCAGGATGGAGTCGAAATACCCCAGCTTCAACGTCCAGGCCGTCATGTCGCCCGCCGCCGTGCCCAGGGCGAAGGTCGTCATCACGGCCGCCCAGTAGAACACTTCGCGGCGCAAAGTCGAGATGCTATGGATCGAGAGCGTGCGCTCGACGGCATACCACGCGCCAAAGACAACGGCCAGCGTGGCGGAGAAGAAGATGGTGGAGTTGAGATAGGAGACATGAAGCACGATATGCAGCACGTCCGCCGCCATCGTGCCGACGACCGCCACCATGAGCGCCGCCAGCCAGTAGACCCCTGCGATGTATCGCCGCACGACCAGTTGCGCGGTGATGGCGATGGCCAGCCCCACGAAGCCGATGGCGACCGCGACATACGGATTGTTGATCTGCGGCTGGAAGACGAGATAGTCCGAGGTGGACTCGCCCAGCGCGGTCGTCAGCAGCTTGGCGACCCAGAAGAGAGCGATGATCTCCGGCACCTTGAGCGCGCCATGCGATGCGAGCGACATGAAGCGCAGCGGCGCCGCGTAGCGCGAATCCGACTCATACGGCGCGTATGGCGCGCGTTGCGCTTGAGGGGGCGGCCCATATGGCGCTCCATTTGGCGCGCCGTAGCGCGGAGCGGGGCCATACGGCGCGGCCTGCCCGTATGGCGCGCCAGCTGGCGCGGGCGTCATTCCCTCGGCGCGCGGTATGCGCGGCACGCGGACGGTCGGTGTGAGGAGCGGATCGGAGTCGCTGTCGTACTGGGGATCTGGTGGCATAGGGCGGGCCATCGGCGCTCTCTCCTCATAGGCGACGGGATCTACGGCGTGAGCGCGCATCCCTCACACCCGCGCGCCCACCTGACACCTCTCTAGAGTACTGGCAACGGCGTCCACCGGCAAATTCGCCTAGTACCTTGCCGCTTCACCCGATACCACCGTCCGCCAGTCTGGCGCCTGCCCGCTTATACCCGCCAACTCTCCCAATAGACAACGCTCTCCAGCGGCTCGCGCCTGGCGGGCTTGAAGTCGGTTCCGAGGGTGTAGGCGACGGGCAGCAGCGCGCATTGCGTCACCTTCTTGTATGGGATGCCCAGGAGCTCCGCGGCCTCTTCCTCGTACCACAGATGCAGCGTCGTCCAGGCGGAGCCCAGGCCGCGCGCCCGCAGCGCCAGCATGAAGGACCACGCCGCGGGCAGGATGGAGCCCCAGAAGCCCGCCTGTTCGATCGCGTCCGCGCCATCCACCCGCCCCAGGTGACAGGGGATGACCAGCGCCGGCGCCTGGTGGATGGTCTCGGCGAGGTAGTCCGAAGAGTCGATGACGCGGTCCTGCGTCGCGGCACGCTCTGGGTTGCGCGCCCGCAGTCGTTCCAGGGTCTCCCGCTGGTTAATGGGCAGCTTCTTGTACTCGGTGAAGCCGCGGCGGTAGATATCGCCCAGCGCGCGCCGCTTCTCCTCGTCGGTGACCACCATCCAGCGCCAGCGCTGGCCGTTGCCGCCGGTCGGCGCCTGCATCGCCAGCTCCAGGCATTCGCGAATGATCTCCGGCTCGACCGGGCGGGTGAAGTCCAGCCGCTTGCGCACTGAGCGGGTGGTTGAGAGCAACTGATCGGGGGTGAGGTCGAGGCCCATGCGCGCGCTCCTCTTGTAGCGTCTCAACTCGCGCGATGCGAGTGGCGCGCAACAACGCGCCGCCGCCAGTATATCCCGGCGGCGGCGTGAGAGGACAGCGGTATGGCGCCCTATGCGCGGATTTTGGCGAGCCAGGCGCGCATATCCGGCTCATGTTCCTCGTGGAAGTGGCCAAAGAGGACGGCGCCATTCCAGGTCTCGCCCTCTAGCCAGGGGAAGCGCGCAGGATCATGCAGGTCAGCCTCAGGGAAGGCGGCAAGCGTCTCCACCAACTGGTCGAAGACCGCGCGCGAGTCGCGCAGCACATCGGCGAGCGGCCGGTCGCGGTCGGCGGCGTAGAACCAGGCGTTGATCTCATCGTCGGTCTGCAGTTCCGCCTGCCACTCGGGCGCGGGCTCCGGCTCATGGCGCAGCGCCGCCTGGAAGCGCCCCACTGTCCGTCGCCGCCAGCTGGTCAGGTGAGCGACGATATCCTTGATGGACCACTCGCCGGCGACACCCGGCTGCTCCATATGCTCCGCGCCGATCTCCGCCAGTAGCGCCTCCCACCCGGCCTGTTCAGTGTCCAGGTCAGCCAGCAGTTGCGCTTTGCTCGTGTCCAGGCCCATGACGTCCATCCTCTCGCTTGTGGCGCCCGCCGCCGGTCATGCCGCCGGTCAGAGCGTATGTGGTATGAGCTTCCAATGCCCCTCGGAGATGACCTCGATAACGCCGCCCACCACTTGTATGGCGGTCTCATCGTCAATCAAATACGCTGGGACATGCATCTTGGCGGCCCATTTCTCCAGTTCGGCCATGGAGTTCTCGGGGAACGTGGGGTAATCCAGGTGCGGCGCTATCGCGAAATCGACCAGACCCAGGGTCTCGTCTCCACCGGAGGGCGGAAGCCAGCCGACGAACTCCTCCCCGATGTTGGGGGTCATCACCATGCTCCCAGCGCTCAACCCCACGTAGACCGTTTCGGGCCGCAGCGTGGGCAAGAGGTCCGCCAGGCCGGACTGCCGCATCCAGTGAGCGAGATACACGGCATCGCCACCTTCCACCAGCAGGACGTCTGTCTCCTGGAGCAGCGGGACCCAATTGTCTTTGTTGACACTGGGCAATGCCGTGAGCTCCAGCACACCGAGCGACTTCCAACCCATTCCGCACAGCGGGTGGAAGTCTTTCGCATCCATGTGCTGCGAGAAAGGGTAGCCGAACTCTCCACGGATCAGCCGGGCGACCATGAGCGCGCTATTGGGATTGGCGTACAGCGCGGTGGGAATATAGAGCGCGCTGGACTCGGCGATCGGTTTTCCCAGCAGGTTGACGAGCGCGTTGGAAATGCTGGTGTTTGTGACGCCACCTGAAGTGAGCAGTAGTTTCATGACGCCTCTCCTGGCTATCCTCGACACGACTATCAAGTCCGACGATCTGCGCTGGGCGAGAAATCCAATTCGTCTACACGCTCTGGCGCAAGCCTTCCTCAATCGCGGTCATGTGCTCGCTCGCGTGCTGCGCTCTCCCGGCAAAGATGTCGCCAGGGAACCCGGTGCCAACAACCGTGGGTATCGGAGCGGCCAGCTGCTCATCCGTAAACTGGCTCAGGAGGTCCACGGTGTCCTGCCGCGCCGCCAGGAACTCCGTTGTCAGCTCCTCCAGCGTGTCGTCATGGCGCGCGTTCAGGTCAGTTTGATTGAGCTGGGCGACGGCCAGCGTCAGCCGCTCGCCTTCCTCTGGGGTCAGCGCGTCTAGATCGCCCAGGACGCCCGGAAGCTCCATTCCCTCTGGGTATTGACTGCGCAGGAAAGCGTCTCGCTCCTCGCCGGCGAGTGCGCGGCGCAGTAACTGCTGGATATTGCGCTCGTTTTGCACCAGGTGCGCCAAATGGTCCTTGGCGCGCCATAGCGCTGCGCCAGGCAGGTCGCTCGCCGTGGCCGGACGCGCCAGGTCATCCGCGCTCAGCCCGTGAAAAAACGCCAGAACCTGCGTCTGCGACGCTGCGAGGGTGTTGAGAATGTCGGCGCGCGTTGGCATGATTTCCCTCCTGGAAACCAGCGCGAGGCGTCAGGTCCAAGCGCTCCTCACACCTTGGAGTCGCGCAATTTGGCGACGGTGGCCGCGACGCGGCGGGCGCGTGTCTCCGGCGCCTTCGCCGACTCGATCGCCTGGACCAGCCCGCGCTTCACACTGTACGAAAGCCCATCGTAGAAGACTTGCGCCCTTGGCTCGCGCGCCAGCGCTTCGGCGAAGTCGGCGGGTAGGGCGACCTCGCGCGGCTGCGTGTCGAGCGTGACGTCAACCTCGACACTGTCGCCAGCGGCGACGCCGGCGCGCTCACGAATCTCCGCGCTGACGGGCAGCATGAACCGGCCACCCAGGGTCGCCACCGTGCTGCGGTAGCTGTAGCCGTTGATTGTCACGGCCACGGCTGGCTTCTTGCTCGATCCCAATCCGGCTACCACCTCCGGTGGGACCTCGATGCCGGTGGCGGTCTTGCCACCAAGCAGGATCGTGGCGTGAAATCGCATGCTGTTCTCCTGGCTGGCGCTCCGTCTTCTCCATGCGAACATGCCGCACGCGGAGCGCCAGGCGGCGCGGTATCCGTCCGCTAGCCAGAGATCCCCATCGGGCCGAGCGGCTCGACGACGCCCGCCAGCGGCCAGCGCGGCTGGCCGACGCGGTAGACCACCCGCGCGATTTCCCACTCCGGCCGCTCGAAGCCACCCGCGCGCCGCCGGATCTTGGCCATTGGCCAGGTGAGCCAGCGGCTCAGGCTCGTCTTGCCCAGCGGGGTCAGCTCATAGACGCTGCCCTGGCGGAAGCAGGGCACGCCCAGCGCCCAGACGACGTCATCCGTTCCGATGATTTCGAAGCAGGCGCGGTGCAGGCCGTGGCCGGTGAGGTCCGGGTCAATGGCGATCAGGCGGCCCAGGCGGCCTTTGGGATGCAGCGGGCCACGCTCCCATGGGCCGCGCAAGCGGTGCGCCCAGCCCCAGTGCGTGTCGCGCTCCGGCTGCTCCTCGTCCTCGGCTGGCGGCAGCAGCGTGAGCAGCAGGGCAAGCTGGCGGCGCGGCAGGGCGACGACGCTATCCGGCTCGCCTTGCTCCATATGCGCCAGCGCCCAGGCCATATCGCTGTTATCCAGCACCGAATCGGGTCGCTCGACGCGGAAGACGCCAGCGTCAGACTCGACTTCGACCGCGGAGATGATCTGTGGGGCGGGGCGCTGCGCTGGTACTGCGGATGACGCGGTCTTGCGCGGCCGGGCGGTCTTTGTCGCGGTTGTCCCGCGCCCGCGCTTGCTGGCCGGGCGGTCATCACTGGCCGGGCCGATGCCGTCGGTCACGACACGCGCGCCGAGCGGGCCACTCGGGTCGAGCGGCATATCGGGAGTCGCCAGTATACTCAGTGGCACGATGGGGCGGATCGAGCGCAGGTGCCCGTAGGGGCGGCTGACGCGGATCGCGCCTGGCCGTCCGGCGCCCTCCAGCGAGCGCATGCCGCCCGCGCCGTTTGGCAGCGCGATGAGCCAGACGTCGGGATCGAGCGCGGGCGCGGCGCCGGGCGCGGTGTAGGGCATGTAGGGCCGCGCGGGCATTACCGTCGCCGAGCCCAAGCCTTGCAGGTCTGGCATGACATCACTGTATGCTGTCTGGGCGGACTGAATAGGATAGACACCCGCCGCGCTCAGCGACGCGCGTGGTGGCGCATGTCCGCCGTATGCATCGGCGCCACTGGTGAGACCGCCCACGCGCTGGGACGCCCAGCGCGCGCGTCGCTGTGGGTCGCCGCTATCTCCATAGGGATTGGTTGGAGCTCGCATGTCCTGACCCTCCACCCTTGTGTGGTTGTAGCTCTCAGGTCGCTGTGTCTTCCCGCTCGGTCTCGCTCAGATTGTGTTTGCTGTGCGTGTTCGCCTTCTCGGGTCGCTATCCGTAGACATCTGGCGCCATCAGGCCGTCTCACGCCGCGCTTCGCCGAGTAACATGTGTTCGCCGGCGCGCGTGCGCGCTTGGCCGCTGGCTGTCCGCCTGTGGGGGCGTTTGTCCGCGTGCGCGCTCTGGAGTTGAGTGTACAGTAGAACAACCGTTCGTGTCAACGGCGAGCGCTGTGAAGGTGGCGTGGAGGGCACGCCCCGAAAACAAGCGGACAGGCGGCGCCAGTCATCGCGTGAATTGTTCGCCTGTACAGACGGGCGAACCACAAGACAAGCCACAGCGCACGGTCAGCCATCCCGCCAAATGTCTTATCCATGGTCGGGAGATGCCGGCGCCTGGGTGGCAAAGTCGTCATTTAGGGGGCAGACGTCATGCGACCAGGACGATTGTGGCGCCCCAAATGGCGGCGCGGTTGTCCAGATTTCGCGGGCATGATGATAGAATGCCAGCCATGAAACGGCGCAGGTCCGCCGGTGGAGGATGAGCATGGTGGCGCCCTCAGGCAAGGGTATTCGGCGTAAGGCGGCGCCGGTGGTGGACACGCCCACGCGCGAGCCTGGCCGCGGACGGGTAAGCGGCGCGGGCGACCGGTCGGGCGCGCGTGACAGGAGTGGTCCGCGGCGCGGGGTCGCGGAGCTGGAGTCCCAGCCGAAGTCCAGGCCGAGCCGGACCGCGTTCCTGCTCATCTCGACGGCGCTCGCCATCGCGCTCATTGGTATTGGCGTCGCCAGCTATTTCGCCGCGAACCTGCTGGGTGGCGCGGTGCGCGCGGCCGCCCGGCGCGGCGCTGAGACTCCCTCGGCGCTCGCCGCCACCGTGTGCGCCGACTTCCTCCACCAGAACTACGATGACTTGCTGGCGCGCGTAGACCCCAATCCCGCGGCGCCCGCGGCCACCGGCGCGTTCGACGCCGGCGCGGTCAGCCAGCGCCTGCGCGCGATGGACCAGCGCGATGGCCCCGTCTCGTACTGCTCGCCGACGCGCCTGGACGCCAGCCAGGTTGACCCCACGAATGGCCCCGACGGCGCGACGCGGTTGCTGCTCGTCATGTGGCGCGTCGGCGTCCCCAACGCCAGCGTTCTCGTCACGCGGCTTGGACCGGACGGCGCCTGGCTCGTCGAGCGCGATAGCGCCTTCCTCCTGGCCTCCTGAGCGCCTGGCCGTGCGGGCGCGGAGGCCAGGGTAGCGGGCCAGCGACCTCGCTGGTCTGCGGATTACCGCTTGCCCCGCGCGCCACTGCCCTCTATACTGCCCACAGATAGGAGTCACCGTCCGCGCGCGCGAGCGAGGTGGCTGGCGTGGCGGCGGCGCGAGCGATGGGAGCGATGCGCCATGACGGATACGGCGAAGACGGAGGGTCAGCCACCCAAGGGGGAGAGCGACTATCTCAACCCCGCGGGAGGGGTCGTCGGCCGCGCATTCGAGGCCGTGCCGCCGGAAGTGCAGCAGTTGCTGAATGTGAAGCCCGGCAAGACCGGCGCCCGCATCCAGCAGGTGATCGCCTGGGCGGCGGCGATTGATCCGGACGTCCTGCGTGAGCACCAGAAGCATGACCACGGTATCCACACCGTGGCGGATATTCACGCCGCGCCGCTGCGCGAGAAAGACCACGTCGCCAACCACTTCGCCCGCCAGTATCGCCATCGCGCGGCGCTCACCGGCGCGGTGACCGCGCTGCCCGGTGGCCTCTGGGCGCTGGTCGGCATGGGCGCTGACGTGCAATTGACGGCGATTTACGCTGTGCGCATGGCCGCCAAGGTCGCCCAGGCGTATGGCTATGACACCTCGGCCGTCGAGGAGCAGGCCCACCTGGCCGATGTGCTGGCGCTGGCGGCGGGCATCGACAGCCTGCGCGGCGTCGGCAACTGGGTCGCGCGGGAAGGGCTGGCGCAGATTCTCCCCGAAGTGCTCCCCCGCGTCCTCGCGCGCCTCAGTGTGGAGCTATCCGCGGATGCCGCCGCCAAGTGGGTTGGCCGCCTCATTCCTGGCGTCAGCGCCGCTATCGGCGCCTCGGTAGACTACGCCTTCCTGCGCGCCGCCGGTGAGCGGGCCATCGCCTACTATCACAACCGCGCGCTGGATGAGGCGAAGGGCATCGCGCCCGCTCCCGCGCGCCGTGCGTTGCCCGCGCCCGCCGCGACTGCCGCCATCGCGCCGGTCGTCGAGGGAACTATCGTCGAATCGGCGCCAGCCTTGCCGGCGCCATCCGCGCCCGCCGCGCCCGTTGAGCGGCTCGCGCCCGCCACGCCCGCCGGAAGTGAGCAGCCCGTCGCGCCCGCCATCAGTGCGACGCCCGCGACGCCCGCTCCGGCGCCCACACCGACGCCGCCGGCGCGCCGCCGCCGGCGCTGGGGGCTCTACCTCACGATCTTCTTTATCATTGCCGTCATCGCCACCATTATCGCCGGGGCCGCGCTGGGCGTACTCATCAGCGACGGCATCCAGCGTTTCCTTCACCTGTTTGGCCTGTAGCGAAGGGAGGACACCGCGCGTGCTGACGCCTCCTGACCTGGCGTTCGAGACCATCGCCGATGTCCTGCGCGCCAGCTACGGGCTGCGCGCGCGGTCAGCCACATTCCTGCCGCTTGGCGCTGACGCCTACGCCGCGGTCTTCCGCATCGCGGTGGAGGATGGAGGCAGCGATTACTTCCTCAAGCTCAAGCGCGGCGCGTTCAACGACCTGGAAGTGGCGCTGCCGGTCTGGCTCCACGGGCATGGAGCCGCGCCGGTGATGGCGGCGCAGCCAGCGATGTCCGGCGCGCTGTGGGTGACCAGCGACGACTACACCTGGACCCTCTATCCATTTTTCGAGGGCCACAACGCTTTCCAGTCCGCGCTGACAGACGCCCAGTGGGTCGCAGTTGGCGCCGCGCTGCGCGCCATCCACTCCGCCCATCCCCCGCTTGACGTCGCTGCGCGCCTACGCCAGGACGACTATGGCCCACGCGACCGCGACCGCGTGCGCGTTTGGGACGCCCGAGTCGCGGTGGAAACTTTCGCTGAACCCATCGCCGCGCGGCTGGCGGCGTTTTGGCGCGACCAGCGGGACTCCTTGCGCCAGGTGGTCGACCGGGCGGAGGAGTTAGGCGCCCTGCTACGCCGCCGCCGGCCGCAGCGTGTCCTCTGCCATGGTGACTTCCACGGCGCGAACATGCTCTTCGGCGCGGATGGCGCGCTGGCTATTGTGGACTGGGATACCGCCAGCTTTTCGCCGCCTGAGCGCGATCTGATGTTCGCCGGGTCTATGATCAGCGGGCGATGGGATGATAACAGCCGTGAGGTGGCGCTCTTCTATCAGGGTTACAACCAGGGGCGCGAGCCAGTCATCCCCGATCCCACCGCCGAGGCGTACTATCGCTATGAGCGCATCGTGACCGATGTCGCCGACTTCGCTATCGAGCTCTTCGGCGTCCACGGCAGCGTGGAAAACCGCGAGCGGTCATACGGCCACTTCACCGGGCAAGTCCTTCCCATGCATGACATCGCCCTCGCTGACGATGTCTACGCCCGTATCGCCTGAGGCCGCTCCGCGCGCGGCGCCGCATTACGAGTGCGACGCGCTTTCCCCGAGGATGACGCCGTGGCAGCCCTCGACGCTCGTGAGGTCGGGGCGCCCGCTCTGCGGATCATCGTTGGCGACCCGCATGGTGACCGTGCCGATGGAAACCACAAACCGCGCGGGTGTGACCTCATTCGCCGCGGAACACAGGCCATTGCCGGATGCGTTGGTAGGGTCATCGCGGTACGCGCCGATGAAAATGACCTCCACGTAGGCGCCTGGCGTGGGGCTGACGCTGAGCGGAGGCGCGGGTGTATGCGGTGGCAAGACGACTGGCATGAGCCAGACCGGCTGGTTCATCCCGGTTCCCTTGATGCGCGCGCCCGACGCGTCAACGCCGTAGAACCCCACCTCTCCTTCGAGCGCGCAGGGCTCCGCTGAAATATTGCGCAAGTAGATCGTTGCGAACATGTCGCCAGCGCTGGCTTCGCCTATCCGGAAGGTCGCCGCAATCTGGCTGATCTGGCAGTCCATCGCGCGTGGGGTCGCTGTTGGCGTGGACGCCTGGCCGCTAGCAGGTGTATTCGTCGCATTCGCGCCCGTGGAACTGGCGCAACCCGCCAGCAGCGCCAGCGACGCCAGCAGCGCCAGGAGAGCGATAATCCGGGGTCGTCCGCGCGCTTCCTCGCTCATGATCCAGTCGTCCTTTCCCGCTCCGCGTCTGTCTCCGCGCTCGCGACAGCGCGCCACTACATGAGACGAAGCAGGGCGACCAGGTGTTCCCGCGGCTGGCGCCACGCTGTGAGGAAGATGTGAAGCCGGGCTTCTCCCTCGTGACGTGTATGTGCAGCGGGTCTGGCTGAATTGTAGGGATACCGTGTACGGCGGCGCGGCCGCCGCCCGCAAGCGGCAGGAGGTAGACAGCAGGCCAGGAGGTCTTCGATGAGGAAGCATGTTGGCGCTATTCGTGTGGGGGGAGTGGTGGCTCTCGTCCTTATGCTGCTGGGCGCGGCCCCAACTGTCTTCGCCGCGCCAGCGCGCGCGAGCGTGACGCCCACGATCCATCTCGCGCACCACGTCATTCTGGGGGAGAGCAGCATTGACGGACCCGCGCTCTCCAGTGTGCTGGATAACTTCGAGGGGGTCCACTTCCTGACAGCTCTCGCCTGGACAGGGACCGATTCCGCGCATCACCTGAATGTGATGCAGAGCGCGGACGACCCCGCCAACGGCGTCACCCACTTCACGAACAAACGGACGCTGAACGAGACATCACCGTTCCGGCCAGCGGTCAAGGAGTTCGGTGGCGGTCTGGGCGCCACATCCCTTGCGTGGGTCGGGACCGACGCCGCGCACACCCTCAACTTCGTCTTTGACGCCTACAGCCCAGACGTCGCGAAGTCCAAAATCACCCTCTGGGGCGAGACGAGCATCGGCGCGCCGGCGCTGACCCAGTTCGGGAATACCCTGCTCCTCGCGTGGACAGGGACTGACGCCAGCCACTCGCTCAACGTCATCCCGTTCAACCTCTCGACACAGACATTTGGGTCGAAGACCGTGCTGCGCGCGATCACCAGTTCGGCTGGCCTGAATCTGGCAGTGTTCGACTACACAACCGGCCCCACCGCCGTGCTCAGCTGGACCACCAGCGCGCTGGCGCTCGGCTACGCCACCTCGACTGATGGCGTCCACTTCACGCCAGCGATCGCCGGGGGCCCGGCGCCTGAGTTCAGTACTCAAGCCTCGAGCGTCTTCTACCACCGGTTCGACACCGGGGAGCGGGCCTTCAGGGCATGGACAGGCACGGATTTCGCCCATCACATCAACATCCAGTGGACGACGGCCTTCCCGGACTGGCCTGACGCCGCGACATCCAAGTATGTCCTGGACCAGAACGCGCTCGGCGGCCCGCAGATCGCTCTCAACGATGGCTATCTAATCGCCTGGACAGGGACCAACCCCGCCCACAGCCTGAACATCGCCACCTGGGACCTCTACTAGCGCGTGACGTCTGACTTTGGGTGGGCCTACGCGGCGGGGCCAGGCTCAAGCCCGACAGGAAGAGGCTCAAGCCCGACGCGATCGCCAACAACCCAACGGAGACTATGAGGACATCTGAACAAGAGCCACCAGTCGCCGTATGGCTTCTGGTGGCCCCGTCGTTACGCGTGGGTGGCGTCGTCCACAGGTCAGGCGCCCGGGCCGAGTGAGCCACGCAGCGCGCGGGCGAACCGCGCGGGCGACATGGCGCCTGGCGCGTTTCCGCGCCGGTTGCGCGAGCGCCCGATGAGCATCTGGCTGATCAAGAAGCCCGCGAAGCCCAGGGTCGTCAGCGCCGCGATGCCCAGCTTGGTCACATCGACCACCGGCAGCACGCGGGTCTTGCCCTGCGCGAGGACAACCACCGCGACCGGCCGCCCGGTCGCCCCACCACCGCCGCCCGCGCCCGACCCGCCCGAGTTGGTAGCCTGCGCGCCAGCCGGCTCGGGGCTCGTGGCGCCGGTAGTGGCGCCGCGCGCCAGATTGGCGGCCACAGGGCCAAACCCGCCGCCACCTCCCATGCCGAATCCCGCCGATATCTCCGCGCACGGGATGACGGCGACCCCGTCACGCTCCACAACTGACCCGAATATGCCCTCCGGCCGCACACTCTCCATCATCCGCCGCAGTGATTCCTGGAGCGTGCGCTGCACCGCGCCATCACCCGGCGCTTCGGGCGCCAGCGCGCCAATCCGCTCGCCGCTCACCATCCGCGCGTCTGTCGTTGTCATCCTGTCCATCCCTCTCTGTCATTTCGCCGCCTTGTTGGATATCCATTGGGCGACGCCGCCTGCCAGCGCCGCCAGCGCGATTGCCGCCAGCGCCGCCAGAGCCACCAGCTGCAGCGGGAAGATGCGTCTGCGCAGGGTTCCGCCCGCGGACTCGACTTCGACCATCGCCGGCCAGGCGTAGACCCAGCCGCCGCCGCCTGACCAGCGCAAGGTCAGGCGGCGAGCGATGGGCGTCACCCGCCCGCCGCCCGCCCGTAGCGGCGCGCCACGCAACGTCTCCAGTGACACGCGGGGAGTCCGCGGGCTATCCACCTTTCCAGCCCTGGTGGTTGTCATCGCTTGTCGCTCCCTTGCTCATCGCGTGCGGCGCGACGCCGCACACATCCGCTGATGCGAGATCAGGGCGCCGCAGAACGGGCGCCACTCCCCGGCCCAGCTACGGTATACTGGGAAATGTGCGACGATTGTGACGGTGTGTGACCGCGCGGCGCCTGGCGTCATCACGCGTGGCCCTGTCAAGCGCGTACAGAGGAACGCAGATGAGCCAGACAACCCGCCCGGTGGCGCTGATTACCGGCGGCTCGCGTGGCATCGGCGCCGCCACCGCTGTGGCGCTGGCGGCGCGCGGCTATGATGTCGCGCTGACGTACCGCAACAAGGCGGCGCGTGCGGAAACCGTCGCTGAGCAGGTCCGCGCGCAGGGCGGCGACGCGCTGACAATTGGCGGTGACATGACCCAGGCGGAGGACCTCCAGCGCCTGATCGCCGCATTCACCGCCTGGCGGCCGCGCCTCGACGCGCTCATCCTCAACGCGTCTGGCGGGCTGGAGAAGGTCGCGCGCGGGGCCGACCCCGACTATCCCATGCGCATCAACCGCGACGCGCAGGTGGCGTTGGTCGAGGCCGCGCTGCCGCTGATGCCCGCTGGCGGCGTCATCACCCTGGTGACGAGCCACTGGGCGGTGCTCTATGGCCGCGTGCCGCAACTGCCCGCCTATGAGGAAGTCGCCCGCTCGAAGCGCGCCGGCGAGGACGCCCTGCGCGCCCGCCAGGCGGACTTCGCGGCGCGCGGGCTGCGGCTGCTCTTCGTCACCGGCGACGTCATCGAAGGGACGGTCACGCCGCGGCTGCTGGAGCGCGTCACGCCAGGGCTGGCCGCTGCCCGCCGCCAGGAGACGGGTGAGCTACCCAGCGTCTCCGACATGGCGGAGGCCATCGCCAGCGCCACTGCCGATTCCACCCTGCCCAGTGGCCATATGGTCGTGGTCGGCGGCTTGCTGGAGGCCATGCTCGCCGCCGCGGGCCTGGGCCCGGACGGCGCGGAATGAGCGGCGACCGCCCGAATCGCCCACGCCGCGACCCCGAGGAAATCTCGGCCATCATGCGCCAGGTGCGCGGGCGCGATACGACGCCTGAAGTGCGGCTGCGGCAGGCGCTCTGGGCGCGGGGGCTGCGCTACCGCGTCGCTGTCGCGGACCTGCCCGGCAAGCCTGATCTGGTCTTTCCCGGCGCACGGCTGGCGGTCTTTGTGGACGGTGATTTCTGGCACGGTAACCAGTGGCGCAAGCGGGGGAAGGTCGCCCTGGAGCAGCAGTTCGAGCGCGCGCGTCCCGAGTCGCGCGCCTACTGGCTGACCAAGATCCGCCGCAACATGCGCCGCGACGCCGCCGCCAGCGCCGCGCTGCTCGCCGCTGGCTGGCGGGTGCTGCGTGTCTGGGAGAGCCAGGTAGCGAAGGATTTGGAGGGGACTGTGGCGACTATCGCCCGCGCCGCCAGCGCGGATAGCTCCGGCGCGCGCGACGAGGTGGCGGCGCTACGTGGGCGGCTGGCCGCGCGCGACTGCGCCGAGTTCTTCGCTGGCATTGGGCTGATGCGCCTGGGGCTGGAGCGGCAGGGCTGGCGCACAGTCTTCGCCAACGACATTGACGAGCGCAAGCGGGCGATGTACCAGGCGCACTTTGGCGATGCGCTGGGGGACGGCGGCCATTTCGCTCTGGGCGACATCCACGCCCTGCCCGCCGAGCGCATTCCGTCGGTAACGCTGGCGACGGCCTCCTTCCCGTGCAATGATCTCTCGCTGGCTGGTGGACGCGCGGGGCTGGCGGGCAAGCAGTCCTCCGCCTTCTGGGGCTTTATCGCCGCGCTGGATGCGCTCGGCCTCCGCCGCCCGCCGCTCGTCCTCCTGGAGAACGTGCCCGGCTTTCTCACCTCTCGTGGCGGCGCGGACTTCACCGAGGCTCTACTGGCGCTCAACCGTCTGGGCTATGCGGCCGACGCGCTGATCCTCGACGCCGCCAGCTTTACGCCGCAGTCGCGCCGCCGCCTCTTTGTCATCGGCGCGCAGGAGCCGCTCCTTCCGCCCACAGCGAACGCCGGGCCAGAGGTCGCCGTCAGCGGCGCGCGACCAGCGGCGCTGGTCGAGGCGATGCGGGCCAACACCGATGTGCGCTGGCGCGTCCGCCCGCTGCCCGAGCCGCCGGAGCGCGACGGGACGCTGGAGAGCATTCTCGATGATCTGCCCGACGGCGCGCCGGAGTGGTGGGCGCCGGAGCGCGCGGCCTACCTGCTCAGGCAGATGTCACCGCGCCACCACGCGCAGGCGGAAGAGATGATCGCGGGCGCGGAACCGCGTTATGGCACAGTCTTTCGCCGCATGCGCCATGGCGCCTCGATGGCCGAGCTACGCGCCGATGGTGTAGCCGGCTGTCTGCGCACGCCGCGCGGCGGCAGCGGACGGCAGATTCTCTTCAAGGCCGGGAAAGGCCGCTACCAGGTGAGGCTACTCACCCCGCGCGAGGCCGCCCGCCTGATGGGCGCCGGCGAGTTTACCATCTCCGGCACGCTCAACGACGCGCTCTTCGGCTTTGGTGATGCCGTCTGCGCCCCGGTCATCGCCTGGATCGCCGCCTACTATCTCGACCCGCTGGTCAATGAACTGCTGCGCGGCGACGTGATGGAGACGGCCACGACCGCTGGCTCCTGACACGCCGCCGCGCTCCGTCATAGGGCTTACACTTCGCGCCTGGCCGCCGCAGGCGCCCAGGCGGCGAAATCGGGCAGATGCTCCTCGTAATGCTCAGTGGTTAGCCCGGCGATCGCCTCCCAAAGCCGGGTATCGCGGCCCCAGCCCTTCATGACGAAGTCAGGCGCCTGGTCGAGGTCCAGGAGCTCTGCCTCAGGAACACGTTCCACCGCTGGCAGGAGTTGCGCCCAGACATCACGCGCCTCCGCCTGGACCGCCGCCAGCGAGAGCGCCGCGGTCTGCTCATGCGCTACCTGGTTGCGGGCGTCGATGTCGCCACCGTCCAGCGTGGAAGGCGCGGGCTGCTCGCGGCGCCCAGCCGCCAGCATCGCGTCTAGCAGCCAGCGCTCATAAGTGGTGACATGGGCGATCACGTCACGGACTGACCAGACGCCCGCGAAACCGGGCTCCGTCAGCCGCGGGCCGTCGACCGCGTCAATCGCTTCTTCCCAGCGCGCGGCCGCGTCGAAGGGTCTCCAGCAGCCTGGCCTTGGTCATCGGGCTGTCCATCAGGTGGTCATCGCTCATGCGTGTGACGTCCTTCCGTGCGCCAAATATAACCAGCTATATGCCAGTCAATGGTTAGGTTAATACTGGACGCGCGGTAACCTGTCACCGTGGAATAGCTGGTTATAGGCCAAGACGTAAGAAAGGGCCTGCGCCTCCCTGGACGCAGGCCCTCGTCGCGGATGCGGAAGTCGCGCGTCCGTCAGCAGGCGCACGGCTCTTCGACGAGTTCCGGACATGGCGTGTCGTTTGCCGCGGCCTGGAGCGCGGGCAGATGGTCGCGGTAGTGCTCGTAGGTCATACTGGCGACCGCCTCGGCCAGCGGTGTCCCTGCGCCCCAGCGGTGGCGCACGAATTCCGGCGCGCGGCTGCTATCCAACAGGTCTTGCTCGGGCAGCCGCTCGACGGCTACCAGCAACCGTTCCCAGGTCAGCCATGAATCGCCGAGCACCAGATCGAGCGGGAAGGAGCGGGTCAGCTGGTGCGCCGCGCGGTCGCGCCGCTGCGGGTCAGCGTCATCCAGAGGAGAGGGGCGCGCGGACGCGCCGCGGGACGACGCCTCCAGCCATTCCATCAGCCAGCGCTCGTAAGCCGCCGCATGCGCGACGATATCCCTGGCGGACCACTCACCCGCCACGCCGGGGCAGAGCATGCAGTCCTCGCCAATGGCGAAGAGCGCGTCCTCCCAGCGCTCACGCCAGTTCCGCATCGTCTCGATCAGTTGCGCTTTCGTTTCCGTGGCTTGTGGCATCGCGTGCGCTCTCCTTCGAGTCCGCGCAGGACCAGCCCGCTACAGACGGTGAGGTTATAGGGCGTATACTATAACCTGTCAAGAGGTGTCTTGCCGGTTACACACAGGAAGGGATGTGACGCATGACTATTCTTCCTGCGGAGGCGCAAAACGGTGAAGACTCGGGGGCGCTGGCGCATGTTGAGCCACTTTGCCTGCTCTTCGCCAACACCGTGGATTTCCACGCCAGCGCCCAGCCGCAGGAGGGATTGGCGCGCCATGATGACCTCGTCCGCTGGGGTGGGATCGTGGGCCTGCTGACCGCGCCGGAGGCCGAGCGCATGCGCCAGGCGGCCGCGCTCCAGCCGCGGGTGGCGCAGGCGGCGCTGGCGCGGGCCATCGCGCTACGCGAGGCGATCTACCGCCTGTTTGCCGCCTCGATCCACGACCAGCCCGCCGCGCAGGCCGATCTGGATATCCTCAATGCCGCGCTGGCCGCGCCAGATGGACGGCGGCTGACGCAGGATGGCGCGGATATCGTCTGGGGCTGGCCGGAGCCGCGACTGGAGACATGGCCGCTCCTCGCCGTCGGGTGGTCCGCCGCGGAGCTCCTGACCTCGGCTGACCGCGACCGGGTCGGCCAGTGCGCCGACGAGCGCGGTTGCGGCTGGCTTTTCCTCGACACCAGCCGCAACCATAGTCGCCGCTGGTGCTCGATGGGTGACTGTGGCAACCGCGCCAAACAACGCCGCCACACCCAGCGGCACAGCGGCCGCGCGGAGGTGTAGCGCGTGACGCGGCGGATCACCGTTCTGCGCCCCGGCGCTTTGGGCGACACGCTGCTGGCGCTGCCCGCGCTGGCGCTGTTGCGCGCCTGGGCGCCGGACGCGCGGCTGACCTTCATCGCCCGCGCCGATGTCTTGCCGTTGGCGCTGGCCTCCGGACTGGCGGATGAGGTCTGGCCGTGGGTCCTCCCGGACTGGTCAGCGATCTTCGATCCAGCGACGACCGCCGCCAACCTGACGCCGCGCGCCCGCGCCGCGCTGGTGGCAGCGCATGCCGTCATTGCCTGGGCGTCCGACCCCGACAGCGCGCTGTCCGCCACCCTCCGCCGCCTCGGCGCCGCGCGCGTCATCGTCGCGCCTGGGCGGCCGCCAGAGGATGGATCCACCCCCGTCGAGCATGCCGCGATCTGGCTTGCGCGGGCGCTCGCCCCGCTGGGCGTCACGCCGTCGGGCGACCGCGATGCGCTCTGGCGGGCGCTTCCTCCGCTGCGCTGGCCAGAGGCCAGCGACCGCACGGCGGACCAGCGCTGGCGCACGCTGGGACTGCCCGGCGATGGCGTCATCGCGCTGCATCCCGGCTCCGGCGGCGCGGCCAAGCGCTGGGCGCCAGCGCGGCTCTCCGCCACGGCGGCGCTGGCGCTGCAGGCGGGTTACACGCCGCTATTGCTGGCGGGCGCGGCGGATGAGGCGGTGGCCGCCGCTGTCCTTGCCGCCAGCGGCGCGGCGCTGCCCGTCGCGCGCGGGCTGGATGTCGCGGCGCTGGCGGCGCTGCTGGCGCGCTGCGCGGGCTACCTGGGCAACGATTCCGGCGTCTCGCATCTGGCAGGCCTGCTTGGCGTGCCAACCGTCGCCGTCTTCGGCCCCACAGACCCGGCGCGCTGGGCGCCGCTTGGCCCGCGCGTCGCCGTCGCCCCGGCGTCCGATGGCGACCTTGCGCGCTTGCCGCCAGAGGCCGCATGGGCCACACTCCACGCTTTGATGCGCGGCGGCGCGTGAGCGGGAAAGCGCCGCCGCTAATCTACCTATTAGGGGGCGCGGGACATGACAACTGTCATAAAGGACTGGTGACAGCTCTCACTACCGCGTTAGAGGCCTTCCCGCCTACACTTGTGGCATCGGAGACAGCAGGCGCGACGCGACGGATACCCGCGATTGAGTGGGGAGACGCGAACGCCACTCCACCAGCCACAAGGAGCGCTTATCATGACATCGTCCACCCCATCCACCACTCCGGCCACATCCTTCGCCGCGACCGCCTCCCGCGCGACGGCGCCCGCAAGCCGCCTGCAGGTAGCCGGCGTCGTCGTCCTGGCCGCCGGCATCGGCTGGCTGAATGGCAATTTCATCCAGCCCATTCCGCCCGCTTTCGGCCTGGTCATTGACCTGCTTCACCTCACGCCGCTGCTCATCCTCGTCCCGCTGGCGATGTCTCTGATGACCAGGGGCGTCACACGCGGCGTCCGCAACGGCGTCACTGGCGTCGTCGCTTTCCTGCTTGCCGCCTGCGTCGCGTTCATCGTCCTGGGCGCCGTCAACCCTGACCCCAACTCGGTCGGCGTGCATGATGTCACCGACTGGGCCGTCGTCGCCAGCATCACCACGGGATCTGTCCTCTGGCTCGTTAGCCTGCTTCCTAGCCGCACTCGGTAAATGCGACATGGCGGCGCGATCACTGGGGTTTCCCGGCGGGCGCGCCGCTGACGCCCGGCGCGCCGGACCGATGGCGTACACTAGCGGCCAGAGGGCGCCCCAGCGAGCTAAGGAGAGGCGTATGAGCGGCAGTGAACCAGCGGCGGAGGAGCGGCGCTCGACCCGCCTCATCGTCCTGATGACATGGCTTGTCTCGACTGTCTGGCTGACCGCGCTGATTCCCGCGGTCGCCGCCGCGTTCTCCAGCTATACCATCTGGCGTCTGATCCTGACGCTGGCTGGAACGGCCACTTTTCTCGCCATCTATCTGCCGGCGACCGGCGCGGACGCCCGCGAGTTCGCTATGACGACCGTCTCCACGCAGCGGCCGCTTTGGCGGCTCATACTGCCTGCCGCGCTGCTGTCCGCCCTCGCCTTCTTCATGATCTTCACGGTCGACATCAACTGGGGGACGCTCTTCATCTTCGCCGTCGTTACCGCTGCCCGCCGCCTGGCGATTGGCCCCGCGCTCATCGCGACCGCCGCGCTCGCGCTCGTACCGTTCACCGCGCTGGCGCGGAACGAGCTGACTTTGGTGACCGCGGCGCAGGATTCCAGCCTGATCGCCGTGGTTGGCGTCACGGTCATCGGTATGCGCTGGGCGTTCATCACCAATCGCGACCTGCGCATCGCCCGGCGCGAGCTTGCCCGGCTGGCGATTACCGAGGAGCGGTTGCGCTTCGCCCGCGACCTGCACGACTTGCTGGGCCACACCCTCTCGCTCATCGCGCTGAAGAGTGAGCTGGCGGGGCGGCTGGCGTCCGTCGCGCCAGAGCGCGCCCAGGCGGAGCTGGCGGGCATCGAGTCAGCCGCCCGCGGGGCGCTGCGTGATGTGCGCGCGGCCGTCGCAGGGTACCGCCAGATGACGCTGGCTGGAGAGCTTGACGCGGCGCGCGACCTGCTGGCCGTGGCGGGAATCACCTGCGTCATTCGCGGCGCGGGAGTTCAGCCGCCGCCGGCCATCGAGGCGGCCCTGGCCTGGGCTACGCGCGAGGCCTCCGCGAACATCATTCGCCACAGCCGCGCGCGCTCCTGCGCGCTGACCCTCAGCGCGGATGACGCCCAGTATACGTTGCTGGTCGAGGATGATGGCAAGGGCGCGTTGGACGCGCGCGGGGGCGAGGAGCCGGGCAACGGGCTGCGCGGCCTGGCTGAGCGCGCTGCCCGGCTCGGTGGGACGCTCAGCTCCGGCCCGCGCGCTGAGGGCGGCTACGCGCTGCGCTTCACCGTTCCTGCCAGCAGGAGTGGGGCAAGTGTTAGGACCGGGGAGACCGGGGAGAGGAGCGCGACCGTATGATACGCGCGTTGCTGGCGGAAGACCAGGCGATGGTGCGCGGGGCGCTGGCGGCGCTGCTCGCGCTGGAGCCTGACATCGAGATCGTTGGCGAAGTCGCACGCGGCGACGAAGTGGTGGAGCGCGCGCTGGCCACCCGGCCCGATGTCGCCCTCCTGGACATCGAGATGCCCGGCCTCGATGGTCTGAGCGCCGCCACCGAGTTACCCGTCCGCTTGCCCTCCTGTAAGGTCATTATCCTGACGACCTTTGGCCGCCCAGGCTATCTGCGCCGGGCGATGGAGAGCGGCGCCTCGGGCTTCCTGGTCAAGGATGCGCCCGCCGCGCAACTGGCCGCCGCCATTCGGCGCGTCGTCGCGGGCGAGCGTGTGGTTGACCCCGGGCTGGCGATGAGCGCGCTGAGCGCGGGCCCCAACCCGCTGACCGAGCGCGAGCGCGCCGTGCTGGCCGTCGCCGCGCGCGGGGCCAGCGTCGCCGAGATCGCCTCCGCGCTCGCGCTCTCTGAAGGCACGGTACGCAACTACCTCTCGTCGGCCATCCAGAAGACCGGCGGCCAGAACCGCATCGAGGCCGCCCAGGCCGCCGAGCGCAACGGCTGGCTCTAAGGCCCGCCGCGTCGCGTCATAACCATGCGGCCCGCATCGCGTAGATCGCGTCGGGGCCAGGGGTGAACTGACCAACATTCCAGCCCCAGAAGTACAGGCCGGCGATATGCGGATCGCTAGCGGTCACCGCCAGCGCCGCCGCATACGCCGCGCCCTGCAGCGCGGGGTCGGCGGGCGCGCTGGTGCGCCAGGTCCAGGGATTGCGCAGCGCGTCAGTCGCGTCCCGGTAGCCGATCTCGCTCAGGACGACCTGCTTGCCCACCTGCGCGCTCAGTCTGTCGAGTAATGGGAGTAGCTCGCGCTGCCAGAGGGCCACGATCTGCGGCTCGGTCACGTCCCGCGGGACCGTTTGCAGGCTGTAGTACATCGAGACGCCGATGTAGCTGAGCGCGTGGTCGCGCATCCAGGCGGGCGCTGCGCCTCCAAGGATCGTGTGATTGGCGTCATAGGTGACCGGCCCGTGGAAAGTTGACTTGACCTTGCGCGCCAGCCACGTCCAGAGGTCGGGGTATCGCGATTGGAGTGTGTCATACTCCGCCGCGATCGAGATCTGGCTGGCGCCCGCCTGGCGCGCCGCGCGCACATAGGGCTGGTACGCCTGCCAATAGCTCTGGAACCAGGCCTGCGCTTGCGCGTGGGTCGGAAAGTTGACCCGGCCGCTCCAGTTGTCGCGCTCGCCACGCACGTTGAGCAGCGGCTCGATGAAGACCTGCAGGCCCGCCTCGCGAGCCGAGAGAATCCCTACGTAAAGGTCGTCAGGCTGAAGTGTATCGGATCCGGCGTATACCTGTGTGGCGCTGTAGCCGTTCTGGTCCAGGCTCACGATCATCTCAACCCAGCGCGCTCCGGTTCGCTGGCGCATCGACTGGACCGACGGAGCCCATGAGGCGTCATTGATTCCATACACTGTCGCGCCCCACTTCGGATAGACCACACCCTGCTCGAAGGGGCGGCCCGCAGGCTGGGTGGCGGTCGCGCTGGACGCTGCGGCTCCGGCGAGCGGCGTCCAGTGTAGCGCATTGAAATCGTTGGCGCGCGAAGCGCCGATAAACACGGTGGCTACCAGGACAACCAGCGCCAGCCCAGCCAGCGCCCAGCGCCGTGCGGATGTTCGAGCTTTCATCGCGTGAACTCCTCATGCCAGGCGGCGGCCATGTCCGTCGGGAGCCAGCCGGCCGCCAGACCCACGGCGGGTTGCGCAATGGAGGCGTGTGGCCCTTCGGGGTTCGATGGAGATGGCGTCCCTGGATGCTGGCCGTTGGGCGCCGGCTGGCTCGGCAACCCCGTCCGGCAGGCGGCGTGGACCTGGAGCGCGCTTGTTGGGGCCGGTCGTACCGGCAAGGGCGGCGCGCTGCGCGAATAATAGACTCGTGAGCCATGCGCGTCGCGCGCGACCAGCACGTAATGGCTCAGGAAATGTTTGCCGTTGATGTTGATGTGCTGCGCCACGAGATCATGCGGCGCGACAATCACCCACTGGACATAGCGTGCGGGGTTCGCGAGCGCCGCGCGCCAGAGCGTGTTGTTGCCCTCATAGATCACGCTGTTGGTGGTGATACCCAGGGTCGCGAAGTTGTGGGTATCGTTGAAGCTATCAACCAGTACCTTTCCACCGTTGTAGTGTTCCAGCAGAAAGATGTCGGTCTGCTGGAGCACGATGCACGAGAGCCCAGTTTTGCCATCCTGCAGCGAGATGATCCCGCCCTGCGATGTGAGCCAGGTCTGCGAGAGAATCGCGATCGCCAGCGCGATAGGCGCCCAGCGAAAACGCTCCAATCGCTGCGCGATGTGCGCAAGAAAGATTGCCAGCGGCAGCGCCGCCGACGTCGCGTAGCGCACGTTGAACAACGGGTTAGGGACATTGCTGGGCGTCACGCCGGGCAGGTAGATGACTGTCTGCCCGCTGTAGAGCGAGAACAGGTAGAGCGCGATGGGCGCCAGAAGCGCCAGCGTAGCGACACCAACCGGCTTGCGCCAGGATGAGGCGAAGAACACCACCAGGCCGATGGCGCCCAGCGCCACAATCAGCGGGCCAAAGTATTCCGTCAGGTCGGCGCCGTAGGTATGGAGATCCAGCCAGAGCTGATGGTAGGTGGGCAGGAAGCCTTCCTGGCGCAAGATGTGTTGCTGCGCCGAAGGCGAGTACGGGCCATTCTGGAAGTAGCGTGGGTTGCCGGTCAGGAGAAAGTTCCAGAGCAGCCAGAGCGTGATACCCGCAAAGCCCGGGGCCGCGAAGACGACCAGGTCGCCAGTGATCCGCCGCAAACTCACGCGCTTGGCCATATCCACAATGGCGATGACCAGAACGAGCGCCATGAAGAACGACCAACCCTCGTAGCGCGTCATCACGCCCAGCAGCGCACAGAGCGCCGCCGCCAGCAGCGACAGCGGGGCGTCTGTTCGCGCCCAGCGCACGACGTAGAAGCAGGTCGCGGCGGTCACGGCCAGCAGGGTCGCCTCGCTCAGCGGCGTGGTCTGGAGGTAGAGGATATTTGGGTTCAGGATCAGCGCCAGCGCGCCCACATAGCTCGCGGCGCCGTTGCCCGTAATCTCGCGCGCGCTGAGGAAGGTGTAGACCGCCGCGACCACGTAGCACGGCGCGGCGGCGAGTGTGCCCGCTAATCCCGTCCGCCAGAGGAAGTCGTTCCAGACGAAGGGCCACAGCAGGATGTGCGGCAGCGGCAGCCAGTTGGAGCCAAGCTGCGCCAGACCAGGCGTGCCGCTCTCAAAGACGCGCCGCGCGATGGTCATGTGCGACTCGCCGTCAGTGTAGAGCAGCAAGTCCTGATGCTGGAAATAATAGATGCAGGCGATGGCGCTGGCTGTGATCGCGGTGAGCAGCGCCGCCATCAGCCAGCCGTCGTGTAGCCAGGCCAGCCAGGACGGCAGCGCCAGCCGCGCGCGCTTCGTCTTGGCCGCCCGCGCCTCGCCGACCGCGGGCAGGGCATCGAGGCGCGGACGCGGCCGGGGCGCGGCGACAGGAACGTTGCCGGCGATCACGTCGGGCGTGACAGCGGTCGTCATCACGGTTGAGAGCATGTCCACAACTGGCGCGACGGGCAGCGCCAGTGTGGGCGCCACCTGCGCGTCGCGCGCGCGGTTGAGCCGGGCTGTGCGGCGCGCGCGCGTCAGCTCATCCTGCGCATAGAGGCTTGCTTCCTTGAGCGGCCCGCGCGCCAGCGCCGCGGCCAGCCAGCGCGCGATCCGGTTCCGCGCCAGAGCCGACCAGACCGCTCGGTTCGCGGCGGCGACATCGCCGCCAAGCCCGCGCGCGAGCGTCCGCGCGGGCTCAAGATCACGCTCCAAGGCGCTTTGCGTCCGCCCCTCCATAAGAACGGCGCGGCTCAGGCCGTGGCGCGTCTTCTCCCAGTAGTGCGGTCGCGTGATGAGCTGATACAGCGCGATATACGCCGCGACGCTCATGAGCAGCCAGTAGACCGGGATGAGCAGCGCCCAGAGTGTGAGCAGGTACTGGCCGCGGTTCAGGCAGCCAATCACATACATATAGATGTAGAGCAGATTGCCAGCGACCAGACAGAACGCCGCGGCATAGAAGACTGGAGCCGGAAAGAGGGCATGATAGGGCGCGCTAAGCGCCTGCGGAAAGATGATGTAGACCAGCGTCATCAGCCACAGGAGCGGGTTGACGAGCTGGGTGAATGTACGTCCCCCAACGATGACCTGCAGCCAGAAGAACTCGCGCAGCCGCCCCTCGCGCAGATAGCGCAGCGGCCGCCGCATATGGGTGAGGTAGGTCTGCATGTAGCCTTTGATCCAGCGCGAGCGCTGGCGGAGCCAGTTCTTCAGGTCAGGGTTGGCTTCCTCATAGGTCGTCGAATCCACGATGGCCGTCGTGTAGGCATAGTGCGCCAGACGCACGCCCAGGTCGCAGTCCTCGGTGACATTGAACGGGTCCCAGCCGCCAACTTCGCGCAGCACGCGCGTGCGGAAGTGGTTGGATGTGCCGCCCAGCGGCAGGAAGCTCTTCGTGCGCCGCAGCGCGGGCAACGTCAGCCCAAACCACAACGAGTATTCGGCAGTGAACCAGCGCGTCAGCGCGTTCTGATAGGGGTTATAGAAGCTCAGGCTAGCCTGGGCGCAGGCCAGTTCTGGCCCGTGGTGTGCGAAGGTCAGCGCGGCTTTCTTGAGTTGCAAGGGGTCGGGGATATCCTCGGCGTCGAAGATGACAATGAAGTCGCCTGTAGCGCGCATCAACCCGTAATTGCAGGCGCGTGGCTTCGTGCGCGGCTTGCCGTCTGGCACAGTCACGACCTCGAAGTGGCTGGGCAGTCCCATGCCCAACAACGCCTCCCGCGTCTCCGCATCGTCCTCTTCGGTCAGGAAGAGCACCTGCAACCTGTCAGTCGGATAGTCGAGCAGGCGCATCGCGCGCACAAACTGCCCGGCGACCTCGGCCTCGTGATAGAGCGGACAGAGGACGGTGTAGCTCGGCCAGAACCCCTGGCGCACTGATCGCGCCGCGGCGTCATCAATAAAGACGGTCGTGTTGTTTTGGAGCGTGCGGGTCGCGATGGACGCGGTGATGGCGAGGTCGAGCAGATAGAAGGCGGTCAGCAGCGCGAGCAGGGCAATGAGAGTTAGCGTCCAGTTCAGGACCAGGGCGGCGGCCAGCGTCACCCCCAGCAGCGCCAGCGCGATCCGCTGGCCCAGCGTGAACGTCTTGAGCGCGGAATAGACCGCCTGGTAGGGCGCGAAGGTGTGGTAGCGCCGCGCGCCGACCACCAGCGGCTCCGCGGCGCGCGTCGCATAGCCAGCCAGCGAGTCGGGGACGCTGGCCGGCTGCTCGGCCGCGGACTCTGATTGCGCTACCTCACCTGTCAGCCAGCGTTCGTAGGCGCGTCTCCGCGCGCGTGGCGACGTGTCGTCGCGCAGCTCCACGGCTGGCTGGGATGGCGCGGCGCGCAGGAGGTCTGCGCGCTCACTTTCGCCCGTCTGCGAGGCGTCAGGCGTAACGTCGGTGGGCGCGCCCCGCGCCTGCGAAATGGTCATGAAGCTGGCTCCATCATTGGGGAACATCCCACCCGGGCGCCGCTCCCAACACATATGGAGCTCAGAGGTCGGCATCCTCGACGCCGCGCCGCAGGGGTAGGGTCGTTCAGGTTGTCAAGCGCGGTACTCGCGGGAGCGCGCGCGTCGTGTTCTTCTGCGCGCCGGCTCGACCTGCTCACGACCTGGAGCCACGCGATAGCTACCATCTTGGAGCCATGCGATAACAGACACAGTGGGGGGAACCACTGCGGTAAAGCGGCGCATCCTTGGCTATTGAACAAGCCGTTGGTTTGGTAGAGAACGGAGGCTACCGTCGCAAGGCGGGCGCCAAGGCGTCCGCGCCTTGCCGCATGCGTCACGGTGGGCGTTTGCGGCAGGCCTACGCGATTATATCTGCTTCTAGGTAATTTGGACGAGCCAGCCGGTAGGTCCGTTTCGCATTACCCAAATGGCCCGCCGGCGCGCTAGCGATTGGGGTGCGGCCAGCGCAGGATGTAGCAGTAGGTCGTGGCGCCGCCCTGAATGCGGGCGACGATCAGGGACTGGAAGTCGGGGGGCATGGGAAACTTGCGCTGTACCAGGTGCTCCGGCCAGATGATGTATTGGGAGAAGGGGAATTTAGCCGGCGTGCCGACTGCCAGGCGGATGCGCTGCGGGAAGAGGTTCTGGCGCGTGCCCATCCAGTAGTCCAACCCGCCCCGCGTGCTGATGAGTGTCACGGTTGTGCGGCCGTGGCTGTGGGCGATGATCCAGTAGATCGCGTCGGTATAGGCGGGATAGGCGACCTGGAGCGTCGAATTCTCGCCGTTCAGCCAGCCAGCGGTGTAGCCTTCCGCCTGGCGCACTGTGGCCAGTCCATAGGCCGGTGGGGCGACCAGCGCGACGATCACCACCACCATCAGCGCGACCTCGATCGCCGCGCGCGCCCACGACCAGCCCGCGCCCAGACCCGGCGCTGGGGCCGCTGCGCGCGCGCCCAGCCGCGCGCTCAGCCGCGCCGTCAGTTGCGCGGCGAATGGGGCCGCGCCGCGCCGCGCCAGCGTGTCCGCGCCGAGAACCAAGCCCCACGCGGCGACCATCGCCACCGGCGAGGCCAGCGGGAGCATGTAGTGGGTGCCAACGATGATGGGCAGGCTGCCGAAGGGCAGCAACAGGCCCACCAGCCAGAACAGCGCGAACGCCGCGCGGTCATCCAGCGGACCCGGCGCGCTCCGCGCGCGGTAGAGCCGCCACACCGTCCAGCCGAGCGTGACCGCCGCCGGGATAGTCAGCAGCAGGCTCAGCTTGGCCAGCAGGATGAAGACGCCAATGCCCACCGGCACATGCTCCCACACCCGGCCGTTCCAGAAGACATCATGCCCGTTGGTCGCGTGGTTGAACTGGAATAGGAAGCTGTCCCAGAGGCGCAGAGGCGGGTTGATCCAGATCGCTGGGTCGGAGATGTAGACCGTGAGTGCGGCTACGACGGGCGCCAGGACGGTTTGCCACGGTGGCGGCCGTCGCGCGACCAGGGTGTAGTAATAGGCGAGGTACAGGATACATGGAAGTAAGAGCGCCAAAGCTGTGTATTTGGAGCCGAAGGCCAGCCCGGCGAAGAGGCCCAGCGCGGGGTAGACCCAGGGCCGACGCGCGGCGTGCCAGATGAGTGGCGCGGCCAGCGTGATGAAGCAGAACAGGTAGGTATCCAGGTAGGCCAGCGCGCCAAAGAACGCCAGCCACGGGCTAAGCGCCAGCGCCAGCGCGGCCAGGGCCGCCGCGCGTCGCCCGAAGATTGGCCGCGTGAGCAGGTAGAAGGCGACGAGAGTCAGCGCCGAGAGCCATGCGGCGGGGAGCCGCGCGCCATAGAGCCAGCCTGAATGCCCGGGGAGATGGTACGCGCCGTAGAGTGAGCCCCAGCCGATAATCAGCTTGGGAAGCGCGGGCGCCTCGTAGTTTTGCAGCCAGAGGGGACTGCTGAAGTCATGGTCGCGTACCAGCCGCACATCCAGCATGCCCGTTGGGATGTAGACGCTCTCATCCGTGACCAGATCGAGCGAGCGCGCCAGGCTCAGTCGCGGCATGAGCGCGGTGAAGAAGATCACCAGCGGAATGGCCAGATACCAGAAGAACGGCGCCGCCAGCGCGACCACGCGTCCGGGCAGCAGGAAACCGCCGGGCAGGCGCAGGCCGCTGCGCCACGCCGGAGCCACACCGCGCTCCGGGTCGTTCAGTCCCGGTGACGGCTGTGAGGGCGCGGACGCGGATGATGATGACGAGCTCACAGATAGGGCCTCCGCCGTGAGACGCGGGCGCCACCGCGACCAGGGTATAGGACTCGAATCGGGCGCTGGGAAGCCGGGCGGCAGGCGTTCGCCTGCCTCTGGTATAACAACGGATAGCGGCGTCATTTGGACCAGGAGATTGACGGCGGCGCGGCGCGCGCCGTACACTGCGCGACAGGTTCTCGAACCAATGTTCCTGTGTTCGGCTTTTGGGCGCATGCCGTGATCTGGCGGGCGTCGCGTCCTGGAGGCGCCCCATGAACTTGCGCGGGGCGCCCGTCGATTCCGCGCGCCACTTCATACGCGGCGCCCAAGACCGGCCTGGCCCAGAAGGGAGCATATCACGAATGGCGCGATACCGGCAGGGACCACGCGGCGCGCGGGCGCTGCGCTCACTCTGGGCGCGCGCGGGCGAGCGCGCGGGTAATGGCGCGGGCGCGCTCTTTGCCCGTCTCGACGCGCAAGACGCGCGCGACGCGGCGGAGTCACAGGCGGCGATTGGCGCGCCCCAGGACTTCCGGCCAGAACTCCAGGTGGCGCAGGCGCGCGAGCAGGCCGCCGCGACCCTGGAGCGTCTCGCCGCGCGCATCCGTCTGGGCGCCTGGAACGCTGACCTGGCGGCGCTCACCGAGCGCGCCGCCCGCCTCGAGCGCGAGGCGCAACGCTAACGGAGGAGCGCCGTATATTGTGGCGATTTGGCGCCTGCGATGCGACGTCGCGCTAGCGACGTCGCCGCTTTCTACGCCGTCCGCTGCTTGACACTCCGTTCTGGCGCACCCTACAATCCCCCACAACGTTGCGCGGGGAAGGGCGCAGGCTGACACCGCGCCCGCTCCCCACCGGCGCCGGTGAGCTGATGGCCGGCCATGAAGCGGAACGCCGCTATCGCGCGTCTGTAATTCTGGCGACACGGCGCCCGGCGCGCTGGCGATGACCGCCTCCAGGACCCCGGCCTCGCGCGATGATGCGCATGCGCCACAGATGCTCAGAAATTCCAGGAATGGTGGACGCACATGGGTGATACGCTCTCGCCGTATGGCTCGGGGCCTGGCGGGTCCGCGCCGCAGCCGCCCGCGCCGCCACAGGCGCCGCACGGCGCGTATCCCCCTCCTGGGGCGTATCCACCACCGCCAGGAGTCTATGCGCCGCCGCCAGGCTATGCGCCACCGCGCGCGCTGGCAGCCGTCGCGCCACCGTCGGCGCCTGCCCACCCGCCTATGGAGCCGCCACAAGACCGCTATACGCCCGACCCCAAGCCGCGCTCGCAAGTCTGGGAGGGTTTCAAGTGGCCGCTGCGCAAGGCGTTGCTCGGGGTCTATCTGGGCGTCCAGGCTGCGCGGCGTCACAAACGCGTCGCCCTGGTGGTGACCGTTCTGCTGATCGGGTTGATCGCCACAGGAGTGGTCGTGCGCCAGTTGACGCTGCCCGGCCCGCCGCCGCTGACTATCGAGCGGCCCGGCCTGCCGGCGCTACCCAACAGCGTGATTCACTACCTGCACGGCGAGATTACCTTCAACGGGCAGGAGGTCTGGGACAGCCTGGACCCCAGCGCCCGCTCGCAGTCTGGTGTCACCGAGAACCAGGTCCAGGCGTCGCTGAACCAGGAGCGCGCCCAGGGCGTCCAGACGACGCGCATGGTCTACTCGGGCGGCTATCACGCGTCTGACGGCACGTCGCATTACACGATCGAGATTTATGGCACGCTTTCAGGCCAGGCGCAGATCGTCACCTTATACATCGTGGTCGGGACCAGCGGCCTGATTACCAGAATTAGCACACTCTGAACTCACATTGACCGTAGCCCGCGGACCGCAACTCGCGTCCGTAGCATCAGATAGACTGTCCCAGGTCCAGGCGCCGCGCGGACCGCGAAGGGTGGTCGCGACCGTTGCGCCGCATGGAGAAGGAGGCTCAGCATGGCCACCGACCGCAACGCCGTCGAGCGTTCGATAGACCGCTCGCTGGATGATTTTGGGCGCTTCCTGCGCCGCCGCTGGTGGGCTGTGCTCATCGTCGCGCTCATCCTGCTCTACATCGGTACCCAATGGGTCCCGCTCATCGTCGCCTCGCCGCCGCAGCCGGGGACCGTGCTGCAGTTCGTCATCCAGATCGTTTTCGTCGTCTTCCTAATCCTGGTCCAGTTTGTCGCGCTCTTCTGGTTCCTGGGGCGCCCGCGCATCTACTGGGTGCTGCCAGGCGAGACGGGTGTGACGTTCGCTGACTACAAGGGCAACCCGGAGGTGCTGGAGGCCGCGCGGCGCATCGTCACGCTGATGCGAGGCGTCCGGGGCTTCAAGGAGATGGGCGGCGAGATCAGTCGCGGCTTGCTGCTGGTTGGCCCGCCGGGGACCGGCAAGAGCTATCTGGCGCAGTGCATCTCGACCGAGGCTGGCATTCCGTTCGCCTACGCGAGCGCCGCGAGCTTCCGCGCCATGTTCATCGGCATGGACGTGCTGATGATCAAAAATCTCTACCGCAAGGCGCGGCGGCTGGCGCGCGAGTATGGCGGCTGCATCATCTTCATGGACGAGTTCGACGCCATCGGCATGTCGCGCTCCAGCGGCCAGGGTCCCAATATGGGCATGGGGATGGGCATGGGCGCGGGTGGCATGTTCGGCATGGGCGGGACCGGCGGCCTGAATGAACTGCTGATGCAGATGGACCCGCCGCCGATCAATGAGTCGTGGTGGCGCAAGGGACTCAAGGCGCTGGGCGTGCGCTCTGGCTCTGATCGCCGCGATCCGGTGCTGACTATTGGCGCGACCAACATCCCGGAGTCACTGGATGCCGCGCTGTTGCGCCCCGGCCGCTTTGACCGCAAGATCGTCGTCGCTCCGCCGACCGACACGCACCGCGGCGAGGTCGTCGAATACTACCTGAACAAAGTGCGCCACGAGGACATCTCGATGGCCAAGCTGGTCTCCGATATGATGGGCTACACTCCGGTAGCCATCAAGCACGTCATCAACGAGGCGGTGGTCATCGCCCACTTCGATGGCCGCGACTCCATTTCCTACCACGATATCGCCATCGCCCGCGAGACGCATGAGTATGGCATCCGCTATCCGCGCGCGCTCTCCAGCCTGGAGAAGCGCCGCCTGGCGTATCACGAGGCCGGACACGCCATCGCCCAGTTCTTCCTGCTGCCGCGTTTCCGCGTGGCGCACGCGACGATCGTCAAGCGTCTTGGGTCCTCGGGTGAGGCGTTTGTCGAGGCCAAGCCGCTGGAAGAGATCGTTACCCAGTCGGCGGAGGAGGTCTTCGCCCGCATCGAGGTCTCGCTGGCCAGCCGCGCCGCAGAGGAGCTTTTCCTCAACGTGCGGCTAAACGGCGTCGGCGGCGACCTGGTCAACGCGACGCAGCTTGCGCTGCATTACGTGGCGCACTGGGGCATGGGCGACACCTTCTTCTCCGCCGCGGCGACGATGGCGCCTGAGCGCATGTACACCGACCCGGCGCTGCGCGACGCCGCTGAGAAGCTGATGCGTGAGGCGTACGTCGCGGTGCGGGCGCTGGTCGAGCGCCACCGCAAGGCGCTGATCGCCGTCGCTGAGGCGCTATTGGAGCGCGAGGAACTCGATAGCGACGAGATCGAGCAGTTAGTCCGTGAGGCCGAGGCTCCGTCGCCGGAGCAGATGGCCGGACTGGCCGGGGTCGCCGCATCGGCTCTGGCGGCGGTAGGGCCTGCCTTCGCGCCGCCCGCGCTGCTCGGCGCGCCCGCGACGCCGCCACCCGCTTCCGTTGACGCCATTCCCGTCGCCGATATCGCCGTCGTGACCCCGCAGTCTACGCTAGCCAACGGCGCGAATGGCGCGAATGGCGCGAATGGCGCGAATGGCCGCATCCCGCATCTGGAGCCAGAGTCTGTCAGCACGCCCGCCGCCTTCACGACGACCCCGACGCAGGAGCCGCGCCCCGGTGGCGTCGTGGACCGGGCGCTGCTGCGCGCCCCGCGCCTGACGACGCCAATCCAGCGTCCGGAGCCACGACCTGGCGCTCTCGACCGCCCCGGCCCCGAGGACCAAAACGAGGAACACTCGGGCAGCGTCCCGATCGCCACAACTAGCGATGGCGCCCAACTCCCGGATATAACGAGAGGGTAGGCGTGGTTATGGCTGGCCACGCGCATCATGTCATTCGCCCGTCTTCGCCCATCCCGCTGACCCATCGCGGAAGAGCGACCTGGGCGAAACGGGAAAGGAAACAGAGCGATATGGCAGTCTCCATCATTGGCGCCGGAAACATGGCGCGGGGCATTGGAACACGCCTGGTGGCCGCGGGTCAATCCGTCACCATCTTCGACCGCACGCCTGAGAAAGCGGAGGCGCTGGCAAGCGAGTTGCGCGCGAGCGCCAAAGAGGGCGCGACCGTCACGGCGGCGGTCGCGGGGGCGACGCTTCAGGACGAGATCGTTGTGGCGGCGCTCTACTATCCTGTTGAACTGGATGTCATTACCCAGTACCGCGACCAGCTTGCGGGCAAGATCCTCATCGAGATCAGCAATCCCCTCAACGCGGAGTTCAACGATCTTGCGACGACGCCGGGGACCTCCGCCGCCGAGGAAGTCGCGAAGATCGCGCCCAACACGAAGGTCGTCAAGGCGTTCAACACCACGTTCGCGGGACCACTCACGCAGGGCTCCATCGCCGGGCAGCCACTCGATGTCTTTCTCGCGGGCGATGACGCCGACGCCAAAGCGCGCATCGCCGCCATCCTTCAGGCTGGCGGGCTGCGCCCGCTGGACGTTGGCCCGCTCAAGCGCGCCCAGCAACTCGAAGGCCTCGGCCTGTTGCACATCACCCAGCAGTTCACGCTGAACACCGGCTTCTCCAGCGCGGTGAAGATTCTCTCCTGACCCACCTTCCAGCGACGCGCGTCCCGGATGGTAGCGGCAAAGCCGCCCATCCGGGACGTGTCTATTTTCTCCGCGCTATGCGGCGCTGGCGGGTGGCCACCCGCGCGAAACCGCCAGCGTCACCGCCGTGGCTGGAACCCACAGGATTTGCAGCGCCAGCGGGATGAGCGTCAGGATGGGCGTGGTGAACAGCCCGGCGAATCCGGCGATAACGAACGCGACGGCCAGCGCGATCGCCAGCCAGCCAAACACCCGCGGCAACAGCCGCGACCCCAGCAGGGCGACGCCCAACGGCAAGTAGATCAGCGGCGCGGGAGCCATCGGGAAGATGTGGATGAAGACGCTCATCTGGTCATAGCTAGTGAGCGCCGTCACGTCGCGCCCGTTCACCGCCGCCTGCGCCAGATCTATCGTGAACGCGCCCTCGATCAGCGTCACCGCCAGCAGCACGGACGACCCGAGCAGCGTCAGTGTCCCCGCCAGCTTGCCCGCGCCGCCCGCCAGATGGACGAGCGCCATGAAGAAGACCACCGAGAGCGCCGAACCGGTCGCCTGGATCCAGGCGCCTAGAAACCACGTGTTATGGTACTTTGTCGCCACGCCGACGACCTCGGCCATGCTGGCGCTGGCGGAGGGCAGCGGCGGCGCGGCGAGAAAATACACCACTAGCAGAGCGGTGCCAGCCAGGCCACAGAGCGCTGTCAGGATGTGAGCGGCGCGCGCGTTCATGCTCTACGCTTCCTTCGAGACCGGGAGCGGAGCGGGGCGTCCCGGCCAGCGCATCCTGGGCCGCGGTCGCCGCCGCCTGTCGTTCTCGCTCGTAGTGTAGAGGCGGCGAATGCGCGCCGGTAGTGAGTTCCGTCAGCAGTTGTAGATGACAAATATCACCCCGAGGAGCCCTCGCATCCAGATGGCATTCCTCGCCCGTGGGGAGAAGAATTCAGGCGGCGGTTCTCTCGCCACCAGGCAAGCGGCCCCCGCCAGCGCGCTGATGCTGTGAGCTTGCGCACGCTGGCGCCGTATCTAGGGCAAACGTGGGGGCGCCAGCCACGATATACGCGATGACCGAAGGATAGACCGATGGCGACACCCGCCTAAGAGTTGCGCTCCGCAGGGTGGCCAGGGTCAATCCAGCGCACCGTCTCAGGCTCCGCGACCGCCTCCAACTCGATGTTGACTACCACCGGCTCCTGGTCGCTGCGGACCAGGACGCAGGAGAGCGGCTCGTCGGGGCGGGCGTTGATCTCCTGGTGCGGGACGTAGGGCGGGACAAAGATGAAGTCGCCGGGTCCAGCCTCGGCGGTGTATTCCAGCCGGTCGCCCCAGCGCATGCGCGCCCGCCCGCTGATGACGTAGATCACGCTCTCCAGCGGGCCGTGGTGGTGCGCGCCCGTCCGCGCATCGGGGTGGATGACTACCGCTCCCGCCCAAAGCTTGTTCGCCCCGCACATGGCGTGGTTGATCGCCGCCGCGCGGTTCATTCCCGGCGTCTGTGGCGTATTCGTATCAAGCTGGTCGCTAGGAATGACGCGTATGCCCTGTTCACGCCAATCCGGCTGGGCTTCAGTCGCGTCGATGCCGTTCATACTGCGCGCCTTTCATTACTTTCGATTATGCGGGCAGGGCCTGTCTACGCCTGCCCAGCCAGCGCCCGCGCCTTCGTGAAACGCTCACGCTCGGCCGCCCAGTCGGTCTTTGTCGCGCTGGCGTCGTCCGGCGCCTCCTCGCTGGCGTCGCCCAGCGTGGTCAACGGCGTCTCCATGATGAGCGTCGCCTCCGCCAGGCGCTGGTCGCGGAGCAGCGCCGTGAGGCCCTCCAGTGGGATCTCGCCCTCGCCCAGCCGCGCGTGGCGGTCGAGATGGCTGCCCAGTCCGGCCTTCGCGTCGTTCAGGTGCCAGACGGGGACGCGCGCCAGCCCGAACGTGTTGTCGGCCTCGTCCAGCGTGCGGACCGCCCCCTCTGCTGTGCTGATATCATAGCCCGCGCCCCAGAGGTGCGCCGTGTCCAGACAGACGCCGAGCCGCTCCGCATGCCGCGGCAGCGCGTCCAGCGCGCGCGCCAGCGTCTCGAAGCGCGCGCCCATCTTGCCGCCACCGCCCGTATCATTCTCCAGCAGCAGCAGCGGCCCCGGTCCTTCCAGCCCGTCCAGCGCGCGGTCCACCCCGGCGATGATACGCGCCAGCCCAGCCTCCTCGCCGGAGCCGGTGTGGCTGCCACTATGGAAGATGACCGCTTGCGCCTCGACCAGCGCCGCTCGCTCCATCGTCACCCGCAGCAATTCTGCCGACTTCTCGGCCACCTCCGGGTTCGATGAGGCCAGGTTAATGAGGTAGCTGGCGTGAACGGCGACTGGCCAGGAGCCTAGCTCGGCGCGCAGCGCGCGGAACGCCTCCGCCTCAGCGGGCTTCTCCGCGGGTGGACGCCACGCGCGCGGGTTGGTGACGAATATCTGCGTCGCGTCGCCGCCCACCTCGCGTGTCAGCCGCAGCGCCTCCTTCGGCGCTGGCGTCACCGGCATGTGCCGTCCCAACCGCATGCGGGTCTCCTCACTATCATTCGCCGCCGAACGCTCACGCCGCCCGGCGCCTTGTCATCACCAGTATGTTATACGCAATCCGGCTGGCCGGTTGGAGCAGAGCGCCTACTGCCTATGGCACAATGGGAGCGCGCGGCGGTATTCGCGCGCCACGTCGCCGGGAGGGACGCGGCGCCCGTTCATGGCGCGGGAGCGTGAAGGAGGGCGGCGATGGCTGACGAGACGATCCTGAACGCGGCGGAACTGGCGGCGATTCGCGCGCGGGCAGAGCAGGCGCGCCCGGGGCCGTGGGAGGAAGCCGGCGGGCGTTTTGTGACCCGCGGACCCCAGCAGGACCGCGTGTGCACAACAGAGGGCCTGCCGGGAGATACCGCCTTTATCGCCCACGCCCGCGAGGACATTTCACGCCTGCTGACGACCGTGGCGACCTATCACGAAATCGTGGCGATGCTGGCCTACTTTCCCGACTATGGTGACGCGGACTGGTGTGGGGTGCTCCGCGCCCGGGCGCAAGCCCTGTTCGAATCGCTAGCGCCTCCCCAGCCCTAGTCCTGCGGCTGCGCGGAGAAGACCTTGTCGCCGGGGCGGCGCTGCACACGACGCCTGCTCACCGCCGGAGCGCTCTATCACGGCGCGAGGAAGAAGGGCGCCGCGAGCTCTCCAACGTTTCTCCGGAGTCTGCATTTATTTCTTCCTGCCGCGAATGTAGTCATCCTTATGCGTGTCCTGGTAGGCGTACACTGCGGCGAACTGCGAGCTGTCCCCGGCCAGCACATGGCTCGCGTAGCGCTCCGTGGCGCGCGCCAGGCCATCCAGCACACCGCGAAGATCGTTCTCCAGCAGTTCCCGACGCTTCCTGGACTTGCTCTCGTAGTGGTTCCAGACATCGCCCAACAGGAAATCGGGATCTTCCGCTTTCCCCAGCAAGCGCGCGAGCCCATAGAGGTCCATGAAGTACGGATACGCCGCGCGCCGCGCCTCCACCTCCTGCGCCGTCGGCAGACCATTGCGGATTTGCGGTGTCTCGAACCGAACATAGGCATTGCCCGAGGAGATGTACCAGCCGACTTTCACGCGCATGCGATAGTGGGTGTACGCCGCGATTGCGGTGGTGTCACGGTAATCCGTCGGTCCCTCGATCTTCTCGCTAGCAGGCCCATAGTACTTGTATGCGCTCTTGAGAAAGGCGAAGGACTCCCGTACCTCGCGGAAGAACTGCAGAGACAATCGCTCCGCGTCGTCAATCCATGTGTCGCTCACGCCTTGCTCCCGCATTCATATAGGCTACTTTTAGGCTGCTTTCTGCCGCGCGCGCCGAGAGGCGTGGGGTCATGTTAGCGCCCCAATGATACGCGACAGGTCACTCGACTGGCGCCAACATGTCTGGCCTGTGCGGCCTATGCGGCTTGCGAGTCGTCCGTTCTGGCCACTATACTGCCCATCGCGGAGAGCGTATGCGCGGCTCAACGTTGAGAGCGGGCGCGAAAGCGATGGGGCTGGCCCGTCGCCGGGAAGCGCGCCACGGGAGGCCAGTGTGACTGGACCAGGAGCGAGCCTGGAAGGCGCGACGTTCGGACCCTGGGCGCTGCAGCGCAGGATTGGCGGCGGCGGCCTGGGCGAAGTGTATCTTGCCGAGCGCGCTGAGAACCCTCCGGGCGCGCAGGCGCCGGATACCTCGCTGGTGGACGCGCCCGCGGACCGTCCCGTCGCCATCAAGATCATGCGCCCGCCCGCCAGTGACACGCTCACCCAGACTGTACTCGCCGAGTCCGCGCGCGCACAGGCGCTGCGCGCCGCGCATGTCATTCCCCTCTATGGTTCCGTCGAGCACGCGGGCCGGGCCGGCGTCGTCATGGCCTATGCTCCTGGCGGCTCGCTCGCTGACGCGCTGGCGCGGCGCACCGCCAGCGGCTATCCAGCCATTCCGCTGCCGATGCGCTCCGCGACGGCGGGACGGCTCATCACCCAGATTGGCCAGGCGCTCGCGGGCGCGCACGCCGCCGGACTGGCGCATGGTGACGTCAAGCCATCCAACATCTTTATCCGCCGCTCCTCGCGCGGAGGGTTACTGGCCGCGCTCAGCGATTTCGGCCAGGGTGACATGGTCCCGCTGGCGGCGCAACTCGTCTCATCCAACGCTCCCGCCGCTCAGGAGCCCTGGATTCTGGACCGCTTCCAGTTCACCGCGCCGGAGCGGCTGGCGGGCGCGCCCGCGGACCCTGCCTCCGACCAGTACTCGCTGGCCGCTGTCGCCTATTACCTGATCACTGGCCGTCCGCCGCGCGCGGGCGACGCCCGCGCCCTGCTGGCGCGCGCCGCGGTTGGCTCGGCCGAGATTCTGGAGCCGAGCGCGCTGCTGCCCGAGGCGCCCGAGGGGCTGGACTCCATCCTCCTGCGCGGGCTGGACACCGATCCTACGCAGCGCTACGGAAGCGTCGAAAGCTTCGTGCGTGACCTCGCGTCGGTTCTGGCTACTGCGCCGGGCTCATCCGGCGTCACCCAGGAGTTTTCGCGGCTGAGCGGCCAACGAACGCTGGACGGCTCCAATCCCGCCCAGCGCGCGCCGCGGCGGCCGCCGCAGAGCGATTCCACAAATCTGCCCGATGAGCCACCTTCTGCGATGTGGCGGGCGCTGGCGCTGGCGACCGCGGCGGCGACCCTGATCGCGATCGTGACCTGCGGCGTGGGTCTATTCGCGCTCAACAGCGCCGGAGTGCGCCCGCGCGCCATCCTCGCCAATTTCCAGGGGCCAAACGCGGTGGCCACTGAGCGCAGCGCGGAGAGGCCGCTCTCGCCGGAGGCGGTGGCGGCCAACCAGCAATTGCGCGCGGTGGTAGCGCAGGCGCCGCTCTTCACGGATAACCTGACCTCCAATCAGCGACAATGGCAGGTAAGCGGCGGACAGATGAGTTTCACCAACGCGGGGCTGGATCTGGTCAGCCAAAACGTCGCGCAGCCCGCCACCGCCAACATCCCTACGACGCTCACGGCGTCCGAATATGCCGGTCAGGTGACGATGCGCTTCGAGAGTGGCGAGTCAGGCGACTTGGCGGGCATGCGGTTCTTCGTCACCGACACCGGCGCGGGCGGGCAGGAATATTACGCCTTCTTCCTGGCGCCCAACGGCGAATATTATCTGTGGTTCTATCATGATGGCTGGCGCTATCTGGCAGGTGGCTACGCCGACGCGATCAAACCAGGCGTGGACGTCGCCAATACGCTCGGCTTCATCACGCACAGCGCGGCGCAGACCGTGACGATCTATGTCAACGGCTCATATATCGCTACCGTCCCGCTCCAGGCGGGTGGACCAACGGGCGGCGGCGCGGGGCTGATCATCCTCAGCACCGGGGTCGAGGCGCGCTTCTCCAACCTCTCCATCTACCCGGCCCCGCGCTAGCCATCGCAGTTCCTGTCCCGCTCCGCGCCGTCCGGTCAGTCGCTGGCCAGCAGCGCGCGCCGCTGCCGCCAGAGGTAGGTCAGTATGATGACGGCGAGCAAGAAGGTCAGCGCATTGATGGTGGCCTCGATAGCGACCGCGCTGGGGTCACCCCCTTTGGGGACCAGATAGATACCGTTCTCCAGATCAAAAAGGACATCCATGCAGCCCAGGTAGACGCCCGCGCCGCCCGCCAGCAACCCCCAAAGCAATCCCCAGGGACGGTTCAGCCAGAGCCCGAGCGCTCCCAGCAGCAATGTCAACGTCAGCCAGCCATCCGCCGCGGGGAATGCGTTCTCGAAGGTGTAATAGGAGAGAGCGTGCGAGGAGGCCAGCAGATCGCGTCCTCCGCCAAACCAGACCAGCCAGTAGGCGATGGTCAGCAGCGCGGCAAAGACCATTGCGATGATGACGGCGATACGGCCCGCCCCGCGGCGCGCAGGCGTCGCTGAACCCTCAGAAACTACGGCTTCCGCTCTGTCACTCACCCTGGGCTCTCACTTTCCAGATTGCAGACAGGACTAACGGGACAGTTGATGGGCGCGCTCCGGTCACGCCAGGGCGCCTGGGACTATGGCAGGCGTGGCGGGCCGAGGTTGCCGGATTGGTTGGCCATCCGCGAGAGGAGGCCGCGCGTCTGGGCCAGCGCCTCGTTGAAGTCGCGCTCGGCCGCGCCTGAGCGCTCGTAGATTTCGCGCTCGACGCCGATGTCAACCTCCTGCGAGGACGCGCCGGTGGGCGACTGGTCCGCTACGGCGATCACCTGGCGGACGGTGGAGAGGCTCTCGCCGATGGTCTGCGCCAGCGGGATGCCATCGGTCCAGCCCTGCGCTGTCGCCTGTTCCAGCCATTGCGCTGGCGCGATTAAGCTGGACTCAGCGTGTTCGGCGGTGGCGCGAATCGCCTGCACCGCGTCATTGAGCGCGCCGATGCGCCGCCCGGATTCCTGTGCGCGGATGCTCAGCGCGCGTTCCACGTTCAGGATTTCCTCGCCCGCGCGCGTCACATTCTGCATCGCGGTCGCCAGGGCGCTGATCTGGGCGAAGACAGTGCGTCGCATCTGGTCGAGTCCCGCGGCGACGGCGTCGAGCAGGGCTGAGCCAGTAGGGGGCGGCGGGCTATAGAGATGCCCCGCGCCAAGCTCCCAGGTATACTGAGCCAGTAGCCGCGCGCCCTGCTCCAGGGAGCCGAGCGCGCCCTCAGCCCCGCGCAGGCGGCCCAAACGGTCGAGCATCAGGTTCAGGCTGACGCCCAGCCCCATCAACTCTCCCCCGCCCACTGGCGCGCGCGCGGTGAAATCGCCATTGGCGACGCGGGCGTGCACGCTCTGGATCATCGAAATGGCGCCCTCCAGCCGCCGCTTCTGCTCGGTAATCATGCGGTAGGCGCGCTCCAGATCGGCTGAGCGGTCCGCTTCCAGGATCGCCCGCTCGACGCTGCCAGAGCCCAGCCACGAGACGACCGCGATCACGAACGTCAGGATGAGCGGAATGATGACCGTGGCGTAGAGGCCGGACTGCTGGATGTAGGCGGCCAGGTTGGGTTGGTGCGCCTCATAGGTGACGTCACCGATGATGAAGAGCGCGCAGCCCAGCCAGAAGAAGAACGGCGCGCGGCGCGGGAGCAGGATGCCGGCGATCACGATTGGCAGGGAGAAGAGGTCGTAGGTCGGCAGGTCCTGCATGCCCAGGCCGTTGGGCGTATCCAGCAGGGACCAGGCCAGCGCCAGGGTCACGCCAATGCAGAAGACGGTCCCCGCGCCATTCACCATGCCCGCGCGGCTGAGGGGAATGCAGATGATCAGCGTCAGGGCAGCGATAGTCACCGCGCCGAACGTGCCGAAGTCGAGGATCGGGATGAAGCCTTTGGGCAGGATGGCGAGGATGACGATTAGTGTCACTAGGAGCATGATGCTCAGCAGCCGCGCGCGGCGGATGAGCTCGCGCCCGGCCGCATCGCGTGAGAGCGGCTCGACCGGGCCACTGAATCGCAGCCAGAAGCCCCAGATTCCACGCGGCTCACCCGGCTCCTCGGGCGGAATGTACGTTTCACCAAAGAAGGCGGCGCCGTCGTAGACGCTGGAAGCCTGGGCGGGGTCGGAAGGGCCTGGATAGGTGGGATATTCCGGCTGTTCAGGATAGGGATTTTCCATCTCTGGCGTCATGCGCGCTCCCCTCTGCCAACGGCACGCCAGTTCCCCGGCTGGCCCGTCCGCGCGCCGCCGCTGGCCTCATATTTCACGCATTGGTGTGTAACCGCACTCTAGCCGCGCGCGCGCCGCCCGTCAATAGACCAGGGGACGCGCATAGACTTGCGAGGGCGCGGGCGTCTGGCGCGCGCCATGACGGCGCCGATATCACAATTTTCACGTTTGGGGCGCCAGATTCCACCTGGCTCCCGTATACTGATCAGATGCGCGCGCGCGTGGGTTATGGGCGCCTGCGACCCCAGAACTCGATGTGCGCGAGCGCCAGCGCGATGACGATGCCGCCGATGCCCACGCCCGGGAAGAAGCCATGATAGAACAGCGGCGGATTCAGGATGGGGTCGAGGATGAGGGTCAGGGCGATGAGGGTGAACCCGGCGGCATAGAGCGTGGTAGCCAGGCGACGGCTTGGCAGGCGCGCGCGCCAGGCGATGATGATCGCTGGCGCGGTCAGCGCCAGCCCAGCGACCGCGAGCGCGGTGAACTGCTCATGTGGCGTCACTGGCCGCGCTCCACTCCCAGTCCGGCGCGCGAGTCCGCGCGCCAAGTCCAATAATCGAGGCAATGCAGACACAGGGTATCAGACAGATGGCGATGACCGCTAACCGAGAGACAGTCAACGAGGGGCGGCCCGCCGTCCAGCGATTCTTCCGCTTCGGCCGTAAGCCCGTGGTGGCGCAGAGCGCGCTGCTGGCGCTGCTGCTTGGCGTATTCCTGCTGGCGTCGGCGCAGGTGCGCGCCTATGCGGGCAATATCCAGCGCGACGCCTTCACCATTTCCGGCGCGATCCCGGCCCCGGCGCTGCGCTATACGCCGCCCGCGGGCCAGCGGCTGCCCGTCGTCGCGGTCATCGCGCACGGCTATTCCGCGGACAAGGAACTGATGTCGGCCTTCGCGCTCGACCTCGCCAAGCAGGGAATCACCGTCTACACCTTTGACTTCCCTGGCCATGGCGCCTCAACGGCGACCTACGGCGGCCTGACGCGCAGCAATCCTGTCGCCGGGTTGGTGACGACGCTGGGCGAGGTCGTGGACTACGCGCTCGCCCATGCGCCTGACCCGCATACCAGGGTCGTGCTCATCGGCTACTCGCTCGGTACGATCCCCGTGGCGAAGTACGCGGTCGAGCATCCCAACATGCCCAACCTGGCGGCGACGGTCCTGGTCGCGGGCATTCTCACCGACCGGCCGACACTGTCGACGCCGCGCAACCTGCTGGTGCTCTCCGGCCAGTTCGACCTGCCAGGCATCAACGATACCGCGCGCAACACGATCGCCTCGGCGTGCGGCGCGTCCGCCGCGCGCGTCACCGCTGTCTATCAATGCCAGGCGATCCCTGGCGACGCGCGCAAGCGCGTCGTCTTGCAGGGTCTGGACCACATCTCAATTGTCACCGCCGCCTCGACACATGCCGTTACGCTGACGTGGCTGGGCAAGACGGTGGACCCGCGCATCGGCAAGACGCCAGTGAACGCTGATACGCGGCTGCACTGGATGCTGCTCGGATTCCTGGCGGCGCTGCTGGCCGTCGGACCGATCATCGCGCTGCTGAGCCGGCTCTTCAGGCTGCAACTCGCGACGCCGCCCACGCTGTCCCTCGCGCAGGGTCGCTCCGCGGACGCCGCCACTGCGGCGCCGCCGCGCTGGTTGGGCCTCGCCGCGCTGCCGGTGGCGCTGGGGGTAGCGCTGCTAGCGCTGCGTGTCGCGCTGCCGTCCGATTTCTGGGCGCCTGACCCGTTCCCGTTCACCTTCCTGCGGCAGCAGGTCTCGGCCGATGTGGCGATCTTCTTCCTCTTCGCCGGCGCGGCGCTGGCCGCGCTGCTCTGGGGCGTCCCGCGGCTGCGGCGCGCGATCACGCTGCCATCCTGGCGCGAGGCGGCGCCACAGGCGCTGATCGCGGCCGCTGTGACCGGGTTTCTCTCACTGACGCTTGGCGCGCTCTCGACCTACGCCTGGGAAAGCCTGACGCTGGAACCGCAGCGGCTCTGGCGTGGCGCCGTCTACGCGCTGATGCTGTGGCCGTTCTTCTTTGGCCTGCGCTCGCTGCTGGCCGCGCTCGCCCCGCGCCTCAAGCGCCCCGTTCTGGCGGACCTCGGCGCGGGACTGCTTATCGTGCTGGCGCTGGTGGTCTCGATCATCATGAACTTTGGGCGGCTGTCGTATCTCGGCATCCTGCTGCCTATCGTTGGTATCATGATCTTTCTGCTGGCGGGCATGGCCGCTTGGTCGCGACGAACGCTGCGCTACCCCGTCGCGCTGGTGGCGACGCTGGAGGCGCTGCTCATGGCGTGGATTCTCTCGGCGACGCTGCCACTCGTCTCATAGCCTCGCCACGCCAGGCTCGCCGGGGTCGGGACGCCGGCCGTTAGGCGACGATGAAGCTGTTCTTCCCGACCATGTTGATCGTTTCGTTGATGCCCTGGAGCATGAGCCGGCTCTGGAAGCAGAAGGCGATTGTGATGGCGATCTGCGCCCGCACGATGATCGCGCTGATCCCGCCCGCCGGACGGGCGTGCTGCTCCAGCCGCCCCTGCGCCTGGCCCGCAAAGTCATTGATAAAGACCAGCGTCTCAGAGTAGGCGCCCTTGAGTTGGTCAACGGCCTGTATGCTCCAGCGCGCCGAGATCTCTGTCATGAGCGGCGGCGTGGAAGACGTTTGCTGCACTGACGCGGTGGGAGTGACGGCGGGCGGGGCGCTCCCGGAGGACGGGCCGGGGGCGATCCCCATCAGCGCATAGCGCATCGGATGATGGGCGCCGATCAGGTCGCGCCCCGCGCGGTCCGCCACCTGCATCACACTGTTGAGCATCGAGAGGAGCTCCACGACCTGCATCTGGAAGTCTCTCGGCTCGACGAAGCGGTGTGTCTTAGATGGGAACAAGCTAAACGACCGGCGCGAGGGGAAGCGCACATTAAGCCACTCGCGTTGGTTGGCGATGACTGCGATAAGCGCGGTGAGCGCTTCATGCAGCCGCAGGCTGGCCTCCACCGCCGACCCTTTTGACTGGGTCAAGTCCTCGATATAGTCGGTGACGCTGTCCTGGGCGTAAGTGGCCAGCGCGGCGCCGGCGTGCGTCATGATCGCCATCACGCTGCGCATGACATCCTTCCCAACGCGCGTCGCGCCCTGGGCGGCGGCGGCGGCGAACGGCGCGAGCAGGATATCCAGTTGCGCGAGGGCCTCGCGCAGGATCTTGAGCTCCATCTCGTCGTGGCGGGCCTGTTCCGCCGTCGCGAGATAGTCGCAGACTACCTTGCGCAACTGGCGGAGGAACGGAAGCAGCCAGTCGTCCATACGCTTCCTCCTCCTCTCCCACGACGCTTCCACGACGCTTCCGCGACGCTCCCGCGTCTCTGGTGGCGCCGGCCATCCAGGGCCCGGTCCAACCTCTATAGCCAGTCACGCTCAGGGTATGTTACATGCCAGGTGGAAACCGCTGGCGTTCGACCCGCGGGCGACTCCTTTACTTAGGCCCGCTGGCGTGTCCCGCATTCCCGTCCGCGCCTTGCGCCAGCATGGGGAATCGTAGGGACACAGGGCGCGGCGGGGGTTCCCGGCGCGCTTGGTCGGTAGCATATCAGACCGCGACGGCCAGCGTCAAGGCGCGCTCGCGTCCACTCAGAGTAGGTGCGGACTGGCCTGGCGCTGGCCTGCGAGGCGCCGTTTTGTGACACGTTTGTTGGCTGTGGGCCGGGCGCTGTGTCGAGTATGTGACAAATGACTCGTTTCATCGCTATACTGTCCTATCGGTGGATTTGGGCTCCGCCAGGGCGCGCGAAGTAGCGTGGGGGAGGCCCGCCTATGGACGCCACATCAGCCGCGACGCTGCGCAAACCCGCCAGAGCGCAGACCACCCGCCGCCATGAGCTGGACTGGCTGAGGACAGCCGCGGTCTTCGGGCTTATCCCTTTCCATACCGCTGTGATCTTCACCACTGGCGCCTACGACTACGTGAAGAACGCACAGACCAGCCAGGTGATGGATTTCCTTACCACGTTCATCACCGTCTGGGGTATACCGCTGCTCTTCCTCGTCGCTGGTGGCTCGGCGCGCTACGCGCTGGCCGCGCGCGGCGTCGGGCGCTACCTCAATGAGCGGGTGACGCGGCTGCTGGTCCCTTTCATCTTCGGCATGCTGGTTATCGTGCCGTTTCAGGTCTATATCGGGCGGCTCTCCAGCCCAACGCCCGCGCCGCCGTACCTCGTCTTTTACGGGCAGTTCCTCTGGAGCCTGGCTCTGATCTTTACTGGCGTTCTGCCGCGCGGCCCGGACTGGATCGGCCACCTCTGGTTCATCCCGCCCCTGATGTTCTTCGCGGTGGTCTCGGTTCCCTTCGCCTGGGCGCTGCGGACCCCGCGTGGCAAGGCGGCCGTGAGCTGGCTGGCCGGCAGCCTGCGCGGGTTCGCGCCGCTGGTTCTTTTCGGCGCGCCGCTGGCTCTGGTCAACTGGATGGCGCTGGAGGGCGTCCGCTATATGGCGACGACTGATACCGCGTTCGCCAGCAACGCGATCGGGGTGACCGCGTTTCTCTTCTGTTTCCTCTACGGCTACGTTCTCTATCTGGATGAGCGCTTCCTTGCGAGCGTCGTGCGCGACACGTGGCTAGCCCTGGCGCTCGGGGCCATCGCCTGGTTGTCGCTGCGCTACTCCATCCAGCCGCTGGGCGCGTCGTTCTCGAACGATTGGTATGGCCGGGTGGTCCTGGGCTTCCTGCGTGGCTACAGCACCTGGTGGTGGGTGATGGGTATACTGGGGCTCGCCCTGCGTTATCTGCGCTTCACTAATGGCGCCGAGCGCTACCTGGCGCGCGCCGCCTACCCGGTCTACATCATCCACATGCCGATCCTGTCGCTCGTCGCCTTCTGGGTCGTGCGGCTCGATACGAATATCGCGGTCAAGTTCTTGATTATCATCGTGACCGCCATCGCCGCCTCGCTCCTAGTCTATGAGACGCTCATCAACCGGGTCGCCCCGGTGCGCGTGTTGTTCGGCGTAGACGCGGGCGCGCCTGCGAAGACCCCGCGCGGGAACGGTCGTAAGCGCAGGCGAAGTGGCCGCGGGTCGGGAAGTGATAGAGCTGTGACACAGCGCGGGGGGCGCGTGACGGGGCGGTGAGCGTCCCGTCTGACGATGCAAACGCGCCGTGCCGTGGGGGCAATGGCGCCCCACTCTGGTTCGCGGCGCCCCATCAGGACCAGCCTGGTCTGGGGAGGCGGTTATGGCGACATCCGTTTCGCTCGCTCCCGCGCGGCCCGCCGTGGCAGGAGACAGCGCCAGAGAGGCCAGGCGATATGAGCTTGACTGGCTGCGGGCGTTTGTGGTGTTGGGCCTCATTCCCGTTCATGCCATCGTCATCTTCAGCTCCACGTCCGATGTGTACCTGAAGAACAGCGAGACGAATTCGTTCATGGCCCTGCTGGCGGTCTTCGCCGAAGCCTGGGGCATGCCGCTGCTCTTCGCGGTGGCTGGCGCGGGCGCGTGGTTCGCCCTCAAGCGCCGCGCGCCCAGGCGCTATCTCATCGAGCGCGTCAAGCGGCTCATCGTGCCGTTCATCGTCGCCTCACTAACGATCATCCCCATCGAGATCTACGCGATCCTGATGACCCAGCCGGGCCTCGTGCGGAGCTTCAATATCCCGATTCACGACCCCAACTACATGTCGTCGCTGCTGACCTTCTATGCTGAATATCTGCGCGGCTATGGCTACTTCCTTACCCACTTCTCGCTTGAGCTTGCCATCATCTTCTGGGGTCACCTGTGGTTTATCCCGCGGCTGTTCATTTATGCGCTGATTACGCTGCCGCTCTTCCTCTGGCTGCAGGGGCCACGCGGTAATCGCGCTCGCTCGGCGCTGAGCAGGCTGTTTCGTCTGCCTGGGGCGATCTTCTTGTTCGGCTTGCCGCTCGCCTTCATGGAACTATTCACGCGCGCGGTGGACCTGCGCGCATTCACGGCAGACTGGCCGTTCTACGATGACTGGACGCAGTTCGCCTTCTTCCTGATCTTCTTTATCTATGGCTACCTGATGTTCGACATTCCCGGCATGCGCGACGCTATCAGGCGGAGCGGCTGGGTGGCGCTGGCGCTCGGTATGGAGGGCTTCGCGTTGGCGCTGGTCGTGAAGGGCATTTCCGCGCTGGCGGCCAACCCGCTGGGCTATTCGCTGGGTGACATCATCAACCTACCCATTCGGGACTTCGTCAGCTGGTTCTGGGTCGTGGCGATCCTGAGCTTCGCGATGCGCCGGCTGGCCTTCACCAACCGGCTCTTGCGCTACCTTAACGAAGCGGCGTTCCCTATCTATGTCATCCACATGCCAATCCTGACCGTGGTCGCGGTGTATGCGCTCCCGCTGGCCTTACCTTGGGCGCTCAAACTGGCCCTGATCATCGTGGTCGCGCTGGGCGTTACGCTCGCGCTGTACGAGTATGTGATCCGGCGTATTGGCGTCCTGCGTCTGCTTCTCGGGATGAAGCGGCCGCAGCCCGCCCTCGCGCTGGCGGCCGCTGGCGCGGCAGACGTCGAGCGGACGCGGAAGGAGCAAGATATGCGAGATGATGTCTCCTGGCGGCGCGAGTCCTGGGGCAGGGCGCCCGCGTCCTCCTTCGCCGCCACACCGGCGCGCTCCATGCCGAGCGCGTCAGTTCCCGCCCGCGTGACCGCTATCACGTTTACGCGGCGTGAGCACCCCGCGCTGCCGCCCGCGCCAGAGCGGACGGTCGTAGAGATGTTCCGTGAGCGGTCTGTGCGCTTCGGCGACGCCCCGCGCTGGCGCGCCCGCCAGGACGGCGCCCATGGTGTCTGGATCGGGATGACCTGGGGCGAGAACCAGGCATTGGTCAATGACCTGATCTCCGGCCTCAGCGCGTTTGGTGTGCAGCCGGGCGCGCGGGTGGGCATCCTGGCGGAGACGCGCTGGGAGTGGCTGGCGGCCGACTGGGCCATCCTCGGCCTGGGCGCGGTCACCGTCCCGCTCTACGCCTCGCATACCGCCGACACCGTCGCATATATGCTCAATGACGCGCAGGTGGAGGTCGTCTTCGTCGAGAACGCCGAGCAGTATGCGAAGATCGCCAGCATGCGCGCCTCGGTCCCGGGCCTCAAGGCGCTGGTCATGATCGAGGACGAGGAAACCGCCGCGGCGGACGCGGGCGATGGCTTGCGCGTCATCTCGTTCGCGGCGCTGAGGCGGCTGAGCGGCGCCACGCCCGAGCAGGCCGAAGCGCAGGCGGCGCGCTTCGCCGCCGACCTGCGCCCGGAGCAGGTGGCCAGCATCATCTACACCTCTGGAACGACCAACCGTCCCAAAGGCGCCATCCATACCCATGCCACGCTGATGGCGCAGGTCCACAGCACGGGCGCCGCGCTGTCGGCCTTTGTGCCTGGCACGACTCACCTACTCTGGCTGCCGCTGGCGCATGTGCTCGGGCGCGAGGAGCACCTAATCAGCGTTGACCGTGGCGGGCTGATGTACATCGCGGAGTCGACGAGCACACTGGCGCGGGATATTCGCGAGGTCCACCCCAACATCATCGTCGGCGTGCCGCGTATCTATGAAAAAGCCTACGCGACGATTCTGGCGCAAGCGACGAGTGGCGGTGGCGTCAAGCGGAGCATCTTCCAGTGGGCGCGGTCAGTCGGCGCCAGCGTCGTGGAACGCCGCCAGCGGGGGCTCGGCCTTCCCGCGTTCCTGCGCCTCGAATATACGCTCGCGGACCGGCTGGTCTTCGGCAAGGTGCGCGAGGCGCTGGGCGGCAAGCTCATCTTTTCGATTACCGGCGGCGCGCCTATTGGCATCGACATCCTGCGCTTCTTCCACGGCGCGGGCGTGCTCATCCTTGAAGGCTGGGGGCTGACGGAGACGATGGGCGCCGTTGCGGTCAACCTGATAGATCGCTACCGGCTAGGTACGGTCGGCCCGCTGACGGAGGGGCACGAGGTACGCATCGCGCCGGATGGTGAGGCGCTGCTGCGCGGGCCGTGCATCTTCACGGGCTACCTGAACAATCCGGCGGAGAACGCCGCCGCGCTCGATAGTGAGGGCTGGCTGCACACGGGCGACCTCGGCGAGGTGGACGCTGACGGCTTCCTGCGCATCTCGGGCCGCAAGAAGGAGTTGATCGTGACGGCCAACGGCAAGAAGATCGTCCCCGACCCCATTGAGACGCTGCTGAAAGCGATTCCCGGCGTCTCGCAGGCGGCCGTTTATGGCGATAGCAAGCCCTATCTCGTGGCGCTGCTGACCCTCGACCCGGAGAGTGTCATGGCCTGGGCCGCGCGGCAAGGCGTCACGGCGTCGAGCGCGGCGGAGGTTGAGGCGTCACCCCGTTTCGCCCAGCATCTCGCGGACGGCGTCGCGCGGGTGAACAGCCAGCTGGCGCGCTTCGAGACCGTCAAGCGGTACGCCGTCGCGCCGGAGGACTTCACGATGGAGAATGGGCTGCTCACGCCGACCCAGAAGATCAAGCGCGGCCCGCTCTACGCCCACTACCACGACCTGATCGAGGGGCTCTACGCGGGCGCCTGACCGCGCGCCGCCAACAGGAGGAGCAGACCCGCGGCTGCCGTCAGCCCAACCGCCAGCCCGACGCTCATCCCGATCAGGAACGCGCCTGTGGGTACCGGGGCGGCGCCCGCCAGTTGCGCGCTGACCGCCGCGAGCAGCGCGAGTGTGGCGAGGGCCAGGCTGAGCGTGGTGAGCCCAGCATAGCGCTTGCCGCGCCGCCACGCCTGCCTGGCTGGCCACGCCAGCGCGACGATCGCCGTCAGGCAGAGCGCCGCCGCGATGGCTCCGAATGGCCCCATGCGCTCTCGCCTTCCTGTGATGAACTTCAACGGCGCCGCCTATTCTACGACGACGCGCGGACTCTATACGGTATACTCTCAAAAAGAAGCGTATCAAAACCCACGCGAGAACAGGAGTCGGAGAGATGGCCCGAATGGTGATGTGCGCCAAGCTGCAGCGTGAGCTGCCCGGCCTGGAGAAGCCGCCGGTGCCCGGTGAGCTGGGTCAACGCATCTTCGAACATATCTCCCAGCAAGCGTGGGACATGTGGCAGGATCACTCGCGCCTGGTTATCAATCACTACGGGTTGAATCTCGCCGACCCCGACGCCCGGCAAATCCTGCGCCAGGAGATGGAGCGCTTCCTCTTCGGCGATGACGAGGAGAAGCCCGAAGGCTGGACTCCGGACGACGACGCGGGCGGCTCCTCCAAGGGCAAAGGCGAGCCTGGCCCAGCCGCGCCGCGCAAGAAGTAATCCGCACGATGTCACGCGCGCCCCACCATCCGGCGCCTGATGGCGCCGCCTCCACCACGCCCCGCCCGTCGCGGACGCGGCGGACCGCGCTGGCGCGAGGCGGCGCGATCCTGCTCGTCGCGACTTATGAGCTAGGCCACCAGCCGCTGACGCTGGCGGCGCCTCTTGCCGCGCTGCGCGACGCGGGCTTCGCGCCCGCCGCGCGCGACATCAGCGTGGAAGAACTGACGGATACCGATATTCGCGCCGCGCGGCTGGTCGCCATCTCGACGCCGATGCACACCGCGCTGCGGCTGGGTATGCAGGTGGCGGAGCGCGTCCGCACGGTCAATCCCCGCGCCCGAATCCTCTTCTATGGCCTCTACGCTACGCTGAACGCCGGTATGCTTCTCGCTGGCCCCGCGGACGCGGTCATCGGCGGCGAGTACCAGCGCCCACTGCTGGCCTTCGCCCAGGCGCTCGCTGCCCGCATCGCGCTCGCCTCCATCGCGGTTCCTGGGCTGCTCACCCGCGACACGCCGGTCGCCACAGCGCCTGCCCTGGCCACGCGGACGCCGCTCAATGCTGGGAGCGCGCCCGCCGCAGCGGATAAGCCGGGCAGCGCGCTGACCCCAGCGCGCGCGGACCTGCCCGGGCTTGACCAGTACGCGCGGCTGGCGCGCGGCGCCGACCTCACGCTCTCTGGCTATGTGGAGACGACGCGCGGCTGCTTGCACACCTGCCTGCACTGTCCGATCACGCCGGTGTATGGCGGGCGATTCTATGTCAACCCGCGCGTGGCCGTGCTGGCGGACATCCGCCAGCAGGTGGAGGCGGGTGCCGGCCATATTACCTTTGGCGACCCTGACTTCTTCAATGGGCCGGGCCACAGCATGGCTATCGCGCGGGCGCTGCATGCCGAGCATCCAGATGTCACGTTCGATGCGACGATCAAGATCGAGCACCTCCTCGAGCGCCGCGACCTGATTCCGGAGCTTGCGGCGCTGGGCTGCGCCTTTATCGTGTCGGCGGTCGAATCCCTCAGCCCGACGGTGCTGGCGCGGCTGGCGAAGGGCCATACCCGCGCGGATGTCGAGGAAGCGCTGCGCATCCTGGATGCGGCTGGCGTGCCGATGCGGCCGACCTTCGTCGCCTTTACGCCCTGGACGTCCGCCGCGGACTACGTGGAGGTCCTGGACTTCATCGCCGCGCACGACCTGGTGGAGCATGTAGACCCCATCCAGTACGCGATTCGCCTGCTTGTCCCGCCCGGATCGGCGCTGCTCGACCTTCCCGATGCCGCCCGGTGGTTTGGCGGACTCGACCCGGCGACGCTCAGCCATGCCTGGGCGCATCCCGATCCGCGCATGGACGCCCTGCAACGTGAGGTGGCGGCGCTGGTAGAGCGTGAGGCGGCCGCCCAGCGCACGCCACGCCAGACGTTCGCGGCCATCCGCGCGCTGGCCGCGCGGCGCCTCGATCACCATCAGCTTTTCAGCGGGGTGAGCATGCGGGCGAAGTCGCGCGCGATCCCGCACCTCACCGAAGCGTGGTTCTGCTGAGCGGAACCCGCGTCGGGCCAGTTGGCTCCTCTCACCCCCAAGCTCTAAGCTGCCAGCGATAGTTTCCCCGGCCGCGAGCCTGTCGCGACAGCCACCCTGTCATGATGTCTCCTGGTTCTGCTGGTATCCGCAAATACGAAACGACCTATTGCGTTTTGATATGCTACGCGCTATACTCTTGTTACGAAACGGAGCGTTTCGAATTACTGCGCTCATCGCGAGTGAAGGAGGCGCCTGTCATGGACCCGTCACGACGTGGCCCCGGCCGGCCGCGTAATCCCACCGCCGACCGCGCTATCCTCGAAGCGACCCTCAGCCAGCTTGCTGAGCAGGGCTACGCTGGCCTCGTGCTGACCGACATCGCCAGGCGGGCGGGGGTCAGCACGGCGACGCTCTATCGCCGCTGGCCGTCAAAGGCGCCGCTGGTACTCGACGCCCTGCGCGTCCTCATCCTCACCGTGCCGTTGCCTGATACGGGGAACACACGCGCCGATCTCATCGCCTTTGTCACCGAGCGCCTGCGGACCGCCAGCTCACCCCTGCTTACCCAGGTGATCCCTGCGCTCGCCGGGGAAGGGCGCCGCAATCCCGCGTTCGCCGAGCTCTTCTGGTCGCTCCAGCGTCCTGTGCGCGCGCAGGCTTTCACACTCTTCGAGCGCGGCGTCGCCCGCGGCGACCTGCCCACGACGCTGGACCGCGAGCTTGCCCTCGATCTGCTGCTCGGCCCGATCACGTTCAGGCAACTCGTCAGCGGCGCGCCGCTCGATTCAGCGCTTGCCCCAGCCATCGTTGACGCCGTGCTCTTCGGCATCGCGCATGAGGCCAACTAGCCGTCTCCAGGGGCGGCCACAACACGGAAAGTGAGACAGCACTATGAATCCTCTGACCCATCCGCGGTGGATGCTGCAAGCGGAAGGCGGCGCTCTCCTGGTGGGCAGCGTGACCGCCTACGCGGTCCTCGCGCGCGCTGGTAACCTGGCCGGCGCCTGGTGGCTCTTCGGCCTGCTCTTTCTCGCGCCTGATCTCGCCGCGTTGGGCTATCTCATCAATCCCCGTATCGGCGCGGCCTGCTACAACGCGCTGCACACCGAGTTACCGCCCGCGCTGCTCCTGGGTCTGGGCGTTTATGAGCGGAGCCACCTGGCTGTGGCGCTCGCGCTGGTCTGGCTCGCGCATATCGGGCTAGACCGCCTGCTCGCGCTGGGCCTCAAGTATCCCACCAAGTTTCAGGACACGCACCTGCAACACGTCTAGCCCGCTCGTCTGGCGCGTTCTTCGCGGCGCCAGCGGCGCCGCTAGCTTGTGGCCTTCTGTCCGGCCTCGCGCAGGACGATACGCCGTAGCATCAGGCCGAACGCGCCGAGGCCGCCCATGAGGAACGCGCCACCCGCCACCCGGCTGGCCAGCACGCCCAACTGGAAGAGGTCAATGTTCCACACGGGCGCATAGACGGCGGTATAGACCAGCGCGAGGATGAAGAAGGGGAGCGTCGCGCCGACGACCGCGACCTCGTATTGCCGGGAGAACGCCCCGATCAGCACTGGCAGGATGAGGATGGCGACCGAGGCGATATTCGGATAGACCGAGCCCGTGGGCAGAAAGACCAGCTCCAGGCTGGCGCTGATGATCGCCAGCCCTTCCAGAATGACCAGGACCACGAGCGCGATGACTCGAATGATTTCGTTGCGTCCCAGATTTGCCATGATGACTCCCGCTCTCTAGCTTGCGCGCCGGCCGCGCCGCGCTGAATCCAGATGAAGTCGCTGAAGGAGGTGTGGCCGCGCGCTCACATCGTGGCGCGCTGGAAGTCCGATTCGCGCGGCGCCCGCGCAGCGGTGGGCGTGCTCTCTGGCGCGTTCGTAGGCGTCACCACCGGTGATGCGCCCGGCGTGGGAGAAGGCGCGCCGCCAGGGATACCCGCTGGAGCGCCGATGGCGGGTATAGGGGCTGGAGCGCCGATGCCTGGCACGACACTAGATCCCGGCAGGCCCAGCGCGTATTCGACCGCGCTCGCGATTTGCGCGTAGCCCGCGTTCGTGGGATGCACGTCAGGCGGTGATGAGCACATCCAGGTCCGTTGGCAGAGTTTGTCCGTCTGATGCGCGTCGCCGCCGAACGCGGTATACACATCCACAACCGGGATCTTGAAGGTCGCCGCGTCCGTTACCAGGTGGTCGTTGATGAGATGGACGAAGGGTGGCGAATTGGGGCATTTGATAGCGAACGGATTGTAATAGTTCAGCAGGTGCAGGTCGCCCGCAACCGCGCCAGTCTTCGTGGTCAGCGCCTTGATGAGATCCGGCAGGATGACCTGGGTGAGGTTGGCGTCCATCGTGGCCAGGTCCTGATTGACGGTTGGGCCGGGACTGCACGTGCTGGCGTCCCAGTCTTTCAACACGTCGTTGGCGCCAATCTCCAGCGTCACCGGGCTGACTCTCCCCCGATGCGTCGCCGCAGTGAGGAAGTTCACCGCCGCGGTGAGTTGCGGGCCGGTGTAGAAGCCCTTGTGGGCGAAGCGCGCGGCGCACCCGCCCTGGATCATGGTTGAGGTCGTCTCGCCCGCGCAGGCCAGGTTCTCCAGGTTGGTGACGTTGACCTTATGGAGTGTGTTGAAGATGTCGTCGGCGAAGCCTGCATTAAAGTCCAGGTTGGGCTGGTAACCAAATGAGAGCGAGTCACCGAGCGCCATATAGTAGTGCGGGCTGAGGGCCTTAGCCGGCATGGCAAGGCCCAGCACGAGCAGGTCAACCAGGACAAGCGAGACCGCCATCAGCGCTGAGAGGCCAATGAACGTCAGGAACCGTCTCGTGCGCGATGGGCTCGCGCCACTACCAGGACCAGCCATACCGCGCCTCCGATCACCGCGACTGGCGCCGCTTTCCCGGATGCGCGCCGTCGCCATCGTCTTTCGCATTATGCCCGCCTGAGCAACCGCACGCAATAGCGCGCCCGGTCAGTCGCGCCCATGCGGTGTATCCCGCGGACCTGCGGCGCGCCCTGGTAACGGCTACGAGGCTGGCAGGGCTGGGACTCGCCGCGAATCCGATTGTACATCCCAACCCAGGACGCTATTATTGACGAGAGAGCTTCCGCGCCGCGATGGGCCCGGTTGCATTCGCAACGAGGCATTCTCATCATGGTTCGCGTGTTCCCAGGCAAATATCTGCCGTCTATCATCCGCGCCGCGTGGCCAGTCGCGCTGGCGGTCCTGGTCGCTCTGCTGGCCGCGGGCCCGGCGTATGCCGCGCACGCCCACGCCGCGCATGCCTATTACCTCCACTCGACCCCCGCGGCGAACGCCGTGGTCAAGACGGCGCCGAGCGAGGTGACGATCACCTTCGCCGAGCCGGTCACGCCAGGGGGTAGCGGCGTCCTTATCTATGACGCCAGGAACAAGGTGGTGAGTCAGCCCGCGCAGGTTGACCAGAGTGATCTCGCCACGCTACGTGTCCCGATGACTGGCGATGGCTCCGAGCTCTACCTCGTCGTCTGGCACACAGTCTCGGCGGCCGACGGTGACCCCGACGTTGGCGCGTTCAGTTTCTTTGTCAGCGCAAGCGGCGTCTCGGATCTGGCTCCCAAGAGCGGCTCCGCGAGCCACAGCCCGGCGAGCGCGCAGTCCTCGGGCGCGCCGCTCTGGCTGGTCGTCCTCACTGGCGCCGCTGGATTGCTGGTCGGCCTGGCTGGCGGCGTCGTCTGGGCGCGGCGCGGCCGCGCGGGCGGCGCCGCTGAAGTGAAGGAATGAGTGGCAAGGAATGAGTGACAGCGAACGGTCAGCGTCCAGGTGGCTCGCGTCCAGGTGGCGATCTGTTCCCCCCTCCGCGCGGCCGCTGGTTTCGACAGCCCTCATTGTCGCGGTGGGGCTGGTCGCCATCCTGGGGTTCAACGCGCTTTCCGGCCGGCTCAGCCAGAACGGCGGCGCGTCCCTCGCCAGCGGCGCGGCCAGCCCCACCGCCAGTGATCAGGGCGTACTGCTCGGTGGGGCGGCGGCGCCGGACTTCACGCTCCAGGACCAGACGGGCGCCACTGTGACGCTTGCCAGCCTCAAGGGCCGCCCAACGGTCTTTACCTTCTTCGATTCCGTCTGCCCGCACACCGATTGCTCGCTGATGGCGCAGTACATCAACGTCGCCGCCCAGTCGGCGGGCGCCAGCGCGAACCAGGTCAACTGGGTGGCGCTTAGCCTCAATCCCTGGCATGACACCCAGCAAACCGCGAGCGCCTTCCTCAAGAACCAGAATGTGCGCCTGCCGCTGCGCTACCTGCTCGGCTCGCAGGCGCAGCTACAGCCGCTATGGGACGCCTTTCACATGCAGAGCATCCTGCAGTCCGATGGGATCGTCATCCACACGACCGGAGTCTATTTGCTCGATAGCCAGGGCCACGAGCAAGTTTTCATGGACGAGGGCTTCAACCCACGGACACTCGCGCGGGACATCACCCTCCTCCTGCGTGATGGGGCCAGCGCCTTCGCCGGACAGCAGGGCGCGCAGAGCGCGCACGCGACCACACTGACCCATGGGGTCAATGGGATGCTGGTGACGCTCACGGCGACTCCGGGCTCCTATGGCTCCTACAATTTCTCCGTGGTGGTGGAATCCGCGGATGGCGCCGCCGCGATCCCCAATTTGACCGTCACGCTCGACCTGGCGATGCCCAGCATGGCGATGACCCCTATTCACGTAGCGCTGAAGCCCGTTCAGCCGGCGTCTACAGGCGCGTATCGCGCCGACGGTGTGCTCTCGATGAAAGGGACATGGGCCGCGCAGGTCACGATCTCGCGTCCCGGCGCGACCGCGTCGAGCATGACCACTTTCATCTTTGACGCAACCTACTAGTGTATGGTGAATAGGACGCCTGAACATGGCGGCGCGCGTGCGCCGTCGCCAGTGGCTGGTCCGGCAAGGCGAGGATAATATGCGAGAGCGCGGATGGCCGCCCAGGCGTAGGCTGTGGGCGGGAGGGCTGGCGCTCGTCGCGCTGGTGATAGCGCTGGGCGTCGCTTCGCTGGCCGCGCCAGCCGCGCAGGCGCATAGCGCCACCCCTGCCCTGCCGGCCCATGCGCTGCTGTTGCGCTCCGACCCCGCCGCAAACGCTATCCTCGCGGCGCCGCCCAGCCAGGTCCGCGCCTGGTTTAGCGAAACGGTCAACCCGGACTCCTCGCGCCTGGTGGTTATTGACCCCGCCAACCACGAGGTAGATACGCGCGACTCGCATGTCAGCCCGACTGACCCGACCGAACTCATCAGCGGGCTGCAACTCCTGCGGCCGGGAACCTACGTCGTCATCTGGCGCACCCAGTCCCAGGTGGACGGGCATATCACCGGCTCCTCATTCATCTTCCGCGTAGCCAATGCCGACGGTTCCGTGCCGCCTGTTCCCGCCACCTTGCCCACATCGGCGACTCCGGGCGCGGCGGGCTATGGCGTGGGCAATACCGCGCTCGACGCCCCGACGACCATCCAGGCGCTCTTCATGTGGCTGGCGCTGCTCTTCCTGACCTTCTGGATTGGCGGGGTGATCTGGCAGACGTGGGTCGCGCCAGCCGCAGCGGGCGACGCGGACGCGGCGGAAGGCGCGCGGCTGGCGGTCCGCCGCTTCCGCTCTCTCGCCCCCTACGCGCTGGGCGGGCTGCTGCTGGCCAATGCCGGCCTGGCGGCGGCGCTGACCGTCGAGATCGCTGGCAGCCCGCGCGGGTTGATCGTTCCGCAGTTCTGGCGCGCGACGCTGCTTGGCGGCCAGTTCGGCGCGTATTGGTGGATGCGCCAGGTCGTGGCCCTCGCCGCGCTCATTCTGACCTTCATGAGCCCCCCCCACGCCTCTTCTCGCATCCCGGACAAGGAGGCAGGGGATGAGGTTGCTTCTGCCGAGATTCAGCCATGGACGCGCGAGGTTGCCGCTACGCTGCGCGAGGTCCAGCGATTGCCCGCCCGCCTGCTGCGCGGCTGGCTGGCGCTGAGCGTCACGGGGCAAATCGAGGTGGCGCTCGCTGGGCTGCTGCTCTTCGCCTTCGCCATGTCGGGCCACGCCGCGGCGACGCCGCCCTCGCAGCGCGCCTACGCCGTTACGGTGGACCTGCTGCACCTCTTCTTCAACGCCGTGTGGCTCGGCGGGCTGATGTACATCAGCGCCGTTCTCGTTCCCGCCGCGCGGGCGCTGCCGGAGCGGGCGCGCGCGCTGGCGCTGGCGCGCGGTGTTCCGGCGTTTGGCGCGCTAGCGATCGTCTCCGCCGCCTTCCTCAGTCTCACCGGATCGCTCAACGCCACCGTCCGGCTCGCCAGCGCCAGCCAGTTGATCACCAGCGCCTACGGCCGCATCCTGACGGTGAAGGTCGAGATCTTCCTGGTGATGGTGGCTATCAGCGCCTACCACGCCTTCTTCATCAGGCCGCGACTGGCGCGCGCGCTGGAAGAGGACGCTGGCGGCGCAGACGCCATGCCTCTCAGCGCAGTAGTGGGCGCGCATGGAGCGAGTGAAGCATCGGCTCAGGCGCGGGGACCAGCGGTGGACGCCGGGAGGGAGACTGGCGCGGAACGCCCGCCCTCATCCGAGGCGCAGACGCTGGCCGAACGGATGGCCGACTGGCTACGGCGTGAAGCGCTGCTGGGCGCCGGCGTGCTGCTGTGCGTCGCGCTGCTCGGCGTCTTCGCCGGGAGTCTGGCTCCAACGCAGGCCGCCGCGCCGGTCAATACCGCCGCCTTTATTCAGACACACTCGGCGGGAAGCTATCAGGTCACGCTGCGGGTAGCGCCTGCCGCCTTTGGCTCCAATACCTTCACCGTCAGCGTGGCGGACGCTCAGGGCAAGCCCGTGCGCGATGTCGCCGCGCTGCTGCTGACCAACAGTTTGGATATGGACATGGGCGTGCAGTCGTTCCAACTTAGGCCGGCGGCGCAGCCCGGCGTCTTCAGCGGGACCGGCGACCTGACGATGGCCGGTCACTGGCAGGTCACGGTCAAGATCCTGCCACGGGGAGCCAGCGACTATCTCACAACCCAGTTCACGCTGCTCGTCGGCTCATAATCGCGCGGAGCCCGCCAGTCATGCTGACTGGCGGGCTCCGGATGAGCGAGGCGAGGCGCTCAGGCGAGCGCGGCGGCCACTCGCTCCAGCTTGGCGCGGGCCTCGCTGGCGAGGTCATCCAGACCAGGCGCCTGCATGATCGAGAGCATGCTGACCGGGTCAGCGAACTCAATGCGCGCGCGAGGCTGCCCATTGACCGCGGGAAGGGCGCGCACGACCACGTTGCACGGCAGCAGCAGTCCAGCGTTCGCGTCGGCGCTCAACGCGCGGTGGGCCAGCGGCGGATTGCAGGTGCCCAGGATGACATACGGCTCCTGATCGACTCCGAGCTTGGCTTTCAGTGTCGCCTGGACATCGATCGTGGTCAGGACGCCGAAGCCCTCGGACTTGAGCGCCTCCGTCACGCGGGCGATGGCGTCCTCTACGGTCGTGTCGAGGGTGCGCCCGAACCCATAGGACGGGCTGGCGATCTCGCTGGATGGGGTTGGGGTCTCGTTGGTTTGCATACTGGATGGCTCCTCAGGACAGTAAGCGCGCCCGGCGCTAGTTGCGCGGGGCTGACAGGATCTCGATACCGTAGGCCTGCGCGCGGCGCGAGGCGCTTTCCTGCACCCCGACGCACACGACATCACAGAGCCGCAATACAAATGAATCGCTGATGGAATAGAGCGCGACCGCGCCCGACCTGCGCCGGGTGATCAACCCTCCCTGCGCCAGCGCCGCGAGGTGCTTCGAGACGTTCGGCTGGCCCGCGCCTGTCAGTTCCACCAGCTCGCTTACGCTGCGCTCGCGGTCCGCCAGTGTCGCCAGAAGCTTCAGGCGCAATGGCTCACCTAGCAAGCGGAAGCGGGCGGCGATCGCCTCGATCAGCGGATCGGGGAAACCGTGCGCCTGATCCATGCGCCGCCAGGCCGCGCCCGCGACCTGTTCGCCCTCGCGCGCGCTCCGTTCCAGGCTCTCGCCCTCGGCGCCGTTCTCGTTTGTCTGTTCCTGCGTCATGGCAATCACCCTCTCGTCGCGTCTGGCTCATGAATCGCGCTGGCTGTCACAACCATATGCGTATATGATAATATAGTAGTAACTTGGGTGTCAAGTCGCGCCCACCTCAACCCGCCCCGAGGGGCGCGCGGGGATACAAGAACGCCTGAATGTGAGCCACGATGGAAGCGATCACGATTGTACAGCAGACGCTGGCGGTCTTCTCCGGCGCGCTGGTGGGATTTAGCCTCGGCCTCATTGGCGGCGGCGGCTCGATTCTGGCCGTGCCGCTGCTCCTCTACGTCGTCGGCTACCACGATCCCCATACCGTCCTGGGCACGACCGCGGCGGCGGTGGCCGTTACGGCGCTGATTGGCGTCATACCCCACTGGCGGGCGGGCCACGTGCGCTGGAAGCCCGGGCTGGTCTTCGCGGTCACCGGCGCGCTGGGCGCGGCGGTGGGGGCCGCGCTGGGAAAAGCGATGCCAGGCAAGCAGCTCCTCTTCCTCTTCGCGCTGCTGATGCTGGCCGTCGCCGCGATCATGCTGCGGTCGGCGCTGCGCGCGCGCAAGCCTGAGGCCGCCGCCGCCGAGGGTGAGACGCGGGGCGAGCGGGGCGGCGCGGGCGCGGTGGCGCGGGCGGTCCCAACGGCGCTGGCGGTTGGCGGTCTCTCCGGTTTCTTCGGCATCGGCGGCGGCTTCCTGATTGTGCCTGGGCTGCTGCTGGCCACCGGCATGTCGATGATCAACGCTATCGGGACCTCGCTGCTCTCCGTCGGCGCGTTCGGCGCGACGACCGCCTTGAGTTACGCGCTGGCGGGCAAGGTCAACTGGCTGCTGGCCGCCGAGTATGTGGTAGGCGGCGTTCTCGGTGGCTGGCTGGGGACGGCGCTGGCCTCGCGGCTGGCCCCCAACCGCCGCGCGCTCACGATCATCTTCTCGGGCGTCATCGTCGTGGTCGCGATCTACATGCTGTATGTGAACGCCGTCGCGCTCCACCTCATCGCGTAGCCCCGGCCCGCGCTATTTCTCCGGCGCGCAGGCCGCGCAAGTCAATCGGCGATCAGTTTGACCGCATCTCTTGCATTGCCATATTCCAATATGGTAATATGGTTGCATAGACGCAGCGGACGCGCCGCAGGTCGCTGGTTCAACCCGCGAGGCGCGGCCACCATCTTCGCAGAGAGGACACCCCATCGCATGTTTGACCGCCTCTTCGGCCGCGCCTCTAACGGCGTCGCCAGCATCAGCCCCCGCGACGCCTGGGAAAAGCTCTCGGCCGCGCCGCGCGAGACCGCGCTGATTGACGTTCGCGAGGCGTGGGAGTTCGCGCGCGGTCACGCCAAGGGCGCCCGCAACATTCCCCTCTCCCAGCTTGCCAGCCGCGTCAAGGACATTCCGACGAACAAAGACGTCCTGCTGATCTGCCAGAGCGGCAATCGCAGCATGCAGGCCGCCGAGTTCCTCAAGGCGCGTGGCGTCGAGCGGGTCTGGAATGTCTCGGGCGGCACAACGGTCTGGCGCATGAGCCAGCAGCCACTGGAATAACGCATAGCTTCTCGCGCCTGCCGGGCGCGAATCCCGCCGGGATATACAGGTCGAAAGGCATCCCTACGATGCGTGTACAGCAGTTCTTCATCGAAGGCCTTGGCCACCAGTCGTATCTGGTGAGCGATGAGGCCTCCGGCGTCGCCGCGGTGATCGATCCCCGCCGCGACATCGAGATCTATCTCGACGCGGCGGAGCGCGAGCATACCCGCATCACGCACGTCTTCGAGACACATACCCATAACGATTACGTGACGGGCGCGCTCGAACTGCGGGCGCGGGTAGGGGCGACCATCGTCACCGCGTCGGCGGCGGGCGCGACGTATGAGCATCTCGGCGTCGTGGGCGGCGTCAGCGTCGCCGTGGGGAGCCTGCGCTTCGAGATCATCGAAACCCCAGGCCACACGCCGGCGCACATCAGCTTCGCGCTCTACACGGATGGCGGGTCGGCGCCCTACGCCGTCTTCACGGGCGGCAGCCTGCTGGTGGGCAACGCCGGCCGCACGGACCTCGTCAGCCCGGGCATGACCCTGGCGCTGACGCGCGCCCAGTACCACTCGCTGCGACGCCTGCTGGACACCCTTCCGCCGGAGGCGCTCGTCTACCCGACGCACGGCGCGGGCTCGTTCTGCGGCGCGACGACCGCCGGGGGCGCCGCGCGTTCCTCCACGGTCGCGCTGGAGCGCCGGAACAGTCCGGTCGCCGCCGTCGCGGATGAGGCCGGGTTCGTCAAGATGCAGCTATCCGGCTACGGCGTGTACCCCGCGTACTACGGCTACATGCGCGACATCAATCTCGCCGGGCCGCGTGTCCTGGGCGCTCTCGCCACGCTTCCCACGCTCGCGCCCGCCACAGTCCATGGTCTCATGCGCGATGGCATCCCGCTGATTGACGCCCGGCCGCGCGAGGAGTTTGCCCGGGAGCACGTCGCGGGCTCGCTCAATATCGAGCTAGACGCCAACTTTGGGACCTACACGGGCTGGCTCCTGCCGTTCAACGCCCCGCTCTCCCTGCTGCTGCCCGATGGCGCGGACCAGCGCGAGGCGCTCGCGCAGCTGCTACGCATCGGCTATGAGCAGGCGCGCGGCTATCTGGACGGCGGCCTGGAGGCCTGGAAGCGCGCGGAACTGCCTACGGGATCGTTCGAGCGCATCGGCGTTGATACGCTCCATCAGCGCTGGCTCGCGGGCGAGGCGGCCGTCCTGGACGTGCGCGACGAGACGGAGTGGCGCGCCGGCCATATCCCGGGCGCCCAGCACATTCATATCGGCGACCTGCCCCGCCATCTCCATGAGCTTCCGATGGAGCGGCCCGTCGCCGTCATCTGCCGTACCGGCCACCGCGCCGCGATGGGCGCGAGCATGGCGGCGGCGCTCGGCCGTGAGGTCATCGCCGTGCGGGATGGCGTTGACGAGTGGATTGCGAGCGGCTATCCCAGGCGCATGGGCGCGACCCATGAGGCGGTCCCGGAACTTGAGAGCGCGCATATCTAGCGCGACAGATTTGAACGGCGCCACGCGACGCGCGTGGCATTCACGACAACACACATGAAAGTGAGCGACTCCATGGCGATGGTTACCCTGACAGACAAGAATTTCGACGAGTACATTGCGCAGCCAGGCGTTACGCTGGTGGATTTCTGGGCGGAGTGGTGCATTCCGTGCCACATGGTCTCCCCCACCATCGAGCGGATCGCTGAGGAGTACAGCGGCAAGATCACCGTCGGCAAGCTGAATGTGGACGAGAGCCAGCGGACCGCGATGCGCTATCATATCTCGGGCATTCCGACGATTGGCATCTTCCAGAACGGCAAGCTGGTCAACGCGCTAGTCGGCGTGCGCCCGCAGCAGGCTTACGTCGCGGCGCTCGACTCGCTGCTGGCCGCCGCGCCGGCCAAGGAGGCTGGGGCCAAGCCTCAGGCGCGCGACTAAGGCAGTGAGTTAAAACACCGAGGCGCCGCTAGCTGTCCCGACTAGCGACGCCCCAGGCTTTCTTCCTTGTCGCCAGCGACCTGCGCTGCTGGCGATGCGCGTGACCGCGCTCCTTGGTGACAAGAGGGAGTATACCCGCCCTTCTGGAATTTGGCCCCACGGTTAACCGTAGTTTTTTGGAGCGTCTCCAGAGGATCGGAAGGTCAGGGCCAGGGTCGTCCGGCTCCCCCGGCTAGGCGGCCCTGGCCTTCTCATGCTACGCTCTAAAGAGAGGCAAATACGGGATTGCGCGCGTTGAGCGCGCCACCCAACGCGCGAAAGGTGGGGACAAGAATGCCGCTCTCGGCGAACGTCGCGCGCTTCAACCGCCATGTCACGAACCGTGTGATGGGCCTCTTCGCTGGCTGGGCGCCGGGCTTCGCCATCGTCATCCACACCGGCCGCACATCTGGCCGGATCTACCGCACACCGATCAACGCCTTCCGCGTTGGCTCCACGATCCGCTTCGCCCTCACCTATGGCCCCAATACGGACTGGATTCACAATATCGAGGCGGCCAGCGGATGTGATCTGCTTATGGGCGGCCGGCTGCTGCGCCTGACCAACCCGCAATTCGGGACTGACCCCACGCTCGCGTGGCTCCCCGCCGCCGCGCGCCCGCTGCTCAGGCGCATCGGCGCCACGCAGTACCTCAGCATGACCATCGCTGACCAGCCGGGCGGCCAGACATGAGGGCGGAGATCGAGCTAACGCGCACACCTCCCGCTGCGCCCGCAGGGGCTGGCGCGCGGCGATTCACCGCGCTGGATGGAGCGATGCTGGGCGTTCTGGCGCTGGTGGTGGCGTCCGATGTCGCCGCTGCGCGGCTGGCGGTGGGCTGGATCACCGCGGTCGTCACGCTGGCGCTCTCGGGCGGCGCGCTGCTGACCATCGCCACGCGCCCGGCGTGGCGTCCACTCATCCTGCGGCTGCTGCTACTCGGCCTGGTGACAGGGATGGTGGAGCTATTCACGGACTTCTCTGGCGAGGTCGTCGCGCGCTCGCTCATCTACCCGCCCAAGGAGCCAATGATCTGGGCGTCGCCAGCGTATATGCCCTTTTCATGGTCGGTGACACTGACGCTGGTCGGCTATCTCGCCTGGAGGCTGTGGGGACTGGCGCCGCGGCCGCCGCGCTGGCTGGCGATCATCCTCACTGGACTGTGGGGCGCGGTAAACATTCCGTTCTACGAGGAGATGGCCTATCACGCCGGCTGGTGGCGCTATGCTCGCGCGCCCGGCCTCGGCCACACACCCTTCTATGTCATCCTCTTCGAGGGGCTAACAGCGGCGCTTCTGCCAGCGCTGGTCGCGCGGCTGGAGACCCGGGCGTGGTGGGGAGTGGCCCTGCGCGGGCTGGCGCTCGGCGTCTGGGCGCCGTGGGCCGCGCTCTTCGCCTGGCTCCTGATCGGGCGCTAGCCGGGGAGGACGAGGACTGCGCCGGTGGCCAGCGTCCGTCCGTCCTCGCTGTACATGCTCACCGTGATTTGCAGCGCGCCGGTTGGATCGGTCTGGCCCGCGCGGGCGCTGATGCGCAGCGGCTGGTCGGAATACGCCTGTTCCGCGAAGCGCAGGTCGGCGCTGATGACACGCGCATGGTTCGACACGCCCGCCACGCGCGCCGCCTCGGCGGTGAGCAAGCCGGCCAGCAGCGCCTGCGGAACCGGCTGGCGCGGCGTCGCATCGAGCGACAGCGACTCCGGGCCGCTGAGGTCGAGGCGCCCAGCCAGCAGCGCAAAGAGCGCCAGGTCAGCGTCGGAGAGGACGCGCATGATGGACTCCCCGTCCGCCGCGCCGGGCGCGTCCAGACTGGGCGCTTCAGCTTCGTGTGTCACCATGCGCTCCCGTTCGCTGCTGTTGGTTGGCTGGCTGGCGCGCCCGCTCGCGGGGTCATCCTTGCGGGGCGCTGCGGCCAAGTATAGCATGCGGCCGCGCGGCTTGACCAGACGCGCGCTCAATGCTGGTGGCCCTGATGGCGCTGGTCCTCCTGGCCTGTAGCGGGTGGCGCCTGGGGATCATGCCGCTCGCCATGCGCTATCCCCTCCATCCCTTCCATGCTCATGCGCGCGCTGTGACTGGCGTGAACCGCTGCGCCTGGCATCTCTGGCGCGGTGGGCTCGGGCGCGCCGTCGTTGATGATCGCCGTCACCGTCTGGCGTAGTGTGATTGGCACGCGACCTCACCCCCTGACCCCCTCTCCCTGCGGGGCGCGGGGATCCACGGCCGTACGCTAGCCCGCGCAGGCGGGCTTCGCGGCCGCCAGGCCCTTAGACGCGTATTCATCCGCCGGGTCATCCACCCGGCCAACCGCCCACGCGGCCGTGATGATGTAGTATAGTCGCGCATGGTCGGCGTGCGCGGCGCGCCAAGATTGCGCAAGGAGAATGGACGCATGGCGGATACTTCAACCGCGTGGGCGGATTCGACACTGGCGATCATGGCGGAGGGCTGGGCGGCATATCAGGAGCAACTCATCGCCGCGCTGGCCCCGCTGGACGCCGAGCAACTGGATCTGCGCGTGACGCCGGGGCTGCGCTCGATCCGCGAGATCGCCACACATCTCGTCCGCGTGCGCGCCAGCTGGTTCAAGGGCGCGCTAGGCGTTGGCGATGACGCGTTCGCCGCGATCCAGGGCTGGCAGCAGCCAGACGCCCCACAGCGCACGGCGGCGGAACTGGTGGAGGGTCTGCGCGCGACATGGGCGGTGATGGAGCAGGCGATGCGCGGCTGGTCGCCCGCCGATTTGGCCGTAACCGTCACGGGCCATTATCGCGGCGAGGAGTTTTCCTACGTGCGCGGCTGGGTCGTCTGGCACGTCATCGAGCACGACACTCACCACGGCGGCGAGATCAGCTACGCGCTGGGCATGCACGGCCTCCCTGGCGTAGATATCTAGCCCGCGCGCCGCCCCACTTTTGCCGCGGAAACAGCACGCGAGCCTGGCGAGGCGCGGGCCAAAAACCTCACGCTAGTGATGTGATGCTGGGCGGGGCGCTTGGGGCGCGGGGTATAATAGGCGCAACCCGCGCGGCTGTCCCCCAAACCCGCCGCGTGACGAGACCGTGTCCAGATGCTCCGTGACGCGCGGCGCCCCAGGTTGGCGCCGCTACCAGCGATCCACCAGGGGCTAGCGGGGCGAAGAGAGGAGTCCAGCGCATGGGATTCAACATGAAAGACCTGCAGAAGCTGCAGCAGCGCATGATGAAGATGCAGGAGGACCACGCGAACACGACGTTCGAGGGGTCCGCGGGTGGTGGCGCTGTTACCATTACCATCAACGGCAAGTACGAAGCGCTGGCGGTCAAAATTGATCCCGAGGTTGTGGACCCCGAGGATATGAGCATGCTCGAAGACCTGGTGCTTTCCGCTTTGAAGGACGCCACGGAGAAAGCGACTGAGGCGCAGGCCAAGATCATGCAGGCGATGACTGGCGGCATGAAGCTGCCGCCGGGGATGGGCTTCTAGCTCCGGCGCACGGACAGCCTCACCAGCGGCAGATCGGTTCAGGGAGTGGTATGCGGACGACATCGGCTTCGATCACAGCGCTGATCGAGGAGCTCGCCAAGCTGCCGGGCATCGGCCCCAAAACGGCGCAGCGGCTCACCTTCTACATCCTGCGCAGCCCGGCTGACCAGGCGCGACGTCTGGCCGAGGCGATCACGCGGGTCAAAGAGAATGCTGTCCAGTGCTCGATCTGCTGCAATATTACCGAGTCCGACCCTTGCCCGATCTGCGCCAATGAGGAGCGCGACCATAGCGTCATCTGCGTTGTCGAGCAGCCGCTCGATGTCCTGGCGCTGGAGCGCACGGGCGTCTTTCACGGCGTCTACCATGTCCTGCATGGCGCGCTCTCTCCGCTGGAAGGCATCGGGCCGCGCGACCTGAAGATCGATGAGTTGGCCGCGCGCCTGCGTTCCGGCGACGAGATGCGCGAGGTCATCCTGGCGACCAACCCGAACCAGGAAGGCGACTACACCGCGACCTATATCACCCAGGCCATCACGCGCCCTGGCCTCGCTATCACACGCCTGGCGCGCGGTCTGCCCATCGGTGGCGACCTGGAATATGCTGACGAAGGTACCCTGGCCCGCGCCCTCGAAGGCCGCCGCGCCCTCTAGGCCCCGCTGCGCGCGCGCTTCGTCTGGCCAGGGCAAGGGCGCTGATAGGCGCGACCTGCCCATGCGATAAGGAGGCGCTCGCGATGCCCGATGACGAGAATATGACCCTGCTCCAATCGCTTCGTGAGCAGCGACTTGTAACGCTGGCGCTAGTCGACCAGATTGGGCAGGAGCGCTGGCGCGAGCCGCTGCTGCCCGGAGAAAGAACTCCGCACGCCATGGCCTCGCATCTGCTCGCCTGGGACGAGTGGGCGGCGGCGGTCTTCGAGGTGAGCGCGCTGCGCGAGCTACCCGTCAAGTTGCGCGGCGCGCTGGGCGAGGTGGACGCTTTCAACGCGCGCGCGGTCGCCCGCTTCAATGGCCTGGACCGCGCCGATCTGCTCATGGGGCTGCAAAGCGCCAGCGACCGGCTGCTCTCCGCGGCGACTGGCGCGGGTGGCGTGGCCTGGGCGGAGCGGCGCATCGCCGAACTGGCGCCCAGCCCGCTCAACGCGGACGGCGCTCCCTCACGCGGGCCGAGCGTCGCCGGGCTGCTGCGCATGCTGCTCGATCACGAGCGCGAGCATGGCGACGAGTTTTCCGGCGCGTTTGGCGTCACCGTTGACATCGCGGCGTTGCGGGCGCAGGTATTAGGTGAAGACCCTTCCACGGCGGCGGAGATCGAGGATTAGGCGGCCGCGGGACTGTTGCACCGGCTGGCTCCGGCTTCCGTTTGTCCGCCCCCGCATGGGAATGGCCATGTGGGTCGTTTCATCTGATAACGCGGTCAAAAGCGGCCTGCGTGGAATCCCACACTGTTTGACGCCGGCCCGCCAATCTCGTACAATTTCTAGTACACATGTTCGAGATTTACGCCACGCCAGCGACTTCAACTATCTGAGAAAAACGACCGCGTTTTCATCCCAGAGACACAACTCCCCGGCAAGGCTTCCCTACGGTCTCGCAAGCATCGGGGCGGGCCAGTGAACGGCCAGGAATGAGGAGAGAGACATGCCAGCAGAGCGAGGCGCCGCCGCGGGTCTGAACGGGACCAGCGCGAGCGCGAACGAACGCGCCAGCGAGCGCGCCGCGGGTGAGCGCGAGAAGGCGCTCGATTCGACGATGAGCCAGATCGAGCGGCGCTTCGGCAAAGGCGCGATCATGCGCCTGGGCGAGCACCGGGCGCACGTCTCGGTGGAGGCGATTCCCACCGGCGCCATCGCGCTCGATCTGGCGCTGGGCATCGGTGGCGTGCCGCGCGGCCGCGTAACCGAGATCTACGGGCCGGAGTCCTCCGGCAAGACGACGCTCTGCCTGCATGTCATCGCCAACGCCCAGCGGCGCGGCGGCGTCTGCGCCATCATTGACGCCGAGCACGCGCTCGACCCCGACTACGCTGGGCGCCTGGGCGTCAACAGGGACGATTTGCTGATCGCCCAGCCCGACACCGGCGAGCAGGCGCTGGAGATCGTCGAGATGCTCGTGCGCTCCAACGCGGTGGACGTCATCGTCATTGACTCGGTGGCCGCGCTGGTGCCGCGGGCTGAGATCGAGGGTGAGATGGGCGACGCGCACGTCGGCCTGCAGGCCCGCCTGATGAGCCAGGCGCTGCGCAAGCTGACCGGCGCGATCAATAGCTCGCATACCACGGTCATCTTCACCAACCAGATCCGCGAGAAGGTCGGCGTGATGTTCGGCTCGCCGGAGACGACCCCCGGCGGCCGCGCGCTCAAGTTCTATGCCTCGGTGCGCATGGATATCCGCCGCATCGAGTCCATCAAGGTTGGCGCCGAGGTCGTAGGCAACCGCACGCGCGTCAAGGTGGTCAAGAACAAGGTGGCCGCGCCTTTCCGCACCGCCGAGTTCGATATCATGTTCAACGAGGGCATCTCGCGTGAGGGCGGCCTGATCGACATCGGCCTGGAGATGGGCATCGTCAAGAAGAGCGGCGCCTTCTTTTCCACCGACGAGATGCGCCTGGGCCAGGGCCGCGAGAACGCCAAGGACTTCCTCCGGGCGCATCCCGAGATCGCGGAATCCATCGAATCCAAGATCCGCGCGGCGATGGCTCCCGCGGTCGCCGCGGCGGTCGCTGTGGATGATGACGACGACGAGGATGAGCCCGGCGACGAGTAGCCTTCGTCTAGAGTCTGTTATGAACTCGACAGCGGAGCGGGATAGAATGCAGCATGAGTACACGCCAGCCCTATCCTTCCGATGTCACCGACGACGAATGGGCATTTGTCGCGCCCTACTTGAGCCTGTTGTCTGAAGACGCCTTGCA
>DASVZK010000026.1:0-61030 GCA_036391685.1 Ktedonobacterales bacterium
CGCCATCCCGCATGCGGGATGGCGGCTCTGTATATCGTAAGGTCGCTGGCGCTAGGATTTGCGTTTTCCGCCGCGCGGAGGCCTGGGAGCGCCGTCATTTTCCAGCTCTTCGACGGAAATGCCGAGACGGCTGGCCGCGGCCAGGGGATTGCGATCGCTCGCTCGCAGCGCGGAAGCGATCGCCTCACGCCGAGCGTCGGCGAGAATTTTGTCCAGCGTCGCTCCAGACTGTATGGCGCTTTCGATATCGATGAGCGCGCGCGACGACCGCGAGGCGAAACTGATGTGCTCTTCAGTAATGATTTCGCCCTGGCTGAGGGCAATCGCGCGCTGGATGACATTTTCCAGTTCACGAACATTGCCGGGCCAGTCGTGCGTTTGCAGCTTGTCAGCTGCGCCCTGGGTGATGCGCGCGGCGGGCGAGCGCGGCGAATAGCGATGCTTATCGAGAAAGTGGCTCACAAGCAACGGGATATCGCTTTTGCGCTCGCGCAGCGGTGGGATATGGATCTCCACGACGAAGAGCCGGTAGTACAAGTCCTCGCGGAAGCGGCCCTCGTCGACCGCGCGGCGCAGATCGCGGTGCGTGGCGGCCATGACCCGTACATCCACTTTGACCGGCTCGGATCCGCCGACTCGCTCGAATTGCCGGTCTTGCAGTACGCGCAAGAGCTTGGCCTGCAGATGGAGGCTCATCTCGCCTATCTCATCCAGCAGGATGGCTCCATTGTGCGCGACTTCAAAGTAGCCCTTGTGCTGACTGAGCGCGCCGGTGAATGAGCCTTTCTCATGTCCGAAGAGCAGACTCTCAAGCAGCGATTCCGGCTGTGCGGCGCAATTGATTTTGACCAGCGGACCCGCGCGGCGGTCCGAACGCGCGTGGATCTCTTCGGCGATCATTTCCTTGCCAACGCCCGTCTCCCCGGTAATGACAATGGTCGCCGCCGTGCGGGCCACCAGCCCCACGAGTTTGAATACCTCGATCATCTCGTGGGAAACGCCAATAATGCGCTCGTTTCGGTCAACGTTCGTCGTCAGGAATTCCGCTGCGCTCTCCCCTCTTTTGAGCCGAGCGTACTCGTATTCATGACGGATAGTTTCCGCGACCGCGTCAACGTGTGCGAACGGCTTGCCAAGGTAGTTAGCCGCTCCCCCCTGTACGGCGCGGGTCGCCATTTCGCCGTTCGCGACGCCCGTCATCATGATGATCGGCGCCTCAACCCCTTTGTCTTTTAGCTGGCGCAGCACGCTGAGCCCATCAACATCCATTCGGTAGTCGAGCAGGATGACATCGGGCCGCTCGCTCACTGGCGCGGTGGCCTGCGAGAGTGTCTCAGCGCCGGTGGCCGCCTCGGAGACAGTAAAGCCGGACTCTTCGAGAAATCCACGCAACGCTGCGCGCAAGTCGCGATCATCGTCGGCGATGAGCACGTGGGGCGTAGAGCTCGCAGTCTCATCTTCCGCCGCCCGTCGCGCTACAGCCATGATATGGCCCCTTCCAGAGATCGGATTCTCCGCTGATCTCCCCACGACGCAACCTGGCCAGTCAATCTGGCGCGTAGCTTCGCGGCAAAATTCGTGGCATGCGGAGAACTAGTGTTGAGCGTCGCGCTTCCGTTCAGGTGAGTACACGCTGACGGTATACCCCGACGCTCCCTAGATCGCAAGCGACGGAGAGGTGATGCCTCTCCATCACAAAGCAGGCTCTGCTTTGCGTACAGGTAGCCGCAGCGTGAAAATGGCGCCTTGCGCCCGCGCTTCTTTGCGGTTGCGGATCTGGAGCTCTCCACCGTGGGCTTCCGCAATGCCGTGCGTGATGAACAAGCCCAAGCCGCTGCCGGAAATTTCGCTACTTGGCGCCTGCAAACGGATGAAGGGCTCAAGAATGCGCCGCATCTGATCCTCAGGGATACCCGCGCCGTAATCAGCGACGCTGATATAGGCGTTTTCGCCTTCGCGCCAGACCCGCGCCTCGATATCGCCGTTTGCCGTTGAGTATTTCACGGCATTGTCGAGCAGATTACGGATCGCTTGCTGGATGCGGTCGGCGTCGCCTTGAATCACGAGCGGTCCATCGGGCGCATCGAGCATAAAGTTGCGGTCTTTCAGCCTGGCGCGAAAGTCCGTTATGAGACCGATGACCAGGTCGGTGAGGTCGCAAGGTCCGAGGACCAGGGTAAATCGCCCTGCGCGCAGGCTGGTCGCGGTCTGGAGGTCGCCAACGAGACGGTTCAGCCTCTGGGCGTTCTCGACAATACTGTCCATGAACTCCTTGCGCTTCGCCACATCTACCGTTGGGCGCATGGCAAGCTGGGCATAGTTGATGATGGGATTCAGCGGGCCACGCATCTCATGCGCGACCATCTGGATAAAGCGCTGGTTGGCCTGCTGAGCCTCAAGGAGGCGCTGATTCGTGTTTTCCAGTTCCTCGACTTTTTGTTGGAGCTCGGCGGTAGCCTCCGCGACCTGACGCCGGAGTGAGTCGTTGACTCTTGTCAATTCTGCATGCGTCGCCTCGAGGTCGGACATGCGCTCATCGAGTTCTCGCTGCAGCCGTTGCCGTTCCAGCGCTCCGCGTGTGGTGAGCAAGAGTTCCTCGGCGTCGATCGGTTTCATCAAATAGTTATATGCGCCGGCTCGTAGCGCCAGAAGCGCAGAGTCCTGCATCGCGTACGTGGCCAGGGCGATGCGTGTCGCATCAGGCGCCAGACGGGAGGCCTCGGCGAGAGCGGTCGTCGCGCCGGCGCTAAATCCTGTGTCCGCGAGGATGAGGTCGAAGTGGCGCTCATGAAGCAACTGCGACAGAATCGCGGAGTCGGGAGCCAGTGCGACGTTGAGACCCTCACGGCGTAGTATGGCGCCGATCAGACGCAAGGTAACGGCGTCGTTGTCAGCGATAAGCGCATTGGGCGCGTGATCATGCCCACGAGTGGCAACCACGCTGCCGCTCGCTCGACGCGACGATCCCACAGGCATTGACCGCCTCACTTCGACCCGATCAGGGTTGAATCCGCACGGTACACATTTCCTTAAGACATGTCGCATGGAATCAACCACTCCGACGTAGTGTCCCATATTTTGCTCCAGTCCAGACTGCAACTAGTACTACCCGGGCTTTCAGATTCCGCTGCTGCTCGCGGGACCTGCCCACCTGCCCACATAACAGCGCGGATCGAGAAGAATGTAGGTGTGGACGCCAACGCGGCGGGGCCGTGCTATAATCGGGCGTTGGCGGTGGCGACATCGCGGCGCGTGCGGCTTTCTGGCGCTGGTGACAGGAAGCCATGAAGCGCGAAGGGCGGCAGGTGGCGGCGGCGAATGCGCCTCCACGCGACAGGCTGGAGACACCCTACCATGGACTTCACGCTCAACGACGAGCAGACAATGATTCGCACGATGTGCCGGGAATTCGCCGAGGAAGAGATCAAGCCCAAGGCGGAGGAAATCGATCGCACGGGGACTTTTCCCGTTGAGATTGTGCGCAAGATGGGTAGTCTTGGGCTTCTGGGGCTCCCCTTTCCGGAGGATGAGGGCGGCGCAGGCGCCGATTTTCTCACGTACTGCGTGGCGCTCGAAGAGATTGGCCGCGGTGACGCCTCCGTTGGTATCACGATGGAGGCGCACACGTCGCTCGGCGCCACGCCATTCCACCTGTTTGGGTCGAAAGAACAAAAGCAAGAGTACCTCGTTCCGCTCGCCCAGGGCAGGAAGCTGTGGGCGTTTGGACTGACGGAGCCGAACGCGGGCTCCGATTCGGGCGGAACGGAGACGCACGCCGAACGCGAGGGTGACAGCTGGCGCATCAATGGGTCCAAGGCGTTTATCACCAACGCTGGAACCGAGATGAGCGCCGGCGTGACGATTACCGCGGTAACAGGCAAAACCGCCGATGGCCACAAGGCGATCACCAACTTCATCGTTCCGCGAGGCGTCCCTGGTTATGAGATTGGTGCGGCTTACCACAAGATGGGATGGCGGGCGTCTGATACCCGGCCGCTATCATTTCAGGACTGTATCGTGCCGGATGCGCAACGCCTGGGCGATGAGGGCGACGGTTTCCGCCAGTTTATGGAGATTCTCGATGGGGGGCGCGTGGCGATCGCCGCGCTCAATGTTGGATTGGCGCAGGCCTGTCTGGACGAGTCGCTGAAATACGCTCGTGAGCGGAAGCAGTTCGGGCGGCCGATCTCCGCGTTCCAGGCGATCCAGTTCAAGTTAGCCGATATGGCTATGGAGATTGAGCTATCGCGTTTAATGTATTACAAGGCTGCCTGGCTGCGCATGCAGGGCGCGCCGTTCCGGCGCGAAGCCTCGATGGCGAAGCTGTATTCATCCGAGACCGCCAAGCGCTGCGCCGATCAGGCAGTGCAAATTCACGGCGGTTACGGATTTATGGATGAATATCCCGTCTCGCGATTCTGGCGCAATGTGAAGGTCCATGAAATCGGCGAGGGGACGAGCGAAGTGCAGCGCTCACTGATCGCGAAGAGCCTTTTGCGCTCCTGAGGGCATAAAGCGCCGGGCGTGCGCTGGCTATGCTGGCAGGAACTGTTTTTGGGGTGGGACCTATGCGAACCATCACGCGGACGGGAGTGACCCTGAGCATTGTCGCGGCGCTCGGCCTATATGGCGTGCAGTTGGTCGCGGGTCTTGGAGTCGCCCTCGGCATTGTCTTGACAGGGGCGCTCGCCGGTCTCGCCGTGGCGAAGTGGCTCGAGCGGGACTGGTACGGCCGGCAGTTCGAAGCTGGCGCGCGCGCGGGCGCCATCGCCTGCGGAGTAGGTGGCCTGAGCTCGGCGTTCTACCTGTTGGGAGCGGGCCCGCGCTCGCTGCCCGAACTCGCCGCGCACTCACAGTTTCTGGGCATTGATCTTTCACCGCTGGTCACGGCGCTTGGCTTCTTAGGATGGACCGGCGTGGATGTCGTCGTGGCCGCCGGCGCGACGGCTGCGGGCGTTCTCGTGGCCGCGTTGGTGGCGCAGATCGCGGGGTGGAGCAAGAGCAAGCGCGCCCTGCGTGTTGTCGCCGAGGCGCGTCTTGCCGCGCAGGCGCTTCAGCGCGCAGACGGGCGTAGCCCGACGGCCGCGCCACGTTCTACGACGCTCGGCCCGCAACTCTATGCGACGGGCGCGCCTGTTCCGGCGCCCATGCTGCCTGTATCTGAGTGGGACGGCCTCGGGCTGCCGGAAGCGTCCGCCAGCGTGAAGAAGCGCTCCTGGCGCCCGTCTGCCTCTACAGTGACGCCGCGCCCGGCGACGGTTCATCGCCCGTCCGACGCGCGCTCAGCCAAAGAGGCGCTGACGGACGAAGCCCGTCGCGCGCTTGCGGCCTGGAGCGATGAGCTTGATGTTTTGGACAGTGGGGACACATTCCCAGCGATCGATGAACTAGGCGACGAGGACGAGCCAGCCACAAGCAGCAAAGTGCGCGCGCCCAATCATTCGGCGTTCCTCACATCGCCTCCGCCATTGAAGCCCGGCAAGCGCAAGCGCAAGCGTCAGGACACAGGTGACTGGCTCTGCTAGCGGCTGGGCTCCGTCTCCAACTAACAGAACGACGCATAGCAAGAGCCCCGGCGCGCGCCGGGGCTCTTGTTATGCGAGGGCGTTTTATGGTGTACTGCTCGCCTGCGGCGTTCCGGATGTTCGCGGCCCAAAGGGTATCAGGTCGAGGTTTAGCCATTGATTCTGGTAGTACACGTCCAGGTGGATAACGGGCGCGATCACCCAGGTGGTGGCGCTGTTGGCGGAGACGACCGGGGAAGGCGACTGGTCATACGTCATGTAGCCTGAGATGCGGACGACCTGCCCTACGATGCGACGCAGACTGAATGCCGTCCAGCCGGGCCGTTGGGCGAGCACCTGTGGCGTCAGCAGGACAACAAGTGTGGTGCTCATCGCGTCCCCAGCGCCCGTCCCAATCCACAGCGCCCAATCGCGATTGATGGTTGAGTCGCAGTTTGCCGCATCGGGGCCAAGGTGGCGCGACGCGACCACCCACCCGGTCGTGCGGACGGCGACGCCCTCATATTTCGCCACACGGCTGGCCTCGTCCGCTGTCCACGAACTCCGCGGCTTATTTTGGACCTGCGGTGTTGTTGGAAGGCCAATGACGGTGGCGATGTCGGTCTGGCGATAGCCATCGGGCGGATTGTCGTCGGTGCGATTAAGCAAGACGTTCAACGCTGGATCGCCCCCTTGCCCTGAAGCGGAGCAACCCTGAAACGTGTGAGCCACAGGCGTGGCGCGGGCAAGGTTGGTGGGGAAGTAATTCGTATTGGATCCACCAATCGCGTTCAGAAGTCCGCAACCGGAGAGACCAACCGCGAGTGTCGAGATGAGCGCAAGCATGAGCGCGAAGGTATGAGTGCGAGATCGCATGAATACGCGCCTGACTTTCGAGTGTAGGGGGAGAAATGCGGAAAACAGCGGGTGTGACAACACCCCAAAATGACCGGTTCAAGGCGTCACGTTCCAATATCAAGGACAATGACACACACGGGGCGCTCCGTCAATTAGGCCTAGCATGTGGACGTATACAAACTTGGCGCTGACTGAGCGCGATCGCCTCAGGCCTCGACGCGCCTGGCGGAGGCCGTCTGGGCGCCTGCGGGCCAGAGCTCGATATGGTCGCCAGCCATATGAACGCGCGCACGACCTCCGAACGGGATTGCGTCGAGCGCGGCGCGCGGGATTTGAAGCCGGCCTACACCATCGATGATCACCGTTTCTTCGTCGGTTTCCGCGTGGCGTACCTCGGTGCTTGTTCGTCCATCACGAATGGCGACGGACCGGTCCATCGCCTCCGCAACGTGAATGTCGTGGGTGACGATGATTGTGGTGAGCCCGAGCTCGACGTTGAGCTGGCGAAGTAGCCGGAGCACATCGGTAGCGGTCACACTGTCGAGTTCGCCGGTAGGTTCGTCCGCGAGAAGTAACGGCGGATCATTCGCCAGCGCCACGGCCAGCGCGCCGCGTTGCTGCTCACCGCCTGAGAGCCGCTCGGGCTTGTGGACCAGCCGATCACCCAGGCCAACCAGGCGCAGAAGTTCCTTCGCACGAACCTTGGGGCGCTTGGCGGGATAGCCAGCCAGCATCATAGGTGTGGTCACATTGTCCAGCAATGTCAAATCGCTGAGCAGGTTGCGGCTCGTCTGTTGCCAGACATGGCCGACGATCCGGCGGCGGTAAAGCAGGCGCTCGCGCCGTGTGAGTCGCGTGAGGTCCACGCCGGCGACCTCGCACCGTCCGGCGCTTGGTTCGTCCAGACCGCCGAGAATATTGAGCAGTGTGCTTTTTCCCGCGCCAGAGGGACCCACTAGCGCGAGCATTTCGCCACGCGGCACGCGGAGGTCAAGCCCCTGGAGCGCGACCACTTCGAGGTCGTTCGCCTTGTATATCTTTACGAGATTGTGACTCTCGACGAGCGCTTCTGTCACGCGAAATCCATCCTCTCTCGGTAATACAACGTGTGATGGTCCTTGCGGTTAGTCCTCACCTAATCGCAACGCGTTTCCAAGCCCAACCGTCGCGGCGTAGCGCGCCGCGATTGTCAGCGCGACCACGAACGCCGCCACAAGCGCGCCATAGAAGAGCGCCAGATGGCCAGGATCGGTTATGAGCACGTACGGTGGAGTTCCGAGCAGGGTGGGGTCAACTGGCCGGTCGCTAAATTGCAGATAGGGCAGTGTCGCCGTGACAAGCAACGCGCCAAGCGCCGTGCCGCCCACCAGGCCGAAGAGGTAGACGACCGCCTGCTCGCTCAGAAGCGTCTTGATCAGTTGCCCGTTGCTGACGCCCAATGTGCGCAGAACGGCAAACTGTGTAGCGCGCTGGCGGGCGGCAAGGCCCGATTGGACCACCGCGCCGAGAATGGCGAGCAACGCCGCCATAATCGCGCCGACGAGCAACAGGCCACGCATGCCAGAGCTCACCGGGTTCGCGTTCGCGGCGCTCAGTGTGTCGCGCAGGCTGACACTGCTCTTGTCATCAAGCAGCCCGCTCTGCTGAGCAAGGTAGGTCTGGAGCGCGCGCTCGTGCGCCGCGTTTTCGTCCAGGCGCAGCCAGAACTCATTGGGGCCGACCGGCTGGCTGGGATTGGCGTTGGCCGCGGTCAGAGCATGCGTGAAGTCAGCGATGTTGATCACCACGAATCCAGCGGGATACTGGTTGGGATACATCGTTGGGAAGTCATTGACGATGGCTCCGACCTGAAAGCTCGTCGAGCCAAAGAAGCTCTCATCCAGCGCCAACGAGAAATGGTCGCCAACCTTGAGCGCATATTGATCGGCGTAAGACTGGCTCACGAGCGTCCATATGGGGGTTCCGGCGCCTGAGGTGGGAAACGAGTGGGACGTGAGCCCCGACATCAGAGCGTCAAGCGTTGTGGACGCATAATCGGATCGCCACGACACACCGCTCACCACAGGCGAGAACGATGCGGGATCAATGGCCAGCAGTCCGAGCGACTCAGAGCCTTGATCGGGTGTGGTGCTCGCGATTGTGCGATAGACCGGAGCCACACCGCGCACGCCGGGTTGGCTTTGATACGCCGCTACAATCCGGCTCTCGATCGCCGCCGGCTCAGGAAAATTCTGACCCACACGCAGGTCCGCGCCAGCCGAATAGGCGGCGGTATCGCGGATGTTTTGCTGGAGCGACGCGTCGAACGAGATGGCGAAGATGCCCAAACCGACCGCAAGCGTCAGCAGCAATGTCATCCGCATATACTTCGCCGGGGTGCGCTCCACCTGCGCGAAGGCGAGCATCGCGCTGAGTCCCCGCCCGCGCGACGCCAGTCGCTCGCCGAGGGACGCCGCCCATGGCGCGATCCGCAGGACCAGCAACGAGCCGCCAAGCAGGAGCAGCGTGGGCGTGATGAGAAGCAGTGGGCTGGATGAGCCACCCGGTAGTTGCGCGCGGATACTCGCGCTGCCAAACTGACCCAACTCGAGGTAGCCAATGGCGCACAGAGCGACGACGATGAGGTCAAGATAGTAGCGCGCCCAAAATGGCTGACGGGATCGGCGTCCCTGCTCCCGGCGGAACGCCAGTACGTCCATACGGGTCACCTGGAGCGCTGATATCAAAATGGCGCCCAAACCCAGGAGGGCGCCGATGGCGGCGGGCAGGGCGACGTTACTGGGCGAAGCGAGCCTGGCCAGGTATGTGGGACTTACGAGCAATGACCCGAGGGTTGAGGCGGGAACGAATGTCTTGACGAGCTCTATGGCCAGTGGCGCCGCGAGCGCCGCGCCAAGCACGGCGGAACACAGCCCGAGGATGACCCCTTGCGTGATGAAGACACCAAGTAACTGGATGCCGCTCGCCCCGCGGCTCTTGAGCGTGGCGATTTCCTGGCTTTGGCCCTCGATCAGAAGCCCGGCCATAGCGAAGACGAAAAGCAGCGCCAGGCCAACAACCTGGCTCACGACCATGTACAGCGGTAGCGCGAGCAGGCTCTGCTGCCCATTCAGTCCAGAGATGATGCTGTCCAGGCGTGTGATGACACCCACGCCTGTAATCGTTGATGTAGCCTGGAGGCCACCGCTGAGCTGCGACCGGAATTGGGTGATGTCCCTCAGATAGCGATCCATGTTAGAACTGTTGATTGCGGCTGGATCCGTGTAATAGATCCAATTCTGGGAGAGACCGAGATCGGGCATGGGGTCAAGCGCGCGATAAAAGGCGTCTTGCGAAACGAGGACTGGATAGATTTTCGGCGCTGTCAACGACCCACCGGCGTTGAAAGAGTTGTCATTCCAGAATGGGTCAGACGGATCACTGGGGCGCCAGATGCCGACGACGACGCCTAAAACCTGGTTTTGGTGCGCGCCATACTGCCACACGGTGATATGCGATCCAAGGCGAAGATTGGTGTCGGTGGCGAATTCAGCTGTCACGATGACCTGGATCGTTGCGCCGCTCGTGTCGCGTGGCGTACCACCCGAGAGAAACGTCATGTGCGGAGTGGCGCGACTGTAGTCCCAGCTTTCCAGTTTGACCTGTGGAGACTTGAGCGGGTCATAGACGTTTTCGCCAGCGGAGCGCAGTATCAGCCCATCGCTGACCGCGAATACGGTCGGTTTCGCGTCGGTGAACTCAGAGAGATACTGCGAGGCGAGGCGTGGCGCGATAGACTGCGCGTCTTGGCGGGCCGCTTCGGAAACGTAGCTGTTGGCGGAGATCTGGATGTTGCGATCGATCGGGTCGCCGGTGTTGATCGCACGCTGTAGCTGGGTATCAATGATGAGCGCGTTAAAAAGTGGAACTGCGCAGATGAGCGTTACGGCGACGAGCATTCCGAGGCCGACCGCAGCAAGGAGCGCGCGGCCGTGCGATAACCGCGCAAGGGCGAGCCGGGCGGCTGAAAAGACACTCGCGCGGCCCGCGCGCCACGGGCCGCGGGATCCCTGCCCGCCCGACGCTCCAGGGCGAACAGCCGCCACACGAGGCTGCGTTCGCTGGCTCGCCTCATCGAGACGCATGGATGGATCCTCCTGCGCGTGCGCGGGCGTCATGCGGCCGCGCTATCTCAAAAGATGACAGTATGACGCCTGGGAATGGCTGACTTGCCGCATTGTGATGACGCGTCGCCTTGTGTCGTGTCGCTATACGCTACGACGCATTAGGGCAAACAAATTGTCGCGAGGCGTACATAGAGCCGACATCGTTAACTCCGCATGGCGCGGCGGCAACCCCCAATGAAGTATGACACCGCGGGCGCGTTTCTCACCGCTGGGGACGCTTCTGTACTGTCTGTGTCTCTGAGAACGAATACGCCGCCGGCGGACGGAATGTCCGCTAGCGGCGTACTCGCTCTCGTGTGTAGCGACGCGGCGCGATCAGGCGTTGGCGCTCTCGCGAATTGTCCAGGCCTGGCGCAGGACCTCGAACGCCCGCTGGCTCTGGCCGCGCGCCTGCAGGAAGTCGGAGAAGACCGCGAGCGCATCGCCCAGATGCTGCTGCGCTCCGGCTTTTTCCAGCGCCGCGATGGCTTCCTCAAAACTCGTCTCAGCCAGCTTATGCTGGCCGTTCGCTTCGTGGACCTGCCCCACGGCGAGCTGAGCTTCGGCTACGAGGACATCATCTCCCGCGTCTTGCGCAAGCTCAAGCGCCTTGGCTGCCGCCACCTTAGCTTCCGCCAGGCGCTTCTGACTCACAAAGACCGCGGCGAGGCTGCGCTGCACTTCAGACTGACTGCGCGTATCGCGCTCGCGCTCGGTCATTGCTTGCGCCTGTTTGAGGTAGTCGAGCGCTTCGTCAATCTGGTTGGTCTGCGCAGTCGCGCGCCCGAGGCGGGTATAGGCGCGAGAGGCGAGCGCGCGATGCTCAGCCTGATCGTACAAGGCGATCGCTCGCGTTGCGTACTGTTTCGCGCGGCGAGCATCGCCGCTGGACGTGTACCGGGCGCTCAGTGACCAGAGCTCGGCGCCTTCCTGTGCCGGGTTGTCCAGCTCTTTAGCGAGTTTCACTGCTTCCTTCAAGTACCCGATGGCGTCAGCGGTCTCGTTGAGGAGCCAGTAGGTCGCGCCGAGGTTATTCAGGATGGTAAGCCGGAACGTGGGGTCGGGCGCGTCACCACTGACAATCGCCTCGTACGCCAGGCGGAACTGTTCGAGCGCAAGTTGAGTCTTTCGAGCTAGCAAGTAGGCGCTGCCCAGTTGATTGCGGAGGATGGCGCGCATCTCGGTATCGCCCAGTCGCTCGGCAAGCGCGATGCCGTCCTGCGCCTCCTTCCGGGCTTCGCTGGGTTGGTCGAGCTCGATATAGCAGGCGGCCAGGAGACGGCGTAGCTCCATGGCGTTATACCCAGCGAGATGTGTGATATTGATAGCGCGGAGGGTGTCGAGGGCCTCACTGCGTTTACCCTGGTGGACCTGGATCTGCGCGAGGCGCAGCTTCGCTTCCACCTCCTCCTGCCGGCGCTCTGCGGCGGCCTCCCGTCCGGCCTGTGAGAGCGGCTCGACGCCGCGCTCGTCGCTGACGAGGTCAGCTAGCGGCACCTCGAGCCGCTCGGAGAGCTGCTCCAGCGCTCCGAGGCTCGGGCGGATCTGGCCGCGCTCCACGGCGGAAATATAGGAGACGCTAAACTGGTCACCTGCGACCTCGGATTGCGTCATTGATAGTCGCAGTCGCGCCTCGCGCAAACGCTTACCCATCTTCTGGGCTGGATTCAACTCCACGATAGAAGTCTCCAGGTGGCTTCGATCTGTGCGTCGCATGTCTTCCTGCTCGCCTCTCTTAACGTGATTTGTAATCGGTAGAGCAATAAACCATTCAGGTCTATGTGATCCGAAGTGAGTGGATTGACTCCACAAGTTCAGCACGGACAGCGCGGGAGGAATCGCAGCTAGAGTGCGATGAGACGCTTGACTTACTGCGTCACACAACGTTGCACAGGTAGAGCGCGCGTCCTGCGCTGAGGCTGTCTCGCATGCGTCTGGAGCGCGTTGGAGCAGCTAGCGCGCCCAATACCCAGTCAACCAAGTAACTCCACCGATCTGACGATAGTACGGCGTCAGCGGTTACGACCATCTCCAGTCATATGCAAGTTAACGTCTAACATAGTCACATACACCTTGTCAAGAATAGGGCCATGTTACCTTGATTTGTAGTCTATTCAGAATTACAATTGTGAAGCGCAGTCCCCGTCACGGACGCGCATCATCGAGTGACTGGCCTTCGTCGGCGCACCCTAACGCGCGGACGCATCCTGCGTTGATGTATTCGGCGCCTCACGTGATATAGCGCGCTTCCCTCGCGTTTCGTGTCCAAGTCGCGCTCCGCCAGGCGCATCTCACGGAACGGCTGATAGGCCAGGATGTCAAATTGTCGTGGGGCATGTGGGGTGGTTGGGTTGGTGAAACCAGGCCGGGCACGGTAGTTAGGGCGATCGCTCAATTGCGCGGTATACGTTTCTTCTCGGCTCCCGTATAATCGGCTTGTTGGCGAGACAGGTTCCCTGGGTTTTCACGCAAGCAGTCAGGAGGCACGCATGCGCCAGCCCATTTCGCGCTCCAACGGTTCCTGCCTCACGTGGCGGACGCTCCCGTTGCTCGGTGTCCTCCTGACGGCGCTTGCGCTGCACCTTATCTCGCCAGTGTACGTCGCCTACGCCGCCCCGCTTGCCCCGGCGGCGGCGCCCGGCGCCTCGTGCGCTCAGCTTGCGCGCGTCGATCGCACCGCTACGAATGGGCCGCAATGGGGCGTCACGATTCTTGCTGGTCACGGCGCGCCAGGAGGCTGGTTTGGCGTTCCTGTCTGCGCAAATGGTGTCAACAGCGCCGCGCCCGGTGGCGCCAATGTAAGCTGTGATCGGATCCCATACAACTATGACCTGTCGGGCTGCGCGCCCGGCGGAGCCACGTCCGACGGCTATGGCCTGAGTTTCCAGTGCGTCGAATTGGTCGCGCGATTCGCCGCGTGGGCATTCCATGTCACTCCGTCCAGCTGGCGCGGTGACGCTCCGTTTCTCTGGTTGAATGGAAATCACCCGGAGGCTTACGTTCAGTATCCCCAAGGTGGCGCGCATGCGCCTGTGGCCGGAGATGTCCTGGTCTGGGGTACTCGTGACTGGCAGGGCCGGCCCTGGCCTGCGGGACCCGCGGGAGGGCACGTGGCGGTCGTGGCGGCGGTTGGCCGGGGCTGGGTGACCTTCGTGGAAGAGAACATGCTCGGTCGTGGCGGCAATATTCCTGCTGAGACGACGTCGCTGGGCGAACGAAATGGTCGCTGGACTATTGGCCCGACATACGCCACGAACGGTGGGCGGTCGTTGTATGGCTGGCTGCATCTGGCGCGAAACGACGGCCGCATAAGTGGACCGTCGCTTACGCCGTCCGCGGCCACGCCGTCCACTCAGAACGCTGCGCTTCCATCGCTGGCGGATGGCGTGATAGTGACTGGCGCGGGGTCTCTGGCCGAGGCCGTCTGGTCGGATACGCGTTCGCCGCTGCGGCCATCACACAAAACCGCGGCGAATGGCCAGGCTCCTTATGCGCTTGCGGAGAGTCTCGGCGCGCCGCCAGGCGTCGCACTGAATGCGCAACAAACACCCGCGCTTGTCACCCTGCCCGGCGCCGCGCGCTACGCCTTCGCGATTGGCGCTGACGGCCAACTCTACGCGGTGTACATCGGCGGCAGTCCGTCTGGCGCCGCAGTGGCACCCCTGTGGCAGTCATTGGGCGCGCCCGCGGGTGTGTCACTAGCGGGTTCAGCTTCCGCGGTGTGGGACGGCGAAAGGCTGTTCGTGGGCGCGCTGGGCTCTGACGGCGCAATCTGGGCGCGATCGGGACCGCCTGGTATGCTCGGCGATTGGACACCGCTGGGACGCATGGTCAAAGGGGTTGCGCCGGTATTCACCAGCGCGCCCGCGATCGTGCGCGAGCCAGGCGCGAGCGCGGGCGCAGGTCCCACCTGGTCTGCGCTCGCAATCGGCCAAGATGGCGCGCTCTATGAGGCGGCGGGGCAGGCTCCAGGAGCAAGCGAGCCGAGCGCGTGGTCGCCCGTGGTGATCCCCGGCCTGTCGGCTCCGTTGGTGGGTCGGATTGTGATTGTGAGCGAGCCCGCTCCGGCCGCTAGAACGGCCAAGACTGTTAGCGCGCCCACACTTGCCGCGGTAGACGCGGTGGTCAGCGATACGAGTGGCACGATTTGGATATTGCGGCGCGCCGCGGCTGGCGCGCCCTGGCGGTCGCGCTCCATCGCCGCGCCTGACATTGGCGCGACACTCATGGCCGCCAGCCTGACATCATCGAGCGCTTCCCAGCCAGCGCTTCAACTCTATGTCAGCGATCCGAGTGTGAGTCAGGCCCCGCGACCGAATACGGCGGCGGACGGAACGCCGCCTGCCCCGAACTTGGTAGGCGCGCTGACCGGCGTAGCCGCGCTTTCAGGCGCTGGCGCAACGCGCTGGACGTTGATTGGATATGCGAGCAGCGACGCGGCCGCAGCCGTTGTGGCTCTCAACGTGGGATCGCCAGCGCTCGCGCTCTCCACTGGGACGCGTGTGACCCTCCTCGGCGCGGACGCCGCACTGCGCGCGCTGGCGCCTCAGGCGCCCTCAACCTCAGCCGCAACCGCCACGGGGCAGACTGCCAGTAACTCAGTAGCTCCCATGCCCGGCGCGGGTAGCGCGCCGCTGGGGAACATACCGGCGACAACACTCTTCAATGATCCCTTCACAGGGACTGCGCTGGACAGTCACTGGCTGGTGAACTCTGGTGCCGGAGCCACAGTAGTCGTGAGCGCGAGCTCCCTGGCGCTCACTGCGCCCGCTCGCGGGTCGCTAGATGTTTGGCAGGGCGCGCCCTCGCGCGCATTCTCCTTCTCGGTGCGGGTCACTCCTGGCGCGGGCGGCGCATTCACCGGTCGCGCTGGTATCGCGCTCGCGCTTGACGATTGGAACTCGCTGACTGTCAGCGTCGGTCCTGCCGGGCGGCTGAGTTTGTGTCCGACCGCGGGTGGAGTAGCTGAGCCCTGTCAGACGTCGGCTTCTGTGGCGCAGGCTGGCCAGGACATCTTTCTCCGCGTGTCGGTTCGTGAGGCGACAGTCACCGCTGAGACGAGCCTGGACAATACAGCGTGGTCGCCCCAGGCGAACTGGACCGTCACGTGGGCGCCGGGTCCCAGCGGCGCCGCGGTTGGCGCATTTGCGCCGCCGCTTGCCGCGGCCGGCGCGAATGTGTCGCCCGGCGGCTATTTTGCCGTACCGCTACTATTCACGCGCGTAGGGCTGTTTGTGGACGGCGGCGCCTCGGCCAATTTCTCCGCCCAGGCGATCACCGCGAGTAACCCGTATCTGCAACTCAAGTCCCGCGTGGCGGGCCTAGCCGCATAACTCACTGACCGCCTCGGCGAACGCCTGCGTGTGGCGCTCCACGTCCTCCTCAGTCGTGGCGGGCGACATGAGCGCCATCATGTGGAACGGCGTCATAAGGATGCCGTGATTCAGTAGATAGAGGTGCAAATAGGCGTCGAGGTCGTGGTCCATGGAGGCCGCCGCCTCGGCGCCATTTCGCGGTGGCTCGCGCACGAAAAGGTACTCGACGCGGCACCCTATGCGGGCAGTGTGCCACGGAAGGTCGTGGCGCGCAATCGTCGCGTTGACACCGCGTTCATAGGCGGCGCCCAGCGCGATCATGCGCTCGAACGCCTGCCCGGTCAGTATCTCACCGAGCGTGGCGCGCATCGCGGCCAGGGAGAGCGGGTTCGCGGCCAGCGTACCACCTACTCCACCCATATCCGCCAGATCCCATTTTGTGCGCGCCAGTACGCGCAACGCGACCGCCTCCGACATACCATATGCGCCGCAGGTGACCCCCCCGCCGATTGCCTTGCCAATGGTAAGTAAGTCGGGATCGAGGTGGTAAGCGCGGGTGTAGCCTCCGGGTCCAGCGCACAGCGTATGCGTCTCATCAATGATGAGGAGCGCGCCGTGCCGGCGGGTGAGGTCGCGCAGCGTGTTATGGAATCCGGGCTCAGGAAGGACGATACCGACATTGGTCATCGCCGGCTCGGCGAGCACGCAGGCGGTATCGCCATACGCAAGCTCGCGCTCCAGCGCCGCCGCGTCATTCCATTGAACCACACGGGTGGTTGTCGCGAGATCAGCGCCTGGCCCGATGGCGCCTGCGCTTGGCTTGACGGCTCCTTCCCCATCCAGCGTCGCAAATGACTCATCGACCGACCCGTGGTAACAGTGGTCGAAGATCAGGACTTTCGAGCGCCCTGTAATCTCGCGGCAGAGCCGGATGGCGAAACGGTTGGCGTCGGTCGCGGAAATGGTGAACTGCCATGTGGGGAGGCCAAACCTGCGGGAGAGTTCGTCGGCGACCCAGATAGCGTCCTCGCAGGGCAGCATGGTTGTCAGGCCGCGCCGCGCCTGGCGGTCAATCGCGGCGATGGTCGGCGCGGGCGCGTGACCCGCCATAGCGCCGGTGTCGCCGAGACAAAAGTCGATGTAGACATGGCCGTCAACGTCTTCGAGGCGCGCGCCCTCTGCCCGCGCGGCGACAATTGGGAACGCCCCGGGCCAGCGCGTCATCCAGTTCATAGGAACACCCGAGAGCAGTGACCGCCGCGCCTCGGCATGCAGAGCCCGCGAACGGGGATGGTCGCGTTCGAAGACCGCCTGCTCGCGCTCCATGAGGCGCGCGAGCCGTTCACGAGCGATGCTGGTCATTTCCGCTGCCCTCCAGGTGTATGCGAGCGGCGCCGCCGCCGCTCATTCCCTGGCAGTCTACACCCGCGGGCTGATGACGCCATTCGACAGCCTGGCTAGTCTTTCTGGCGCAAAAGGGGTGAGGCGCGGTCAAAACCGCAACCGATCTACGGCTAGCGGCCGGGCAGGTAGACCCAATTGGGCGCGTACGTCGGCCGCAGGAAGTTATTATCGTACCGTGTCCACGCCGTATCGGGGGTGAGGGACGCCCATGATAGCGCGGCCGCATGCTGGGCAGTCAGGTCCGCCTCGGCGTAGGCGCTGGTAATGACCGAGGCATAGTCATCAAGGGCCTGGCCCAAAATAATGACGGTCACCTTGCTGAGTGTGACGCCGCTGGTCCACAAGGCGGCCTGCGCCCGATAGCAGGCGAGCTTGGCCGCCGCCTGACCCTGACTGAAGTGGTCTCGCCAGGATGGGTACCAGACGAGTGTGATGTCCACCACGACTTGCTTGCTAACGGAAGAGTAGGTCATCTGCACGGTTTGCGCCGACGCGCCCACAGCTTCCCGAACCCTCAGAGTGAGCCGCCCCTCTGTTGTGGCAGGTGTTGTAGGGGTGGCCGTCGCTGCGATCACATGCGTCTGCTTTGGCGATGGCATGCCACAGGCGGCAGTCGTAGCGGCGACCACGACAAGCGCCACGAGGAGCAGGCGCATGATGTGGGGAGGCCTGACTTGACCAGGCGCGGCTCCATGGTCGCTATACTCTGTCATCGTGACGCTCGATTCCTGCTTGCTGAGGTGGTCCGGCTCGCGTGCAACCGCAAGGCCGATGGGCTCGGACGCGGGCTGTCCGCGCACACCTGCGATTGTATGCGGCGGCGCGCGCGCCACGCTATAGTGTATTGCAAAACTGGCCGCAGTGTACGGATCATGGGGCGCGTGCGCCAGACTCACGCGCCGCGGTAGGTCCATGCGCCTTTGCTATCGCACGAGTAGATGCTGAACGGGATGGGGTTGGTATTGTCACCGTTCTTGTCGAAGGCGATGTCGCCGCTGGCGCCATGATAGACGCCGCCCGTGACGCCAGCCAGGACCGCGCTCGCTGTGGGCGCCTTGCCAGCGCTGATGGCGCTCTTGATCGCGTTGATTTCATCCATGGCAGCATCGTAGGCCAGCGCGGCTTGGGGCAGTGGCTTCTCGCCGGAGTACATCTTCTCATAGGCTGAGACAAAGCTGCTGGAGGTGGAGAGCTTGCCCAGGTCGCGCGCGGGCAGTAGCGCCAGGGTGGATCCCGCTAGCTGCGGACCGCCGACCGCGTCGCTCCAGCCGGGATTATCGGCGGCGGCGCTTGCGGCGAGCAGTGGCAGTCCCGGGGCGCCTGAGAGCGTAAGCGCGCTGCGGACCTGTGCGGCGCCGAGCGTGTCGCCAGCATAGAAGACCGCGTTGGGTCCGGCGGCGACGATCGCCGCGACCATTGACAACGGATCACTCAATACGCCATTGGGAATGGTGACGTGACCCGCGACAGATGCGCGGCGTGCGCGAAGCTCGGCTCCAAAGCTGGTGACAATCGCCTTTGCGGATGGAGATCCGTCATCTACGATGAATACGGTGGAGGCGGAAAGGCCGCGTGAGCCGCCCGCGACCATCACATCCGCCGCTGACTTCCCCTCGGCGTCACTGGTCTGAGGAAGGCGCAGGAACGCGACCGGCGCGCCTTGTGGATGTAACGTGGTGAAGTCCAGACCTTCGGCCTTGGCGCTTGCGGACAGCGTAAGGCCGGCGAGCGTCGCGCTAGTGGTGATTGTTGTGATGCCCGCGCGCTCAATGATGGGCTCGATGGCGAGGGCGGTCTCGCTGGAGAACGGTCCTACCACACCCACGACACCGCCAGATGAGATCGACGCCGCGACGACATCGCCTACCGCTCCAAGTGACTCGTTTACATGGGTGACGCCAAGCTGAAACCCGCCGCCCAGCGCGGTATTCTGGCTGACGGCCAGATCTACCCCTCGCTGCATCTCCTGGCCGAGAGCGCCGTTCGCGCCTGTCAGCGGGAAGACGCTCAGCAGCGTGAGGGTTTGCGAGGTCGAGTGTGCGCCGAGTGAGCAACCCTGGAGCGTCACAAGGGCCAGCGTCGCCGATATCCAGAGGACAGCGCGAAGGAATCGCGCGCCCACATGCTGCCGCGAAGGGTGAGTCCTGCTCATCGGCGGGCCTACTGGTACGAGATGAACAGCGGCTGTGGAAACAGCGCCATCACATCTGAGGGTGACTGGAGCGGTACATCATATGAGGTGCTGCCAGGATACTGGTAGAAGAGTTTATATCCACCATAACCCACCATGTGCGCCTGAACAAACTCGTAATAGTCACCGAGCTTGTTCGGGATGTACCCGAAGCCATCAGACTGCAGGACCACTGAAACATTCGGGTCGTGCGCGATCTTGTTTTTGTTGGTCAGCACCGCGGGGTTCCACTGGTGGATGATGAGCACCTTTCGGGGTAATTGCTTGGTGATCGATATGTTCGCGAGGTCCTTGATCGCCCAGTTGATCTCGCTCGCGTCCATCCAGCCCAGGCAGCACGGATAGCCAGCGGCCTCGGCGTATCCTTGTGGCGTGTTGGGGAAGTGAAACTCCGTATCCAGCGCGAGCTCCACGAAGGGATACTTTTCCAGATATTTCTGCACGTAGTTGGTGACGGCGTGTGGTACAGGCTCAACACCCAGTTGCAGGTCGAAAAAGAGCAGCATGTGATGCTGCTGGCAGAAGTCGATGTATGACTGAATGGTCGCGTCATCGGTGAAAGACGCGCACCACTGGGGAAACGACGAGCACGGCTGGATGCTGTTGACGACGAGATCGAGCGCCAGCATCGTCGGGTGAGTTGGATCGAGCGACTGGTATGTTTTTGCCAGACCTTGCAGCGTAGGCAGGTAGTTGTTGAGGAGGTCGAGGGTTGAAGCAGGGCCGTTTACTGGCGATCCGCCGACAATACCATATGCGGCCACGATGCGGTGGGTTGGCAGCGGCGCTCCTACACTGGGATCAAACGATTCTTGCGTCTCGACAGCCGTGACACCGGATTTCAGCGCGCCCGCGCTCACACCTGGTTGCGCCGCCGCCGCTCCACACCCCGCGAGCAGGGTGGCAATGATGAGCGCGATCAAGGGAAAAGTCTTGAAGCGCGAACGCCACATACCCACCAACACTCCTCGGCCGGTTTCGCTGGTCCAGCGAGCAAAAGATACCAACATCCTTGCCCAGCATTGGCCGGTGTGGACGGGCAAGCCTGAGTAAGCGTAGCCCAGAGGCGAAGGACGGTCAATTGCGGTAGCGTCAAGTACCATGTCGCCGCGTTGGTCATGATATGGGCGACTAAACCTCGTCGTCTACGGCATGAAGTTCCGCCGCCGGCCCGTCAGGCGCATGGTGCAGCCGGATGAGTGTTACCACCCGCGCGTTCATTCCGGCCCGCGCCGCCAGATCCGCTCCGATGGCGGCGTGTCTGCTGGCGAAGTAGAATGGGCGGCGAAACCAGGGTGACGGCGCGCTCGCCAGCCAGTCTAGCGCACCGGGCGCAAAGCGGCGCAACAGAACGACCATGGGGCGCACGATGAAGGGAGTGCGGCCGTTACCCTTACCACTATCGTGAAGTAGCGCGGCAGCCAGCATATCTGGGTCTTCACATCCGCGCTCGCGCAGCGCGCCGTAGACCGTCAGGCTGTGACGCTGATCGTTGCGCGACATCGTGGCGAAGAGCGCGCGGCCACCCGCGGGCAGGATGGTGTCTAGGATAGCCCGGTCCTCGTCATCGAGCGGGCGCGCAGCCAACGACCGCCAGACCTGGTACACGCGATAGCGCGCGCCCATCAGCGCCCTAGCCGGCCGCTGGGCGCTCGAACGCGGAGGGGTAGGCGCTGCCATGACCGATCCCGCCTAGAGTTGGTACACGAAGAGCTGGTAGGCGGGGCCAGCGATCCGACTCGCGAGCTGCATGGACCACTGGCCAAGCCAGTATCCGGGGTTGAGCGCGTCCAGGTGGACAATCTGCAGCATGTACGGGATGACGAAGAAGATCACCAGCAACGCGAACTCCATATAGCCTTGCGCATTGCGCAAGCGCACCGCTGGATCGTTGGGAAGCAGCGCAAAAACCATGTGATAGCCATCCAGCGGATAGAGCGGGATGAGATTGAGCAGCGCTAGCAGGATGTTGGTGGCCGCGAGCAGGAAGAGGAATTGGTCGAGTCGCAGGAGCCACACAGGCTGCGCGTGGCTCATGCAGGTCTGCAGCAATTCTCCAGATCCACCCAGACAGCGATAGGTGAAGTTGGTGAGGCTGTTATAGCCGGGCATGAAATGGAGGGGGATGCTGAAGAGCAGTCCCATGATCAGGCTGAAGACGGGGCCGCTGAGCGCCACGAGGAACACGCCGAGATCTGGACCGACTCGCATCCGGCGGGTATCCACCTCGACCGGTTTGCCCCAGCCGAGGCCGACGGGTTGTCCGCCGAGCGGGATACCAAAACAAAGTGTTAGGGCTACCAGAGCGCCGATGCCGGCCATATGGCGACGGGGATTGAGGCTGAGGCGCCCCGCGCCCCCGGGTGTCCCATCACCCAGGAGCGCGGCCATCGCCGCATGTGACGCCTCGTGAAGTGTCACAGCGATGACAAAGGCAATGAAGGTCTCGACGACGACAATGACGTTCATGGGCCGATCAGGCCTTTGCCGTCTTCGTCTTCTTCGGCTTCTTCTTTTCCTTTGGAGTAGGATTCTTGCCGCCCATTGCGCGCCTCCAGCCTCGTACTGTCGGGTATCAGACGCCTCCCGAGCGATCCGCTCCGTCCAGGATCAAGAGCGCCCATCCCGCGGCTTCCCCTCACGAGGGGCCGCGCCGCAATTATACGAGAACCGCCGCGAGCCGTCCAGCCTGGCGCCCGCGTGGCTGGACGGCTCGCTCACCTTCGAGTCAACCGAGTGGCGCGGCAAGCTCCCGCTCAACCTGGGCGTGCTGCGCTGACGCGATGGCGCGCGTTTCGCGCGCCCGGCGGTCTACGCCCCACAAGCCAATGGCGACGATGATGGCGGAGAGCGCGATAATGGCGCCTCCCACCAGCCAGATCGTGTCGACCGCTCCGAAATGCGCGCCAGCGAAGGTCGCATGAAAGTCGCGCAAGGTGACGCTGGCCAGATAACCGATTAGCGCGGTGGAGACCAGGATCGAGAGATTCATCGCGGGCTGGAAGATGGACATTGCCCGGCCCATCATATGAGACGGCGTCGCGCGCATCATCAGTGGACTGGCGGCGATGTTGAGCGCGGCGTTGAAGAAGCCAATCGCCAACATGAAACTGAGGGCCGGTCCGACGGAGGTAAGGCGCGAGAGGATCATAACCAGGACTCCCATGAGCGCCAGGCTTGACCAAAGCAGGCGCGCCAGTCCGATGCGCTCGGCGAAAGCCGGAAGCGCGACAGAGCCAATGATAGAGCCAAGGCCATAGACCGCGCCGACGAACCCGTAGACGGTCGTCGAGGCTCCCAGGTTCCGGGTTGTAAAGAAGATGTCGAGCGTGTTGAGCGCGCTTGCGCCGAGGACCGCGACGATGACGGCAATCGTCAGCGTTACCAAGACGCGGTTACTGAAATAGAAGCGCACACCTTCCCAGAATTCGCTCAGGAAACCCGCGCGCTGCGGGTTCGCGGCCTGTGCGACAGGGCTGCCGGAAGACCGGATGAGCAGGATGGTCAGGTAGGAGGTGGCGAATGAGAGGGCATTGGCGAGCAGCGCCCACTGCGGGCCGAAGGTGACGAAGAGTGGCGCGGCGACCGCTGGGCCGATGACCACCGCCAGGGACAGGCTGACCTGGGAGAGGCCCATCGCCTTCGCCTGCTGCTCTTCCGGCACGATCATTTGTATCATCGCCATCGAGGCGGGGCGGAAGAACTGCTCGGCGGCGTTGATGACGAAAACCGTGACATAGATGACGCCTAACGTCCACCCCACTGGCAGGCGGCCGCCAGGCAGGAACGGCAGCGCCATAGCGCCGGTGAACAGTATCATTAGCGCGATGACGATAGTGCGCAGGCCGTCCATCCAGAGCATCATGCGCCGCCGGTTGGCGCGGTCAATAAAGACACCAGCAAAGGGGCCGACGAGGAAGACGGGGACGGACGCGCCCAATAGCACTGCGCTGACGGCGAGTGGCGCCCAGGACTGCCCCTTGGCGAGCACGGTTGCGATCCAGATCGTCAGTGTCGTGTTGAAGAGCATGTCGCCAATGATCGAGACTGCCTGGCCACTGAAGAGCAGCGCAAAGTCACGGTTGATAAGCAGGCCAGGCTTCTTCGCGCTGGCGCCAGGGGCTGTGATAGTATCCACTGGGACTCTCCCTTGCGGTGACTGGCTTGCGTTCATCACGTTCCATGCTCGCAGGCGGAGTGGAAGCGCGTGAGGCTGCCGCTAACAGCCTTGCGCGCGCTCTTTTCAGCGTCGCCTCGGCGCACCGCTAGTGCGCGGAGCCCGTCTGGTTAACGCTCCTTCTCCTTCAACACTTCGCGTACGCTGTCGGGCGCGTTCAGCACGCCATGGTAGCTGAGGCGCGCGATGGTTCGCCGCGCGAGGTCCGCAGAGACGTCATGGGCGAACGAGAGATAGCCAAATACGTTCAGATCGTACTGTTCGCCTTTGGCTGCCATCTCTTCGAGCTCGCGCCGCGAGAAATTGACCGCGCCTGCGACCACCACCTTCCGGGTCATGTTTCCTTTCTCGCCATTTGAAAAGCCCACAGTGACATCGGCGCGCTTCGGCGCGCGTGGCGATTCGGCGGGCGTTGGCGCGAGCGGTTCAGGCGGCTCTGGGGACAAAGGCGCGGGCGATGGTGTGGATGATCGGGGCGGAGCGAGAGGCGCGAGAGGCTCGGGCGCCAGAGTAGACTCGCTGTTGGCAGTCCGGGCAAGGCGGGCGTCGTAGCTAATGACGGTGAGCGAGATTTCACGCTCATTCTCGACGCCACGCCGCTCGCTGTAGGGTTTGAACAGGTCGAGCGCCTGCTTGAGGGTAGCCTGATACTCTTTTGGCGTCATCCACAGCGCGCTGCCACTCAGATTCAGCGCGGTCTCGTCGAAATTTGTCAGGCCACTGGCCATGAGGCCAGACATGGCGGTCTGGAAGCCGGTTGTCACTGAGTTGAGGAAGGCATTCAGTGTCTCAGCGAGGACATCCGGCGGCGCTGAACGCAGCAGGGTGGCTGGCACACGCATTGCGCGGGCGACCGCGCGGTAATACTTCTCCAGAATGCCGCCGCGCTCGCGAGTCTCCACCATCCGCACCAAACCGACTCGCTCCAGCTCCCGGACATGATAATGCGCCTTGGGAGCTGGCTCACCAAGCTCTTCACCGACCTGCGTCGCGGTCATCGGCCGCAGCGCCAGCGCCTCGACGATGCGGACCCGAAGGGAGTCAGCGATCGCTCGCAACTGGTCTATGGTCTCGAGGTCGTAGGCCTCTGGTATGTCATCCATCGCGGCTGGTCTTTCAGTTTGAGTTGCTCGTTCAAATATCTTTGAACGTTCAAATCATACAAGGGCGCGATAGGTGTGTCAAGAGGTGTTTTGAGGGAAGTAGCGGTTACTCGAGCGCGGCGTCCAGCTCGCGCAGGAACAGCTCGACATCAGTGACCAGACCCATTGCCTGGACCGTTCCGCGGTCGGCCAGCTTGGTGACGACCGCGGGGTTGATGTCGATTACCGCGCACTTGACCTTCGCGGGAAGCATGTTGCCCGTGGCGATCGCGTGGAGCATCGAGGCGGCCATGACGCAGACTTCGACGCCTCGGCATGCCTCACGCATGCGGCCCTGCGCGCGCATGGAGTCGGTGATGACGCCAGGCATCGGGCCATCGTCGCGGATTGAGCCAGCGAGCACGAGCTCAACGCCGCAATCAAGCGCCGCCGCGACAATCCCGTCGCCGAGCAGGCCTTGCGCGCGCGCCTCTTCCAGCGTTCCGGCCGCGCGGACGGCGTTGATGGCGCGCAGATGGTTGCGGTGGCCATGCTCGACGGCGTTTCCAGTGGCGAGGTCTACACCCAGCGACGTTCCAAACATGGCCGCCTCGATGTCGTGAGCGATAATCGCGTTGCCGCCGAAGACCACCTGAATGTAGCCTTTGCGGATGAGCGACGCGACATGCTGACGAGCGGCGGTATGCACGACGGCGGGGCCAAGCACGAAGAGGGTCCGCGCGCGGCGCGCCTTCGCCTCACGCATGATCTGAGCAACCTCGGCGAGCGCGAGCGCCTTGGCGCGCTCCGAGGACACAGCGCTTTGCATGAAACCGAACGCTTCACGGTGACGCGGGCGTTCCAACGGCTCAACGCGCACACCCTCATATCCCACCAACACCTGGTCACCGGCGCGCGTCTCGTGCATCGGGCAGGCGCGGGCGGAGACCGTCTCACCGTTCACGACGATGGCAACATCCATCTCGATGCCTTCGACCTCGACCCACTTGCTGTTCACTCGTACGAAGGTGGGCAGATTGGTGGTGGAGTAGAAGTCATCTGGCAGTACGCCGTCCCGGGGCGCGGGCTTGACCTGGGCGTCGCGCTCAGAGTAGAGCGCCGCGCCAAGCCGCTGAAGCTCGCTCATCAGCGCCGATAGCGCGTCCTCAGTATCCGCGCTGACCTCCATGCGAGCGTAGCTTTGCTCGTCCTCGCTCGCCCCGACGCGCATCTCCTGAACATGAAAATGGGCGTTGGCGTCTTCAATCGCGCCCCAGACTCGCGGCAGAATCAGCGAATCAATAATGTGGCCTTCCAGTTCGATAACGACCTTTGCCATGCCGCTGTTCTCCCGTTCCTGGTCGCGTGACGCAATTCGCCATCAGTGTAGCACGCTGGAAGTCCGCGAGGCCGGACGTAAACAGGGGTTGCGCGCCCACGTCATGAGCGGTAGCCGATGGCGCGTCCTGCCGGTCGTGATACACTGTGTGGCGATAGCGGCGGCGATGGGGCCGCCTGCGGAAAGCGCCTGACAAGCCCACCTGGAGGACGATCTGTGCCCGACGATACCACCACCGTGGCGAAGCGGCGCATCGCGGGGACGCGCCCGCGTGAGCCACATACCGATCTGCTGGCCTGGCGCGAGGAGTTTCCTATCCTCGCCAGAAAGACATACCTCAATAACTGCTCGCTCGGCCCGCTCTCGCGCCGCTCCATGGCCGCTCTCGACCGTTTCCAGGAACTCTGGAACGCTCACGGCGCGCAGGCATGGTACAGCATCTGGATGGGCGAGCTTGCCGCTCTGCGCCGAAAGGTCGCGCGGCTGATCGGCGCGCAGCCCCACGAGATCGCGCTCGCGCCGAGTGTGTCGGTCGCGTTAGGCGAGCTTTCCAGTGGGCTGGACCTCGGCGGGCGCAACAAGGTCGTTCTGGCTGACATGGATTTTCCGACGCTGGCATACCAGTGGCTTGCCCAGGAGCGGCTGGGAATCGACGTCGAATTTGTGGAGAGCGCCGACCAGATCACGCTGCCCGTCGAGGCATTCCGCCAGGCCATAGATGCCCGAACGGGGCTCGTGGCGACTTCGCGTGTCTTTTATCTCAGCGGTTACATTCAGGATGTCGCCGCGCTGGGCAAGATGGCGCATGAGCAGGGTGCGCCGCTGCTGGTGGATGACTATCAGGGCACGGGACAGATCCCACTCGACGTGAAGGCCGCGAACATCGACTTCCTGGTCACCGGCACACTGAAGTGGCTGATGGGCGGGCAGGGCATGGCGTTCATCTACGCGCGTGAGGACCATATTCCGAGCCTGCGGCCAGCGCATACGGGCTGGTGGGCGGCGCGTGACCAGTTCGAGTTCCGGACCCGCGATTTCACGTTCCGTGATGATGCGCAGCGACTGGAGGCGGGCACGCCACCTATGCCAAGCGTGTATATCGCCAGCGCCGCGCTGGATATCGTTCTTGAGATCGGCGTCGAGCGCATCCGCGAGCGCACGCGTTGGCTGGCGGACGATCTTGCGCGCAAGGTGGTAGAGCGTGGCTGGCCCTTGCGTAGCCCGCTTGACGGCGCTCAGCGTAGCTCGATTGTCATGCTGGGGCTGGAGCGTCCGGACGAACTGGTCGGAGCGCTCTCGGAGCGCGGCATCATCGTTGACTACCGGCCTGGGCTGCTGCGCATCTCACCGAGCTTTTTCAATACCGTCGAGGAAAACGACCAGATTCTGGGCGCGCTCGATGAGTTGCTTGCGGCGCGCAAGAAGGGTAGACCCGCCGCGACTGGAGCCCACGGTGCGCGCCGCAAGCGGAATGGGACAGCTTAATCACCACCAGGGAGGCGAGCCATGGCGCTGATCTTGCGCGAGGAGGATGTGCGCGCGACGCTGACCATGCCCGACACCATGCGGGTGCTCGACGGCATGTTCCGCCAGCGTGGCGCAGGACGGGTCATCAACCAGCCGCGATCCCGCATCGTACTGCCAGAAGGGCGTGGCGTGATGCACACGCTGCCCGCCTGGGTCGCCGGCGAACCGGACGCGACTGAGGGCGAGCGCAACGGCTACGTCGGGCTGAAGAGCTACACATCGGTCGGTGGCGCGGTACGATTTGTCGTCCTGCTTTCCTCTGCCGATGACGGGCGACTGCTGGCGATCATCGAGGGGGACCTGCTGGGGCAGATGCGTACCGGCGCGGCCTCGGGCATTGCCACCGGCTACATGGCGCGCGAGGACGCCCGCGTGGTGGCGCTGCTGGGCGCTGGAGAGCAGGCGCGCACGCAGGCGCTGGCGATGGCCGCCGCACGCCCGGTGACGCGCATCCTCGTCTACGCGCGCGACCCCGCCAGACGCGCGGCGTTCTGCGAAGAGATCCGCCTGGCGACCGGCGCCGAGACGGTCCCCGCGGAGACTGCGGAGGAGGCGGTGCGCGAGGCGGATATTGTGGTCACGGCGACTACTGCGCGCGACCCGGTGATGCGCGGCGAGTGGCTGCGGCCAGGGACGCACCTCAACGTGATGGGGTCGAACTGGAGCCAGCGCCGCGAGGTGGACACCGCTGCGGTGACGCGTAGCGCGCTCATCGCTGTGGATGACTTGGCGCAGGCGCGCCTCGAGGCTGGCGATCTGCTCATTCCCGAACGCGAGGGCGCGTTTAGCCTGGATGAGGCGCACGCTGGCGGGCGGCTCGTAGAGCTCAGCGCCATCGCATCGGGCAAGACCCCGGGCCGGGCCGGCGCGGACTCGATCACGTTCTTCAAGTCGCTGGGCATTGGCGCGGAAGATATCGCCACCGCGGCGTTCGTCTATCGCCTGGCGATGCAACGCGGACTGGGACAGGAGATCACGCTGTTGCCATAGCGCTGACCCATTGAGTGGATCCTGGGGAGCGCAACTGGGATGGCGCGTTATTGATGCGCATCTAATGTCGGGTGAGGATACGAGTCATATGAATGTGGGAGTGAGCGCAGGCCCAAGGCGCATCGCCTGGCTGGGAGGCGCGCGCAATCCCGGGCTGGCGCTCGGTATGCTGGCGGTGGTCGCCCTGGGGCTAGGGGGGTGCGGAACGCAGGCGGGCGCCTGGCGCCTCCTGACACCGTCGAACTCCCATGTGATCAGTCTGGCCGCTGATCCGCATATTCCAGCGCTGATCTATGCCGGAACGGATGATGGCGTCGTGTACCGCGCGCGCGCCGATGCGACCGGCTCCGCTGTCCCGGGGACGGGCATTCCTGCCGGGGCTGTTGTCGCGTCGCTGATGCCTGACCCCAAGATTTCCGGACGACTTCTGGCTGGAACAACCAGTGGACTGTATCGCAGTCTGCATTACGGCGACGAGTGGAGCGCGTTTTCCCAGGGGCTGCCACGGGGCTACGCCGCGCTGGCGCTCGCGACCACGCCGGATGACAGTGTGACCCTTGCCGGAACGGATAGTCACGGCGTCTATCGCAGCATAGACGACGGCGCTTCGTGGGCGCCCGCGAGCGCAGGCTTGCCATCCAGCGCGACGGTCTCGTCGCTCGTCTGGGATCCTGCAGCCGGCATCTGGTGGGCTGCGGTGCAGGACACAACCTCTGGAAATCTGTTCCAGAGTAGCGACGGCGGACAGACCTGGAAAGCCTCCACGGCATTCGTACACGGCGGCGGCGATCTCAATTCCCTGGCGACTGTAGCGCTCTCCGGCGGCGGCGATGTGGTTTTCGTCGCGACCTCCACTGGCGCGTACTTTACCCGAGACGGCGCGGCGTGGTCGAAGGTCGGCGGCGCAGTCCCTGGCTCGGGCGCGCTGGCTGTGGCGGCATTCCCAGGGCAGCCTGGAGCGGTGGTTATCTCATTCGGCGAGACTGTATGGGCTTCCACGGATGCAGGCGCGTCATGGCGAATCGTGGCGCAGGGGCTGACCAATCCGGTCGCCGCAGTTGGAGTGGCGCGCGACACCAATGGCGACGTGGTGTACTACGCCGCATCTAGCCAGCTCGCGCGCTTTCCGACTGGCAGGACCGGGACGAGCGGTACGACGAGTTATTTCCTGATCGCGCTCATCGCAGCCACGCTCGTCGGTGGCGGCTACCTTTTGTCGCGCCGCGCGCGCCGATTCGGCTATGCGATGGGCGCCAGCGACAACGAGACAACGGCGGGGCCAGCCGCCCGCGCCCGGGCACGGATGGAAGCCGCCCAGCGTAGAAGCAGCAAAGCGACGTCGTATCAGGCGCGAGGTCGGCGCGCGGGGTTGCGACAGGGGCCGGCGACACTTTTGCCGTCCGATCTGACCAGCCGCAAGCAGACCGGCGCGCCCGCACGGCCAGAGAAGGCCGCGGGCAACGGACATGGCGACCCGAGTAAGCGCGACTAGCGCAGGCGCGATCAGCGTGAAAAGTCAGGAGCGCGACACATGGCGCAGGCAGGGCGTGAAGTCGTTATTGTGGAGGCGGCGCGTACGGCCATCGGCAGGCGCAATGGCGCGCTGAAGGACGTCCACCCGGTCATGCTCGCGGCGACCGCGCTTCGCGCGCTCATGGAGCGGGCGGGCGTGGAGCCGGCGGCCGTTGAGGATATTGTGTGGGGCTGCGTCAGCCAGGTTGGCGAGCAAGGGCTCAACATCGCGCGCAATGCGGCGCTCGCCGCAGGATTTCCTGTTGAGGTTCCGGCTACCACGGTCGACCGGCAGTGTGGCTCTGGGCAGCAGGCGATTCATTTCGCCGCCAACCTTATCCAGTCTGGCGTGTGCGATGTGACCATCGCTGGCGGCGTCGAGAACATGTCGCGCCTGCCCATCGGCTCATCAATCGCCACTGGCGGCGCGCCCTTCCCTCCCTCGCTGCTCGAAGTCTATCCCATGACGCATCAGGGGGTGTCGGCGGAGATGATCGCGGAGCAGTGGCGCATCCCGCGCGCGGAGCTGGACGAGTTCAGCCTGCACAGCCACCAACTGGCCGCAGCGGCGCAGGACGCGGGCTATTTCGATCGGGAGATCATTCCCACGCCGCTGCCTGACGGCTCGAGTTTCCACCGCGATGAAGGCGTGCGCCGCGACACGACGTTAGAGAAACTGGCGGCGTTGCAGCCGGCCTTCAAGAACGATGGCGTCGTGACAGCCGGAGGCTCCAGCCAGGTGAGTGACGGCGCCGCCGCGCTTCTGTTGATGACGCGCGAGAAGGCCCAGGAGTACGGACTACGGCCACGCGCGCGGATTGTCGCCCAGCGCGTCGTCGGTGTGGACCCGGTGACGATGCTCACCGGGCCGATTCCTGCAACGCGCTCGATCTTGCAGCGCGCCGGCCTGACAGTGGACGACATCGACCTCTTCGAGGTGAACGAGGCGTTTGCCCCGGTCGTGCTGGCATGGAAGCGCGAGCTCGAGCCGGATATGGAACGTGTCAACGTAAACGGCGGAGCGATCGCTCTCGGCCACCCGCTCGGCGCATCTGGCGCGCGCCTTATGGTCACGCTGATCCACGAGCTTGAGCGTCGCCAGGCGCGCTATGGCCTGCAGACGATGTGTTGCGGCGGCGGGCTTGGTACGGCGACCATCATCGAACGGTTGTAGGCAAGCGCGGGTAGCGATATGCCGGGCGAGATCACTCGTCCGGCGGCGCTACACCCCCCGCCGATTGCCGTACATCAGTGTGTGCAGTTGGGGGAGGACAAGGGCGGCGCCCATCTCGGGGTCGCGCATCGCGCGCTGGGCGAGCCAGTCGAGCTTGCGCAGCAGGGCCTCGACAGCGTCCACGCCCACGTGGGCGCCGACCTGGAGAGCGAAAGGAACGGTGGGGTAGCGCAGGTGAATGGCCCGAGCGTACTGGTAGTCAGCCTCGTCGAAGACGACGACCTTGAAGTTGGCATGGGAGAGCGCGGCGAAGCGGTCGAGCTTGCCATAGTCGGTGGTCATGCCGGAGCTTGGCGGCTTGGGCGAGACGGTGACCACGTCACAGTCCGCCAGCCAGGGGCGGAATACCGTGCCCTGCGTCTCGATGGCGACCTTACGGCCGTCGGCGTGAAGGTGGGAGACGAGCGCGGCAAGGTCATGGAGCGCGGGATTGCCGCCGGAGAGTGTCACCCACGGCGTGTGGCGGCTCAGCGCGTCCAGTCGCGCGGCAATGGCATTCGCGGTCAGCCACTCGGCTCCTGCCTGGACCTGGGCTGGTTCGACGGCGTAAAGGGTATCACACCAGGCGCAACGGAAATCGCAGTAGCCGGTGCGGACGAAGAGCGTCTGCGCGCCAATCATCCGGCCCTCACCCTGTAAGACGGGGCCAAAGATCTCGACAATCGGGAACGTGCGGCCCGCTCCGAAGCGAGCGCCGCGCGCGCCCGCGAGCGGGCCGCGCCCTGCGGTTGCCATATCCGATCAAGCCTCACTCGCGTCGAGGTCGTCCACCGTCACCTCGGCCCAGGATGATAGGGTCTCGCTGACACGCACGGCGATGATCTGCGGCAGTTCCGCGCGTAGCTCACCGAGCATCCAGGCCGCAATCAATTCGGCCGTCGTTCGCTCGACCGGAATCGACTCGTTGAGGAATTGATGGTCACAGCGCGCCTCGATGCGCCTCTTATAGATTTCCTTGATGCGGGTGAAGTCCACGACCATGCCCTCTTCGGCGCGCCCATCCAGAGGCTGCGTTTCCCCGCGCGCAACGACCGTGACCCGGTAGGTATGGCCATGGAGGCGCCTGCAAGGACCGTTGGAATTTGGCAGACTGTGCGCGGCGTCGAAAGTGAACTCTTTGGCGATGGTCGCGGTGGGCATATATTCCTCGATCGAACTGACCTCTCATACGTGGCGCGTCTGGACGGGGCGCTGTAGCCACCGCATAGGCGCGTCGCCTGAGTGTATCACGCGCCAGGGTGTGCCTGGCCTACTCGTCACTGGGGGTGGCGCGCTCGCGCTTGCGGGCGCTGGTCGCGCGCTTTTCCTCACGGCGGCGCTCGCGGCTGGCGGCGCTGGGGCGCGTGGGTTTGCGCGGGATCACGACACGCTGCGCCTCCTCGAGGCGCTCAGCAAGCCGCTCGAAGGCGGCCTCACGGTTACGCGATTGCGAACGGCGCTCAGTCGCCACAACGACTATACCGGAGGGTCGGTGTGTCAGGCGCACTCCGGTGGAGACTTTGTTGCGGTTCTGGCCGCCGGGGCCGCCGGCGATGATGAATTCGATATCGCTGTCGCGTTCCAGCGACTCGCGGTCGGTCGGATAACGTGGCGGCGAAGGCATGGAGGACATGTCGTTGACTCTCGTGGCGATGCGCCAGTAATCATTCTTCAGCGGCCTGGCTCGCCCGAGCGACAAGGTAGAGCGCCATCTCGCTCAGCGTGGCGCCCAGTGCGAGCGCGCCTAGCGCGATGAAGCGTGGGTCTCGTTTGCCCTGCGCAATCGCCAGGCCAACGGCCAGTGTATCACTGCCGTCAACCAGGATGCGGGCGAGCGTCCAGGGCAGAAATTTGCCGCCATGGGACGCGGCCGACCACAGCCCGACGCCCATCACGATATCGCGCGCGCCGAGCGATCGCATCATGGAGGCCACCTGCGCGTCCGGCTCGGCGAAGCCGAAGATGCGCGCGAACACTCCAGGCGCAGCGGCGGGCGCCGCCCCAAACGCAATCATCGACACACCAATGGCGGCCGCCAGCCGCCGCGCCTGCCTGTCGGACAGCGCCCCGTCGAATGTCATGTGCGTCCCTCTCGTAATCTCGCTTGCGCCACATCATCGTCTGTGATGTCGAACGGATTACCGGCGGTAGACGTCGCGCGCTAGCTCAGAATCGTGCCTGGATCGGTGGTCAACAGCGCGGCCGCTCCCACGAGCGGCGCGTGTTCGCCCAGCGCCGCGGGGACGATGCGCAAGCGCGCGTTTCTCAAACGCGCGTCCACTCTCACCTGCAATTCCGACAGGAGTTCGGTCCGCGCCAGCGCGACGCCTCCGCCCACAGCCACCACCTCGACGCGGGTAAGCTGTGTCAGATTGACGAGGCCGAGCGCCAGTTTATCGCTCAGAGTTTCCCACACGGTCGCGTCGTGGAAGGAGTCGAGAGGAGCGCCGTGGCGCAACTCCAGTTGTCTGCCGCCTACGTAGGTTTCGAGACATCCAATTTGGCCACACAGACACGCGCGTGCCGAGCCATCGAGTATCTGGTGTCCCATTTCGATTGAGACGTGCAGGCCCGTGGATTGGCCCCAGCTCGCGAGATAGATCGCGGCGCCCAATCCGGTGGACATCGTGAGATAGGCGCAGCGCTCGCTGCTGGCCAGCGCGCCCCAGCCGCGCTCGCCGAGCAGGCCGCAGACAGTGTCGTGCGCGGCGCGAGCAGGCAGGCCGGAGCGCTCGCTCAGGTCGCTGACGAGCGGTCGGTCCACGTAGCCAGGAAGGTTTGGCGCGACAGCCAGCCTGGATCCATCCGCCCGCATGCGCCCGCCAATCGAGATTCCCAAACCTTCGATGCGCGCTCCACGCGCCTCGGCCTGCCCGCGCGCCGCCCGCGTCACGGTCACTATGCGCTCGATTTCCGCGTCATATTCGGTGGACGTGGGGAATGAATCAACAAGGTAGACAGTACGGTTCGGGGGAAGTGTCCGTGCAGAGCAGATGAGCGCTACGCGGGTGTGCGTCCCGCCGATATCGAGCGCGATAATGCGATTCGCGGTGTCCATGGTAGCCTCATTGTCGCAGGGCTAGGCGGGAGAACTGAGGGCGAATGCGCCTGAGAAGTGAAGTGAGGGAATCTACGCGAGAACCATCGCAGTCGTAGAAGGTCGCTAAGGATGATTAGGCGGGCCGGCGTCGCTTGATGCTTGAGAGTGGAATGTTTGGCTCTTCCGCGCGAGTCGACCCGGTGCGCACGCCCACCGCGGCAAGTCGCCAGCAGCGCGTCTTGCTGGAAAGACACCGATGCTGCTCATCCTCGGACTCAGGAGGGGTGTTCATGCCACAGAATACCTGGTACATTGGCTCCCCCGCCGCAAGGTCGCTTTCCGGGAACCACCGTTCGCGGTAGTGAGGGCATCCGCGATGATGCCGTCGCCAGTTGATATTGGTGATGGGATTCTCGATGACTGTGTACTGCGCTTCCGTAACCGCCTCACAATCGGTGGCTGTTCCGGTTCCTATGTGCCGGCCACGCCAGGCGGTATTATATGGCCCGGTACGGCGCAGCGCAAGGCGCCATACCCGAGGCTTCGCTCGTACAATCAAGAGTGAACGGCGCGCCAGCGCCGCAAAGGAGATGAGGATGCGAGAGGCTTCGCAAGAGGTGGCGCACGAGCAGCGCCAGCCATCATCCGCAGAGATGGCGAGGGTGGCGCCATGGAGCGTGCGGCAGTCCGCCGCGGGCGTGTTGCTCACGCTCGTTCCGTGGCTGATATTCTCGCTGGGCTCCGCGGCTCTGGCTTCACCCACCTCCTCAACCAGCGGCGCGAGAGTCCCACTTGCGCGCGATATCGCGATGGGTGTGGCGATCTTTCTTGTTTCGGCGCTCCTCGAGGCGATCTTTCTCATCGCGCCGCTGTACATCGCGGCCCGCGCAAGTGGGCGCGGTATGTCCTGGCGCGAACGGCTGGCCGCGCTGGGGCTTCGGCGAGGGCGGCCAGGTGTGACTCTGGGCATCGTCGTTGGGGGCGTTATTGTCGCGTTCGCCGCGAGCGCGCTGTATAGCTGGATTGTCACCGCCCTGCGCCTGCCGCTGCAGACGAACTCCGATCAGGTGCTCGCGCTGGGGCGCACAGAGCCATTCACCGCGCTCGGCCTGCTGGCAGCGGCCGCGCTGGTCGCGCCTATCTGTGAGGAGATCTTCTTCCGTGGCTTCGCGTTTGCGGGCCTTTTGAACGGGTTGTCAGTGGGCGCGGCAGCGATCCTGTCAGCGGGACTCTTTGCGGTAGCGCATACCGATCTGGGCTCGCTCATTCCGCTCTTTCTGATCGGACTTGTCCTAGCCTGGGCGCGCTGGCGCGCGGATTCACTCTGGCCCGCCATCCTGATTCATATGGCGTACAACACGCTGGCGGCGGTGACGATCATCCCGCTGCTCTTCAAGTGAGGGCCGGTTCGACGAGCGCGCTCGGCCCGGGCCGCCCCGACCGCCAGTAGAGGGCGCCGCAGAGCGCCCAGAGCGCCAGTGTGGCGAACGGTCGGGCGAGGAAAAGGAACGGCGTCGCCAGAACCAGGTATAGCGCGGCGAGCAACGCATAGTAAGCGGCGCGTCGTGTCGAAGGCGGGTAGGATGGGCGAAGACAGATGGCGAACGCGGGTAGCAGCCAAACCAGATAAAACGACCAGACGACTGGCGAGAGGACCAGCATCGAACAGAGCGTCCAGGCCGCCCCGAGCGTAATGTCGCCACGCTTTCGTACGAGAATGACGGCGAGGTAGGACACTATCGCCGCCGCGACGAGCGCCACTCCTGCCGGGCCAGCGACGACACTCAAGGCCTCATCCTGTCCGGGATGCGCCTGGAAACTAGTAGACTGGAGCGCAGCGGCCAGGCTAGCCGTCACCGTCGCCGGGCTTGAGCCGAACATCATGATCACCAGCAGCGCGATTCCTCCTGCGAGCGCTCCACCGACTACTTTCCACCGACCTCGCGCCAGATAATAGACCAGCAAGAGAGCCGGGAGCGGCTTGATCATGGCCGCGCATACTAGAGCCAGGCCCGACAGCCAGGGGCGGCGACGCTCTTCAAGCCATACGCTGGATGTCATGAGGAAAAGAACGAGGATATGTGTTTGCCCAAGGAACAGCCCCGGATACATGGGCCAGAAGGCGACAACGCTCACAATGACAATCGCCCACGTGGCGAGCGGGTCGCCCTTCCGCTCCCAACGCAGGAACTGGACGAGCATCACAGCGGTCAGCATGAGTAGCAGCGCGTTGCCAGCTGTCCAGACCACGAGCGCCTGTGCGCATGGGATGAAGGTCAGCGGCTCCAGGACGATGGCGAGCAAGGGCGGATAGACATACTGCGGTGGGATGAGTTGCGGACAGCCACCATACTTCGTACTCGCGTCAAGCAACGCGCTCGATGCGTAGATAGCGCCCTGAGGGTTGTGTCGCAGCAGGATGGCGGCGGCGTAATACATCCCGAAATCGGAGACGTGCGGCGGTGCAAGCTGCGTGGCGAACCCGACGATCACTGCCCACTCGGCAAGGACAGCGCACATGACGTAGATGAGCGCTATGCGGCGCAGGCGCGCCCGCTGTGACGGGTTCCCGTCGCGATGCGTGCGGTCCGTCCGCCGTTCCTCTTCATGATCCCGCCTCGCGCCGCCTATCTTCATCGCCACCCGTCACGTTTCATGTTGGAACTCGCTACCTCGTCACTCTACAGACATTAACGCCCGGAACTCCTCGCGCGAGGAGTTCCGGGCGTTAATGTCTGAGAGCACTACCGGCTGGCAGCCCCAGTCAGCGTATCCTGGCGAGAGCGCAGATCGCGGGCGTCATCAAGGATGAGCGCGGTCTCGTCGAGCCGCAAGCCACGCGCGGCGGCCAGCGCCAGCAGAATGCGGGCCTCACGGCTCCAGGCGCTGCCGCCGCGGACAGCTTCTAGGAATGTAGATGAGTAGTTCTCGCTAGGAATTTCAAACGGGATGATAATCGTGGCTGTCGTTGACATGTTGGAGTTCTCTCGTATCTTTCGCAGCGCCAGGCATCGGCGCTGCGCATGAAACTGGTTGGTGTACGGATCACAGGTTGCGAGGCGGTTTAACTTGCCAGCCGCGCCGCAGGAGGACGGCACACGTTGCAGGGCCGGTACCCAGCCGCGTGCGCCTGCGCCTCGTCGCGGAAGGTCACTCGATGTGTGGTTCCGATACGTGCAGCGTGGCGACAGGTCGGGTAACAGTAGGACCTCCCACTCTCGCTTCCTACGTAACGTACGCCCGATGAAGCAAGCGCTTCAAGGGTAGTGACGTCCACACCCTCGGCAGTCAGCATGACGCGTTTGGCCTCGCGACCGCCCATGCTATAAGCGCCGATGTGTCCGTCGGTACGCACGACGCGGTGACAGGGAATGAAAATTGGGATTGGGTTGTGAGCGAGAGCTGTACCTACCGCTCGCACGGCGCGCGGCCGGCCGATCTCGCGCGCGATCCAGCCATAGGGCCGAACCTCGCCACGCGGAATCTCGCGCGTCTTCCGCAGCACATCTCTCTCAAACGGAGTGAGCTGCCGCAGGTCAAAGCGCAGCGTGTCGCCATGCTCACCGGCGACCCAGGCTTGCACCCCGTGGGCGAGCCGCGCTGGAGGCTCACCAGGCGTCGCTGCGCGCCCAAGTGTCCCACGCGCTTTGCGCTCGAAGGTCTCGTCATCGGGCGCCCGCATCGCCAGCGTCAAGCCCTCCAGGCTCCAGGCGAAATAGACACACCCTAACGGAGTGTCTGTCACGGCATAGTGGTCGGCCAGCCCCACCTGAAAGAGCGCGAGTTCCGCGATGTGCCGAGCCGCGCGCGCGCCGCTCAACGCGCGGAGGTCGCCGAGCAGCATGCGCGTCGCCCGGACAGTAGCCGCCTCTCGCGCTCGTTCGTCGCCAGTCATGATAGTTGCTCCAGTCTGTCCCGGTAGGCCTCGCGGGTCTCCTCCCGTTCCAGGGCGCGGCGAAGTTCGGACGCGCCGCGGCTGGCGTGTGATTTCAGTGTTCCGATGGGAAGACCGGTGATCGCGCTGATCTCGTCGTATGTCATCCCCTCTATATGCCGTAGGACCAGCGCCAGTCGCTGAGCTTTTGGCAGACGCAGCAAAAGGTGGGCGAGTAGTTCCCGACGGAGCCGCCGCTCGAGCGACTCCTCGGGGACGCCCGCGAGATCAGTGTCCGGCAGGCGTTCAGCTAGCGTGTGTAGGGCGCCAGCTTCCACGTCGCCGGGATCGTCGAGTGAGAGGGTGGTCGCGTGGCTGGCGCTGCGCGCGCTGTTGCGCACGAGATTGACAGCGATCTGAAAGAGCCAGGCGCGGACCTGAAGTGATGCCCGGCGTTCTTCAGAATAAGTCGCGAGCGCCCGCCAGGCGCGAACGAGCGTCTCCTGCGCGATATCCTCCGCATCGGCGGGGCTGCCCGACATGCGCAGGGCGAAGGCATACAGCCGGTTCTGCCAGTTCCGGGCTAACTGCTCGAATCCCGCGGCCGGATCGCAGGCGAGAAGCCGGGCAAGCTCACTGTCCGCATCATGCCAGCGCGACGGAGAGGCGCCCCGCGCAGTTCTGCCTGCGCAGGCTGGCTGAGCGCCATAACCGGGTCGCATACGATGTCTCCCCTCGGTGGCGTGGGTGGAGGACAGGCCCTTGCTACGCGGTGGCGCTGATACCTTCGCTCACGTCTGTGAGTGAAACACCTCGGCGGTCTCCAGGGTTGCAGTGACTTTGCCAACCTGGGGCGTCGGGGAGACAGGGCGAACAGTCACCAGGTTGTCGTGAAATGTCGCGCCACCCGCCAGGTCACTCAGCGCGTCTGACGTGGTCCAGTTGATGTTCCGGCCGTCAGGCGAGAGTCGCTGCCACTGGCCCTTCGGCGCGACGGCAATTCCTGGCGCCGTGGTCGTGGTCACGACCGCTCTTAGTTGGCACGAGCCACGTGCACTACTCACCTCGACCGTCATGCCACTGGTGATTCCGCGCGCCTCGGCGTCGGCGGCGTTGAGTTCGACGAACGCGGAGCCTTCACGTCGCATCAGGCTTGGGACATTGGCCATGCTGCTCGAGACGAAGTGGTGCGATGCGCCGGAGACAAGGGCCAGTCGTTCATCAGACCCTGGATGCCATGTTGCATATTCAGGCGCGGGCTCCCAATTCGGCAGGGGGTCGAGCCCTTCTGCCATCATCGCCTCGGATCGCAACTCAACTTTGCCAGATGGGGTCGGAAAGCGCAGGTCGGCGAATGGCACGTCGCCACTGGCCTCAAAATTGAGCTCCACATATCCCCGGGACTTGAGGCGGTCCATCGTGACGCCATGCATATAGGGATTGGAGCGACTGGTCGCCTCCAGGATGTTATGCAGCGCCGCCTCGGAGTCTTCACGCAGCCACGACTCCTCATAGCCCATCCCTGCCGCGAGGAGGCGCATCACGTCCCAGTTTGACTTCGACTCAGCCAGTGGCTCGATCGCGCGCTCATTGTAGGTGATGAAGCGATGTCCGTAGGCGCGATGCAGGTCGACCTGCTCGAGTTGCGTGGTCGCTGGCAGCACGATGTCGGCGTAGCGCGCTGTGTCCGTCAAGAATAGCTCATGTACGACAGTGAACAAATCGTCACGAAGGAGACCTGCGATCACGCGCTGGCTGTTCGGCGTGGAGGCGGCTGGATTGGCATTGTAGACGTAGAGCGATTGGATGGGTGGGTCACTCGCTTCGCCGGTCAGCGCGGCTCCCAGCCGGTTCATGTTGATGACACGTGAAGGCGGCGGACACTCGCTTGCATGGCCGACGGCCTCGCGGTCCCACTGCGCATAGCCGCCCGCGCTGTAGAAGATTCCACCGCCGCGCACGCCCACCTGGCCGACAATCGCTGGCAAACAGGCGAGCGCGCGCGCCGCCTGGCCGCCATTGCCATGACGCTGCACGCCGTCGGAGAATTTGAGCAGCGCCGGCCTAGTCGCTCCATATCGTCGCGCAAGGCCGGTGATCACGCTGGCCGGGACGCCGGTGATACCGGCCACGCGCTCCGGAGGATACTCGGCTGCGCGCTCCCGAAGCTCACGCCAGCCGACGGTATTGGCCTCTAGCCAGGCGTCATCACTGAGCCTTTCGGCGAAGAGGACGTGGGCGACGCCCAGGGCCAGCGCTCCATCGGTCGCCGGATACGGTTGAATGTACTCGTCAGCGGACTTCGCTGTCAGCGAGCGGCGCGGGTCAATGACGACGACATACGCGCCGCGGCGCTGCGCCTCACGCAGGAAAGGCATCAAATGCGGACCGCTGGTGGCTGGATTGCTGCCCCAAAGTATGATGAGCTTGCTCTGCGGGATGTCGCGCATGTCTGGCGCCCAGCGAGCGCCGTACGTCGCCATGACGGCGGCCTCTCCAGAGGCGTCGCAGATCGTGCGATTCAGCCCGCTCGCGCCCATCCGGTTCCACAGACGTTGGTCACACACCCCCGCGTTGAGGACGCCCAGCGTGCCACTGTACGAATAGGGCAATATGGCCGCCGCGCCGCGTTCGGCGATGATGGCTTTCCAGCGGCTGGAAATCTCTTCGATCGCAACATCCCAGGAAATGCGCTCCCACGAGCCCTCGCCCTTGGCGCCCACCCGGCGCAGAGGATATTGTAGCCGCTCGGGATGATAGACGCGCTCAAGATAGGGGCGCACCTTGGCGCAAAGCCATCCTTGCGTGATAGGGTGCTCCGGCGCGGCCTCAAACGCGACGGCGCGGCCATCACGCACGGTTGTGACCGTCGCGCAGGTATCAGGGCAGTCATGGGGACAAGCGCCTCGTATGACCCGAACCTCGGTACCGGCGGGAAGGTCTGTCATGGCGACTGTCCTCTCAGGAACCGCGCCGCGCTGGACCACCCGCGGGCGTCTCCCGCATCCTATCGCGCACATGCGCGACCGGCAAGGGCCAAACCTGGGAGAAGAGGCAGGTCCATCAGGAGATACACGTGGTGTGATAGCATGCGTCGTGGCGCGTCGGGAACGACGGGCTCCGGGGAGGCGCCACCATGAGGAAAGTGATCATTCGATGAGAGATCAGTTAGATAATCTGCGCTTCGACCGAAGTCTCCGCACGCCATCGTCCGAAGGCTACCACGTCATGCTACGAACTGAGCGGATCGCGACAGTGGACCTTCACTTCACGGCGAACGACGTGCGATGCACGCTGGTCGTTGAAAAGCCAATGGAGCGCGAGGAAATCGCGCATATCATCGAGCGGATTGACGAGGACCTGGTGCTCTCGGCCGACGTGCCGCGCGAGGACTTCATTGTCACCGTTTTCCAGGGGACCGAGTTTGGCTTCTTTAGCGACGAGTTCCACGCTGACCAGGACGAAATTGTCGTTGGTGACGAAGACGGGGATGAGGACGCGTTCGGTGAGGAAGCGCCAGGACAAAATTAAGACACAGCGCGGCGCTTAGCATGACCTCCTTGCATTGGACGCCGCGCTGTGTTGTGCCGAGATCCGTCGCTCAGGACGGCGGCTGGAACCAGTTCTGGAATTGGGCGAGCAATGTCATATCGCCTTTGATCTTGAGCCGGCCGGTGATGACAGCGGTCATGGGATTGAGTTCGCCGCGCAGAAGCTTGAGCCAGTCCTCAGACTCGACAATGACCGTCGCATTCGGGTTTTCGGCGGCGCCCTGCGCATAGGCGAAGGTCCCGCTGGCGATGGTCATATTCCAGGTTCCCGGCTCAGCGCCGGTGAAGTCGCACTGGATTACCTTATTGACTGACTGGGCGCGGTCGGGAAGGAATGCGGCTTGCAGGCCCTGGAATGATTCGGGGATATTTACCGGCTGATCCGCCATGGACGCCACCTCGTTTCTGAATTGCGCGGCCGAGGCACGGGCGACGCATCATCGCGCGCCCGGAGCGCGCCTACCGCGCTTCTCAGGGCCACGATAGCACACCGGCCGCTGGCGTCGCTACCAGCTATCCACGGGCTATCCACGGGCTATCCACGGGCGCGCGGAGCTCAGTTTGCGATGTCGCGCCGAGCCGTTATGGTGATGGCTACCGCCACGAAGAGCGCGCTCCACAGCCCAATGATGAGCAGCGCATGCGGGGCGCTCACCGAGATGAGCGGCAGTCCCCCGAAACCGCTCATCGTGTGCGTCATGAGGACTGGCCCATGCGCGGTCTGGACTGTGACATGGTAGGGCGGGAGGATGTAATCTGGCAGGCGGTTGAGTAGTGGACCGAGCAAGAGTCCCGACAGATTGACCCAGAACTGGCTATGTGTGACCTGGGCCAAAAGTCGCAGCGCCTGCAATAGCAGGTTGTCGACCGCGAACCAAGTCAAGCCAACGGTCAGGCCAAACGCGAGCGAACGCCCGACGACCGCGGCAGCGACGCCGAGCAGCAGCGTAACGCCAGCGTTGATCACCAGGTAGAGCGCGAAGTAACCGACGTCCACCCAGAACTCGCCACTTAGCGCGCGCCAGGGTTGCGAGGCGCCCCCCGCCGAAACCGAGATGCCCCAGAGGAACCCCGCCTCGATTAGCGACTCTACGATTATGAACGCCATGGCTGTGAGCGCGAGGGCCAGGGCCTGCGCCCCCAGGAGCTGTAATCGTCCGACGCCACGCCCCAACAGGATACGAATCGTTCCCTGCTGATATTCGAGGCCGATTAGGTGCGCAGCGATAATCAGTGTGAAGATACCGCCCAGAATGCGTACGATGGCGACGTCACCACTGACCGCCTGGGCATACGAGTCCAGCGGCGCCTCGCGAAGCTGCGTGGAGAGCTGCGGGCTCGCGGCCAGTATCAGCTGCAGGAAGATGACGGCGACTGTCATGACGCCGGCGATCACCCATGCTGTGCGCAGTCCGGCGAGCTTGCGAAGTTCACCGCGCAGCAGTCCACCGAAACGCGCGCGGGGCGCGCTGGACGCTCCAACGCCGGTCTGATGGGATACAGAGAGCGCGCCGCTCATATATAGTCTCCTGTTCCCGCGGTCGCGCGGGCCGCGCCAGTCATGCCCAGGAAGATGCCCTCCAGGTCGCGTGTCAACGGGGTCATCGCCTTCGGCGTGAAGCCCGCGCCGATGAGGTAGAGGTTGAGCGCGCCGCTATCGCCGTTGGGGGCGGGTGTAACGAGCCGCCCGTCCGCCTCGATGGTGGCCGTTTCGCCCCATGGTCGCGCGCGAATTGCCGCCAGCGCCTCTGGAGCCCGATCCACTGCGACAACGAACAGACCCTGGCCGCGGATGAGGTCTTCGACGCTCGCTTCGCGAATCAGCCGCCCTGCGGCGATGACGGCTACGCGGTTGCACATTTGCTGGACCTCGCCGAGCGCGTGGCTGGAGACGAAGACGAGCTTATCGGCAGCGGCCAGGTGGCGCAGGAGGCTGCGCATCTCCGCAATCCCTGCTGGATCGAGGCCGTTGGTCGGCTCATCGAGCGCCAGGAGATCCGGATCGTGCAAAAGCGCTAATCCGATACCAAGCCGCTGCTTCATGCCAAGTGAGTAGGTATCGACGCGGTCTTTGTCCCTTCCACGAAGGCCGACGATCTCGATGACTTCATCCATTCGGCGCTCAGCGACGCCACCGAGCGCATCGCCAACGACGCGCAAATTGGCGCGTCCCGAGAGCCACCGATAGAGCGCGGGCTGCTCCACCAGCGCGCCAACATGCGGCAGCGCGCGCCGGCCATCCCTGTCGACACGCATGCCGAGGATCTCGACCTCGCCAGCCGTGGGACGCACGAGCCCCAGCATCATGCGTATTGTCGTTGTTTTGCCCGCGCCATTCGGGCCGAGGAAACCGAGGACGTCACCTCGCCGGCCCTCGAGAGTCAGTCCATCCACCGCCAGCCGTTCGCCGTAGTACTTGGTCAATCCCTGTAGTCGAAGGATAACCTCGGGCGATGCGCGCTGACTATCCGATGAGGTAGTAGGACCCACGTTACCTGTCATACATCACGCTCCTGTAGGGCGACGCCTTGCCTTTAGGCCGCGTCGAGCGGGGCGCATGACTCCCCAGCGAAGCCGACCCATCTGAATTGGTAGGGCGCCGCATCATCGACTGACTGTGAGGGTTTGGGAGCCTGGGGCGTTAGGCGAGGGCGTGCGCCCGGTCGGAGGACTCCGGCGGCGCTGTCAACCCGCGGTAGACACTGGCTCCCGCGACCACCGTCGCGACCAGCATCACGACGATCTGCGCGAGCAGGTTCGTTCCAGTGCTTTCACCGAAGAGCAACGGGCTGGCCAGCCCGCCGAGGGAGTTGGGGCTGAAGGCTTGGACCTGCGCGGTGAACGCCGCGACGCCCGCGAGTGTCGCGAACATCCCGACCGTCGCCGCAATCGCGGCGCGCAATGCGAATCGATAACGCTCCGATTTGATGTCACTTCGGCTGACCGCCGCCGCGACCGCTGTCACGCTGGCCAGCGCGGCCAGCAGAAACAACATGACCCACGAACGCGCGAGCCATAAACCGGACGTATGGTGGACATCAACGCCGTTATTCGCTGGCCAGATCGCATTGAGTAGAATCGCTGTCCAGCCGATCCAAATGAGCAGCGAGATGGGTGGCACGGCCCATAAGGCGAGCACGCCGCGCTTCCGCGTCGCCAGCGCATCGCGAATCGAGGCCCAGGCGATCGGCGCGCCGCCCACCACAACGGCCACCAGGGCGAAGACCGCGCTCGCAACGATGACATCGTACGCGATGCGAATGCCAGGGTGCGCGGCGGGCGCCCCATACTTCATTATGTCTTCCGTGAGTTTTTGGAAACCGATGCCAGTGATTACGAGCGCAATATATGCGCTGAACATCGTGATCGCTGATGAGCGCATGCGGCTCATAATCCAGCTCCGTCTGAATGCCTCGTAATGGAGGCCAATGTCATCGAGGTGTATGCCTATCGCTCCCCGGCCGATATCAACCGCCGCTGAGAGCCAGTGGTGTGTGACGCCCACGCTACGGCGCTCACGCCAGGCATCCAAGAGCTCCGTTCGAAAGACCTGTTCCATCTCGTCGGAGAATTCAGCGCGAAACGACCGTGGACAGACAACGAGCAAAACACGCCAGGCCGCGAGTGTCAGTGAGATGATCGGCGGCGTCGCGGGCCGAGCGCGCGTGGGCGAGCGCGGGGAGATGGAAGGGGTCATGACAGCCCTCCCAAGCCTTCCAGCCCTGGCGAGGTTATGCGTGCGCCGCGTATCTCCCCGCCGAAGGAAGTCGCCCGCGCCCGCGCTACCAATCGCTCCAGACGTCGGGTTTCCGCCAGCGCTACCTGGCGGCCATACTTCGTCAACCGGTAGTAACGGCGGCGCTCATCGTCGAGCGCGGGGTCAGGTCGCGCGTCTGCCTCTTCGATGAATCCAGATGCGAGCATCTGCCGGATGGAGCGATACAGGGTCGTCGGTCCAAGCCTGAGCGCTCCGTCGGTGTAGCGCTCGACCTCGCGCATGATGCTGTAGCCATGCCGCTCGCCGTCCGCCAAGCTTAGCATAATGTGAAACACGGCCGGAGTGAGCGGGAGCGCGGCGTCGGGATCACCCGTTCGCGCGTCATCCTCATTGGGTTGCGCCATTCACTGCCTCTCTCGCGTTGGATTACCGCTGTAACTATAGTCACTATGGTAGTAGTATAACCGATGTGGGCTCCATGTCAAGAGAGGCTCGCGGGAAGCGCTCAAGCCAGTCGCATAAACTCGGCTATGCGCACGATGAGGCGGTAGCCGGCGTCCAGCGGACGCGATAGCGCCAGTGCGACCAGGCTGCCGATGAGGCCACACGCCGCGCCACCCGCGATGTCATGCGGATAGTGGACGCCATCGTAGACGCGGGCAAATCCGACCAGCGCCGCGCACAGAAGGGCAATCGCCGCGATGGCCGCCGGGACGAGGACGAATCGGAATGCGCGGTTCCAACTCCAGCCTGCCGCGACGCCGACCAGCGGTTCGCGAAGCGAGGTCCAGAACAGCGCGAACGCGCCGAAGGCCAGCGGGAAGGCGATGGCGGCGGCGACCGTCTCATGGTCACTGGGAAACGAGTCGTCCGTCGCGTGGGCAATGAGCAAGTGGACGGTTCCAGGAGAGGCGACGAAAGGGCGTGGCTCAAAAATAGCGCTACTCACCAGAAAGGCTAGTCCTAATCCAGCGGCGACAGCCAGCGCGGCAGTCAATGTCGTCCGCTGGATTGTCCGGCGGCCATGGTCTGCCAGACGTGGGCCAAACCTCAATCGCATCCTGCGCATGAAGGGCGACCAGCGCGCCACCAGCAGCCACAGCGAGAGCGCCAGCGCCGGAAGCAGAAAGATCAACCAGTCACCGCTGAAAATCATGACAGAATCAAGGGTGGCGTTGTGGCCGGCCAGGCCGTTGATATCGCGAAACGCGCGCCAGTTGTCAGTCAGTTCTGTAGCGATCAGCTCGTTCAAGTCCGGCATGGGTGAGATTTCCTCATGGCAAGAGTGGCAAAGCGCGCGTGGGCTTCGCGCGCATGTGGGCGTGTGGGTTCGTTCGCGGGCTGGGCGCGCCTCGCGACTGTCAACCTGTGGCCGTCATCATACACTGTGGCGTTTTGCGCCGGTCAACGCAGGTGGCGTGCTGCTGGCGTATGAGATAGCATGTCCTCTTGGGGCGCGGCCCGCATGCTAGCGGGACACCTCGTGTGTTGAGGAGTGTGATAAAGCATGGCGGAGCGGGTCGAGACGCCCGAGGAGGGCGCTGGAATGCGTTTGGATGGCGTGGTGCGGGTCGAAGTCGAGGCGCCGGTCGATCCCACCACAGCGTTTATGATTTTTACCCAGGAAATCGGGCAGTGGTGGCGACCGGGGCCGATCAACTGGAGCAACGCCAGCGCGGCGGTAGGAGTGCGCATCGAGCCCGGGCCAGGTGGGCGATGGATTGAGGTGCACAATCGCAGGACGGGCGAAGGCGTGACGCAAGGACGATTCCTCATCTGGGATCTCGGGTCGCGACTCGTATTTCTCTACGAAGATATCGGTCACGCGCTCGACGGTACCGAGGTCGAGATCCGATTTCAAGCCGTGGAGGATGGCTGCCGTGTCACGCTGGAACACCGTGGGTGGGAGCGTGTCGCGCCGGACGTTCGCAGCCGCGCCCGCAATTTGAAGCGATGGGGTTGGGGGAACATTTTGAACTGGTATGCAGACTGGGCCTTCTGGGGCTCGCCGCTGCGCGTCACTGAGACACACTAGCGCCTGCCGCGCTGAGAACGCGCCCGTCTCTGGTTTCAGGGGGAGGAATGGATGATTTACGAGGAACAGCGAACTGTATCTCTTGAAGGATTCGAGGCGCGCTGTGCTCGGTAATACGACATCTAGGAGATCACCGCGCTAAGAGACGCGTTCGACGCGTCATTTGAGCATACAATTATGTCTATGACTGTCGAAGAGATGGAAACGTCCTGGCGTGCGCTGAACATTGAGACGGATACATGGGTCGTGCGCGATCTTGACGGTTCACTGGTCGCCTACGCGACGCTCGAAGAGCACGATGTGGGTATGACGCCCGAAATGCGTGTCGCCACCTATGAGAAGGAATTGCGGGCGGGTGAGCAACCTGTCGTGCGCGCTATCCGTGAGCAATGCGTGGCTCACGTGAGGCGTGATGTGGCCGGAGTCTCCGGCGATATCGACACTGGTGGGCGGCGAGGGATTCGAACCCCCGACCCTCTGCGTGTAAAGCAGACGCTCTGCCGCTGAGCTAGCCGCCCCTGTTGGGTTGAAATGCGCTAGATGACGCGACGCGCCAGCTTTCGCTGGGAAATCTCGTCATGAGAAGTCTGGCCAGCGGCGCCAGCGCGTCAGTGATCGACTGGGGATGAATCCAGCGATCGGTGCCCTCGAGTGGACTCGAACCACCACGCCCTTTCGGGCACAGGCCCTCAACCTGCTGCGTATACCATTCCGCCACGAGGGCATATGCGCTGACAGGGTTTGTCTCAGCGCAGAAAACAGTATATGTAGCAGGACGGCGCTTGTCAAGAGACGGCGCCGCCCGCAAGCTACCGCGCCTTGACAGCGCGTGGCGCCCGGGACTATACTGCCACTGCCACGCGGGAGTGGCGCAGTGGTAGCGCAATTGCTTCCCAAGCAATGGGTCGCGGGTTCGAATCCCGTCTCCCGCTCCAGGGCCTCCAGTCCAGCACTGGAGGCCTTTTCCATTTCCTCGCGACTCTTCTCGTCACCCTCTTCACCGCCACCACGCCCACCGGGCGCCTGTACTGTTGCTGACCCCGGCGCTGTGAGTTCGCCGTGAGAGCGCGTCTGGCCCTGTGATGGTGGTGTGACCCCGCGCGTGTATGGTCACACGAGACTTGGTTGTCAGGCCTGCCTCAGGACAGAGCAAGAAATCGGGCCTCAGCGCCTTGTGCGGGGCCAACCACCAGACGAAAGAGGTAACAGTGAATATATTGCTCATCCTCAATGATCAGCCGTATGGCTCCGAGCGCTCCTACAACGGACTGCGGCTGGGACTATCGCTTCGCAAACAGGCGGGAGTGCAACTGAAGATCTTTCTGCTGGGAGACGCCGTCGCATGCGCCAAGGCGGGACAGAAAACGCCCGAAGGCGCCTACAATGTAGAGCGGATGCTCAAAGGCTTCACCTTTCAGCGGATACCCGTGGGCGCATGCGGCACCTGCATGGACGCGCGAGGGATCACGGACGCCGAGCTACTTGACGGCGTTCATCGAAGCAGCATGGACGAGCTCACCGCCTGGACGGTTGAAGCGGACAAAGCGCTCGTATTCTAGCTACTCCGCCACCACACTGGAGCCTGAAGAACGCGCCCCAAGCGACGCCGTCGCTCGGGAGTGTCCGCGAGCGCATTCTCGTGCTAGCCCATGCGGGCCATCTTCCTGCATGATTTTCGCCAGCGCCAACGCGCAATGGTATGCTGCCACGGCGCGGGGCGCGTCCCATCGCAGGAAAGGGTGGCAGCGCGGGTGTACCTCAAGCGATTGGAGCTCCAGGGATTCAAGAGCTTTGCGCCACGCACCACTCTTGAATTCAGCCCCGGTGTGACGGCGATTGTTGGCCCTAATGGCTCCGGCAAGTCGAACCTGGCGGATGCGATCCGCTGGGTGCTAGGCGAGCAGAGCATGCGCCAGTTGCGTGGCAAGAAGAGCGACGATGTCATTTTCGCTGGCGGCCAGGGGCGCGCGCCGATGCAGATGGCGCAGGTCGGACTGACTCTCGATAACGCTTCGGGCTGGTTGCCAGCGGAGTTCGCAGAGGTCAGCATTGCGCGGCGTAGCTTTCGCTCTGGTGAGAGCGAGTATCTCAGCAACGGCCAGCGCACACGTCTGAAGGATGTGCTGCTCCTGCTCTCCCAGGCGCGCATCGGCCACGACTCCTACACGGTGGTCGGACAGGGAATGGTCGACCAGGCGCTCAGCCTGCGGGCCGAAGAACGGCGCGGCCTCTTCGAGGATGCGGCTGGCATCCGCGGGTTTCAAGCTCAGCGGAACGAGGCGGAGCAGAAGCTCGTCCTCACTCAGACCAATATTGGCCGGCTGCGCGACATCACCGGCGAGATCGAGCCGCGGTTGGCGCCGCTCGCGGAACAGGCCCGGCGCGCGCGAGAGTTCTCCGGCGCGCGTGAGGAATTGACGCGCCTATTGCGCAGCTGGTACCGGCGCCAGTGGGTGGAGGGACAAACAGCCCTGACCGTGACGGATCAGGCCGAGCGCGGATTTGGTGAGCGGATTCAGTCATTGCAGCAATCTCTCGCTCAGGAAGAGGAGGCGACGCGCGCTGCGCGCGATGAGCGCGAGGCGATTATCGCGGAGATTGGCGCGCTACGGCGCGAGCGCGGTGAGACATCGGGACGTCTCCAAGAGACGGAGCGCGATTTGGCGGTCGGACGCGAGCGGCTCGCGAGCCTGGACCGTCAGCAAGCTGACCTGGGCGATGATCAGGAGCAGCAGGCCGAGGCAGTGGATGTGGCGCGTGCGCACGTAGGCGCGCTAGAAGCGCAGACCGCTCAGGCTGAGGCCCGCGCAGTGGCCGCGGCCGCTGAAGTGGACAAGCTGGAGAGCGGCCAGCACACCGCGCGCCAGGAGCAGGAACAGACGGAAGCCCGGTTGCGGGCCGCACAGCGCGACATTATTCAGGCGCAGGCGCGGTTGGGCGCGGCCCAGACGGAACTTGGCCGTCTTCAGAAGCAACTTGGTGAGAGGAACAAGACGCTGGCAGCGCAATGTGAGACGGTGACCCTCGCCAAGCGCAAGCGGGACACCGCTAATGTGCACGCTGAGCGATCGGGCGTCGCCTTTGAGGAGGGCCGCCAGCTTCTCGAGCGCTTCGCCGCTGAGCGGGAGGCGCTTGGGCGCGAAATTCAGGCTGGGCAAACGGAGGTCGAGCGGCTACGCGAGGTAGTATCGGACGCGGAACGCGAGCGGAAGGCGCTCACTGACCGCCTTGCGCTTCTGGAGGAATGGCGACGAAATCTCGATGGCCTTTCGGATGGCGCTCAGTCGCTACTGCGCATCGCCGAGGACGAGCGCCCCGCCATCGAAGGCGCCATCTCCCAGTTGATCGCCGTCAGGTCGGGTATGGAAGTAGCGATAGAGGCGGCGCTAGGGCCCTTTCTGCATGCGATCGCGGTTGCAACGCCCGCTGACGCCCGACACGCGGCCAAATGGCTGCGGGATAGCAAGTCAGGTCGGGCGATCTTTCTCTGGAGTGATCCCGCCGCGGACGTACCGCCAGTCCCTGATAGCGCCCTTGTGACTGAGGATGTCATCATGCCAGCGCGGGACGCCTTCAGCGCGTCTGCCACTGTCTATGGCGCGCTGAGCCGCGTACTTAGGGATACGGTTATCGTGCGCGACCTTGCGGCCGCCGAGCGCGTCGCCACGGCGACCGCTGGCCGCCATACGCCGGTGACGAGTGTCACTCTGACGGGTGAGATTGTCAGCCCGCGCGGCTGGATGCGCGGCGGCGCTGCGGGCGTGAGCGGCGCCACGGCTGAATCCAGCGCATTGGGACGGGAGCGCGAGCTACGAACGCTACCCGTTGAAATCGAGCGCATTGGTCTGGATATCGCGGACACGCGGGCGCAGCTAGAGGAAGCCTGGAACGCGCAGGCGCAGCGCCAGGCCCGCGAGGAACGCCTCAAAAAGGAGTCGCGGGCGGCGGAGGCGCGTGGCCAGGAGCTTGCCCGGGCCGTCACCACCAGCCAGCGCGACCAGGAGCGCGCCGAGAGCGAATTGCATCTGGCCGAGACGGTCGCTGGCCAGACGGCTGCGGAAATCGAGGGATTGGAGGAGGAGGTAAGCGCGACGGTCGCGCGGGTCGCGGAGCAGGAGGCGGCGCACCGCGACTTGGCGGAGCGGGTGGAAGATGCGCAGGCCGACCTTGATGATCTCGCCGCCCGCAATCGCCGTCACGCCGAGGAGTTGAGCCGGGCGCGCACGACCCTCGCCCTCCACAAACAGGAAGCCACGACGCACGCCCAGCGCGCCGAGCAAATCCGGGCGCAAATGCGCGATTTGGAGGCGCAGGTCGCCCGCCGAGGAGATCGCCTGGCCTCGATCGCCGCACAGCGGGAGCAATTGCAGATCAGCGCCAGCGAGGATGAAGCGTCGATCCAGGTGCTGCGCGAGCGTGTGCGGACACTGGGCGAGACCCTGCGAAAGCGCGACGAGCGACAGACGGACCTGGAACGGCAGATCGGCGGGCTGGAGCAAGGGCAAAGCGCCGAGCGCCAGGAAATGGCCCGGCTGGAGGTTGAGTATCGCCGGGCGATCGTGGACGCGCAGCGCGCTCGGGACGCCCTGGAGACGCTGACTCAGCAGATTCGCGATGAGTTAGGCGCGGAGGACGGCGACGACCCGCTAGCCGAGGTTACTGGCTCGGCGGGTGATGATGAGTCTGAGCCGCAGGAGTTGTCACCTGAAGACCTGTCGCGCATGCGCCGGCAGATTGACAGCCTGCGCTCGCGCCTCAAGCATCTTGGCGGCTATGATCCTGAAGCCCCGCAGCAATACGAGGAGCTCAAGACGCGCTTCGAGTTTCTCTCTGGGCAAATTCGCGATCTCACGGAAGCCTCGACCAACTTGCGCCAGATTATCACTGAGCTTGACGCGACGATGCGCCGCCAATTCGTCGAGACATTCCACGCCGTTAATGAGCGATTCCAACAGCACTTCACCACGCTCTTCTCGGGTGGCGCTGCGCGGCTGGAGCTCACAGCGCCTCGCCGCGAGCAGGTGGGCGACGAGGAGGAGGATGAAGAGGCGGCGCCCGGCGAGCAGGCGGTCCCGCGCAAGACAAGCTTCGGCGGCATCGAGGTGTTCGTCCAGATACCAGGCAAGCGCGTGCAGGACTTGTCGCTCCTGTCAGGCGGCGAGCGGGCGATGGTCTCCGCGGCGCTGCTTTTCGCGTTACTCGAGACAAATCCACCGCCATTCTGCATGCTCGATGAGGTGGACGCCGCGCTCGACGAGGCGAACGTGGTCCGGTTCTGCGATATACTCAAGCAATTGGCGGCGAGCACCCAATTTGTGGTCATCACACATAATCGTGTGACCATGACCCACGCCGACGCGATCTATGGCGTCTCAATGGGGGCGGATAGCATCTCCCGCGTGCTCTCAATGCGGCTGGCGGACGTTCCGCTTACGCGCTAGCCCACCCCGCCGGATGGAGACCCGCATGCGGCTGCTAAATACGCGCGCGTCTGCCACTCTGGCGCTTACGATGACGCTGTTGCTGACGCTGCCGCTGAACGGGCGTCCGGCCACCCGAGCGCAGGCGGCCGCTGGCCTGATTTATACCCAAGCGCCGTGCGTCCCCGTTTCGATCGCTCCAAGCTCCTCTGCGCCTTTGATCACCCAGCTTCTGGGCGGCACGGACGTGACACTCGTCGGGACAGCTTCCGGCTGGAGTCACATTCGGATCTGGAGCGGACTGGACGGCTACGCGCCTGCCAGCGCGCTCGGCGCGGCGCCTCCTGCCCGCGCGGATGAAGGCGACTGCACTCTACCCGGTGTCGCTGACGCCAAGGTCGACATCTTGCCGTCTGAGCCGGGCCCATTTCCGCTCCGCGCCGGTGGCTGGACCCTGGGGCCAGCGACACTGTATGCCTGGCCTGCGGCGAACGCATTGCCGGTCGCTGGGCTTAGGAGCGGCGCGAAGCTGGCGGTCAGCGAGTGGGCGAGCGATAGCGCCGGACGGCCGTGGTATCACGTGACTTCGAGCGCGGGCTCAGGTTGGCTCTGGGCGGGTGATGGGCGGCTTGCGGAGCCGGATCCAGCCACGCGCATCGTCAACGGCAAGCCAGTGTGGGAGCCGGTCGCTGGCAAAGGCATGTGGTTTACCAACTACTTCACCCGGCATGCCGACGTGAACCAAATTGTGGCTGCGGCCAAGGCCGCCGGGCTCACGCATATCTACGCTGAGGTCGCGATCACCCGCTACGGCTTTTACGCCCCGGTGTCGCTTGACCGGCTGCTTCCTGCGGCGCATGCGCAGGGAATCGCCGTCATCGCCTGGGTCTATCCAACGCTCGACAACATTGCCGCTGATATTCGCATGACGCTACGCGTCGCGCGATACGTTACGCCGAGCGGCGACCGGCCGGACGGACTGGCGACCGATATCGAAGAGGTCACTGATAGTGGCAGCGTCTACGCCTACGGCCAGGTCTTGCGCGGGGTGCTGGGGCCCGATGCGTTGATGGTCAACTCAGCGATGCATCCATTTACTCATCCCGACTATCCCTACGCGGCCATCGCCGCGAGCTGGAACGTAATGGCGCCAATGGACTATTGGCATAGCAGCCGGCGGCACGGCTATAGCGCGGCAAGCGTCGCGCGTTTCGTAACTGGCTCGATCGTGACGATTCGGGCGGCGATGCTGGCGGCGGGCGTTTCAAGGCCGATACCCATCGAGGAACTTGGTCAGATGTATGACATGTACTCCAATGATGGGGCTGGCGTAGGTCATAACCCGACTGGTGCGGAGATCACGGCCGACCTCCGGGCTGCGCGCGCGCTGGATTGCATCGGCGCTTCCTACTTTGAGTGGCAGACGGCGACGCAGGCGCAATGGCAGGCATTGACCGCCTTCGCCTGGCCACGCTAGGCTCCCGCTCGCTTGACTGTCGCTCCCGAGGTATGTTATCCTAAATCCACATCGGGGCGTAGCGCAGCCTGGTAGCGCACCACAATGGGGTTGTGGGGGTCGGAGGTTCAAATCCTCTCGCCCCGACCGTAGCGGTCATCCTTTGCGGATGGCCGCTATTTTTGTCATAGTCTGATTGCGGCATGTTACGATCGCATCGCCCGACTGCGGAAGGATTGCGACGCTCCCGGGCGCGCCAAACTAGCTGGAGAGTTTCGCTCATGCGCCATTCCTCGCTACGACCGCTAATCGCTGAGACAGATGCGCAGGCGCGGGCGTTCAGTACGATTCCCGAAGCGCGCCTGGCGATCTTCGAGACAGCGCTCGCCTGTTTGCGCCGCGCATTCGAGGATGAGGAGCAGCCGCGCGCGTGGGAGCGGGTCGCGCACCTGTTGGCGGATCTCCGCGCAAGTGCGCCGATCGACGCGCTGGATGCGAGCCCGCTCGACCGCGCGCGCCGCCGCCTGGCGCTTCTGACTGAGTTGCCCGAAGCCACCGGTTTCGCCTCGCTTCAGGAAGTTGTCGACTTGATCAGCGACGCGATCAACCGGGGCGCCCCGCGTTACAACAGCGGCGACGTACGGGGTTGCGCCGCGTTGTACTGGACGACCATTAGGGTTATCTGTGAAACGCCCGCTACACGTGGAGTCCCTGGCTACGCCCGTTTGCAAGGCCAACTGCGGACGTTTGCCGAGACGGTGAGTTTCGCGGATACTATGAGCCCGGCTGAGACGGACGCCTGGGCCTGGGAATTGCGGCATGCGCTGGACTCAGTCGCGCGCAGCGTCTCACAGCCGACAAGCTAGCTATGGCCTTCGAACGGCGCCATCTCCTCTACCACTGGGAAACCGTGCTCTCGGAGTGACCGGATGAGCTGGTCGCAATGCTCCCGGTTTCGTGTCTCCAGTGTCAGCGAGACTTCTACATGTTGAATTGGCGCGCGCCCAGCCCGGTGATGGCCAACATCAAGGACATTGACCTTCTGGTCCGCGATGACAGTAAGCAGGCGCAGTAATTCGCCGGGCTGGTCCACGACCAGCGAGCGCAAAGCCAGATAACGGCCCTGGATAGCCAGACCGTGCTCGATGAAGCGACCGACAAGGTTCATGTCAATGTTGCCGCCGCTCAGCACGACAGCGGTGCGCATTCCTGTCAGTTGGACCGCGCCGGCGAGCAATGCGGCGACGCCCACCGCGCCCGCGCCTTCCACGACCAGTTTGCAGCGCTCCATCAACAAGAGCACCGTGCGGATGATGTCGTCGTCCTCGACAGTGACGACATCATCGACCAACTCGCGCGCGATAGCGAAATTACGCTCTCCCGGCGATTTGAGAGCGATGCCATCAGCCACAGTGGAGATGGTGTCGAGCTTCACGGGACGACCTGCGTCCAGTGACGCGCGCATGCCCGCCGCGCCCGCCGCTTCTACCCCAACGATGCGGACGTTCGGCTTGAGCGCTTTCACAGCGGTTGCGATGCCGGATACCAGCCCACCGCCGCCAATCGGAGCCACAATGGCTTCTACATCGGGTAGGTCGGCGAGTATCTCAAGCCCGACCGTGCCCTGCCCGGCGATGATGTCGGAGTCATCGTACGCGTGGACATAGATCGCGCCCGTCTCGGCCTGGATCTCGCACGCCCGATCGTACGCGTCGTTATAGGAGGCTCCCGCGAGGATGACTTGCGCGCCGTAGCCTTCGGTCGCGGTGACCTTCGCGAGCGGCGCGGTCGCAGGCATGACAATGATGCAGTCGACGCCGAGCGCGCGCGCGGCGATGGCGACACCCTGCGCATGGTTCCCCGCGGACGCCGCGATGACTCCGTGCGCGCGCTCCTCAGGCGTCAAGCGCGACAGCCGGTAGGTCGCGCCCCGTACCTTATAGGAGCCAGCGCGCTGCAAGTTCTCGGCTTTGAGATGGATCGTGGCGCCAGTCATCGCGCTCAGCGTGCCAGAGCGGATGAGTGGCGTGTGGTACACATGCGGCCGAATCACATCTTGCGCGCGCCAGACATCTTGAATCGTGGGCAGCGAAGGGCCCGCTGCGCCAATCGTAGAGTCAAAAGTGGGCGCACGCGCAGGTTCCCTGTCAGCTTGTTGCCCGGCGGACTTCGCGGCTCGGGAGCCATGCGCGCGCGGCGCAGACGATGCGGCGGATGGAGTATCGGAAGCGCTCATCGAGCAATCCTCTATCTCGAATTGGGACACCGAGACCTGTGAGTGGCGTCGAGTGGCGTCCAGTATGCAACACAGCGGGCATTTCGCGCGTCTATCTAGCGAAACATGCTAGCACACTTTATGGCGGTACATGGTCAGGATGCGCGCCACACCGCCGCCATAGAGACGCGAACACAAGGATTTCTGTCGTTCGCGGCGATGAGGCCGCCTCTCGCCGCGGGCGGCTGCGCTCGCGCCAAGGTCCATCAGGAGACCGCCCGATGGCTGAACCAGACACGGATGACCCGTCAGAATCACGGGGTCATTCGACTCAGGAGGCTGGCGCGCAACCAGGTGAGGCCGTAGATGCGCCAGGAGCGGGCGGCGTCGAGCCCAAGGAGACGAGCGCCCACCTGCCTGTGCGCCACTCTACGCCACGTCTGATGGCCGCCGTCGCCGCGCCGGTGGTCACGCTTGGCGTAGGGCTGGCAATGGCGATTCCGCCGTTTGTTGCGCTGATGGTAGATGCGTGGGCGGCGATCGTCTCGCTAGCGGCAGTCTGGCGACTTGTGGGCCTGATTCGTTCTGGGAACGCGTTAGTGAGCCCACTGACCCCACACTATTTGCGGACGCTCGATGCCGCGGGCCGGGCTGGATTCGTCGCGTCGGGCTATCTGGCGCTTGTTTTCGCGCTCATGACGTTGATGGCGGGTTTGTTCGGCAGGTGGTGGGGCAGGCTGTTCATCGTGCCCGGCGCGGTATTTACGGTAACGGCGCTCATCCTGTTGGGCATCGGCGTATGGCTGGAGGCGCCAGTGATGGGCGCGCTTGGCCTACCTGCAAACTGGGTGATCGCGCTGGGCGCGTACGCGCTGGCGGACGCAGCCTTCGTAAGCGCCGCGCTGGTGGACGCCCGGTTTACCCGGTCTCCAATCACCACTGGGCGCATTCGCGCTGTCCGTATACCGGGAAGGCGGACGGTACACCGTAGCCCATCTTTTCGGGACGAACTGCCTGCCTGATCCGCAGATCGGGACTGTTAGCGGGGGTGCGTGGCGAGCCCAATCAACTTGTAGGCAAGCTTCGCGGCGACGACGGGGCTGACGTGTCCTTCCAGTAGCGGCGACAACTCCACCACATCGCAGCCGATAATCGTCTTACGACGGGCGACCTCGGTCAGCAGGTTGATCGCGTCGTACCACCCAAGGCCGCCAGGCTCCGGGGTGCCTGTGCCAGGCACGAGAGCGGGGTCGAACGCATCAATGTCGAACGTCACGTAGACCTCATCTGTGAGACTGGCGATCACTTCCTCGATCCATCCGCGGTCGCCGCGAGCCTGACGCGCGTGGATGTCTGCAGCGAGCCACATGGGCAACGCACGGGATTTGACCAGTTCCGCTTCGGGCTCGCTCAAGCTGCGTATACCCACCTGCGCGGTGCGGTCACAGACTTCAAGCGTGCGCCGCATGATGGTCGCGGCGCTTAGTCGTGAGCCTTCATACTCGTCACGCAGGTCCGCGTGCGCGTCAAGCTGCAGGACACTCATGCCTGGACGCCGTTTGGCGAACGCGCGGATGACGCCGATCGAGGTCAAATGGTCTCCACCGAGTGTGACGACAAACTTGTCCCGGCTCAACAGCGCGTCGGTGACGAACTCAATACGGTCTACCATCGCCTGCGCATCGCCGTTGACGATCTCCACCGCACGCAGCGTGTGGATGCCAACTGTGTAGGGCGACCGGCCAAGTTCAGCGTCATACAGCTCCAGATTGCGCGATGCGTCAATAATCGCGCGCGCCCCCTCGCGGGCGCCTGGCTGATAGCACGTGGTTCCGTCGAAAGGGACGGGCGTGATGACGACCCTCGCCGTCTCAAAGTCGGTATACTCCGCGTCGAGATGCATGAAGCCACGCGCTGGGGCAAGCGCCTCGCTGAGCTCTGGTAGCGACATATCGTTGGGCATTGTGTTCTCCGGAAGGATGTAAGGGGCAGATGAAAACGCAGGGCAATACGCCTCATTATAGCCTTGAACGCCTATCAGCGTTCCGGATCACCTGCTGCGCGAGCGGAAGAGGTGACTTCCGGACGTCTCGCGTGGCGCCGTATATTCAGGCGTCTCGCGTGGCGACGCAAATAGGAAATGTGATCTGCGTCACATTTTTGTACGCGGGGCGAACAATGACAGCAGTATGCGCGTCTATTGTGTTAGGCGCATCGAGAAGCGGGCAATGTACAGGAGGATGAGAACACCTGTCAACGCATGAGGCGAGACTTTTCCCACGATCAGGGATCATGTCACTCGCGCATCTCGGTGCACACACCTGGTTTTAGGCGCGGCTGGCGCAGGACACAATACTTCGAGCTGGCGCAGGACACAATACTTCGAGTTGGCGCTGGTGAGAATTGCTCGCCAGGTTACTTGTGGATCGCGCTCCGCGCGCTGGGTGTGGAGAACGCGAAAACTCAACCCAATCGAGCATACGAAAGGGCTTAACCATGTTGAATCGCGCCTCTGGCTGGTCCGGCAAACGGCGTCTGGTCACAGCTGGCCTATCGTCGTTGGGTCTCATCGCGCTGGTTGCGGTTTTGGCGGTAGCCGTTCTGGCGCTCAACACGCGCACAGCGTTCGGATCCGGGACGGGCGGTGGCGGCTGTTTTTCGACGACTGGTCCAACATGCACGTTCAAAGGAATGTCCGCGAACATCGACTTTTCAACCCTCAGCCCGGACGGATGCGTTGTCACTGACGCCTTCGCCGGCCCGTTCCAGAACCTCACGGCGCCTGGACACGTGGCAACCCAGGCAGTCATGTTGGATGTCTCCCAGTACAACATCTGCACCGGCACGCTGATCTACGGCATGAGCAACTTCGATCCCAACACCCAGATGCCGGTATTCAACGGGACGTTCCAAGCTGACCAGAAACTTTCCTCGGCAACGCTCAACGGCACAGCCCCAATGTACGACTTCAACACCGGCGCGCTGGTCTATACCGTGTCGGTGAACCTGACGTGGAAGGGCTACGGTCCAACCAGCAGTTTCATGGATATCAACAGCTTCCGCGGCCCTGGCTTCTTCGTAAAGAACCACTTCAGGGGAGAGAGCCGTAACGCTACTACCGATGGGACGTTTACCGATCCATCTGGCGCAAATCTTGCGTTCCCCACACCGTATGGCTTCCTCTCGAATTCGAGTGGCGGCACGACGCAACTAAGCCACAAGTAGGGGCGGAAGCAGCGATCCCATCTCGCGTCCTGGGTGAGCCTGGCGGGACATACTGTCAGTCTCACCCAGGTGTGAACCCTGTGAATCGTGTGATATACTAGGTGATTGGGCGCCCTCGCGTGTGAGCTTTGCATCCACAGTGGCTGGTAGGCGGAACGTGCTGTGTTAGGACCGCGATAATTTCGTGCGAGTGGCGTAGTGACGCGGTGTGCGCGTCTGTCCCGCGACATGCGGGCTCCCGAGTTGGTCGGGATGTAGGCTGCGATGAGAACAGCGCCGGCGTGTGAATGACCTGGTTGCGTTCGGAAGCTTTGGGTTGGTATTACAACGGTGATTGAAGGAGCCGGTGTGGCGACGCGCGTGTATGTGGGGAATCTTCCCTACTCCGCAGGTGATGAGCAGTTACGAGAGTTGTTCCAGGTATTTGGCGAGGTATCCGAAGCGGCGGTCATGCGCGATCGCTCCTCTGGACTGAGCAAGGGTTTCGGGTTTGTGCAGATGCCCGACGCGGAGGCGGCGCGTCAGGCGATTCAGTCACTTAACGGCACGATGGTGAGTGGCAGGACGATTCACGTCAATGAGGCCGACGAGCGTGCTCCACGGCGCGAGTTTTCTGATCGTCCGCCGCGCCGCGACTTTGGCGATCAAGGTCCGCGCCGCGACTTTGGCGATCAAGGTCCGCGCCGCGACTTTGGCGATCAAGGTCCGCGCCGCGATTACGGCGACCGTCCGCCGCGCCGCGACTACGACGATCACGGCCCGCGCCGCGACATCGGTGGACCCGGCCCGCGCCGCGACTTTGGCGACCGTCCGCCGCGGCGCGACTACAGTGACCGTCCGCCACGGCGTGAGTCGGACGATCGCGGCCCGCGCCGGGACTTTGGCGACCGCCCTCCCCGGCGCGAGTTCACCGACCGTCCGCCACGGCGTGAGTATGATGACCGTGGCCCGCGCCGGGACTTTGTCGATCGTCCGCCGCGGCGCGAGTTTGACGAACGCGCGCCTCGCCGCGAACGCGACTTCGGTGGACGGGATTCGCAGGGGCGCAGCCCGCGGCATGGAGAGCGCGATTTCACTGGAACGCCTGAGCGTGGTCGCAAGCCGCCGCGCGATGAGCGTTATCGCAGGGATTTCTCTGATCCAGCCACTTTCGAAGAGGACGATGAAGCGTAGCGATTCGCCTTGCCTCGTGGGGTAATGTGTTGACGCTCAAAAGGGCCGCCCGCGCCGATCGGCGCG
>DASVZK010000027.1:0-122811 GCA_036391685.1 Ktedonobacterales bacterium
CGCGCAGAGAGAATGACGACTGGTCGCCGCGGCGACCAGTCGTCATTCTCTCTGCGCGAACAGCCGGCATATCGATATTGGGTCAGGAAGTCCCAGTAAAATTGCAGGCGTAAAGAACGGCATGTTACGTTGACATCCAGCGACACGCCCAGTCCGGGGCGTGCTTCCCCTAATGGATACATGTCACGCGCTTCCGGAGGCAAGGTATGAGAACGAGGCGACTGGCGCTCATTGCGATGCTGGTCGCGCTGCTCATCGCCTCATCGGTCTATGTGGCTACAGGACTTAGGGTATTCGCCAATTACCGACATACCTATGGCGCGTATGCGCTCGCATGCGATGGAACGCTGGCCTGGAATCCTCCACGCGCGCTTTACGCCGGACTTTATGTGAACCAATCATCCTTTGTTACGGTGCGAGTACGCTCCTCGACACCAACTTTGGCGTATGTGACTGTGGCGATTCCCGGGTACAGCGCAGGGCAGCAACTCGAATTACAGACGGGCGCGACGTTCCAGTCGCTGGACTTCAAACCACAGTTGATCACAGCGCAGAACACAGGCGAAGAGGCGTCAGCGCGAACGAACACGCTGGTGGCTGCTGCTGTTGTGGCGAAGGGCCGACCAACCTGTACATTGAACGCGCCACTAACTATTTTTGGCAGGCAGTGGATGCGCTGGCGAGACCCCGCGACCCATGAAGACCTGACGCCGTATATTGCAGGGTGGGTGACTCCCCAATCCCCACTGGTTGCGACGCTCGCTGGCAAAGCAGCCGGGCGGCTGCGCGACCACCCCGAGTTGTACGACAACCTTCCGGCGCTTTTTGGGTACGATCAGGGTAGCGCGACCGGGGGCCAGGTACGCGACCAGGTCAATGCGATCTTTGACACGCTCCAATTTGAGTACCATGTGCGTTACAGCGCAGATAATCCACCCTTTACATCGGACTCCGCGCAGATCGTGCTGTCCCCAGACGATATTCTAGGCGCATCAGCCCCGACGGGCATGTGCGTCGAGACGACGGCGCTCATCGCATCCGCGGTCGAGCGTCTGGGGATGCGCCCGTACATCGTGTTTACCGCAACGCACGCCTATCTCGGAGTCGCGCTTAGCGATACGGCCAATGGGCCGATCGCCTATTGGGAGACAAGCGACTTGAACGGTTCAGCATTAGGCGCGCAAGCGAACGTTGACGGTGACGCGACGTACGCTCAAGATGTCACCACACATGCGATAACAGATGTGGTTGACATCCAGGCCGAGCGCGCGCATGGCATCGCGCCCAGTCAGTAAGCGAGGGGCTTTCAGGTGGAAGCCGCAGATTTTCCTGCGTGGTTCAGCGCGAGCCTGTACGGTGGGTTAGCCTGCGCGGCATTGGCGGCGCTGGTGATCGCATGCTGGTCGCTTGCTCTGCGGCGGGGGCTGTCAAGCCAAGTAGTAGTGGGCCTGCTCGCCTGCCTGATCGCCAGTGTCCTCGATGTGGCGCCCATTGTCTGGTCCCAGAGCCGGTTGGGAGTCTATGGACCTGCGTTAGGCGTCACGGAGGTGATGGCGGCGCTGGTATTCACAGCGTTGTTTGGCTGGGTGACGCCGCTTGGCGCGATGATCTGGTACTTGCTCTATGCCGCCCCACTGGGCTCGACGGTCGCGCGCCTAACCCGGGGCCGGAGCGGTCCGGCCCTGGATGTCGACCAGCCTGGACGCGCCCAACTCGTCAATGACGATGGGCACGCGTGGGGCTGGTTGACACAGGAGCATGGAGACACGCTGGCGGGCGCGATTGCGCTCCGGAATGCGGTCATCCTCGTGGGACGCGACCCCGCCTGTGATCTTAGCGTAAGTGACGAGCGTGTCTCACGCTATCATGCGACGCTGCGATGGGAGAAGGGCTCGGTGTGGCTTGAAGATCTCTCAAGTCTGAACGGGACGCGGGTAAATACCCTGGTGGTGGCTGGCAGGACGCCGCTCCAGGACAACGATGTCATTCAGTTTGGCGATCACGCCTATCGCTTCATGACGGTCGCGCCATTGGCGCTGGCGTCAAGTGCGTCATCAACGATGGCCGAGACCCGCAAGACCGCCGGTGTGTCTGGGTCATTCGGCGCGGGTGGGCGCACATTGGCGCTAGTTTGGAACGACATGGGAGCGACGCGCCAGTGGGCGCTGAGCGCTCCCATTACTACCATCGGCCGTGATGCGGCAAGCATGATTGTCATTCCAGACGATTCTGTATCCAGACGCCATGCTCAGATAACACGCCAGCCGAGTGGCTACTTCATTGTTGATATAGAGAGCAGCAATGGTCTGCTCCATAACGGCAAACCTGTTGAGGAGCCTCAGCGGCTCCACGTGGGTGACACGATTCAGATGGGCGATGCGCGACTGGTCGTAGTAGATGCCGAGCCCGATGACACGGCTACCATCACCGTGCGTAAGCCCGCGATTCAAGATCCACAAATTGCTGGCGAGAACGATGTCGCTGTGAGCCAGCAGAACGATCCTTCATCGGAGGGATGATCAACAATACGTCTGTAGGGAGCCGCCGTTCAGTCGTGCGCGCTGATTGGAGCCGTCGCGCGCGCTTCAGCAGGCCTGGTTGACATTCCTCTGAGGCGCGCGACTATGGCCGGCAGACGCTCGAGCAGGAAGTCGACGTCTGCGTCGTCATTGCTGTGTCCAAGTGTCAGGCGCAGCGCGCCTCGTGAGGCGGCCGCGCTGTAGCCCATGGCGGTAAGCACATGTGACGGTTCGATATCTCCCGTCGTGCACGCGCTACCGCTTGAGGCGCAGATTCCCACCAGATCCAGGTTCAAGAGCAGAGACTCTCCTTCGACGCCATCGATCAGGAAGCTCGCGCTGTTCGGAAGCCGTTCGGTCGGATGACCGGTAAGCTGGACTCCGGGAATGGCGAGGACGCCCGCGATGAGACGTTCACGGAGGATTATGAGACGCGCTGTCTCTGCCTCGCGGGTCTCTTCGGCGAGCGACAGCGCATGCGCGGCGCCTACCGCGCCTGGGACGTTTTCTGTACCTGCGCGCCGGTTGCGTTCCTGTGAGCCGCCTGCGATTTGAGGCTGCAGCCGAATACCCTGTCGTACAAAGAGCGCGCCTACCCCTTTTGGCCCGTAGAATTTGTGCGCTGAAAGGCTTAGCATGTCCACCTGCGCCGCTATCGGACGAAGGTCCAGGCTTCCCCCTGCCTGTACGGCGTCGGTGTGCAGAGGAATCCGGCGCTCCCGGCATATCCGGCTAATTTCAGCGATCGGCTGGATCGTCCCAACTTCGTTGTTCGCCAGCATGATCGTAACGAGCGCGGTTTCGTCTATTATGGCGTCGGCCACCGCATGTGGATCAACCCTGCCGTATCGGTCAACTGGGAGATACGTAACGACGTAGCCCTCCTGCTCCAACCGCTGGCACGTGCGCAGCACGGCATGATGCTCGATCGCGCTGGTAATCAGGTGATTACCGTGTCGACGCTTGGCGCGCATGGTCCCCTTGATGGCGAGGTTGTCCGCTTCGCTGCCGCCACCTGTAAAGACGATCTCAGTCGGCCGACGACCGAGCGCGCGCGCTATAGTTTCATGCGCTTCGTCCACCGCTTCAAGGCTGGCGCGCCCAAGCCCATAAATGCTGCTTGGGTTGCCGAACAACTCTGTCATATATGGAAGCATACGCTCGACTACGCGATGATCGACTGGTGTTGTCGCAGCGTGGTCGAAGTAGATTGCGCCGGTTGGAAGCGCCATGTGGAACAGAGCTCCTTCCACGAGTGATGGGTCACGCGACGGCGGCCGCCGAGCGCTGGCTAACACAAGTAGTTCAGCCGCTATAACTACTCGCTGGCATGGAGCATACCACTCGGCGCGGGCTTGTTCACCAGGCCGCCGTTGACGGCGGCGATGAACGCGTGTTAAAATGTGTATACGATACCCCCGTAGGGTAGCTGGATTGAGAGCATGGAGAGGGTTTTGAGCCCGGGAGGATGTTATGGCTGAGGTGTACATAGAGCCCACAGAAGATACGTTTGAGGCGGATGTGTTGCAGTCAAAGGGTCTCGTTGTTGTGGATTTCTGGGCTCCCTGGTGCGGTCCGTGTCTGATGATGGCCCCCGCTTTTGAGTCGCTGGCGGAAGAGTACGAAGGCAAGCTTACCTTTGCCAAGGTGAACACTGACGAGAGCATGAACGTGATGATGCAGTACGAGATTCAGAGCATTCCGACGCTCATCATGTTTGAGAATGGTCAGGAAGTCGATCGGCGCATCGGACTGCAGCGGCGTGGTGAGCTTCAGCGCTGGATTGACGGTGCGCTGGACGCGCGAAATTAGTCCTCAGTCCGTTCGTGGTGGCGGCAGACCTGTTTAGGATGCCGCAGCGGAGAGACGAATGGCGACACTCCAGTCAAGCGAATCAAATACCGATCTACAGATGCGGTTGCGGCGCATTGAAGGTCAAATCCGCGGAATCATCGGCATGCTGGATAGTGGCAAGTCGTGCGAACAGGTCGTGACGCAGATTCTTGCAGCGCGGGCCGCAATGGACAGCGTCGCCGCTGAGCTCCTGCGGTGCCAGGTTGATGAGGCCATGGCCGGCAAGGCGCCCGAAGAGGCGCGCGAGACCGTGTTGCGGGCGATGAACCTGCTGACGAAGGTCCAGTAGTCGCAATAGCGCCATTACATCGAGGCGTGCTGGCGAATTGGCTGGTTACGCCGATCGGTAAGGCGAGGCCGCTCACGTGGGGTATGATACCTGCGGTGCGGCCTCGCAATGCGTTATGGCGCTGACTTTCGCGCGCTTGCTTCGGTGGAGAGCGTATGCGCTCCGATGCGCGGGCCAGACCATATAATTGTCACGCTGATGAATACCTTGACGTAGGAGTAGATTCGTGATGGGTGGCGACCAGCCGGCGCTTGGTCCAATGAAGTTAGTGACCTCGTTGCAAGAAACAATCTGGGGTGGACGCCGACTGCGCGAACTGGCTGGAAAGGATCTTCCGGCGGACCGGTTGATCGGGGAGTCGTGGGAGACCGCGAACGATTCGCGGATTGCCGAGGGGCCAATGGCGGGCGCTACTCTGGGGGAAGCGACGCACACTCTTGGAGAGCGCCTGCTCGGCGCGCGGGCAATCGAAGTGTTCGGCATGCGGTTTCCGTTGCTGGCGAAGTTCATCGATGCGCACCAATGGCTTTCGGTTCAGGCGCATCCAGACGACGGTTATGCCGCCGACTGGGAAGATGGCAAGCTGGGGAAGACCGAATCATGGTATATCCTCGACGCAGAGCCGGGCGCGCAGATCATCTATGGGGTAAAGCGCCCGGTCAACCGTGAGGAAGTGCGCGCCGCCATTGAAGCGAACGCGCTGGAGGCTCTTCTGCGCTCAGCTGAGGTCAGTGCCGGTGATGTCGTTTTTGTTCCTGCGGGCACGATTCACGCGATTGGCTCCGGAGTCGCTCTCTACGAGCTGCAGGAGTATTCGGATATTACCTATCGCCTCTATGACTATGGGCGCCTTCAGGCCAATGGACAACCGCGGGAGCTCCACATTGACCGCGGCCTGGACGTGATGCGCTGCGAGCCTTCGCGGATTGTCAAGGCGACGCCACTGGTTGGCGAGCAGACGGCCAGCTCCGTGCGGCGTACTCTCGTAGCGTGCAAATATTTTGTTGAGGACGAATACACCTTTTCGGGGCAGGTGAGCAGCCATGTGACGCCATCTAGCCTGCATGTCGTGACCGTGATTGAAGGCTCCTGTGCGGTGCGCTGGCCGGGCGGCGAACTGTCACTGGCGCTTGGAGATACCGCCGTGCTGCCAGCCGGCATGGGCGCTTACATATTTGAGGGTAGGGGACGGGTCATTCGCGCCTACGTGCCGGACGCTGATGATCCCACACTCGAAGCGTGGCGCAAGCTTCAGGGTTCAGACGACGTGAGCCGGTAGGCGAGACTTAGCGCGACCTGGTAGTCCTCTGGCGTATCAACATCAAACTGTGCCCAATTGTCCTCAGTCGCCACGAGTCGCACGCTATCGTGTTCGCTGGCGATAAGATCCCGGGCGCCGATGTCTCCGGTGAGCGTCTGTAGCGCCGCAAAAAGTCGCCGAGGAAGATAGACTGGGTGGCCTTGATGGCCGTGGGCGGTACACATGATGACACGATCCGGCGACTCGCTGACGGCCGCCAGGACATGGTCAATCAGTTCCGCGGTGACGAATGGTTGGTCCGCAAGAAGAACAATGATCCCAACGGAGCCGGCGGGCGCCGCAGACGCGGCGAGCGCCAGCGAGGCGCTCTGTCCGCGCGAGTAAACGGCATTTCTGATGGTTCGATAGCGCCCCGGTGGCAACATGGCTTCGATGGATGCGGCATCGCGCCCAAGGATAACCCACACATCGGATGCTTTACTGTCGCTGGCGGCGGCTACGGACCACGCTACCAAAGGGCGACCGCCGAGTGGCAAGAGCAACTTGTGTTCGCCCATGCGTGACGATGCGCCTGCCGCTAGCACGACAACCGTGACGGGGGGCGTTGGGTTTGATGGCTCCTTCATCACGAAACTTTCATGCGTTGAGGGCGCTGAATCACAAGTTTCTACGTGACCGCGCCGGTCGATAGCGTCTTTATCAGTATCACACCACAACTGTGGGCTTGATCGAGTGTATCATGCGCGCGTGGCCGTGCATTCACTGTCTGCGTGGATTTGTTTGAGCGCGTGCGTGGTGGAGCATTGACTTCGGCGCGAAAGTCGTGGAGCAGGGCATGGCGACGACAGAGGATCGGGCGTACGACCTGCGGTATTCTCTCGCTGTCGCGGGCTTTGCCGATCTCACCCGCGCTGCGACCATTCTGCGCTCGGCGCGAGCCGTCATCCGAAATCCAGCGCCTTCAGGCGCGCTCCTGGATCACTATTCCCCGCCCGTGGCTACCACACGGCTTGGCGTGCTTGCCGGCACATTCAACCCACTCACGATGGCGCACGTCGCTCTGGCCAGGTCTGCGCGAGCGAAAGGGCGATTGGAGCGTATCATTTGGACGGTCGCGGCGCAGTCTGTCGATAAAGAGGCTGTGACGCGCGCGTCGCTGGCCGATAGATTACTCCAGCTTAGTCTGCGCGTGTCTGGCGGCCCCGATGGCTGCGGGATCGTCAATCGAGGGCTGTATGTGGAGCAGGCGCGCATTATGCGGAACCTTACGCCCTCCGCCCATGAGGTTGTGATGATCGTCGGTTTCGACAAGATACTCCAGGTGCTCGATGCGCGCTACTACACCAATCGTGACCGTGCGCTTGAGGAACTGTTCTCGCTGGCGAAATTTCTGGTTGCCCCACGTGGGCGAGACGATGAGGCAAGCCTGCTCTCGTTGCGGCAGCGTCCGGAGAACAGACGCTTCAAGGAGTACATCGAGTATTGTCCACTGCCCCGACGATTCCGCGACGACTCATCGACGCTCGCGCGTGCGATTGGGCAGACGGCAGCGATGGGACGCCGTGTGCGATCAGTTCTCTCGCCAGAGGGTTTGGCGCTAGCCCGCCTGCCCGGTGTCTATGCCCATGATGGCGCGGGCGCGGCTCAGCGAAAACAAGTTCGAGACACTTACGCAGAACGGCAAATCGCCATCGAGCGCCTGGCGAGCGCCGAATAGGGTACGCAGGTCAAGCTACCACGGCAGCCGGATGTTAACGCAGGCCACCAGCGGCTCGAGCTCGCCGCCCAGACTCGAGCGCGGGAAGTCGAATCGTTTCCCATGCGAGTCGCCATGCGTCACCGATAATCAGCGCCTCTTCTTCTGTCTTCCAGGTGAGGAGTTCGTCAGTATCCACGTCGGTCACGAAGCTCCATTTTCCGTGGAACCGATACGCGAGCGCATAACGCCCCGCGCGACGTCCCTCGGTGAGCCGTGTCACGAGCATGCTGTGTGCGCCGGCGACCAAGATGAGGCGGCTAATGGGTCGGTCCTTTCCGCGAGTGCACACGGCGTCCATGGCGCCGCCTGCGCTTTCATATAGCCAAATTCTACATGCCCGGGCGTTGATATGCAAGGGCAGAGCCGATCGCATCCCGTTTCATACTCTAAAGCGAAGGGGCCCGCGCAACACGCTATCTGAGCGCGTTTTCTTTGTGCGTTGTGAGCGATTCGCTCACCGTCCATAATCGTTCCTGCGCGTTGATATCGTATGTCTCTGGGGATGATTTTACCTGTTTCTTCCCGGCAAAGTATCCGCCGGTAACGTTCGCGACCTCGGGCGACATTGCGAGAAAAATGCCGGTCTGAGCGCCCTTTTCCGGGGAGATGGCAAAGAGACTTCCGAGCCTGAACGCGGCATTCCACCAACCGCCATTGCTCCTGCCGAAATTCGTGGCGACAAACCCAGGATGGAATGCGTTTGCGGTTACCGGCATGCCAGACAGTCGACGCGCCAGCGCGTAAGTAAACATGATGTTCATGAGCTTCGTCTCGCTATATGCCCGAAAGCCAAACCAGCGGCCTTGTGCGTTGTTCATGTCATCAAAAGGCGGTCGCGCGCCTTGATGCGCGGCCGACGCTGTCGTGACGACGCGTGACGCATCACCAGCCCTGAGCTGGTCAAGGAGCAAGTTCGTGAGTAGGAAAGGCGCCAGATGATTCACCGCGAGCGTCATCTCGATGCCGTCAACGGATAGCTTGCGATCCGCGAATACTGCGCCTGCGTTATTCATCAGAAGATCGAGTCGCGTGACGCGGGATTGTATTTCAGCCGCCAGGCGACGCACGTCTGCCTGTGACGAGAGGTCGGCAGCGAAGGCTTCCGAGCGGCCACCGCGACCCTCCCGATGGAGGTCAGCAGCGACACGTTCCGCACGGACTGGGTCACGGCCTGCGACGAAGACGTGAGCGCCCGCCGAAACCAGCGCGCGGGCCATGACCAACCCGATTCCGCTTGTCGCGCCAGTTATCAGCGCGGTTTTGCCGTCCATGCGCCCAGATTCCAATCCCATACGACTTGATCTCCGTTCCCAAGCGCCGCTAATGTCATTGCCGTCGAAGCCAGCAGCGCACCATCGCCTCATCAGGAGGCGCGCACGGCAAGATGCGCTGTGGCCTCACAAGCCGCACGGAAGCGCGTCGCGAATGCCAGACGGCCGGCGCTGTCGGCGACGGTCACACGGATCAGATAGGTGGGACCTATGGTAGGCCTGCGAATGAATACGTTGCGCTCGCCCAGGTCGGCGGCGAGCGCCTGTGCGCGCTCCGTCGAGCCCGCGTCAAACGCCACAAAGTTTGTAGCTGACGGCGCTGGTGGGAGCCCTAGCTCGCGGCCCAACGCCGCATATTCCTGCCGGCCTTGCGCCACTTCGGCGACGACTGTGTCCAGATATGCATGATCGCGGTATGCGGCAAGCGCGGCAATTTGAGCCAGGCGGTTAACACCGAAGTGTAGTCGCACTTTTTCGATCATTCGCGCTACCGCGACTGGCGCGATGGCATATCCAACGCGCGCTCCAGCCAAACCATACGCTTTTGAGAAGGTGCGCAGGCGGATGAGTCGTGGGTCGTCGGCAGGCGCCACTTGACGACAGGAGGAAGGAGCGAATTCGGTATAGGCCTCGTCAAGCAAGAATGCGCAGTTTTCGGGCAAGTTATGGAGGAGTCGGGTTACAGCCTCGCCATCGACAAATGTGCCAGTTGGGTTGTCGGGATTTGCCAGGTACGCCAACCGCGCCTCAACTCGTCGCGCCGCTGCGCCAATTGCCTCAAGATCATTGTACAAGCCCGCGTATGGAATCTGTTCGATGCGAGCTCCAAAACCATGAAGATGAAATGACACCGTCGGATAGGCGCCGAGGGTCGTCACAGCAATGTCGCCTGGATTGAGGAGCACGCGTATCAACAGGCCCAGCAGATCGTCAATGCCCGCGCTCACCACGATGCGCTCAACATCCACGCCTTCTTGGTCGCTGATGGCCTGCCGAAGTTCCATGTTCTCTGGATCGCCGTAGAGCGCCACCTGAGGAACGGCGGCGCGGACTGCCTCAATTGCTCGCGGGCTGGGGCCTAATAGCGACTCGTTCGCGCCAAGTCGAAGAGTGAATGGACGTCCCTGTTGACGTTCGAGCGCCTCCGGGCCGATAAAAGGTGCGGTGGAGGGGAGATCTCGAATTAACGGATTGAACGGTAGTCGCGCCTCATGCGGCATCAGCGGCTCCTTTAGCGAATTTCATATAGCCACAAACTACAACCCAAATGTGACTGAAACCACCCACAAGCGGCAATCAAGCCCACCTCAAGCCCACCTCTAGAACACTCTAGCCATCGCCTTGATCCGGCGTGTCTGTATATGCCTCGTGAGGCTCTATGAGCGCCAACTGAATTCGCTTTATCTGTGACACGTCGAGCTCCAAGGCGCCCACGCGTCTCGCGAGAAATTGCAGGAAAGTCAGCAATTCGTCGTCTGAGAGTCCACGTCGTGGCTCGCGCGGCCCCGCTCGCGCTATAGTCAGTGGCTCGCCGCTTGTTGATTCGCCAAATAGTAGCCGATCCGCCAGACGGGTCAGCTCCCATTGGAAAGCCAGAAAGCGCTCGCGAATCTCGGGACGCAATCGATTAATCTCGACCCCATTGATCCAGCGGCCGATGCCCAGGCGCTCGAGACAGACCATTTGCTGCTTGCCACCCGCCGTTTCGACAGGATACACGCGTGTAAGCTCCCGCAAAATTGGATCACGCTGTACCCTGGCGCGCTGGGCGCGGTCGTTGACATCTCCAAGGAAGACAAAGGACAGCAGTTTCAGAGGAAAATACACGCCATCCTGAGCAATCAGCGCGACAACTTCAAGGTCGCCCCACTCAGGCAACTTCCGCGATACCTGACGCACAGGGTGGCTCGCGGGCGGTTTCGAGGCGTCGCGTGTGTCTCCCATGTCGACATGACTCCCCTATGCGCAAAGGGGGGTCCAAGATGGACCACCCTTCTCCTACTAATGGCGCAACGCTCGAGCACGATACCATGATAATGTATCCCACAGGCGGGTGCGCTGGCGTTCAGCGTGTATCGGAAGGTCGGACAGATGCGGGAGCGACGAGAGCGCTCGCCAGAAGAAATCGTCTCCTGGACACGGGATTGGGGCCAAATGTTGCGAAGCGCCCGCCAGGTCGCCGGCATGAGCCTGGCAGACCTGGGTGGGAGAACGGGCCTTTCACGCGGCTACCTGTCAAAACTGGAATCCGGCCAGGAAGGCGCGCGCAACCCATCTCGCGCGACGCTCGTGGCGCTCGCGCGGGCGCTACCCAGCTTCAAACCTCTTGCGTACCAGCTCGAGCCATATGAGGATAGCCAGCCATCGGTCACGTTTGCGCAACGGGAGGATATAGTCCGACTCCCTCGTAAAGTTGCGGAGAGTGGGGGAGATGCGCCTCCCAGCGCATCTCCCATCCAATTGGGCTGGCGTGAGCTCGAGGCGCTCGTCGCATATCTCGCGTTGGAGCGATCAGCGGCGCCCGTCCCGCTCTCCGCGCTCCTCATCGCCCGAGCAGCCGACCGGTCTACCGAAGACGTCAGGCGCACACTCGACGGACTAACGATCTCTGGCGCGCTCCGCCTGCGTCCGCCCATGCGTCCAGGTGATCCGCCGACTTACACTCGCGGCGAGGCGTTTGAAACACGACTTGGTGTCATGTCACTGGGTGACGCGCTGATTCTGGCGGCTGCGCTACTTGCGCAAGCGACGTCGGCGCCGGGGCCCCGCTTCACGCGGGAAAGATCGGACGAGGAAACGTAACCAGTAGCGAATGTCCAAATGGGGCGCGAAAGTGTCCTGTAACAATCGCACTATATACTCGACTATAGACACAGAACCTCGAACGGAACGGCGCGAGACTCGCGCCGGTTGCACCGCGCATTCGCGAGCCACAAGGAGGCTACAGTGGACCGCCTCGCGCCCAGAAGTGTCGCAGGGCTGGCGGCGATCGCCGGCTCACTCAGCGTCATCGCGGCGCTTATCATCCGCTATGTATTCGCAGTTCCCATGCCTGCCGAACTATTCGGCGATCAGGCCACTACGCGTATCCCTTTGCCGCTGTTCGAGGCGCTGCTGACTACGTTTGGGCCACTTGCGAAGCACCTCTATCTCGTTGGAGCGCTCGTTGCCGAGGCGGCGCTGACCGCCGCAGCCGGACTTGGGTATGTCGGGATACGCCGCCTCTTCATCCGGCGGGCCGGGCTACCAGCTAATCCCCAGGTGTTGGCATGGGTCGAAGCGCCAATAGTGGCCATCGGCTTATGGCTCCTCTCGGCTCTGATCTTGTCACCGCTAGTCGGAGGCGGCATCTTCGAGATAGGAATGCTCGGTGGCCCAACCGGCGCGTTGCTCTCCCAGGTCACCCCTTACGCAGTCTTCGCGCTTGCGTTTGTCTGGCAAGCCCGTGCGCAGAGTGGCCCCGACTCCGCGGCGCAGTCAAATTCCGGTCGCGAACCGATAGTTACGCGGCGTATGCTGTTGCGGCAGAGCGTCGCGGCGGTAGGCTTAATAGGCGTCGGCATCGGGCTGTGGGAAGCGCTCACGAACGGTTTCGGCGCGGCATTTGGCGCAGGACCCTCCCAGAATGCGAGACCAACTCTGGCGCTCGGCGCGATTCCTGAGCGCATCACTCCACCGCCCACACCAGTCTATGAGGCATGGACTGAAATCGCAGGCCAAACAAGCGAAGTAACGACCGCGGCAAATTTCTATTATGTCTCGAAGAACCTGGCAGCCGATCCAAGCCTCGCGGCCGCCGCGTGGACGCTCAATATCACAGGCATGGTTGATCGCCCTTATCCCCTGACGCTTGATCAGCTTCAGCATCTGCCTGGCGTATCTCAGTATCACACTCTGGAGTGCATCAGCAATGAGGTGGGCGGAAACCTCATGAGCAATGGCCTCTTCGTCGGGGCGCAACTTGCCAGTGTCCTGAACTTAGCAGGTATCCAGCCGGGCGCAACGCAGGTGACCTTCGTCGCCGCCGATGGCTACAGTGACAGCCTGCATCTCGCGCAGGCCCTCGACGAGCGCTCATTGATCGCGTACCGGCTTGACGGCGCGCCCCTTCCGCAGCCGCACGGCTTCCCCGCGCGGCTGCTCATTCCGGGTTTGTATGGCATGAAGAATGGTAAATGGCTGACAGAGCTCCGGGTAGGAAGCGGCGACTATGCAGGCTATTGGGAGCAGCGTGGCTGGACCTCCGTCGCAGCTGTCAAGCTCATGTCACGCATTGACACGCCACACGATGGAGATCTCCTCGTTGCCGCCCCTTCATCCATCGCTGGCGTGGCGTACAGCGGCGCACAGGGCATCGCCCGGGTGGATGTGAGCGTGGACGCTGGCCGCACATGGAGCGCTGCGAATATGAGGCGGCCGCTGGGGGCGCTTACCTGGACACTGTGGGAATATCCATGGCTGCCGACGCCAGGTGAACACATCATTGTTGCGCGGGCGATCGATCTCGAGGGGCGCGTCCAATCGCCGTTAGTTGCGCCGCCTCTGCCGGATGGCTCGTCTGGATACCACGCCATCACGGTGACGGTCCGATAGCGGTGCGCCTCATGCGTCTGGCGCCCCACATGCGAGTCACAAAGGCGCCTCAAAATCTCTTCGCTGTCTGGGTTCCCTCCGCACCCGTTGAGATTTTGCGGAGCGTATTCTTCAGCAGGTGGGCCCCAATTTCTGGGTCCGCCTGTTGTTTTGGTTGCATACGGCAGTTACTCGCCAGACTGTGGTCCTTGCTTCTCACTGTCGTACTGCTGGGCGCCAGGAGCGTTTTCGAGGGGCGCCGAAGGACTGTTTGGCGAGATGGCGAATCGCCGTCGTTCATCACGCGAATTGAGGTGATCAAGATAGCGCTGAGTGGTGCGGATATCGAAATGCCCCAACCATCCGCGCACGTGTTCCACTGACGCGGGCGGCCGCCCAGCGGCCTCACTGCCCTTGAGCAGTGCGATTGCCGCACTGTGGCGCAAGGCATGGGGCGAAATGCGCCGCCCCTCAAGCGCGCCCGCTACGCCATCCTGTTCGGCGCGTTGCCGCGCCATCCATTGAGTCTCCACGCGGTTGATCACACTCCGGATCTGCTCAGGGCGAAGCCGGTGGTGATCTTCGTCTGATCCGTGTTCCTGGTCACCCAAGACGCCCTCAGTTGATTGACCTCGGCGCGGACCATTTGCGAGCGCAAGAAATAGCGGTGTCGCCCTGTCAGCGTCGGACGCGAATGATCGCCCTGTATATGCCACGTACTCAAGCAGCGCCAGCGTTAGAGCGGGCGCCAGCGGTAGTGTCCGCCCACCGCGCTGTCCTTTGGTCTTGCTGTCGGGCAACGTCAGCCACCACTCCACTTGTCCATGCCGGCGTTCGCGCGTGATATCTCCCACATCCAGCAGTGACAATTCAATCGCTCTAAGACCAGTCGCAAGGGCAAGTGAGACCAGCGCGTAATCTCGCAAGGCTGTGCGCGCGCCAGTACGGCCGTCGCGTGGATGAGGCGCCTGATTTGCGTCGTCATCGGCCACTTGGTCCGGCGCCACAGGCGTGGACGCAGCGCGCTCGAGCGTCTGACGATGGCGCTGCGCGCGCGTCGCGCCCCAAGGTGAGTGCGGCAACGGCCGTCCCTCATTGAGGGACGTACTCTCTTCTGCAGTCGCAGCGCCTGCGCTGGGGGCCTGTTCGCGCTTGACCAGAGGCGCGCGCGCAGCGGCGAGAAACGCGGGCCACTCCTCCTCGCTTAGGATCTGATACGGCCGTCGACGCTCGATCGGCAACCGGCGTAGCGCGGCGTGGATTCGTTCCACGGTTAGTCCGGGCAGTGGCTCTCGCATACAAGAGAAGCGCAGGAACTGTCGCAGCGCGGTCAACCGCAGGTTGACCGTCGCCGGGGCTAGAGGAGACGCGCCGCTTGTTGTGGCCGTATCGCGCGCTCGTCCTCCTGGCAGAGAGCCGCCAGGGACAGGATCCTGCAAGCGTGACTGAACTCCCGCGTCCCGCGGACGGCTGGGCGCGCGACGCCGCGCGCGAGTACGCTCCGCCCGCAGCGCTAGCGCCCCTCGGTACGCCAGCAGCAAATCTGGCGAGATGTCGTCGAGGTTCTGGGGCGCTCCGGGAGCTTCGAAGAAGTAACTCACGGCCTTCGCATATTCATCCTGTGTTCGCCCAGGATTGAGTGTCAGTTGCCAGCGCGCCATCTCGGCGCGCCAGGGTCGCCGCATGTCGCTCGGCACGGCGGTATCGGTATGCGCGCCATCTTCCTGGTGGGCGCCCCACGAGGAAATCGCTAGAGTGACCTCTCGCGCCTCGTCAGCAGGCAAGGAGTCGTCGTCACCGGTCGCGCCGGTCTCATGCGTTCCCATTTTGACCGCGCACCTCCTTCCACGTCTGGATCACACGGTCAGTGGCGGGCGTGCGCGTCCTGCTGGGCCTGCGCCACAACTTCCAAAAGGCGCTGCCGGGTGAATGGCTTGGCGAGCTGGCCCGTAGTGGCAGGAATGTCAGGCTGAGACATTCGGACAGTGGAAGACATGAGAATAATCTGGTGCGGCATCGCGCTCAGATGCGCGTCGGAGTTAATCTCACGCAGCACCGCGAGGCCGTCCAGTAATGGCATGACCACATCGAGCAGCACAATATAGGGCTCCGCCGCGGCGTGGAGTCGCATCAGCGCTTCCTTCCCATTAGCGGCGGTTACCACCCGGTAGCCATGCCCGGCCAGTACTGTGGCGATCATCTCACGGATTGAGCCACTGTCATCAACGGCAAGCACAGGAGCCTGATCTGCTGTAGTCATAGATAGTCCTCAGGGCCATGCGCGTGAGCGTTGACAAGGAGGGAAGTGGCACGCCGCTCATGCGTGTTGGGCTGACTGTATGAGAAAGCGGTCGAATTGTCAAAGGGCGCCCGATCTCCGGCGCCGCCCGGCAGCGCCTGTCGGAAGACAACCGATGATTACGAGCGGCGAGTCGCCAGCGTGCTACCCCCGCCTTTCACTTCGATGTAGCGGGCGAGAATAAACACCATATCCGACAGCCGGTTGAGGTAACGCAATGTGTGTGTCTCGCCCAGCGCTCCCTGGTGCTCTAAACGCGCTGTCAGCCGTTCAGCCCGCCGAATGACCGTGCGCGCGACATCGAGCGCGGCGCCAACGACAGAATCACCTGGTATCACAAACTTGTTGGGGATTTCCACCTCCGCCTTCAGGTCTCGCTCGACGTCCTCAAGCCAGTCGACGCGGTCCGCGGCCAATCGGAATCCGAGTTTGTCGCGATTTTCCGGAGGGGTAGCAAGCTCCGCCATCAGAAGATAGAGGTCGCGCTGCGCGGTGAGGATGATGTTCTGCACCTTTTCGTCGTCCGCATAGGCGCGCGCCAGGCCGAGGGCCGATGTCGCCTCGTCCACAGTTCCATAGGCCTCCGGCCGCGGGTCATATTTTGGAACTCGCTGTTCACCGAGCAGACTCGTGTAGCCTGTGTCGCCGCCACCGGTTGTGACTTTCGCCATGATGCGCCCTTTCATTCAATCGTATGGTCTGACCACGCCGCCTCAAGTCTTGGAAGCGTTCGTCGCAGCGCTACTCTCCCGTTGACCCACGCCATATTGCAGTATAGTCCGTCGCCGCACCGTTGCGGGTTTCGCATACGCTTGCCATGCCGCCACGCGAATCGCCTGATGCTGCGATTACCGATTGACAACGCCTGCGCCCCTTAGTACGATGTCGGTCAATCGCTTGAATGACTTCTGGTCTGGGGCGCGCGCATAGGGAGCGTATGACGAAATCCGAGCCAATTGCGGCGGTCGGGCGGGCAAGGCCGCCGACCACGAACACGCCCAGGCAGATGAGGTCTCGCGGCGGTGATGTGAGACGGGCCGAGATATTGGCGGCGACGCTCACTGTGCTGGCGCGCGCTGGTCTCACGGAAACGACGACCAGGAAGATCGCGGCTGAAGCCGGGGTCAACCAGGCGATGATCGGCTATTATTTCGGCAGCAAGGATGAGCTGTTGTTCGCCGCACTGCAGGAAATGATGCGGATAACGGGCGACATCGTCCGCGCGTCCATGACGGCCGGCGTGTCCGCCGACCTGGCGCTTGCCGCTGCGATCACTGCATTCTGGGCGCGCGTCGAAAGTCATTACGACTTGCAGGTCATGCAATACGAATTGACGTTATACGCGCTGCGCCGTCCCGAGTCCGCGTGGCTGGCCCGCGAGCAGTACGCCGGTTATAGCGCGCTCGTCGCGGGTCTGGCGCGCGAAGCGTTCGAGGCCACGCATGCTGAGTGCGCGATCCCTTTTGAGGAACTCGCGCGATTCGTCATTGGTGGCCTTGATGGTCTGATTCTGCAGTTCGTGAGTGACCGTGACACGGCGCGCGCCCGGAGCGATCTGAAGCGACTCATCCAGGCGACGCTCGCGCTCGCTGGCGCTGGTCCCCAAGCAAGTGGGCAGGGCGCGAGCGGAAAGGCGGGTTCCCATGGCCCATGAAACCTCGGCGCCCGGATTCATCAATAGAACGTCGCTTGCCTCTGGCGCGGCCGTCGCGCGTGATTATGACTATTATCGGGACATCTTCCGCGGTCAACCGATGCCCTTTGCCTTCGTGGACCTCGATCTCTTGCAGGAGAACGTGGCGTTGACGCTCCATCGGTCGCAGCGAAAGCTCATTCGGCTTGCGACCAAGTCTCTCCGCAGTGTCGCGATCATCCGCCGCATTCTGGACGCCAGCCCACAGTTCCAGGGGTTGATGTGTTTCACCGCGCGCGAGGCGGTTCATCTGGCGCGTCTCGGCTTCACCGATCTGCTAGTCGGGTATCCGGCTGTTTCCGAGACCGACATTCTGGACGTGGCGCACGCAACCGCCAGCGGCGCAAGCATCACCTTGATGGTGGATTCGATCGAGCACGTGGAGCGCATCGCCGTGATCGCCCAAAAGGTCGGGGCGCAGATTCCGCTGTGCCTCGAGGTGGACATGTCACTGCCTCTGCCCGGGTTGCGCTTTGGCGTGTTGCGCTCGCCGATTCGGACGGCGGACGACGCGCAGCCCATCCTCGAGCGCATCCTCCTGGAGTCAGCGGTGCGGCTCGACGGCATCATGGGGTATGAGGCGCAGATCGCTGGATTGGGTGACCGAGTGCCCGGTCAGGCGGCGAAGAACGCCCTGATCTGGGCGCTCAAGCGCCGCTCCGCCGCGGATGTCGCTTTGCGGCGGGCCGCCATTGTCGACCTTGCCAATAAGCTTGGCTGCGCGCCGCGATTTGTTAACGGCGGAGGGACAGGCAGCATGCGAACGACTGGTCAAGAGAGGGGTGTGACCGAAATCACCGTCGGTTCGGGATTCTTCGCGCCAGGGCTCTTCGACCTCTATCGTGAGTTCCGTTACCTCCCAGCCGCAGGCTACGCCATCGAAATCGTGCGCCGTCCGGCGCCGGGCATCTTTACCTGCTTGGGCGGAGGTTACATCGCATCCGGCGCTACGAGCGCCGAGAAAGCGCCTGTTGTCCACTTGCCGGCTGGCGCGCGACTAGACCACAACGAGGGCGCGGGCGAGGTCCAAACTCCCATTCACTATGCAGGCCCCTCAGAACTGTCACTAGGTGATCCGGTATTCCTGCGCCACAGCAAAGCTGGTGAGCTCTGCGAGCGATTCAACCACCTACTCCTCGTCTCGAACGGCGCGGTGGTGGACACCGTGACGACCTATCGCGGCGACGGACTTTGTTTTCTCTAAGATGCTTACACGATCAACTCCACACGAAGGAGATGCGCATGACCACCTCAACCCGCCCAGCGCGTGGCCGCGAATGGACCAACTGGTCGGGCTCAGTGGCCTTCCAGCCAAAAGAGATCGTCACACCCCGTTCGCTCGAGGAACTCGCGCGCGTGGTTGGGCATTACGGCAATGCAGGGCGCCACATCCGGGTGACGGGGGCTGGACATTCCTTCACGCCGCTAGTCCGTTCGGATGACGTCCTGATATCTATGGCTGGCTTGCAGGGCATCACAGCGGCGGACCCGCAGGCGGGAACCGTCAGCGTGCTCGGCGGCGCCCGGCTGAAAGCCCTGGGCGACGAGTTGCTGCGGCGCGGTTTGGCGCAGGAGAACCTTGGCGATATTGACGTACAGACCATCACCGGAGCAATCAGCACAGGCACTCATGGCACCGGTGTGAGCTTCGGAAGTATTTCCACGCAGGTAGTCGCGCTGAAACTCGTCACCGCGTCTGGTGAGCTACTCGAACTGTCAGAGGAGCGACAGCCGGAGTATTTCAAGGCGGCGCAGGTCTCGTTGGGGGCGCTCGGCGTGATCGCGGAGGTCACGCTGCGCGTCGTGCCAGCGAAGCGCCTACACTATCAGACCCGCCGTGAGCGTCTCGACAGCGTGCTGGACAATCTCGAACGATACAAACACGAGAACAGCCACTTCGAGTTCTTCTGGCTCCCCTATACCGATTGGACTCAGGCCAAGTTCACGAACGAGACGGATGAGCAGCCAACCAGCGCCAATCTGTGGACGGACTTCAACCGGGTCGTCATCGAAAATGGCGTCTTCTGGGCGCTCTCCGAGGGCGCCCGCATTGCTCCGCCATTGAGCAAAACGGTCAGCGCCATCTCCGCTTGGGGCATCGCGCCGACGACCGCCGTAGATTACAGCCACCGCATCTTCGCCACGCCACGGGCGGTCAGATTCCAAGAGATGGAATACAACGTGCCGGCCGAGAGCTTTGTCCCGATTATGAGAGAGCTCCAGGCGCTGATTACGCGCCGCGGCTACCACGTGCATTTCCCGATCGAGTGCCGGTTCGTTCGCGGTGACGATATCTGGCTGAGCCCGGCATATCAACGCGATTCGGCGTATCTAGCGGCGCATATGTACAAGGGCATGCGCTATGAGGAGTATTTCCGGGAAGTTGAGCACATCTACCAATGTTACGATGGCCGCCCTCACTGGGGCAAGATGCACACGCTTGACGCCGCGACTCTGGCAAGCCGCTATCCGCGCTGGAGTGATTTCCAGCGCGTGCGCGCGGAGCTTGATCCACAGGGCGTCTTCCTCAATGACTACTTGCGACGCCTCTTCGGCGTAGATGGCGGCGCTGCCGATGAAATTGGCGGCGCCAATAGCGAACGCGCTTGAGCGACGGATGGATCAGTAACAGCACAGCGGGAAGAGGGAACCATAGGTATGGCAGAAATGGCGGCGCCAGAGCGGCGTCAGTCCGCGCTGAAGCGCGACGCGCTTGGCCTGCAGAACGCGATCGTGATTTCAGTCGCCGTCATGTCACCCGCGGCCTCGATCTTCTTCAACACCATCGCGCAGGCTCCCTACGCCGGCGCGGCGATCCCATTCTGTTACCTGGTGGGATTCGTCGTCGCGCTGCTGGTGGCCAACCAGTACAGCGAATTTTCACGCGAGATGCCCTCGAGTGGCTCGGCGTACACATTTGTGAGTGAGGGCCTGGGCGCGGGTTGGGGCTTCATGACCGGGTGGATCGGGCTTATCGCCATTGTGTTGGGCGTACCGTACTCGTTTGTGCTAATGAGCGCCAACCTGGCTACACTAATGAACCGCTGGCTTGACATCCAAGTCTCGTGGAGTGTGTATTACGTCCTGGCGATTGGCGTCGTCTTCGCCATCTGTTACATTGGCATCCGTGAGTCGCTGCGCGTAGACCTCACCTTGCTGGCGTTCGAAATTGGCATCTGCGTGATCCTGGCTGCATTGGCGCTGTTCCATGTCGGCGCTCAAGGAGGATTGTCGCTAGCTCCATTCAGCCCACTTTCAGCGCCAGCGCTCGACCAGCTCCCGTTCGGGGTCGTCCTGGCGATTCTCAGCTTCATTGGATTTGAGACGGCTGCGGCGCTTGGCGGTGAGACGCGCAATCCACGCCGTAACATTCCCCGCGCCATTTACGGCTCGATGATTGTTGTAGGCGTCTTCTATGTGCTGATGGCTTACATCGCGACCGTCGGTTATGGGCCAGCCAACATTGTCAACAGGTTCGCTTCGGACGCCGCTCCGTTCGATACTATCGCCCGCAAGTTCAGCGGCGGCTCACTCGCGCTTCTGGTGGATCTGGCCGGGTTGCTTTCCTTCTTCAGCGCCGCCTTGGCGATCGTCAATGGGGGAGCGCGCATCCTCTTCACGCTCGGGCGTGATGGGCTCATGCCACCACCTATCAACTGGGCGCACCCAACGCGTGGCACACCAGCGGGCGCGATCGCGGCGCTCTGCGGGCTGGGCCTGGTCAGCGGGCTTGCGCTTGGGTTTACCCTGACTCCGTTTGGCGCGTTCAATTTCCTCGCTACGCTTGACGCGCTCTTCGTCCTGCTCATCTATGTCCTGGTAAGCGTCGCCTGTGCCCTGTATTTCACCCGGAAGCGGCGCGAGAAGCTTAGCGTTCTACGCCACATCGTGACGCCAGCGCTGGGCGCGATAGTCGCTGGCGGCATCTCGGTTCTTGCCTTGCTGCAGCCAGGTGTGGGCGCGCTGGCGTATATCCCGGCTGTAGTTGGCGTGTGGCTGCTGTTGGGCGCGATTGTCACCATCGTCATGTGGCGGCGCGGCCAGCTTGCAGTGGTCTCAGGCGCCAGCGCCGCGCTAGCGGAGTCGATGGCCCCACAGCAGTAACATCGTGGCTGCCCGCGCCCTTCTTGACGCTGCTAGATCTCGATCATGGGTTGACGTTAACGTCAATATCCGGCATACTACGTCAAACTGCCTCAAACTGCCTCATGAGGCGCGCGGGAGACACAACAATGCCAAATCGCGTTGATGGCGCGGAGCGAGCAGCGACCACGCACAAGATGTACACCATCGGTGACCTCGCACGCGAGCTGGACATCTCCACCCGCACCATTCGCTATTACGAAGAGCGCGGCCTGCTAAGCCCGCAGCGCACGGACAACACACAGCAACGCCTGTATGCATCGCGCGACCGCGTTCGCCTCAAGCTCCTGCTGCGGGCCAAGGGTCTTGGTTTCGCACTCGAGGACATTCGCGAGCTTTTCGAGATCTACGACGCGACTCGCGATGAACGGCGACAAGAGGAGCGGCTGCGCGCAATGATCCTCGAACGGCTAGGGCAGATCGAATCGCAGTTGCGCGACCTCACTGACCTGCGCGATGAGCTTCGCGACGCGCTCACTCAGGTCGATTCGCGGCTCAGCGCCGCGGACACGCCATAATCGCCATATCGCGACACGCGGAGACGTTGTTCGCTGGTCAACGGGGACGCAGGGATTATGAGTTCACCTGCCTCAGTATTCAGACCCAATTTGTTCGCGGGGCGCGCGATCGTCGTCAGCGGCGGCGGCACGGGCATCGGCCGTGCGATTGCCCGTGAGCTTGCGGGACTGGGCGCGACCGTCATACTGTGCTCGCGGTCGCTGGCCCACCTCGAGCCGGCGCAGGCCGAGATTACTGGCGTGGGAGGCGCGGCGATCGCGCTGGTATGCAACATCCGCGAGGCGGAATCTGTTGACGCCTTTTGGCGCGGCGCCGTAGACCGAGTGGGCGTTATCCATGGACTTGTGAACAACGCTGGTGGTCAGTTTATCAGCCCCGCCGAGGCCATTACTTCCAACGGCTGGCGCGCCGTCATCGACACAAACCTGACGGGGACCTTCAACATGTCGCGCGCCGCCTACGTGAGTGGCATGCGCGAACGCGGTGGCGCGATCGTCAATATTGTCGCCGATATGTGGCGCGGCTTTCCCAACATGGCGCACACGGGCGCCGCGCGGGCTGGTGTCGTTAACTTGACCCAGACGCTTGCGCTCGAGTGGGCATTGTCGGGCGTGCGGGTCAACGCGGTAGCGCCTGGACTCATCAACGCCACCGGTCTCCAAACCTATCCCGACGTCGTGCGCGCGCGACTGGCGAGCATCGCCCAGGAGACTCCCGCGCAACGAATGGGCACGGAGGCTGAGGTCGCCGCAGCGGTCACATTTCTATTGTCGCCCGCGGCGGCGTACATCTCCGGAGCGACGTTGCGGGTCGATGGCGCTGGCTCGCTCTACCGTCTGCAAGGGTATTCCATACCGGAGCATGCGCCCTGGCCCAGCTATGGCGTGGACGAGCGGGAGGAATGATGCGATGGCGCTGGCGAGCAGCCTCGATACCCGCAGCCAGGAATATCGCGAGAACTATGCGGCGATGCAAGCGATCGTCGAGGAGTTCCATCAGCGCCAGGCGCAGGCGCGCGCGGGCGGTAGCGCCAGCGCACGCGCCCGCCATCAGGCGCGAGGCAAACTACTGCCACGCGAGCGTGTAGAACTCCTGCTTGACCCTGACGCCCCATTTCTGGAGCTCAGTACGCTCGCCGGCTGGGGAATGTACGACGACGAGTCACCCGCCGGCTCGCAGATCAGTGGTATTGGCGTAGTGCGCGGTGTCGAATGTATGATCGGCGCCAACGACGCGACGGCCAAAGGCGGCGCAAGCTATCCAATAACGGTGAAGAAGGCGCTCAGGGCGCAGGAAATCGCGGCGCAGAACCGGCTGCCGTGTGTCTACCTTGTCGAGTCGGCCGGCGCCAACCTGCTCTATCAGGCGGAATTTTTCGCCGATCTGGGAGGCAGGACCTTCGCCAACCAGACCCGCATGTCGGCCGCGGGAATCCCGCAAATCTCACTCGTCTTCGGCAATTCCACGGCAGGCGGGGCATACATACCCGGCCTTTCGGACTACACGGTGATGGTCAAGCGCCAGGCCAAGGTATTTCTCGCGGGGCCGCCACTGGTACGGATGGCGACGGGCGAGGTCGTGGATGACGAAACGCTGGGTGGCGCGGAGATGCACACTGGCATTTCGGGCCTCGGTGACTATCTCGCCCAGGACGACGCCGACGCCATCCGCATCGGACGTGAGATCGTCTCACGGCTCAACTGGAACAAGCGCATTTACGCTCGTCTTGAGGCGCCTGAAGAGCCACTCTACGATCCTGATGAGCTGCTCGGCATCATTCCCCATGACCCGCGGCGACCGTTCGAGATCCGCGAGGTGATCGCCCGCCTCGTAGATGGATCGCGCTTTGAAGACTTCAAGCGCGATTTCGGCCCGACACTCGTTTGCGGGCACGCCCATATCAACGGGTTCCCTATAGGCATCCTTGGCAACAATGGCGCGCTCTTTTCGGAGTCGGCCATGAAAGCGGCGCAGTTTATCCAGCTGTGCAACCAATCGCGCACGCCCCTGGTCTATCTGCAGAACATCACGGGCTTCATGGTTGGGCGCGAGTACGAACAGGGTGGCATCATCAAGCACGGAGCCAAGATGGTCAACGCCGTCGCAAACTCAACCGTTCCGCAGTTCACGGTCATCGTCGGCGGCAGTTTTGGCGCGGGTAACTATGGCATGTGCGGCCGCGCTTACGATCCCCGCCTGCTCTTCACCTGGCCCAATAGCCGTATTGGCGTCATGGGATCCGAGCAGGCTGCGGGGGTCTTGGCGATCATTCAGGAGGACGCCGCGCGGGCGCGCGGTCTGAAACCCGACGAGTCGCAGATCGCGGGCTTGCGCGAGGCGGCGCGGCGGAAACTGGAGCAGGAGTCGTCCGCGTACTACGCCACCGCGCGGCTCTGGGACGACGGCATCCTCGATCCACGCGACACACGCATGGCGCTAACTGTGGGACTGTCCATGTGTTACAACCGCGATTGGATGGCTGAGGGCGCGCCGCGCTACGGTGTCTTCCGCATGTAATTCGCCAAGGCGGCGCCTTCAGGCGCCAGGTTGCTGACGACGCTTCCATGCGCCCGGCGAGGTGAACGATAGGAGAGCAGTCATGCGATTTACGTCCGAACACGACCTGTTTCGGCAGAGTGTGCGTCGCTTTGTCGAACAGGAGCTCAACCCACACGTCGATGAGTGGGAAGAGGCGGGTATTTGGCCCGCGCATGATGTCTTACGCAAGATGGGCGACCTCGGTTTCCTCGGTCTCACGTATCCTGAGGAGTTCGGTGGGCTGGGGCTCGATTTCTGGTACACCGTCGTGTTATGCGAAGAACTGGGCAGAACGCACTGCTCTGGGGTGCCTATGGGCATTACCGTGCACTCGGACATGTGTACGCCCGCTCTCGCCGAATATGGCTCAGATGACCTGCGCAGACAGTATCTCGCGCCGAGTATCAGAGGCGAAATGGTCGGCTGTATCGGCGTGAGTGAGCCGGACGCTGGCTCGGATGTCGCGGCGATACGGACGCGCGCCGTCGTCGACGGCGATGAGTGGGTCATCACCGGCCGCAAGCTCTACATCACCAACGGCGCGCAGGCCGACTGGGTCTGCCTGCTGGCGCGCACGAGCGAAGGCGCTGGTTACCACGGCATGTCACTCATCATTGTGCCGACGAGCGCGCCGGGTTTCTCCGTCTCGCGCACGCTCCGAAAACTCGGCAATCACTCCAGCGACACCGCGGAGCTTGCGCTGGACGCGGTGCGCGTGCCGCGCGCTAACACAGTTGGTCCCGAAGGAATGGGGTTTATCCTGCAGATGCGGCAGTTCCAGCGCGAGCGGCTGGTCGGGGCGATTCAAGCGTACAGCGCCGCCGAGATGCAAGTGCGCCGAGCGATCGACTATACACGCCAGCGGGAGGCGTTTGGAGCGCCGTTGATTGACAACCAGGTCATCCATTTTCGCTTCGCTGAGCTTCTGACCGAGATTGAGGCGCTCAAGGCGTTATGCTATGCGGCTGTCGAGAACATGATCGACGGGCAGGACGTGACTCGGCTAGCCTCGATGGCCAAGCTCAAGGCGGGACGTCTCGCGCGTGAGGTCGCTGATAGCTGCCTACAATACTACGGCGGCATGGGCTACATGGAAGAGACGCCGATCGCCCGGGCTTATCGTGACGCGCGCCTGCTTTCCATCGGTGGAGGCGCCGACGAAGTCATGCTGGGCATCATCGCCAAGCTGGAAGACATCCTGCCCGGAAAGCGGAAAGACTGAGCCTACCATGTTCCGAATAGGGTCCGGCGAAGGGTTTTATGGCGACGATGTGACCCGTGCGCTCCCGATGATCGAGCGCGGGCTAGTCGACTGTGTCTGCTTCGAGGCGCTTTCGGAGCTGACGCTCGCCATACTCCGGCGCGACCAGATGCGCGACGCGCGTCTGGGCTACACGCGCGACATCGAGACCATTGCTGAGCGCATCCTTCCCCAGGCGTTTGCACGCCGGATTCCACTCATCACTAACGGCGGTGGCCTCAACCCGCACTCCGCGGCTGAAGCGGTGCGCGCAAGCGCGGAACGCCAGGGACTGCGCGGACTGCGCATGGCCGTCGTAACCGGCGATGATCTGCTCGACCGGCTTCCTGCGCTGATGGAGCAAGGGGAGGCGTTCACGAATATCGAGACCGGAGCGGCTCTGCGACCAGAGGCTGCGCCCATCGTCACCGCGAACGCCTATCTGGGCGCGCGCCCTATTGTCGAGGCGCTTGAGGCCGGAGCGGATATCGTCATCACAGGACGGACCGCTGATCCAGCGCTCTACCTGGCGCCGCTCATCCACCACTTCGGCTGGGCATGGGACGACTGGAACCGGCTGGCGAGCGGCGCCATCTGCGGGCACCTCTTGGAGTGTACGGGGCAAATTACCGGTGGCAATAGTCTCGCTAGCATTGACCTCATCGAGCCGGCGGAACTGGCGAATCCCGGCTACCCCCTTGCCGAGGTAGAAGCGGATGGCGTGTTCACTATCACCAAGCCGCCCGGGTCCGCTGGGCGTATCTCGATGGAGACAGTCAAGGAGCAACTGCTCTATGAGATGCATGACCCGCGCGCATATCTCACACCCGATGTCGTAGTGGACATCACAACCCTCCATTTGGACGGCGCGGGACCAGATCGTGTGCGTGTCTCAGGAGTCACTGGGCGCGCGGCGCCGACGTCGCTCAAACTCAACATCGCGCGTATGGAAGGGTATAGCCGCGAGCTTCTCTTCATGCTAGGCTGGCCGCTGGTCTGGCGGAAAGAAGCGCAACTTCGCGGCATGCTCGAGGCAGCGTGGGCCGACCTGCCGCTGCAACGAGTCGAGTACTCTCATCCTGGACTCGATAGCTTGTTTGGCGCCGTCAATCCGGCTCCGCCTGATCCGATCGAGCTTGTCGTGCGCGTCGTGCTCACCGCGGCCGAGGCTACGACGCTCAAGGCGGCAGTGCGGCGGGCGATGGCCCTCGGTCTTTCCGGCCCGGCGGGCATGTCGGTCTCGGGCGGCACGGTCGGCGCCGACCCCAAGTCCCTCCTGGGCCTCTGGCCGACGCTTATCGCGCGCGACCTCGTTGAGGCGCGTGTCGCCGTTGAGTATCTGGAGACGTGACAATGGCCGAACTACCGACAAGGCGTGTGTTCGATCTCGCCTACGGCCGGGCTGGCGACAAAGGCGACATCGCCAACATCAGCGTCATCGCGCGCTCATCAGCCGCATACCAGACGCTCAAGGCGACACTGACCGCCGCACGGGCGCAAGAAGCTCTCCGTGATCTTGCGCATGGGCCGGTTGAGCGCTTCGAGCTCGACAATATCGAAGCGCTCAATTTTGTCATTCGCGGCGCTCTCGACGGTGGCGCCACACGCTCGTTACGCATTGACACCCTGGGTAAGGCGCTGGCGGGCGCGATCCTGCGCCTGCCTATCGAAGAGCAAGCGCCTGTCCATAGCGCTGACTGAATCTGAGCAACGGGCAGCGATTCGTGAGGGAACGAGTGTGATTCGCAAACTGCTGATTGCTAATCGGGGAGAGATTGCGCGCCGGATCATGCGCACATGCCGCGAGATGGGGATTGAGACGGTCGCCGTCTTCTCAGACGCTGATGAGGGCGCCGCCCACACTGCCGAGGCGAGCGAAGCGATCAAGCTGCCTGGTCGCAGTCTCGCCGCAACGTACCTCAATGCCGATGCCCTGATTGCGGCGGCTCGACGCGCCGGCGCGGACGCCGTACACCCTGGATATGGCTTTCTTTCGGAAAACCCGGGCTTTGCCGCGGCATGCCAGTCCGCAGGGCTCCTCTGGGTTGGACCTGAGCCCAATATCATAGCGCGCATGGGTAGCAAGCGCGAGGCGCGCCAATTGGTTTCAGCGGCCGGCGTGCCCGTTGTACCCGGCTACGACGGCGCCGACCAGTCTGACAAGCGCCTGATCGCGGAAGCCGCACGCATTGGATATCCTGTGCTGGTCAAGGCCTCGGCTGGTGGCGGAGGCAAGGGCATGCGTCTCATCAACCAGCCGGAAGGCGCGCCTGCGGAGCTGGCCGCCGCCCGACGCGAGTCCCGAGCGGCCTTCGGTGACGCGACCCTGTTTCTGGAGCGCGCCATTCCCGACCCGCGGCATATTGAATTCCAGATCTTTGGCGATCAACATGGAGCGCTGATCCACCTCGGAGAGCGGGAGTGCTCGATCCAGCGTCGCCGGCAGAAGATCATTGAAGAGTCACCCGCGCCAGGTCTGACGCCAGCACTGCGTGCGCGCATGGCTGAGAGCGCGCTAGCCATCGGCCGCCTGCTCCACTACACAAACGCTGGCACGGTCGAGTTCATTGTGAGCCCAAATGACGACGATTTCTTCCTCGAAGTCAATACCCGCTTGCAGGTTGAGCATCCCGTGACCGAACTCGTGACCGGGCTGGATCTCGTGCGCTGGCAAATCGAGATCGCCGAGGGGAAGCCACTCCCGCTCGCGCAAGAGCAAATCAACTGGACTGGTCACGCGATCGAGGCGCGCCTCTATGCTGAGGACCCAGAGAGCGGCTTTCTGCCTTCCGTCGGCTCACTGCGCGTCTGGCGCGCGCCTGACGGAGCGCGCTGTGACGCGGGCATGCAATCTGGAACGCGGGTAGAGTTGGAGTTTGATCCCCTGATCGCCAAGATCTGCTCTCACGCGGACACACGTGAGGCAGCGGCGCGCCGCCTCGCGAGCGCCCTGGAGAGTACAGTTGCGCTCGGGGTACGAACGAACGCGACCTATCTTGCCCGCGCTCTGCGCCATCCCGCGTTTCTCGCGGGCGATACCAGCACAGCGTTCGTCGAGCGCTTCGCTGACACGCTGCTGAAGCCAACTGGCGCCGCGTCCCGTTCCGAGACAGTGACAACGGCCGCGCTGCTGCTTGCGCTGGCTCGCCGCCCTGAGTCAGGAGACGGGCTACGCCAGCGCTGGCGCAACAATCCTGTACAGCCAATTATCGAGCGTTATGACGCGCTTGAGCGTAGCGGAGGCGGCCAGGGCGAAGGGCTCAGCCTCACCGTTTCGCTCAGACCGGAAGCGCACGGCGCCTACATGGCGTCCTGTGAGGGCGGAGCGGATGCGCCCCCAAGCCTGGCGCGTGTTGTGCGCCGTGACTCCGGCGGGCTTATCGTAGCTGACATCGGCGGGCGACTGGTGAACGGATATGTCGCTCAAGGAGACGGCCACCTGTGGTGGATACACCTCGCTGGAGAGACGCATGCGCTGATCTGGCGATCGCCCTTGCCTGTACCGGATATGGCAAGCGCGAACGCGGGATCACTCACCGCGCCGATGCCCGGCGTCATCGTTGCGATGCTCGTCTCACCAGGAGAGCGCGTGCGGCAGGGGCAACCGCTCGTGACGCTCGAAGCCATGAAGATGGAACATACCGTGCGCGCGCCACGGCATGGTATTGTCACTAAGGCGCCCTATGCCCCAGGTGACCGCGTCGCAGCAGGCGCGGCGCTGCTTAATTTGGCAGACGAAGAATCTGATTAGGCGATCTATGGGAGGTTGCTGATTGGACACTGCGCTCCTTACCTCTGATGACACGCGGGTAAAACAGATCAGGGACGAACTGCCCGTCACGTCCAACTGCGTGTATATGAATACCGGGACCAATGGTCCAGTGCCTACCAGAAGCCACCGGGCGATGACCCAATGGCAGGAAAAAGAGCTAGAAGCAGGCCGAATTCACGCGGCGGCTTTCCCAGACATGCAGGAAGAGAAGCGCAGGGCGCGACTTGGTCTGGCGAGCGTTTTCAACTGTGACGCGCGCGATGTCGCTATGACTCACTGCACGACTGAAGGAATCAATATCGTCCTTAGTGGCATGTCCTGGCAACCTGGCGATGAGATCATTACCTCGTCTACTGAACACCCCGGCATACTCCATCCTGTCTATCAGCTTCACCAGCGATACGGCGTTCGCATCCGGTTGACGGAGATTGGCAAGCCTGGCGTAGACGACGTCGCGGCGCTCAAAGCCGCGATCACCCCCCGAACGCGCGCCGTGGCGCTCTCGCACGTGAGCTGGTCGACCGGTGTCGTATTGCCACTGTCGCAACTAATAGAAGTGACACATAGCGTTGGCGCGCTATTCCTCTGCGATGGCGCGCAGTCCGGCGGCATGATCCCACTGAATGTGCGGGAACTAGACGTTGACGCCTACGCGATTTCTGGCCAGAAGTGGCTCTGCGGGCCGGAAGGGACTGGTGGCCTCTATGTGCGCCCAGACCGCATCGGAGAAATCCAGCCTTCGTACATGGGCTATTTCTCCGTGCGCAGCGGCATGAGCGATTATGACGGCAATTACGTGCCGTCCCAAGGCGCGCTGCGCTACGAGGCGACAACCCTGAATCCTGCTACAGTCGCCGGGCTGCGGGCCAGTCTCGACTGGCTCTCACTCGATGTCGGGTGGCAGTGGGCGCATGCGCGCATTGCGCGACTGGGCCGGCTGTGCCACGACGCCCTCAGCCCCTTGCCAGGCGTCAAGGTTCTCACGCCAAGAGAAGCCATGGCGGGACTCGTCCATTTCACTATCCGCGGCGCGCCAGCGCCTGAGGCGGTCAAGGCGCTGGACAGCGGCGGCATACTTGTGCGTGCGATTCCTTCCACGGATTTGATACGCGCATCCGTCGGCTTCTACACGCTCGAGTCTGAGATCGCGCTTCTGGCGGAGCGGGTCGGCGCGCTCGTGGCGAACCAGTAAGGCGCCAGAAACCTAGAACTGCGAGCGCCCATTGAGGTAGACGGCGGCGGCGAGCGCCAGGCCGAGGGCACACGCGGCCAGCGCATCGCGCGGGCCAAACTGCAGCTTTCGAAGTTTCGTGCGCCCTCGGCCTCCGTTGTATCCGCGCGCCTCCAGGGCGACAGTGAGCGCCTCTGCCCGCCGCAGTCCGCCCAGGATGAGTGGAATGAGCACGGGTGCGGTGTTGAGCGCCCGCCGCGCCACGTTGCCCGTGTCAATCGCGACTCCACGCGCCGCGCGCGCTTTGATCAGCCGCTCAAGCTCGCTGAAAAAGATTGGCACGAACTTTAGCGCAACCACCATGACCAGCGTAGTCTCCTGCACGGGGATACCGATCAGCTGAAGCGGCGAGAGCAGGGACTCTGCGCCGTCGGTCAAGTCCACCATCGATGTCGTCAGCATGAGCATATTGACGAAGTAGAACAGCAGCAGCGCGCGCGTGTTGACCAGCGCATTAAAGATGAGACCTTCACGAGTCACCGTCAGGATCCACCAGCGCCAAAGTACGTGTGGATGGGCGGTGGCAGGCTGATACAGCAGCACCTGGAGCACATAGAAGAACAGGAGGATGAACACCGCGAAGCGCAACGTCCGGGCGATAAATCCAGGCGACACACGTGAGAGCGCCAAGACAAACAATCCAAACAGCGCTAGCGCGCCTAGCGCGATGAACGATGAGCTCAGCGCTATCCCGACGATGAGGGCGATCAGCGCGACGATCTTGATTCGAGGGTCCAGCCGATGTACGCTCGAGCCCAGATTGAGGTACTGCCCGATGGTGACGACGCGCGCGATTCGCATCATGAGACGGCTTCCTCATTTGGTGGCAGCGTCCGCCGCGGCGCGGGCGTGAGGTGTGAGACTAGCTCCGTTTCGAGGGCGTCGAGCTCAGCATGTGACGTGTCGAGGTCCGGCGCCACAGTCGCCAGCGCCAGCGCCAGCCGGGAGACTGGGGATAGCCCGATACCCAGGCGTTCCACATGAGCCAGCTGGCGCATGATTGTGGCTGGAACGCCGTCCAGGGCGACCGCGCCCGCATCCAGCGCGTATACGTAGTCCGCGATGCTGGTCACTTCGTCCAGGCCGGCCGACATGTACACCAGAGTCATTCCACGCCTGGCGCGCAACGCTCTGATCAACTTGAGGAAGTCCGCGCGCCCCTGGGGATCAAGACCCGCCATGGGTTCGTCCATCACCAGGACCTCAGGGCTCGCGGCCAGCGCGCCCGCGATAGCGACCCGCCGCTTCTCGCCACCACTTAGCGCATACGTGTAGCGATTGCGGAACTCTTCATATGCGAGCCCGACCGCCTCCAGGCTCTCCTGTACGATGCGGCGCGATTCCGCGAAAGGCGTCTTGCGCTGCATAAGGCTGAAGGCTACGTCTTTGCCTACGACGTCCTCGAGGATCTGGTTCTCTGAGGTCTGGTACACAACTCCAACCGCACGGCGCAGCGCCAGCACATCGAATCCGGTCGCGCCTGTGTCGGCGCCCTTGTACCACAGCATACCCTTGCTGGGCCTGACAATCGCGTTGAAACAGTCGAGCAGAGTAGACTTTCCGGCGCGGGTCGCCCCAACAAACGCGACGAGCGTTCCCTGCTGAATGCGACAGGAGACGTCGCGCAGCGCTTCCTGCGCGAACGGGGTGCCGCGCAAATGTGTGAATGCGAGATGACGCGCTTCTAGCACAGGCGTTGACGGCGGTGCGCCGGAACTGGGGCTCTCGCCCTTCTGCTCCCGCTCTTCATCTGCGCGGCGCGACTGCCCTGCGGGCTGCGCCAGCCCGCGCACCTGTACGCACAATTCGTCGGGCGTGATGGTCGTGGGCTGAATGGGGTATCCACGCGCTCTCAGCTGCGCCGCGAGCACAACTACAGGCGGAGCTTCAAGTCTGAGGGCGCGCATGCGCTCTATTTGTGTGAGTGTCTCACGCGGCGAACCGTCGAGCGCAACGGAGCCATGGCTCATCACCACGACCCGGTCGAGTTCCACCGTCTCCTCAATATGATGGGTGATCCAGATTGCGCCAATGTTGCGCTCTTGCGTTAGCCGCCGGACGGTCGCCAGCAACTGCCCGACAAGCGGCGCGGGCAGCATGGAACTTGGCTCATCCAGGATGAGGTAGCGTGGGTCCATTGCTAGCGCGCCAGCGATCGCAACTCGCTGGCGCTGCCCAAGCGATAGCTCGTTAAGCGGCGTGGAGATGAAGGGCGCGAGACCCATCAGATTGATCGCAAGGTCAACATTGCGCTGGATCACGTCGCGCGGCAATCCAAGATTTTCAGGTCCAAAGGCAATCTCGTCAATGAGAGTGTTCGTGATGAGTTGATCGTCGGGGTTCTGGAAGACCAGGCCCACGAGAGAACGCGCTTCGCGGCGCTGCTCGCGTTCGTCCACCCGTAACCCATCAACTGCGAGCAGACCGGACTGAGGACGAAGAATTCCAGCGATCAATCGCGCGAGAGTGCTCTTGCCGGAACCATTTTGCCCTAACAACCCCACTATCTGGCCGGGCGCGAACGAGAGGGTGACTCCGTCGACCGCTGGCGGCCCGTCCTGCGTATCATGTCCGTAGGCATAGCGGACATCGGCTAATTCGATCATTTTGAGCGGTGGAGGCTTTCCCGCGCTGGCCGCGCGTCACGGTGGACACGACGCGCCGCATACCTGCCACCCCTATGAGCGGCAGGTATGCGACGCGCGATAGTAAAGCGGCTAGTACGGCAGTTGATCACGCTGCTTGCGCTCTGGCGCGCGGCGAATCTGATTGCGGGTGATGTACACCGCCCGCGCCACAATGATCGTAACGACTGTTGCGGCGATCGCCTCGGCCACTATTTGCGGCAGACTCAAAAGGAAAATGGCTGCGGGAAAGTAGCCGCGCAACACGGCGAAACCCAGTACGAGCACGCTGTTCGTCAGTGAGCCCACCAGTCCCGCGACTCCAGCCGCGACATCGCGCTGCACAGCCCGCGCTCCACCAAATGGCGCATACATCACCGCGGTATAGACCAGCCACGGCGTCAGCCCGATGAGCATACGGGGCAGCACGGAGACAAGTGGGTCTTTCAGGAATGGCAGGGGAGACGCGACGAAGCTAATCAGCCCGAACAGCAGGCCTGTAATCATGCCAACTAGCGGGCCAGCCAGCACACTGCCCAGAATAGTCGGAATGTGTTCGGTCGTCGCGGCGCCCGTCGCATTAGGCACCGGAAAGAACCCGACAAACGGAATCGGCGCGATCACGATGGTGAGCGCCACGAGCACAGCGGCAGTAACCAGCCGCGATGTGGTAAAGGTGAAAACGCCGGCCTTCCGGTCAGCGCTCAACTGACTCATAGGGGTAACTCCTCGTCGAAATGAGAAGAGGTGGGGCGCGTCAACGCGCTCCCGTACCGGCGCTACCCGCCGATAATAGATGACATGATACCGCACGGAAGGGCTTTGGCCTAGTCCTGTGTTTTCCCAATCTGGCGCGCGTCCTGGTCGACCACGCCCGGAGTTACCCTTGCTCGGGCTTGCGGCAACTCGGTGTGCGCCACTAATTTGATAGGAGATGTGCCGTGACTGAGCGACATGACGATATCTGCGACGTGCCTGGAATTCTGGTAGGGCATGACACTCTGCTGGAGGCGGCCACTGGCTGCACCGTGGTACTGTGCGCCAACTCGGCTCTCGGCGCTGTGGACGTTCGCGGAGGCGCGCCCGCGACACGCGAGACCGACCTGCTCTCGCCGACCTGCATGATGCGTGAGGTCCATGCGATAACGCTGTCTGGCGGAAGCGCGTTCGGGCTGGAGGCCGCATCCGGTGTGGCGCGTGCGCTGGAAGCGCGTGGTGTGGGCTACCAGGTAGGCGTGGCGCGTGTGCCAATCGTGCCTGCCGCGGCGCTATTCGACCTGGCCATAGGCAGTTCCACTGAACGCCCTGACGCGCTCTCGGGCGCTCGCGCGCTGGCGGCGGCCTCGGGTGGTCCTGTCGCCCAGGGCAGCGTCGGCGCTGGCGCCGGCGCGACCGTCGGCAAGGTAGCAGGTCCATTGTTCAGCGTCAAAGGCGGTATTGGTAGCGCTAGCGAAGAACTCTTGACTGGGCATACCTTGGGCGCCCTTGTCGCAGTCAACGCCCTCGGCGACGTACATGACCCAGATACGGGCGCGATTATCGCCGGCGCGCGCAACCCGAACGGCGGTGGCTGGCTCAATGCGCCATCTGCGCGTACCGCCTCCGGACAGCCGCCTGTTCCGGGAGCGAACACGACGCTCGGAGTCATCGCCACAAACGCGCCCCTAAGCAAAGCGGGCCTGACCAAATTGGCGCAGATGACACACGATGGCTACGCGCTGGCCATCCGTCCAGTCCATACGCCATTTGATGGCGACACCATCTTTGCGCTTTCGACAGCGAGCGAAGCTCCGGCGGGGGACGAGTCAATGCTACTCAGTATCATCGCGGCCTCTGCGGCGCGAGTCATGGCGCGGGCGATCGCGAACGCCGTCAGGGCGGCCACATCGCTCGCTGGTGTACCCGCGATCCGCGATCTGGACTGGCCACAATGAGCGGTGAGACCACGGCGCCGAGAGTCACAAAACGACGTCAATCAGCGGCGGGCGCTGACGCGTCGCCGCGCGTGTCCGCGCTTCGAGCTGAAGTCGCCCGCTACGCGCGCAAAGCGCAGGCGAGCGGACTGACACGCGCGACTCAGGGAAACCTCAGCGCTCGCGACCCGAGCTCTGGTCTCATCTGCATCACTCCCAGTGGCGCCGACTACGACACGCTGGGCGCGAGCGACATCGCCGTCCTGACCCTCGATGGATCTGTTGTCGAGGCGCGCTGGCGACCGAGCGTAGAGACGCCGGTCCACCTGGAACTCTACAGGCGCCGTCCCGACGTGGGCTGTGTGCTGCACACGCATTCGCTGTATGCTACCGTCTTTGGCGTGCTGTACGAGCCTGTACCCATGGTGCTCGCGGAGTCGGCGTACTGCCTCGGTGGAGAGATACCCATCGTGCCATATGTAGAGTCAGGCACGCCCGAATTTGGCGCTTTGGTTGCTGACTATCTCGGGCAGCGCTCAGCCGTTATTCTGGGTAACCACGGCGCGCTGGCGGTTGGACGCACACTTGCTTTGGCATATTCTGTGGCCCACGCGCTCGAAGATACAGCACACGTCTACTGGTTAGCGAAACAGGCGGGTGAGCCGCGTGTGTTGCCGGAGTCGGCATCTCAACGACTGCATGCGAGCTGGCTACAGAGCTATGGCCAGCGGCGCGGCGACGACGTCGGGAAATAGCTACGCGGGGAGCGCGGGGAGCGCCAGGATCGCCGGGCGGTCAATCTCCGCGCCATCAATCTCTATTCGCCAGAGCGGCCAGCCATCAGTCTGCGTGACAACCTCGGCGCCATCAGCAGTTAGAAGGATTGTGTCTTCAGACTTGGCGCCGCGCAGCGACGGATTCCAGGCGAACGCCTGACCGCTCGCAATACGCCAGTCGTTGCCTGGCGTCGCGAGCGATTCACGGGAGCGGTAAGCGAGAGGGCCCCCCTGATGGTGCTCCTCAATCGCCTCGGGGTGACCCACGTCGCGGTATGCCGAGCGAGCGACCTCGAACATGTCCGCTAGTGTGCGGCCGGCTCGTGTCGCCGCGAGCATTCGCGCGTCAATGAGCGCCACAGTCCGCGCGGTCAATACGAGTTCCGCGGGCGGCTCGCCGATATGCGCCAGACGTGTCAAGGCGCTCACGAGCCCCCGATAGCGAAAGCACAGGACCAACATGGCGTAGCGGTCAATGGTATGGTCGGTCGCGATCGGATGGCGGAAGCGCGCGATGCGGTCATCTGCGCCAACGAGCGTAACGATGGCGGAGCCACCGCGCACACGGCACGCCGCTCCAAGACGCGCGGCGACTTCTAGCTCCGACATTCCGGCGCGAACGCTACGCGCTACCTCATTCATCGCTTGAGCGGCCAGCCTGGCGCCTGTGCGCAGACGGGCCTGTGCCTGGACGCCCAGCGTCGCGCGCTGCCACCGCAATGTGCGCCAGAACAGCTCATCTGCCACGTCACGCCGCTCTTCCAGCGCCACCCGCCCAACCTTCGCGAACCGTCGCAAGGTGGCCCCGCGTGTATGCCAGGGTTCCTCAACCAATGTGAAGCCTAACTGTTCCAGCGCTTCCTCTTCACGCAGGCGTGGCGCTTCGATACCATCCGTCAGAATCATCGAGGCGCCCTGCGTTACGAGCGCGCTGAACGCCGCGGTTTCCGCTGTCTCGTCTATCGAAGTCGTGGCTCCAGCGGTGAGCCACGCGACTGTGGCCGCGCTACTGAGATGAACGGCGTCGAGGCGCGCCTGCGCCATCAAATCGCGTATTTCAGCGAGCTTACCCGCGACCTCTGCCCGCCGCGTGTCAAGCGGTTGCTGTGATGTTTGTCCGCCCATCGAGTACGCTCCATCCCGATCAGACCTGCGCCCGTGACGGCGCTCTTCCATCTAACCACACAAGCGGTCACGCTTGATGATCGTTTGCTGTTTCCCACACCGTGAGCCCTACTCCTCCCTCTCATCCCTTTCCCTCTCATCCCTTTCACCATCTTTTTGGCGAATTTCTTCATCACGGCTGTCCATACTCTCTGGTTTTCACTCGATCCTTCCTCCACCATTTTCTCCCGCAGGTCGCGACCAAAATCTGTCGCTATATGATGCAAGTTATGAAATGTAAACCTATTACTCGCAAAGTGATGTTTGCGAAGAACGACAATAATAAATATTGGTGTTGAGATACAATTATGTCATTATTGATCAGCGTTTCATAAATGAATCATTTGGTGCGCTGAGTCCAAAGTGAGACGTTTAACGGATGAGTTGCCAGTCGGGCGGGGTGGGAGTACGATGGCTCGATAATGACATGATAGTGAGACGCGGCGCGGTCGGCTTGTGAGAGAAAGGTTGGCTGTCCCAATGCGGCCTGATGCGAAGGCGGACGATCATAAATCTAGAGACCAGAACGTAGCGCGCCCTCATGCCGCTAGTGACACGACAACCGGCGCTCCCTGGTCGACTGCCGCGGAACATGAGCCTGTCGGTCGGGAACGCCTGCTCGACGAAGGCATGCGACTGTTTCTCGACCACGGATACGCGGCTGTCTCCACGCGCCAGATCTGTGGGGCCGCAGGTGTGACGCAGCCTTCGCTGTACCATCATTTTGGCAGCAAGGATGGAATCTACTTCGCCGTGTTACTGCGCTGGTTCGACCTTGCCCTGGAAGAAATAGAAAAAGCGATCGCGCGCGCGAGCGATCTCACTGGGCGCCTGCACCGTGTCGCGGTTATCTTTTGGTCGGGCCAGTTCGGCGACTACCAAGCCATGCAGCATGACGCCATTCAGGTATTGCCGCACACGCGCTTAGCCAGCCTCGGAGCGACAGTCAACCGCGCCATTATTGCGCCGGTTGTTCAAATCATGGAGGACGCGATACTGAGCGGTGAGCTGCCTGTAGACGCGCATGCGGGTGGCTTGACACATCTGTTCTGGGCTCTGGTGGACGGAATAGCGAGCGCCTATCGTCGCAATCGCGCCGCGCTCCCCGAGCCAGAAGCAAACAGTGCGCCGATCCACCTCTTCGTCGCCGGCGCGCGGGCAATGGAGCAAGCCGCTTTTGCCGCGTGGCCCGAGCGACCAATTGACAGGCCTGCGCCACCTCTCGCCTAGTCCACTGGCGCCGCTTCACATGTCGGAAGTACGTCCGAGGCGCCGCTCCAGCCATCTCGCCTCGCGATATATCTCACTTGTCTGGTATCTGTAGCCAGCGCGTATGCGCGCTGGCTACCTACTGCTTTCCGCTAGTTCCATCGGCTCGCGCTGTGTGAGTCAGGAACGCGTGCTATAGCACTTAATGTGACCTCATATTCGCGTTTAGATAACATAAGAATATGCAATACAAGGACATATTGGCTAGCAGTATGGGCCGTGTCAGACCTGTCGTGTGCATGCAGCCTACGCGCAATGCTATATTCCGGCTCGTGCCCAACGCATGACGCGAATGCCGGAGATGGGCTTCCGGTGTGGGCGCTGGCGGACTCGTATGTTGGCCGCCAGCTCAGTGGGATCTGAATTTTTCGCATGGCCGGTATCAGAGGACGCTCTGGCTGGTCAGGGAGGTAAGAAGTCGCAGTCGCCAACTGCGGCGGCCCAAGCGCATGCGCCTGGGCCATCAGGAGGTTTCCCTTCGTGAGTCACTTTGCTCGGTCGGTTCGTCGTGTAGTTTCGAGTTTCCCAGTAGCGCCCAAGGCGCTGTTTGTCGCCGGCGCGCTCGCCGCAACGGTCACAGGCGCGACACTCGCGGTTCCCGCAACGGCTCAGGCGTCGAGCGGGTTGCGTTACCATAAGGGCTATTCGCTACAGCATGGCTGGTACTGCTACGGCTGGACCAACGGCGCCTATCATTGCACCCACCACTGGCTTCGCACCCGCAGCGGTCAGGTAATGTCCCTTAACACCCGCTGGGTCCCCAACTACCTGTCCACCAAGTCACCCACATCCACCCGGAACTCAGCCCCTGCGCGCCATGTTGCCGTGAACACCGCCAAGCCACGCCCGGTCTCCCGGCCTGCCTCACAGCCGTCCTATGGAGGCGCGAATAACCTAGGCCGCGCGGCGATCATTAGCGAAATCCGCTCGGTGTTCGGACCGTACGCCTATCAGGCGCTTGCCATCGCGTCGTGCGAGTCCAGCTTCAACCCGTACGCCTATAATCCAACGCCAGTAGGTGGCGCGCATGCCGAGGGTGTCTTCCAGATCCTCAACACGAGCACGTGGTATACCACGTCCTACCGCTGGGCATCGCCTTACAACGCGAGCGCCAACATTCACGCGGCATACGAAATCTTTCATCGCGACGGTAACAGCTGGCGCGAGTGGGCATGCCGCCCATAATAACCGGACTAACGACCTTACCGGAGAGCAGCGTCCCCCGCAAGCGGGCGCCAGACGTGACTCCCGGCGCCGGTCCCACAGTCCCAGCCCACACTGGCTATCTTCGAGGAAATCGTGCGCGAGAAGCGACCTGCTACAAAAGCGCGGCCCTTCGCACGCCTGGACGCGGGACGTCTCTCGAAAGACGTTGTTCCAGATAGCCGCTAGCATCGCGAGCGCGCCAGTTCTCATCCGAGAACTGGCGCGCCGCCGTACCTGAACGCGCAGGTTGCGCGGCCGCTAATCGGCGCCGAGGTAGCGCAGGAACACGGTAGCCAGGGGAGGGAGGGTCGTCACGAGCGAGTGGGTCTTGCCATGCGCGCCCACATCTTGCGTTTCGAGCACACCACGGGGTACGTAGCCCGCGCCTCCATAGCGCTTCTCATCGGAGTTGACGATTATTTCGTATTTCCCCGCGCGGGACACACCGATACGGTACTCTTCCCGGGGAATTGGCGTGAAGTTTCCAGCCACAACTACCATGTCACGCCCATCCGCTCCCCACCGCGCGAACGCTACGACGCTTTGCTCCGCGTCGCTGCCATCAATCCATTCAAAGCCACTAGGGGAAAAGTCACGCTCATACAGCGCGGGACATTCTCGCAACGCGCCATTCAAATCCCGCATGAGCGCATGAAGCCCGCGATGCTGGTCGACATCAGGATTTTGTTCGTCTAGCAGTCCCCAGTCCAGGAAGCGCGCTTCACTCCACTCAGTCCACTGGCCGAGTTCCGCGCCCATGAAGAGCAACTTCTTGCCGGGGTGGCCATACATGAAGGTGTACAGCGCGCGCAGGTTGGCGAATTTCTGCCAGTTGTCTCCAGGCATTTTCGTGAGCATGCTGCCCTTGAGATGCACAACCTCATCATGCGAGAACGGCAGCATAAAGCGCTCGGAGAACGCGTAGACGAACGAGAAGGTGAGCTCATTCTGGTGGTATTGGCGATGGATAGGATCATGCTGGAAATAGTCCAGGATGTCATGCATCCATCCCATATTCCACTTGAGAGAAAACCCGAGGCCGCCTTCGCTTGTTGGCGACGTCACACCTGGCCACGCGGTCGACTCCTCGGCAATCATGAGATGATGCGGAAAATGGTCGGCGACGGTCGCGTTGCATCGTTTGAGAAACTCGATGGCCGCCAGGTTTTCGCGGCCGCCATACTGATTAGGCAGCCACTCGCCCTCTTTACGCGAGTAGTCGAGATATAACATAGAGGCCACGGCATCCACGCGCAGGCCATCAACATGGTACTTGTCCATCCAGAAGAGCGCATTGGCGATCAGGAAGTTGCGCACTTCGTTGCGGCTGAAGTTGAAGACGAGTGTTCCCCAGTCCGGGTGCTCACCTTGCCGGGGATCGGCATGCTCATAAAGGTGCGACCCGTCGAAGTACGCCAGCCCGTGATCGTCTTTGGGAAAGTGCGCCGGCACCCAGTCAACAATCACGCCGATACCCCGCTGATGGAGGTAATCCACAAAGTACATGAAATCGTCTGGCGTGCCGTATCTGCTTGTAGGCGCGAAATAGCCTGTGACCTGATACCCCCAGGAACCGTCAAACGGATGCTCGGCGATGGGCATCAGCTCAACGTGCGTGTAGCCCATATCCGCGACATACGTAGCGAGTTGAGGAGCCAGCTGTCGATAGGTAACGTTCCAGTTGTCAAATCCTGGGTCAGGCCGCCACGAGCCAAGATGCAACTCGTACACCGCCATGGACTGGTCGAGCCCATTCCCGCGGGACACATTGCGCATCCACTCAGCATCATGCCACTCGTAGCCAGAGATGTCCCAAACCTTGGACGCGGTGCCTGGGCGGCGCTCGGCGAAAAACGCCACCGGATCGGCCTTGAGACCACGATGCTCGCTATTCCAGGACAAAATCGAGTACTTGTAGTGTGTTCCCCGAGTGACGCCCGGAAGAAACAGTTCCCAAACACCGCCCGAACGCAGCCGCATGGGGTGCCGCGTCTCGTTCCAGGAATTGAAATCGCCCACAACGCTAACGCGCCGCGCATTTGGCGCCCACACCGCAAAGCGCACGCCCTGGACACTATCAATCAGGTTGGGATGCGCGCCGAGAACATCGTAGAGATGGAGATGATTGCCTTCGCCAATAAGATAGAGGTCATACTCGGTAATCTGCGGTCCAAAGGCATACGGGTCGTTCAGGGTGTCTTCCAGACCCGACTGCCAGCGAACGCGAAGCTGGTAGTGTGGAGCAGTCTCTCCGGGCATCACAAGGCTATAGAGCCCTGCGGAATGCAGCAGGCGCATCTCCATAGATCCAGGCGCATTCGCACCGCTGTCTGCCCGATTGTCTGTCGTGACGACCCACACACGCTCCGCCCCAGGAAGAAACGCACGGATAATCCACACTGACCGCCCATCCAGAGCCATGACGCGTGGACCCAACACATCAAACGGCGCTCCGTGACGCCCCGAGGCGATCGCCGCAATGGCGCCTGGGTCGAGTGGATCGTGTACCTCGGCTACTGACGCCACACGCTGGTCGGCCATGCGTCCCACCTTAAGATTCTACAGGGCGCCGCGCCATTGAACTGCGCCCGACATACAAGCGGCCCAGGCCGGTCTTATCGCTCTAGCAGGTCAGGCCGCGTCCGCTTGTAATAGCGTACATACCCTTGCGCGCTCATCAGATAATTCGTCGCGAGCTCGTAGCGGCGCGCCGCGCGCTCGCCATCGCGCGCGTCTGGCGCCGTAGCGCCAGACGCGCCTATCTCGGGATCGGACGCGACTGCCAAATCGTGCGCGAGCTCTGTGTCACTTCTCCCAGCTCGGATCCCCGCGCGCATGAGATCGCCCCATGCGTATAACCGCTCACGGAGCGCGGTGAAATGTGCGTCGAGGTCACCACTCACCTCGCCGTAGTGCGGCAGATAGAGCGCTTTGGGGTGGAGGGCCCGCAGACGGTCGATGCTTGCCGACCAGTCTTCGAGGCTGAGATCCGGTGGTGGCGTGGGCGGGCGCACATAAGAGCTACCTTCAAGTCGCACACCTGCGACATCGCCAGTGAACAAGATCCGCTGCGCGGCATCATGATAGGCGACGTGATGAATCGCATGACCTGGCGTATAAAGCGCGGTGATAACGCGCTCACCGACCGCTATCTCAGCGCCCTCATCTATCTCGATCACACGGTCCGCAGGGACAGGCAGGATAACGCCCCAGAGTTCTTCCATACGCTCGCCATAGATGCGGGCAGCGCTGGCCAGCAGCTTCTCAGGGTTGATCAAATGCGGCGCGCCAATGCGGTGCACATACACTTGCGCCCGGGGTGTGTGGGGCAGAAGAGCCCCTGTAGCGCCTGCGTGATCCAGATGGACGTGGGTAATGAGTAGATGCGTAATGTCGGCCACATCGTGACCAGTGGCGCGTATGCTCGCCAATAGCGCATCGAGGGAGGCGGCAGAGCCTACGTCGACGAGCGCGTGTCCATTCGGCCCGGTAATCAGATAGCTGGCGATGATGCCCGGCTCCCCTTGATACAGCGTATCCAGAACCCAGAGGTCAGGGGCAAGTTGTCGCGTATGGCCCACTGACTCAGAAACCATGTTGTCGCTCCTCGCTGATAGGTTGGGCCGCCGGCATATGAGCACACATGAGCATATTCCATGTGGCTTTAGATCGCTCACGCTGAGGGTATAGCATATCTATGATAGCATCAGGGAAGGCTTGCACACCGTGACACTATCGCCAGGACACACGGCCTACGATCAAGATTGAGCGCGGCAGCGGCCACGTGAGGATATCAGGATGCGCGAAGCGAGTGGCCCGTCCAAGTACCACGCTTCCCGCTACACAGGGAGTCTCGCCGCAGCAGGCGCGCTCGCAGCGTCTGGCGCCGCGCTGGGCGCTACGCTGTTGACCAATGGCGCGGCGATAAGTTGGCGCCGCGCGCCTCTCACTGGTCTGCCCTGGATAGTTACGCTCATCGCGCTCATGCTCCTAGCGTCCATTTTCACCGTGAACGCCGCCTGGCTAGCCATTCATGCGGTTCGCACCGGCCGTTACCTGCGCGCTATCCACCGATTCACCAGCGGTGAGCTACAACACGCTGGAATACGACACGTGCGGCAGATGCTTCCCCTGACATCCGTCACGCTCCTCCCGCGTTCCAACAGCGCGGAGCGCGAGGTCAGCGGCCATGGCCAGGCGCTTGTCCGGCTCCGTCGCGCTCGACGTACGCTCGCGCTCGGTCCAGCAGGCGCCGGGAAGACGACGATGCTCGTTGCGCTAGGGCATGATTCAAGCGCCCCCGGCGTGCGCTGGTCCGCCATCGTTGGTGTCAAACGCTTACCTGTCATGGTTTCGCTGCCTGGTTTGGCAAAGCTCCTCCGCGAGGGAAGCGCTGTTGAAGCATATGTCGCTGACCAGCTCGCGCGCTTCGGTTCCGAGGCTCTTGCGGCTCGCGCGCCGCGACTATTGCGACGCGGCGCGATCACGTTGCTTTGCGATGACTATGATGCCCTGGATGCGGAGAGTACCGATCTGGTCAACGGCGCGTTGACCCGCCTGAGTCAGGCGCCGTTCAGCCGCTGCCAACTCACCGTTGCCTGCGACAGTGAGCGGTATACCGATGACCTTAACCTGTCCGTCTCACTCAACGCGCTTCCCGCCGAGCGCTTCGAGCCACTCACCTCCCGACTGCTTACACAAATGGCGCGGTGGGAGGCGTCCAGAAAGCAACCGAAGAGTCGCGCCGCCGCATTCGTCGCCGATATGATGCGCGCCCCATTCGGAAGCGCCTTGCTTTCGCCAGCGGGTGCGCGCGCTCTGTCAATTGCCTTCGCGCATGGTCTTGTCCCGGCCGGATATGGAGAGCTCATGCGCAGCGTCCTTCTTATCAAGCGTGATGAGGCGCTGAGCGCGCCAGACCATGCGAGTGAGCGAGGCGGACAGGATGTCGCGCTGGTCTGGGGCGCGCTGGCTGCCTCGCTTGAGGCGGACGCCAGCGCATTTCTGCCATTGGACCTGAAACAGACCATGGGCGAGTGCGCAGCTACCTGGCTACGCGAACGTCCACCACTCCTGCCTGTCAGTTTCGCCCTCCAGTCCGAGCTAGCATTTGATGCGGACGCTCTGGAATACGGGATCAAGGCGGGCCTCGAGACAGGCGTGCTGCGACGCCATGTCGATGGCTTGGGCGTCGCATTCTCCGGGAGAATCTGGCAGGATACCGCGGCGGCGTATTGGCTAGATCAAATGGACAATGGGCTTGGCCGGCTCAATAGCATGCTTCTCGCCCCCGCCTGGAGCGCGCCAGTTGTTCTATGGGCGAGCTCTCGTCTGGACTCGGGTGATGTCGCCCAGCGGATTTTCCGGCTCACTCAGTCACCTGACAGCGTCGCTTCCCGCATGGGCTTTACCCGGAGAGATGACGCGACAGCTCTCACGCTGGCGCTTGCTCTGGCGGCGGTGGTCATGTTCGTCGAGCCGCTGCTGAGGCGCGGAGATGAACATGATGCGGAAGTGAAAAGGAGGCGATTTTTCGCGCAGCAAGATCTGCGCGATGTGCTCGACGCAGTCGCGATCATCGGAGCCGATCCCGCCCGCAGACCTTGCCTGTCCACGGCAGTCCAACGGGTGAATCAGCGTGTAGGGCCAATGCTAGAAACCAGTCTTCGCGCGCTCATCGCTCAAACAAGCCTGGATCGACTGGCGCGAGCGCAGACAACGCTTGCGCTCGGGCTCTTGGGAACTGACTCTGCGAGTGAAACCCTTGTCGAGATGTTCGATCACACGGATCTATCGATTCGCCAGGCTGCGCGACAGGGATTGGTCTACTTGGGGTCAAACGCGGTTCCGACGCTCCAACAACTGAGCGCGTCCGATGACTCGACCGTACGCGATCGCGCCCGCGATGCGCTCTCTTATCTCTCCGCGACGCTACCCAGTGCGCGCGCGGCGACTGGCCCGGCTGCGGTCAATCGTCTGGAAAGCGCAGACCCCAGAGAACGGCGCGCCGCCGCGGCGATGTTGGGCGCAGTGCGGGACACCGCCGCGCTCGATGCGCTCATCGCGCGGCTGGATGACACAGATCGCGAGGCGCAAGTAGCCGCGGCCAAAGCGCTGGGCCAACTGGGCGCGCCCGCCGGCTTTGCTGCGCTACGGCGCCATGCCGAATCGCACTCCTCTGCCCTTCGCGCCGCTATCGCAGAGGCGCTGGGCGTAAGCCCAGACGCCCAGTCTATTCCAACGCTTATCAAACTGCTCAAGGATAAAGATGCCACAGTGCGGGCGCGCGCGGCAGCGGCGCTGGGCTCGCAACGCGATCGTACAGCGGCGGGCCCTCTGCGCGAGGCGACGCGGGACATTGACCCCTGGGTGAGTCATGCCGCTCAGGCGGCGCTGCAGCGGCTCACAGGGGTCTGAACCGTGAATAGCCAATGCTGTCCGGCGGACCGCCTGATGGTGTCTTGCTCAGATGTAACGGTTACGATACTCTTCCCGATTTGCGCCAAGCCCGCCCTCGATCGAATCCAACCAGCCGTGTTCAGGACTGATAACAATGCCGCGCGTCGCAGCGTCGCTTACGGTCAGGTAGGGCAGCAAGTGGCCGCGCAGAGGCTCCCGGCGCTCCACGCGCCCGGCGTTTTCCTGAGCCTGTGCGCGAAGAGCCGCCATGCCCCGTTCGACATCCTGAAGCGCGCTCACGTCAAGATAGGTCGCTTGCGCGTGTTCAGTCCACAGCGCGACACGCAACTGCGACGCGACGCGCCTGTCCACGACAGTGACGTTGAGCTCGGCGTCATTGACGAATCCTCGGTTATTGAGATTCGCTGAGCCAACCGTCATCCAGAGATCGTCGACGATACCCACCTTTGCGTGGACATAGACCGGACGGTAGAGTATCCCACCTGGCGCATTTGGATCTTGCTGCGACGTTCCGAGCGTGTAGACCTGGAAGCGCCCGGCGGCGGTAGCGTCCGGCGCGATGTCCCGCACGCGCTCGATACCGGCGTCGCTATACTTTCGCCCGGCATTGGGATGGTCGGGCAGCACAAGCGCCAAGGAAACGCCACGGTTCAGCGCGGCGCCCAGCGCCTCAATAAATACCGCCATCTCCTCGCTAGCCTTGCCCCAGAGCAATGAATCCAGGCCGCGATATACCTCTGGCCAGAAATACTGGCTTTCCAGATAGATGTATCGCTGCGCGGCGTTCACCGCGCGCGCGTAGGCGTGGTAGATGGACTTGATGCCTTCAGGCGCAAAATCATAGGTATCCGGTGGAATAGTGCGCGCCACCTGGGCGGGAACCCCGCCCGACTGTGGGCTGCTCACGGCGTTAGTCAGCTCCAGCGGCCAATTAGGCGCCTTGCCCCGTTCGGCGCACCCTTCCCAGCGCTGAACGATATTCATCTGGACGTCCGCAACCGCGGGGCCTTGAATACGCACATGCGCATCGTGCCAGGGGTGCATTGAGACTTCCCGGGCCGAGCCGCGCTCGAGGGAATCCGGTGGGTGCGCGTGGGTATCCCAGCGATCGTAATCGCCGTTAGCTTGTAGCGTCAGGTCGACGCCACCTATGAACGCGATGCGCCCATCTACTACGGCGCATTTCTGGTGCAACGCCTCGAGCAGATGGGTAATCTTCCGGCTGCTTGAGTCCAGCACACAGTCGACGCCGACCTCGCTTAACTGGGCCTGTTGCTCTTTGGCGTTATTTGTGAGATGCACGCCCATCTCAGGCGAGTCCCAGAGCAAGACGCCCACTTTGACACCACGCCGCACCGCGAGACCCAACACGTCTTTGACGCGAAGTTGACCGGCGGACCAAAACATTATCGACTCGTCCGAGAGCCCCTCCTCACGCAGGCGTGCGAGAAATGCTATCTGCTCCGCGCTGCCATCAGGCCCCATGCGCGCGTCAGAACCGCGCACCATAGACAAGTCGGCCCGAATATCCCATCCCGCCAGGAGGATGTACGTCTGCGCAGCCAGGAACGCCCGGCACATCGCGAGCATCGCCGCACGACCGTCTATAAGCAGGTCAACGTGCACGCCATCGCGCGGAGGAAAGTCGCCCGGGACCCAAAAAATGTTCGCATCTGGCGCCGCGGGAGACGTAGGCGGCGTCTCGATCTGCGTCTCGATCTGCGTCTCGATCTGCTCGGCGCTCTCAGTCATTTCTCTCTCCTTTGCGGACACCGTGAGGGCGCATCTGTATTTGATGTTGTGCGCGGCTGGGACGGCTTGAGCGGGCGCGCCTTTTTAGGAACGCTTGCGCGCTTTCTTCTTTCCCAGTTGCGTTTTCGGCCACGCCGAATGGTAATCGGTGACGCGCTGAAATGCGTCGGCGATGCGCAGGAGTGTCGCCTCGCTGAGCGCCGGCCCAAGCAGTTGCACGCCCACTGGAAGCCCTTCGCTCAAGCCGCCTGGCATCGAGATACCACAGATGCCGGCCAGGTTGGCCGGAATCGTGAAGACATCGTTGAGGTACATGGCGTACGGGTCCGAAATCTTGGCGCCGATCTTGAAAGCGACACTTGGGCTGGTTGGGCTGATGAGTGCGTCATAGGTATCGAACGCCGCGTTGAAGTCCTGCTTGATGAGTGTGCGGACCCGCTCAGCCTTGAGGTAGTAAGCGTCATAGTAGCCCGAGGAGAGCGCGTATGCGCCGAGCATGATGCGCCGCTTGACCTCGGCTCCGAACCCCTCGGCGCGCGTCTCCGAGACGTAATCAATTAGTCCGCCACTAACGTTCTTGGAGGCGTGGCCGTACTTCACGCCATCATATCGTGACAAGTTCGCGCTACATTCCGCTGGTGCGATGATGTAATAGGCCGCTACGCCATAGCTGGTGTGCGGCAGCGAGCACTCGCCGATTTCCGCGCCCAGCGACTCCAGAGTCTTGATCGCCTGCTCGACCGCCGCGCGCACGCCGGGCTCAGTGCCTTCGACAAAATACTCCTGAGGCACTCCAATCTTCATCCCTTTGATGTCACCAGTGAGCGCGGCAGTGTAGTCAGGAACTGGCGCATCGATGGAGGTGGAGTCCAGTGGATCATGGCCGGCAATGGCGTTCATGATCAGCGCCGTATCGCGCGCGTTGCGGGTGAATGGCCCGATTTGGTCGAGCGACGAGGCGAACGCGATTAGACCGAACCGCGACACCCGGCCGTAGGTTGGCTTGAGCGCGGTCGTGTTGGTCAGCGCGCCCGGTTGCCGCACGGACCCGCCAGTGTCAGATCCTAGCGCGCCCATCGCCTCACCCGCCGCAACCGCCGCCGCCGATCCGCCGCTGCTGCCGCCTGGCACGCGGTCCAGGTCCCAGGGATTGCGCGTTGGGAAGAAAGCGGAGTTTTCGGTGGACGAACCCATTGCAAACTCGTCCATGTTCGTTTTGCCCAGCATGATCGCGCGGGCATCGTGAAGACGCCTCATGACTGTTGCGTCATAGGGCGGGACATACCGTTCCAGCATCCGTGAGGAACAGGTCGTGCGCACGCCCTTCGTGTTGATCACATCCTTGATCGCCAATGGAATCCCTGCGAGAGGTCCGAGTTCCGCCCCCGCGCGGCGAAGCTGGTCGACATCTTCCGCCTCACGCATCGCCTGGTGATCGGTAACTGTCACGAATGCGCGCACAAAACCCTCGACCTGCTCGATGCGGTCCAGATGGGCGCGCGTGAGTTCTGCGGCGCTGATGTCGCCACGCCTAAGCGCCTCGGCGGCCTCATGTATGGTCAACTCCCAGAGTTCGGGCACAGAATACCTCTTCTCGCGTCAAGGCTGTGTGAATGCCAAAGAACGTCGTATGAGCGCGCCGACGCTTACGCCGCCTACTCGCTCTCGCTATCGTCCATGACCGCGCGAACGCGGAAATAGCCGTCTTCACGGGCGGGGGCGTTGCCAACGAGCTCGTCGGTTGGGCACGATGGGCGGGACGCGTCGGTCGACATGACATTGTTCATCGGAAGAATGTTCGCGGACGCGGGGACCCCACTGGTGTCTGCCTGGCTGATGGCATTGATGTGACCCAAAATGGTTGACAACTGATCACGCAGTCGATCCCGCTCGCCTTCGGAGAGGGCTAGTCGCGCGAGTTTCGCCACATGATCAACTGTCTCGCGATCAATGCTCATCCCGGTGTCCTCCTACGCGCCAATGCTCTATCTGTATCGATGTTATTTCGGGGTCACTTACCGGATCTGGAACGCCGTGAACTCGCCGGTCGCCGTCTCCCGGTGGACATCCACCGAATCCACGTATCCAGAAGGCGAGCCACGCTTTACTGCGCTCAGGAACGTGTCCATTTGCGGCGCAGGGCCTTCCGCGACCACCTCGACTGAGCCATCACCCAGATTGCGCGCGAAGCCAGTAATGCCAAGCTGGCGGGCGTAGCGGCGGACGAAGGCGCGATATCCAACACCCTGGACCATTCCTCTGACCGACACGCGCAGCCTGAACATTTCCACGTCGACGCCATACTCCCATCGGATGTCTTAGTGGGGCCTGCGATTGAGCCCATGATTACAGGCATCATAGACTGTGGACGCATCCGACCGCAAGCCGCGCACTATCGCGGCTACGGCTGCTGCGCGTCCGTCCCGACCAGGCGCTCGAGTATCTTCCGGTAGGTCGCGCTCAGGGCTTCTGGCACGACCTTCACATCCGCGACCACGGGCATGAAGTTCGTATCGCCGTTCCACCGCGGCACGATGTGCAGATGCGCATGGTCTACGATACCTGCGCCAGCGACGACGCCCTGGTTGATGCCCAGATTGAACCCTTGCGGGCCGAGCGCGGCTTGCAGAGCGCCCAAGAGTCGCTGCGCCGAAACCATCATATCAGTGAGCGCCGTGGAGTCCAGCTGCTGGATGCTTGGGACATGCGCATATGGCGCGATCATCAAGTGACCTGTATTGTACGGATAGATATTCATGAGTGCGAAGCAGGAGTGGCTTCGCAACAGAATGAGGTTCGCGTCGTCCTTGTCCTCAGCCGCCTTCGCGCAAAAGATGCAGTCTGGCTTTGCGCCAGTATCGCCCTCTACGTAGGCCATGCGCCAAGGAGCCCATAACTGTCGCATGTTCCACCTCCGTCCAATGAGTCGCATCACGCTGCGGTCGCGACGCCCGTGTTCACGGGAAGCGCGCAAGTGGAAGCATCCCGGCGAGCAGAAAACCAACAAGGAAGCACAGCGCAAACACCGCGAGTGAGATGAGCGCCCATACCCATGACCCAAGCCCGTGGCCTCGTTCAGCGGCCGGAACAAGCGCCCGCTCGCGCGCATCCGTCGCGACGCGGAAGCGTGGCGCCGGGTCGTCTGAAGGGCGCGCCGGCAGACTCAAGAATGGCGCGCGCGCCGCGAATCGCTCCTCGTCTCCATGCGCCCCTTCATGGGACGGTTGAGTAATTGACCTGTCATGGACCACCGCGGCATCGTGACCGGTCACGCCATAGCTCGTCGTGGCGGTCGGCGAAACCACTTGCTCGCCAGTATCCTTCCAGCGCATATCGGGCGCGCCCGTGACCCGCCTCATTGCCGCGCTGGCGCGCTGGCGGGCAGCGCGCAGTGCGACCACTGCCGCCGGTGTCGGTTCCTCAAGCCCTTCATTGGCAGATTCGAAGTCTGCCTCTAGTGTCGTGAGGACCTCACCTAGCGCGGCCGAGGACAATATTGGATTGCTGTGGGTTACCCGTAACACCCGCTCCAATCCGGTGCGCAAAGTTTCTGGGGCATCCGTCCGATAGCTTCTCTTCTCCGACTCACCCTCCGCCTCGCTGGTTGGGTCCGTCACTAACCGCCACAGGATCGCCGCGGCGGCCCACGTATCGAGTCGCTCAGGCCGCTCGGTCAACGTCGCCGCCGTAGTGTCCGGATCATCCGCAACGCCGGAGGCGTATAGGAGAGAGGCGGTCTCGTCGAAGTACAGATCATCTGGCGGCAAACCAAGATTCGTTACCCGTGCGCTGGCGGACCGATCGAGCAGAATGGCGGCAGGGGTGAGATCGCCATGGACTACTCCGTGCGCGTGCGCGTATGCCAGCGCCCTGACGACCTGCAGAACAACCGCCAGCGCCCTCCGCATCGGTAGCCCTGAAACGATATAGTCCGCGAGTGGCCGTCCCTCCACGAATTCGTACGCGAGAAAAACACCGTCGCCCTGCTCAATGACGTCATATAGCGCCAGGAATGCCGGATGGGTCAATGTGGACGTGGTCGCCAGCGCTTCCCGATACGCGTCCACGTGGGCATGGAGTGGGGCTTTAATGACCACAGGTCGCTGCAGGACGGCGTCCTGTCCCTGGTAGACGAGGCATAGAGCTCCGCGCGCCCGCAGTCCCGCTACCTGGTAACGGCTCGCCAGCCAGGTGGCGCCTAACGTATCTTCTTGCGGGTTCAAGTTGGATTCACTCTTATCCTTAGATCGAAATGCGCTCTCATGATGTGAACACATTGCGCACGATGCCACCAAGCTATTATGCCACGCCAGGTAGCTGTGCGCTATTCTCCCGCAGGCCGCTGCGCCGATCGCCGCGCCGCCTCCCGGGCCCCCACGAGCGCGCTCTCCGGCTCCAGCGCGGCGCTGATCACGATGGGAAGGCCACGCTCCTGGCGTACGGTACCAAGCGCTACATACATTTCATCGCGGGTCCACGCCAGGAAAGGATCGCCGGCGACGCCGAGTGGCCCTCCCAGAACAATGGTCGCTGGGTCGAGAAGCAGCGCCACATGGCCAAGTGTCCGGCCAAGTGCGCTGGCGGCGCGGCGCGTGAGGACGACCATGGGCTCTACCTCACGCGCCGCCAGTTGCACGACCTGCGCCGCGGTCATCGACTCGGCCCGGTCGTGGGTGATCGCGCGCACTTCGCGCAGCGCCTCATCACTCTGCGCGGCCAAGCCGATCGCCATGCGTACGATGCTCTGCGACGAGCAAAGCGGATTGAGGTGTCCTTGTATGCCACACGCGCAGCGCGGGCCATCGGGCGCGACGCTCCAATGTCCCAGTCCGCCAGCCAGACCGTGCGCGCCCGTGAGAATTGTTCCGTCTGTCACGATACACGACAGGACCTCGCGCCCCAGGTGGACATACAGCAGCGGGCCAGCGCTGTACGGAGCACGCTCAGTAGCTTCCGCCAGCGCCGCAAACTCGACGGCTGGACGAACATATATCGCGGCTCCCAGGCGCTCAGACACCTGGTGGCGGAACAGTTCATCCTCCCAAAACGACGCCTGCTCATCCTCGCGCTGAAGAGAATAAGCGCTCGCAGGGTGTCCCCAACAGGCGACTCCAACTCCCAGTGGACCTGTTCCGCCCGACAACGTCTGCGAGCCTTCAACCAACTGATCAATGAGTTCATCTGCCGAGGGGGGAGCGGTGAACGAGAAGCGCCAGCGAGTGTGGAGCGCTGCAGGGTCACTGACCATGCGTATCCACGCGCCCAACTCGCCAATCTCCACCCCGAGATGAGTGCGCTCGCCACGCTCGCCATCAGTTTCGCTACTGTTTAGCGAATCGTTGCGGGAAGCTCCAACATCCGGGAACATGCGCGTTTCTCCCTACTTCTGGTTGCTTCAGGCTGGGAGGATGTTGACTACGCCCGCAGGCAGAAATACACTGGCCGGCAGATGGCTGCGCCACGTGGTCGCACAGACTATAACACTATCTCCTGCCATTCCCTGCGCGAAAGGTGGCTCGACGTGCGACACGATGCCGATCCAGAAGTTCCTCAGGACATTATCAGTCACATGGAAGCGCATGGCATAAGCGCTCGCAAGAGGTCGAGCTGCGAGTCGCGCTCGAGCTTTTCGCGCCAACGTACACGTTATATCGCCTTACGCCGGCCGCCGCGCGTCGTTGGAAAGCGCGCTACTGCATCATGATCGGCAGTGACTTTCAAGACTGTCAGACGGTAGCTGAAGCCTACGCCCGCGCGTTACTTCTGGCGCTTGAGACGAGCACCGGCAAATAGGGTGTGCGGCCAAGGGTGTGCGGCCAAGGGTGTGCGGACCTACTGTTTTGTGACTGGCCAGCGTTAGGCATTTGTAGTCAATGACTATAAGAAATCACCATCTCTGAACAACGCCGGACATCGTAAACCGGCTGGCGCAGCTAGCCGCGCACTTGGGGCAACCGCGTGATGATGACTGGCCGGATAGATGTATGCACGACCTCATCCGACACGCTGCCCAATGCCCAGCGTGCCGGACCAGTGGCGCCATGGGTAGTCATCAGGACCAAATCGTGCTCTCCAGATGCGCGGAGAATCTGGGCGGCCGGCGTCCCCCAGTGGATAGCGACATCAACCGTCACGCCCCGCTCTCCCACGCGCTGCAGCGCTCGCGCCCGCGCAGATTCCAGGTCGGTCGCCGCTTGTTGCGACGCGCCTGCGGGGTCGTCGGGATCAATCACGCGCAGAAGCGTCACGCGCCGTATGAGCGAGCCAGCAAGCGTCGAAAGGGTGTCAAATGCTCTCTCGCTCGCTGTCGAGCCGTCAAGAGGAATGAGCGCACGTTCGAGAGCGGGACTCTCAATGAGTGGACCCATCGCGCGTACCAGAAGCACTGGACACGTCCCGTACCGCACGATATAGTCGGCGATGCTGCCGAATGCGATCCGCGCCAACCCAGTGCGAGCATGCGTTGCCATCACCGTCAGTGGCGCGTCCGACTCTGCTTCGAGTCGCACCAGTTCATCGCGGGCGGATCCATTCTTCACCGCCGGTTGCGCGGTCACGCCTACCGCCCCAAGCCAATCGCAGATCCGCTGCACGTCTGCGTTCGCGGATTCCATGACTGCGTCCTGCGCCTGCTTGTAAGCAGACGGCGCGAGCAGGTAGCCTGAGTCACCTGTCTGCCAAGCGCCGCCTTCAACGATGCGCGCGACGGTCACATGGAGTCCGAGAGCGCGGGCGCAGGCGGCGATATATGGCGCGGCGAATTGCCCCATGTCAGAGCCATCAAGCGGAGCGATGATCGAACGTGCGCTCCCTGACTCACTTCCTGCCATGACGCGCTCTCTCTTTCCATGCGCGCGACCACCAACAGCGTGAGGTTCGGGAGCGCTGTAAGACGCTAGTGTCCCGTCGGCGCGGTTAGGGGCGCGATGTCGAGTGTTACTCGCAAGCAACCATCCTCATAACGCGATGTCGTAGGGTAGCCAGTGTGCGCAAGCACCGCGCGCATGCGGACATTCGTCGCCATCGTGATCGCGCTAAGTGTCTTATACCCATGCTCTTGGGCGTACCTGATGAGTCGCTGAAGCAGTTTCGAACTTATGCCCAGACCCTGCCAGCAATCCTCGACAACAAACGCCAATTCGGCTTCCGTCGCGGTGTCGGGCTCATAGCGCACCACACCAATGATACGCTCGCTCTCGCCCTCACCGGTAGTGGCGACCAGCGCCATTCTACGATGATAATCGAGATGCGTCAGTCGCTTCGCGTCGCGTTCATACAGAATGGGCGCGACCCGGAAATACCGCAGGATGATCGTGTCGGATGAAAGCCGCGCGTGGAATTCCTGCAGACGTGCGAGATCAGATGGCTGGATCGCACGCATGCGTACGATTGCGCCATTGCGAAGTGTCAATGTCTCGGAGAGGGCTGCGGCGTTGTGGCGAGCGAATGCCCCCCAGGCTGACTCGGTATCAAGGTCTCCAGGCACGGAGAGTGGCTGTTGTGTGTTCGCGGTACTCACAGTGGTCCGCTCCTTTCGCGATGGCAACTTACACGGAGCGAACCAGCGCGCTCCACGTGTGGGAATCCCCCTTTCCCCAATTGATCATTGTAACAGCGACGTCGCTTCTCGTGCGCTGTTGCGGGCTAACAATGCCCCACATTACCTCGATTCAAGGATCACCTTCCTCCGAGTTAGATCAGCCAACCAATCCACCCACCAGGCGGCCCAACCCAAACGTAATGAGCGCGGCGGCGACCCCGAGCAACACCTGCCGGCCAGCTGCCTTCCATAGGTTCGCGCCGGTCGTCAATGTAATACCCGTTCCAATGATGAACAATCCGACGACGCTCAGCGCCACACTGGTGATTGTCGCGGCCCAGCCAAACATGAACGTGAATGGTATGACCGGCACGGCCGCACCAACGGCGAATAGCAAGAACGAGGCAATGGCCGCCTCCCAGGCCGATCCACCGAGTTCCGCCGGATCCAAACCCAATTCCTCGCGCGCGAGGGTATCGAGCGCGGTGGTCGGGTCGGAGAGTATCCGCGCCGCCATATTGTCGGCTGTGGCCGGATCGAGTCCCTTGGCCTGATAGATTAGCGACAACTCTTCTCGCTCTTCCTCAGGAACATCGCTCAACTCCTGTTGCTCGATGGCGATTTGACGTCCATACAACTCCCGCGCGCTCTGCACCGAAAGCCACTCGCCAATCGCCATGGAAAGCGCGCCCGCCAGCAGACCAGCCAGGCCAGTCAGAAGCACCTGGTGTGCCTGCAATGACGCTCCAGCCACGCCCATGACCAGACTCAGGTTGGACGTCAAGCCATCGCTTGAACCGAGTACTGCCGCCCGGAGGGCGTTGCCACCGGACGTGCCGCGGTGGCGGCCCTCGATTTGCGCCAGTGTCGAGCCGACGATGCCACCCTTTGTCGTGCGCAGCAAATAGCCAAAGATCCGCTCATGCGAGCGCTCATCCGCTGGCATGCCAGCCGCCTTCGCCTCTGGCTGCGCATCATAGTTGTGACTGGCGTTGCGCTCGCCCGCTGACACAATGGGCAGTACCGCGCCGACACCGAAGCGCTTCGCAATCCAGATCAGCGCGCGCGACCGCCAGCTGAGAACCTCTGGGACTGGCTGGCCACCTGCTTGACGGATCCGGTCAGCCCAGACGGTCGCATGGCGCGTTTCCACCTCGGCCATACGCGAGTACACCTCGGCTAGCCGCTTGTCTTTCTCGATCCCTGCGAACGCCGAGTACATCGCCGCGCTCTCGCGCTCATCGCGCAGGTTAGCGGCATAACGGCTGATGACGTCCTGTGGCTCGCTCACTTCCGCCTCGATTCTCTCCAGAAAGTGCGCACTAACGCAGCCAGCGGCCGCGCATCAGGCCTCGACTTCAGCGCGCCGATGATACAGTAAAGGCGCCAAATCACAAATTTGACATGCTAGCCGCCTTGCGCATCACAAATAGGTTTCACTTCAGAACCGCATGTCATAGGACGATATACGATGGATAGCAGCGCGGAATCAACACTCAACCGATTTCAATCCATGGTTCAGTCGCTGGCTCAACCAGGATCCATGCCAGCGGAAGCAGGGGCGCTGGCGAACCAGATCATCGAGGTTGTCCAGACACATGGGTCGGCTGTCTTGCTGACTGCAACACGCGCCTACAAGCTCAAGAAGCCAGTCAACCTCGAGTTCCTGGATTACTCGACCGCTGAGCGCAGACGCGCGTTTTGTCTGGAAGAGTGCCGCGTCAACCAGGCTCTGGCGCCGGGGGTATACCTCGGAGTCGCGCCGATTCTCCATACACCGGGCGGCGCCTGGGCAGTTGGCCATGTCTGGCCGTCTGGAGAGGCGCCGCAGCCAGCAGACGAACTGCAGGGCGGAACAGTCGTCGACTATGCTGTGGTGATGCGCCGGCTGCCCGAGTCGTCGACGCTCGCGACACGGATAGCGAATGGGCACGTGTCGGCGGGACTGATCCGGCGCGTCGCCCATATCGTCGCGCGCTTCCACGCAAGCGCCGAGCGTGCGACCACCAGCGACTCACGAACTCCAGTAGACGATGTACTCGCCAACATCCACCAAACGCTCGACCAGTCCCGCGCTGACACGGGCGTTCTCATTTCCCAATCGACCTATGCCGCCGTCAGCGCGTACCTCTCGACCTTCAGTCAGCGGCGTAGGGCTTTGCTGGATGCCCGCCTCCGCGATGGTCGTATACGGGACTGCCACGGTGATTTGCGCCTGGAGCATGTGTATATCACTGCGTCGGCGGACCCAAGCGCCGAGGATGACATGACCATACTAATCATAGATCGCATCGAGTTCGATCCACATTTTCGCATCGGAGATGTCGCGGGAGAAATCGCGTTCCTCGCGGTCGAGCTGGAAGGCGCGGGCCGCGCTGACCTGACCCGCGAGTTTGTCCGCGCCTACATCGCCGAAACCGGTGATACCGGCCTTCTTGAGTTGCTCCCGTTCTACAGCGTGTATCGCGCTCTGGTGCGTGGCAAGGTGCGAGCGATGTTCGCCGCGCAAAACACAGGGAGTGAAAGCGCCGGGGCGTCTGCCCGCGCTGAGGCCGAGCGAATGTATGTGCTGGCGGGTCGACACGCCACATCCCCTGCGGAACCAACTCTTGCGCTCGTCGGAGGTTTGATGGGCACTGGCAAGAGCACACTCGCAGGCCTACTGAGCTCCGAGCTCGGATGGGCGGTATTGTCATCCGACATCACGCGCAAGCGACTTGCTGGACTGCCTCCAACCGCCCCCATCGCCGCCTCAAATCGGCGTGGTCTCTACACCCGGGAGTGGGACAGCCGCGTCTACCTCGCGTTGCGCGATGAAGCGGCCGTCCTCATCAACAGCGGCCACTCGGTCTTAATCGATGCGACGTTTGGGACGATGGCGTTTCGCGCGATGATGGCGGAGATGGCGCGGAACGCTCGCGTGGACGCCAAATTTCTCGAATGTGTGTGTTCGCGCGACACTGCGCTAGCGCGACTCGCCACGCGGTGGGAGCGAAAACTACACGCCGAGGACGGAGTCGACCCGAGCATTTTCGCATCTGATGGAAGACCCGATCTGTATGATCGCCAGGCCGCTCGATGGCAGGTGTTCGATCCGGAGCGCGAGTCTGGAATTGAACATTCCCTAATCGACACTTCGACTTCAGCGCCTCAACAACTGGAGCAGGCGCTGACGGCGCTCGGCGTGCCTCACCTCGACTGCGCATTACAGTTGAGCGGTCAAAGCACGCCGTGAAGCCGGGGCGCCCGCCTGCCAGTAGATGTCGTCATGTGTCAGTAGTTGTCGGCTATATGAAATCCGCGCAGCGACGGCCTAGGTCGGGTCCAGATAGCGGCGCGCCAGCAACATGAAATAGAGGTAGCCTTGCCAGCGGCCAAGACTGGCTAGCGTCTTCATCGCGGCTGCGTCTGGATCCGGCTCGCGCTGGAACAGGTCACGCAGGCTTCGTGCGGCGCCGGAATCGCCAGCGGGGAAATTGCCCAGGCGTCCAAACCCGCGCAATAGAATCAACTGCGTGCTCCACGGACCGATACCCGGCAATGCCATAAGGTCGAGCGCCGCGTCGTCATCGCTGAGGCTCGCAAGAGCGTCCTCTCGCACTGCGCCGTCCCGAACGCGCTTGGCGCAACCGCGCAGCGCCCTGACCTTGGCGCGGCTCAATCCACAGGCGCGCAGTTCATCATCTGTCGCCAAGAGAACGCGCTCGACAGGCGGCGCTCCAAAGTATTCTCTATCCTCGTAATAGACACGCGACCCTAGAGTGGCCACCAACTTATTCACAGCGCTCATTGCCGACGCCAGGCTGACTTGCTGAAATGGAATAACCTGGAGCAACGTCTCCCACAGACTGAGAAATCGTGGCGGTCGCAGTCCCTTCAGCCGCTGCGCGAGCGGCGCGACCGTCGGCTCACTCGCGAAGATCTTGCGCAACTCGGTCAAATCCACATCTAGCCCGAGCAGCCGGCGTATGTAGCCCTCGACCACGAGTAGGCGCTCCTCGCCCATTCGCGCCCCTAGCTCGCGATACTCGACGCGATCCGGCTCGGGTGATCGCACGCCCACTAACACAGGCCCGTTCCAGTCTGAAACAACCACGCGTAGTTCGCCGTCTTTGAGGGGATAAAGCACATTGCTGGGTAATCGCCGTGCGACGTTGACAGTCAGCGCAAGGTCAAATGGCGCTTCCACGTGAATGAAGTGGCATGCTGACTCTTCGCTCATCTCGCCGTACTCCACCCTGTCACCTGCGCACCGAGAGGTCGACCCCGCAATACCTGTCTACGAGCTACCCGCCGCCTGGCGATACACGTTCAAGGTGGCCCGAGCGGCGGCTCCCCAGTCAAAAAGTCGCGCGCGCTGAATGCTGGCTTCGCTCATCGCGCGCCGCAGTGGTTCGTCACTTACCACGCGAACGAGCGCATTCCCGAGTCCCTGGACGTCAGCCACTGGGATGACCATGCCCGCGTCACCAACGATCTCCGGCAGCGAACCGCCGTCGCTGACGATAACGGGTATGCCGTACGCCATGGCCTCGACGGCCGGGATGCCAAAGCCTTCATACATAGACGGGGTGACGACCACCGCGGCCATCGAATAGAGCGCTGCAAGTTCACGGTCCGAGACCTGCTCGAGGAGGCGCGCGGCAACGCCCAGGCGGGCGCGCTCAAGCGCCTCATAGACGCCCTGATATAACCATCCTCGACGGCCGACAATAACTAATTGCGCCGGAGCGTCTGCCTTGCCCGCCACACCGGCGAAGGCTTGGATGAGACGCTCATAGTTCTTGCGTGGCTCAATGGTACCCACAGCCAGCGCAAATGGGCGGCGCAATCCGTACTTGGTTGCGACCTGCGCGAGCGTCATTTCATCGCTCAATCGCTGGAGTCCGGGGTCCACTCCGAGATGAATGGTGGTGATCTTCTCGCGAGGAACATCCATCAGTCTGACCAGATCATCCGCCGTACAGCGAGACACCGCGATGATACGGTCAGCCCGCCGCACCGCGCGCGGCGTGATCCGCAGCATGTATTGTCGCAGACTCGGCACGGCGCATTCGGGATGCGTGATGAACGCGAGGTCATGAATCGTGACGACCGTTCGCGCCCGAGCGACGGGCGGTAGCGCGAAATCTGGCGAGTGGAACACATCCGCCCCACCGGCGAGCGCCTCGATGGGAAGCGGAAAACGCAGTCGGTGCCAAAGCGTCGTCATGCGCCTGTTGCTAAGTGGCGCGACCGCCGTCCTGACGTTTGCCGCGACCGGGAATCCACGGGTGTTGTTGGGCCTGTCAGCGGAAAACAGGGTGAACTGGTCATCGTGATCCAGCGCTACGAGCGCATCCACCAGATTACGTGTGTAGCGGCCAATGCCTGCGCTCTGCGCGATGCCCGACGTATAGTCCACCAGTATTCGCACGTGCGCCAGTCCCCGATCGCAAGTTCTGAGTGCTGGTGGCGTCAGAGGCGGAATGCTGCGCGTTGAGTAGCCACCTTCGCCAACGGCACAGCCGAGTATAGCACAGCGTCGCGGGATAGCCGCCAACTGCGCTATCGATTGGCCGCGGACTGCGTGCCGTGATAGACTGGCCCGCAGACGGCACAACGCGCATGACGCATTTCGGAGGATGTATGCGCGTACACTCGTGAGCCGTAAATGAGGATCAAAGCGCTATGGCGACGCGCGTAGGCGACGCGGTTGAACCGCGACACATCGAGCGGCTCCGCCTGGAGATCGTTGAGGCGATCGCGGCCGCTCTCGCCTATCCGCCATTCTTCGACTTTCGGACAGGCGAGTTGCGCTCGCGCCCCATCGATCGCGCCAAAGTCGCGGAGATCGAACAATTCATAGGTTCCGCGAATTTTGATGCCATCGCGCGCTCGTCGCCGTCAGCGCCCGATTCCAGACGGTTTCTAGAACGCCTTGCGCAACGCTATCTCGAAGTGAACCCAGCGCTGGCGACACCGTCGGGGAAGCGCTATCTACCGCTCCTTCGCACACGCGCCGCGAAGCTCGCTACTGAAACCCACCGGCGGTTCGCTGGCTACGTGGCTGGCGGCGAGCGCGACTTTGGCGCGCGAAGGCAAGCTGCATCATGGTCGTCAAGCAAGCGCGTCTCGAAGCGCTCAAGCGCCGACTCCGACCGCATCAGCCGGGTGCTGGAGGCGGCCATTGTCCCGCGAGATCGAGGCGCGCCTAACGCCGCCCCAATTTACCCTTCCAAAAGCGCTCCAGGAGCGACGCCATCGCGCCCCAGCGGCATCTTGAACCCTCCGCCGCGCGACATTCCGGCGTTCGTCTCCCCTAACCAGCCACCTGTCCGGCAGGATTTTGCCGAGCAGCCAACGGGGCCGCTCGCCTCCGTGGCGCCTTCAGTTCGCCAACCGCAAAATGCGCAGGCGCCCATGCGTGAGCTACCGCCAGATTTGCTCAATCTGTATGGCGATTACCTGGGCGAACTAGGGCCTGAGTTCCGCGCGCCGGCCCAGCACCCGCAACCACCGCCGCCCCCGTCTCCACCTCGCCAGCATGTCAAGGCTCCTCCTCCGCCCGAGACGCCCACTACTCCAGCCGATGCGCGCGGTGACCAGCTCATTTTCTGGCAATTACGCTATCAACTCGAGGCCTATGTGCGCCTGGCCGCGCGCAGCTACGGTCTGCCTGGCCATGGCGGAGACCCAGCGACCGTGCTCGACGAGCTCCGCCGCTCCGGGTTTGTGGACGAAGCAGACCTTCGCATCGCGGAAGGTGTCTTTGCGCTGACCGACCGCGTCACGGCTCAGGGCGCAGCCACGACGGCGGATTATCGCCAGGCGATGATGCTCTACCTGCTGTACCATCGCAGCCACATCAACGCTTGAGGCGCAATACGCAGGTCATGAATCGCCGTCAGGCCACAATGACTCCTGAGAGCCAGTTGAAGGATCCTCACTGTCTTCTCCCGCGCGCTGCCGGATCGTGGCTTTGACTCCATCCGGTAGCGGCCGCCCCCCTCCGACAATCTGACCAAGCAGGCCCTGCAAGTCCAGCGCATTGACTATGCCGTAGTTGCTGGCGTTGTTGTTCGCAATCACGTGAACTTCGCTGCCTGTGAGCTGCGCGGCGACGCGCTCGATACGCTCCGCCCAAGGCTTGAGCTCATCGACGGAGTAGAGATAGTCATATCGCTGGCGGCTGCTTGTCAGACCTTTGCCATACCAGGTCGCGCGATTGCGCCCGTGGAATCGCACCATCGAAAATGACGGGTCTGTTACCATGACGACAGGCGGAACAGACCCTGATCCAACCTGCGGCTCATCGACCGCGCAATATGCCAGGCGCGCGGCTTCCAGCGCCTGCTTCGTTCGCGCCAGATTGTCCCCTTCGACCCAGGAACGGTGTCGGAACTCTACAGAGATGGTGTCGTCTGGAAGCATTTCACGCGCAGTGGTCAAATACTCCAGCCCATCATCTGAAAACGTGAACCACGGCGGAAATTGGAAGAGAATCGCTCCCAGCTTCCTAGCCGCTCGCATCGGCTGGATCATCTCGCTGTAGCGCGCGAACGTTTCGGCGCTCGGCGACTGACCTTTACCCTGCTCATCACGGTGATGCCATGTCAGTTCGCTGTAGGCCTTTACGTCGAAAATGAAGTCGTCGGGCGTGCGCTCAGCCCACAAGGCGAAGTTGCGCGCAGGCTGAAGACTGTAGTAGGTGGAATCAACTTCTACGACCGAAAAGTAGCGCGCATAGTATTCGATGCGCCACGACTTCATGTCTGCGCGCGCATATTCTGGGGGATAAAACGGCTCGTGATCCGTCCAGCTCGCCGTCCCCACTCGAATTCTTGTCATCGTATCGCCGTGCCTTTCCCAGAGTCGCCGTGGGCCAGCAAGCGCCTTGACGCGCTTTTCATGCCAGACGTAGGATACAGGGAAGCCGCGAATCAAAGGAGAACAGCGCGATGCTCACCAGCGCCATCAAGCGGATTGATCACGTCGCGATTGTCGTTGCCCACCTGAATGAGGCGCTGAGCTTTTATCAAGATACCCTTGGGCTCGCGCCATCAGATATCCTGGACTTCCCAAGCGAAGGTGTCCGAATTGCGTTTCTCCCTCTGGGAGGCGAAAGCGGTAGCCAGATCGAGTTGCTGGAGCCTCTCAGCGCCGAGACGGGCGTCGGCCGCTTCCTCGCCAGCCATGGCGCTGGCCTACACCATATTTGCCTCGAAGTCCCTGACATCGACCAGGCGCTCGCTGACCTTCAGTCACAGGGCGCGCGCGTACTCGACGCCACTCCCCGCAAGACAGCCGAAGGGCGTGGCATCTTTCTTCATCCCAAAGGAACGTTCGGCGTGCTCATCGAACTCGTTCAGCGCATGGCTGGCGACTCCGTGACCAGCGCTTAGCGTTCCAGTTCATACCCCTACCATTCTATCCTGTGTGCGCCGCGATGAAACAGCCAGCGCAGATATCAGAGAGGGCCACCGTGAAGACCACACGCCAGAAGATCGAAGAGCTCCGCACGCTCAAGGAACAGGCGCTACAGGGTGGTGGCGCTGACCGTATCGCCGCACAGCACAAAAAGGGCAAGCTCACCGCACGCGAGCGCGTCGAGCTCCTCGCAGACCCTGGGACCTTCCAGGAACTCGATATGTTCGCCACTCACCGCGCGACGGGGTTCGGCCTCGAAGAGCAGCGCTTTCTCGGCGATGGCGTCGTTACGGGATACGGCAAGGTGGACGGCCGGCTCGTCTATGTCTTCTCTCAGGACTTCACCGTTTTTGGCGGCTCGCTCTCTGAAGCCCACTCAGAGAAGATCTGCAAGATCATGGACTTGGCGATGAAGAATGGCGCGCCAGTCATCGGTTTGAACGACTCCGGCGGCGCCCGCATCCAGGAAGGCGTAGTGAGTCTTGGCGCCTATGCGGACATATTTCTCCGAAACACGCTGGCAAGCGGCGTTGTGCCACAGATATCCGCGATCATGGGGCCGTGCGCGGGTGGGGCGGTCTACTCCCCAGCCATAACAGATTTCATCTTCATGGTCGAGGGAAGCAGCCACATGTTCGTTACCGGGCCCAACGTGCTAAAGACGGTGACACATGAGAATGTGACATTTGACGAACTTGGTGGAGCCACTGTGCACAACGCGACCAGTGGCGTGGCGCACTTCGCCGCTCCCAGCGAAGTAGAGGTCCTCCGCCAGATTCGGGCGCTCCTCAGCTATCTGCCCTCCAATAATATGGGAGACGCGCCTGCGCTGGTCACCGACGATCCGGTCAATCGCGCTGACGAAGCGCTCGACACTATCATTCCGGATAATCCCAATCGGCCGTACGATATGAAAGACATCATACGTATGGTGGCTGACCAGGACTCCTTCTTCGAAGTGCAGGAGCAGTTCGCGCGCAACATCGTTGTCGGCTTCGGGAGACTCAACGGGCGGTCGGTTGGGTTCGTCGCCCAGCAACCGAACGTGCTTGCAGGCGTGCTTGACATCAACTCCTCCGACAAGGGCGCGCGTTTCGTCCGCTTCTGCGACTGCTTCAACATCCCCATCGTCACCCTGGTAGATGTGCCCGGGTTCCTGCCCGGCGTGGCGCAGGAGCACGGCGGAATCATCCGCCATGGCGCGAAGCTGCTGTTCGCGTACTGCGAGGCCACCGTTCCCAAAGTCACGGTCATCACGCGTAAGGCCTACGGTGGCGCGTATGACGTCATGAGCAGCAAGCACATTCGCGGCGACATCAATTATGCGTGGCCCACCGCCGAGATTGCGGTCATGGGAGTGGATGGCGCGGTGAACATCGTTTTCAAGGACGATATAGCCAACGCAAAAGACCCTGAGGCGCGCCGCACCGAACTCGTCGCCGATTATCAGGAACGGTTCGCCAATCCATATGTCGCGGCTGCCCGTGGCTACGTGGATGAAGTCATCGAGCCGCGCCACACCCGGGAAAAGCTCATCGTCGCCCTCGACATGCTCAAGAACAAGCGCGATTCGCTGCCGCCCAAGAAGCACGGCAATATCCCGCTCTGACCGCCGCCCTGGAGGCGCCAACCATGCGCGTGCAGCGCTCTACAGATGTGACCGCGTTCGCTGAGCGTGTCTCGCCGTTTCTCCTCGCGTCGGAGGCTGAGCACTGCCTCCAGCTCGGGCTTCTCGCGACGCTTCGAGCTACCATTGGCGACTTCAGCGGGCCACCCTACCTGGCGTGCCTTGAGGATGACGGCGGCGAGATCGCGCTGGTCGCCCTGCGCACGCCGCCCTATAACCTCGTGTTCTCCCAGTTCGCTCGCGGCGCGAATGTGGAGCTCGCGCTTTCTATTCTGGCCCACGACGCCTTTGTAGCCACGGTCGGCGCGCCTGTTGTTCTGGCCCTGGATACCATCGCCAAGCCCATCTCTGAGCCAGGTTCGCTGGCCGCCCATGGCGCATGGAATAATGCGTCACATTGAAGAGCGCGACCGCGGCCTCCTCCGCCAATGGCTGACTGCATTCAAGCGAGAAGCGCTCGGTGACAAGGCGCCAAGCGTCGAAAAGATGGTCGATGGGCGTCTGCGCGGCGGCGCAAGCGGGATGCGCCTCTGGGAATGAGTACCGTTTCACCTCCGCGCAGGCATGCCGCTTAGGCGCCAACCTCAAGGTAGTGTAGCGCGACAATCGGATCCACGAACAATCCCGTGAGGTGACTCCGATATTCCTGAAACTGGGGGCTGCCGCGAAAGCCAACGAGGTGATCGTCGAGCGTCTCCCACTCGATCGTGACTACGAACCTGTCAGGGTCCTCGACCTGACGCCGCGGCGTGGCAGAGACGCAGCCTTTCGCTCGCCTGATGACTTCAACGGCTCTCAGCAATCCTGTCTGCAGTTCGTCCGCTTTGCCCAGTTGGGCTGTGTACTGCGCGATCTCCAGCACCATGAAGCCTGCGCCTTTCCTGAATGGGATTAGTCAGCCCGCGGCCTGCGCGTCCGTCCAATCCTGCTGGAATGTATCGTCCAGCGTGCCGATGACATGTTTGTCAGCGATGAGCAGTCCAAGCTCGCGGTTATGGTCGAGCGAGTGGGCCGAAAAGTTCTCGGAGCCGACAAAGGCCCAATCACCATCTGTTACCAACATCTTGGCATGCATAAAGACGCTTCCAATGTACCGCACATGTACGCCCCCCTGGAGTTGACGCGCAACATCCGCGTCGCCGCTTGACGAGCCCGTTGGCTGTGGCAGCACCAACTCCACACTTACTCCACGTCGCGCTGATGCGATAAGGGCGTTCTCGGACTCAGGGTCATACATCTCCTCGTCTTCCACAATCAGTGTCTTCTTCGCGCTGGCGATAAACGCCTCAAGACGCGCGCGCGCGTTAATTGGGCTCACAACGAGATTGGGGTCAGAGAGCGTTGGCGTGGTGCGCTGCCAATCCGCCGCAAAAATCGCCTGAGCTTCCTGTACGTCCGCTACGTCCGCTACGTCCGCTACGTCCGCTACGTACGCGGGAGTCGTATCGATCACGCCGTATTCCCGGTTTTCGGCATATGAACTGCCTCCAAGTCCTGACTTCGTCAGGTTGGCGGTCAAGACAAGCAAGGTCGCGCTGTCAACGATAATCGCCTTCTCGTGCGTGTAGACATACGCAGGGTCGGAGCCTTTCGCCTGAACTCCGGCCGCCTGCAATTCCTGAAGTGTTGTCTCAGGGCTCGTGGAACCGCTGCCACAGGGGTTAAGTTCGAGGAGCGCACGCACGTCGACCCCACGCGTGACCGCATCCTCCAATGCATTGATCACGTTACGGTCGGTGAGCAAGTAGACCTCGACCCATATAGACCTTTGCGCTCCCTCGATGGCATGCAGTACCGGCGTTTCGCCCGCCTGCGGCTCGACGAAGATACCGAGGCCAGTCGCGCCCACCCCAACCGGCGAAGCGCCGCAACCTGCGGCGACACATCCGCCCGTCGGGCCGCTCCTCGGCGCGGAGGAAACCCCATACGTGGAGCAGCCGCACACAGCGATGGCGAGCAGGCAAAGAACAGTCAGTGGCTGGAGGAGGCGCGCATCTTTCACCGCAGAAGGCTCCATTTACTATCAAGGCGGGAAGCGCTCACTTGTCAAACCAGACAAACAGACGCCGCCGGTCTGGGTAGAGTGTACACCAGACCGGCGGCGTTTAACGCGACCGGAATCTAGGGATGCAGGGCGAGGAAGAGTGGGGCCATTACAAGCGTGATCGTGCTCAGGAGCTTGATCACAACGTGGAGCGACGGTCCGGCGGTATCCTTGAACGGATCCCCCACTGTGTCACCCACCACGCTCGCCTCATGCGCCGGTGTGCGCTTGCCCAGCTTAGCGCCGTTCTCATCCTTCAGGAATCCCGCCTCGATATACTTCTTGGCGTTATCCCACGCGCCTCCACCATTGTTCATGAAGAGCGCCATCAGGATACCCGCGATGGTGCCGACCATGAGCAGCGCCGCTGCCGCCTCAGGCCCGAGAACGAGACCGATGAGGATAGGCGTTGCGACGACCAGGACACCGGGTATGACCATCTGGCGCAATGCGGCGGTCGTGCTGATGTCCACACAACTAGCGTAATCCGGTGTCGAAGTGCCCTTCATGATTCCCGGGTCAGCCTTGAACTGGCGGCGGACTTCCTCGATCATGGCCTGAGCAGCGCTACCGACCGCGCGAATCGCGAACGAGCTAAAGAGGAAGATCAGCATCGCGCCGATTAGCGCCGCGATGAACGTAGGCGGGTTCGCCAGGTTAACCGTGAATGCTGAGACTGAGTGGCGATACTGGTAAATGATGTCGAGGTACGCGCTGAACAGCAGGAACGCGGCCAGCGCAGCGGAGCCAATACCATAGCCCTTCGTCAGCGCTTTGGTCGTGTTGCCCACACCGTCGAGCGCGTCGGTGATGTCGCGAACCGACTCAGGGGCGTTGCTCATTTCAACGATGCCGCCAGCGTTGTCAGTGATTGGCCCGAAGGTGTCCATCGCCAGGATGTATCCGGCGCTCATCAACATGCCCATCGTCGCGACCGCCGTGGCATAGATGCCACCAGTACTCACAACGCCGTGTGAGCCAAGGTTCGCCAGCGTGCCCAGGTAATAGGAGAGCCCGAGCGAGGCGCTAATCGCCAGCACAGGCAGCGCGGTGTTCTCGAAGCCGATCGCGATACCCGAGATGATCACCGTTGCCGGGCCGGTCCGGGCCGCGTTCGCGATCTCGCGCACGGGGCGGAATGTGCCAGACGTGTAGTACTGCGTGATGAACACAAACGCGATGCTGTTGACGATGCCGACAAGGCCCGCGAGTGCGAACGCCCACCAGGCCGACGTCTGCCCGCTGAGCAGGAAATACGAGGCCAGGACGATACCCACCGCCGACAACGACGCAGTCACGTAATAGCCAACATTGAGCTGGCCCATCGCGATCTGACCAGGATCTCTTCCCGCCGCCTGAGCAGGTTCCTTGACCGCGCTCTTACGCACGACGGCCAGCCCGGCCAGCGAGCAGAGGATACCGATGCCGACGACCACGAGCGGGAAGATAATCCACTCGGCGTGAGCGTTCTTCGCGATGCCCCCAGCCAGCGACAGCGAGACCGCCGCGCCGAGGATCATCGCGCCGATATTTTCAGCGGCGGTCGACTCGAAGATGTCAGCGCCACGGCCCGCACAGTCACCGACATTGTCACCGACCAGGTCGGCGATCACGGCCGGATTGCGTGGGTCATCCTCCGGAATGCCGGCTTCGACCTTGCCTACGAGGTCAGCGCCAACATCAGCCGCCTTGGTATAGATGCCTCCGCCCAGTTGAGCGAACAAGGCGACGAAACTGGCGCCAAAGCCGAAACCAACAATATCCGTCGGCGCGACGGTCGCGCCCGTAAGCGGGGTGAGCGCCGCGAAGATGACGTACAGCAGCGTGACGCCCAACAAGCTGAGGGAGATGACGAAGAAGCCAGAAACCGCGCCGCCCCGGAGCGAAACCATGAGCGCGTCACCGAGGCCACGCCGCGCAGCGCTTGCCACGCGAATGTTTGAGCGCACAGCCACTTGCATGCCGATGTAGCCCGAAACGCCAGAGCAGAAAGCGCCAAAGAGAAAGGAAAAGGCTGTGCGGACGCCAACGCCAACTGGACCGTCGAGACCTGTCGCATGCGGCGAGCTCAGGGAAGTTAGCAACGCGAGCACGACACCAATCACGACCGCGCCACCAAGCGCAAGGTACGTGATCGTGCGGTACTGCCGGCTGAGGAATGCCTGCGCTCCTGTGAAGATCGCGTCTGATACTTTGCGCATCTCGGCGGTGCCGGTGTCTTGGGAGGTCACCCACCGGGCAAGGCCAATCGCCACCGCCACGGCGATCAAACTCGCCCCGATGGGAACGGCCAACCACCACATGGTACTGTTCACGAGTGCCTATGCCCTCCTGCTGATCTGGATCAACCAGACAACGCTGCGTTGCGTTCACGCGGGGCCACGCGAACAGGCGAACACGGCGAACGCGCCGTCACGTCGCTCGGTTGCGATCTGGTGAGGGAGATCCGCGCCAGAATCGGTGAGGAGTACGCGGCTGGCGCGCCTACAAGTGCGCTCGCTTGGAGGGGCCGAGCATCGCGGTAAGCCCCCCAAATGCCATGCAGGTTGTCTAAATCGCGGTTGCGCCAAAGCGCATAACATAGCGAGTGTAACATAGCGATTTCTGATTGGCAAGCGCCTCAAATGCCCGGCAGCCCGCATATCACGCGGTTGCGGCGCTTACTCGCGCGGATATACAATGACCAGGCTTATGGCGCTGGTACGAACCATCGTGGGGCAGCCACACCCGCGTGTGCGACCGCCCTTCTGAGCCGTCACTCGCCGGCGCGCCGCTCAAAGAGGAGCCGTGCTTCGTGTCTGAATTTCCAGAGCTCATGACCCGCGATCTTCCAGAAGGGATCCGCCTTGTCAGCGGCGGGGTTACGGCCGCGCCCGGATTCCGCGCAGGAAGTGTGTCGTGCGGAATCAAGTCGGCCGACGGTACGCCGGACTTTGCGATGCTGGTCGCCGACACGCCTTGCGTCACCGCTGGCACATTTACGACCAGCCGTACAGCGTCCCACACGGTGATACTTTGCAAGGAGAACCTTGCCGCGACCGGCGGGGTCGCGCAGGCTGTCGCCGTCAATAGCGGCAACGCCAACTGCTCCAATGGCGCCCAGGGTATGGCAGACGCTCGCCGGATGGCGGAATTGACCGCGACCAAGCTCGGCCTCGACCCTACCCGGGTCATGGTGTCCTCGACCGGCATTATCGGCCGTCTGCTCCCCATGGAGAAGATCGAGGCAGGAGTCAGAACAGTTGAGCTCGCCCCTGACGGCGGTGACGCGTTCGCCGAGGGCATCATCACCACTGACACGCGCGTCAAGACCATCGCGGTGGAATTTGAGATTCAGGGCAAGACCGTGCGTCTTGGTGGCTCCACAAAGGGCGCCGGCATGATCTACCCGAACATGGCCACCATGCTCTGCTACCTCACCACGAACGCTGCGGTTGAGCAGGGCTGGCTGCAGAGCCAATTGTCGAGCGCTGTCAACGACTCCTTCAACATGGTATGCGTTGACGGCGACATGTCGACGAATGACACGGTCCTGCTCTTCGCGAATGGCGCCGCCGAAAACATGCCGCTCAACGCGGATGCCGAAAACGCAGCGACATTCACTGCCGCCTTGCGCCATGTGACCCGCTACCTTGCGCGCGAGATCGCGCGCGACGGTGAGGGGGCAACGCACCTGATGATCGTCAACGTCAACGGCGCGAAGACCAACACCGACGCGCGCAAAGCCGCCCGTGCGGTAACCGCCTCGCCGTTGTGGCAGTGCGCAGTCGCTGGTGGAGATCCTAACTGGGGCCGCGTGATGGCCGCGCTGGGCGCCAGCGGCGCTGATCTCGCCCACGACCGCATCAGCATCCAATTAGGCGACACAGTCATCGTGCAGCACGGCGTGGCGATTGCGTATGATCAAAGCGCCGCCAAACGCGCGATGAGCGGAGCCGAGGTTGTCGTCGATGTGGACCTCGGCGTTGGTAGCGCCTCCGCAACCGCGTGGGGCTGCGACCTCACCCACGGTTATATTGACGAAAATACGACGTACACACGTTAGCTTCGAGAGGGATAGCCGCTCATGACATCAATCGAACCGGTCGCACCTGCGACCACTAGCGAGTCCGCTAAGTGGGTAGAGCGCGAGCACAAATACTATCAGGGAACGTTCAAGCGCAACCTGGTCATGGAGCGCGGCGAAGGAGTACGTGTTTGGGACGCTGACGGTAAGGTATACCTCGATCTCGTCGCCGGCATCGCCACCAACGTGCTTGGCCATGCCCATCCTGCTGTGGTGAACGCGATCGTTGACCAGGCGCACAAACTCGTCCACGTCTCCAATCTATATATCAATGAGCGTCAAGTCGAGCTCGCCGAGAAGCTTTACAACGTGAGCGGCGGCATGCGCGCCTTCTTCTCAAACAGTGGCGCGGAGGCCAACGAGGGCGCGATCAAGCTAGCGCGGAAGTACGGCCGTGTCAACCGCGGCGGCGCATTCGGCATCATCAGCATGGAGCGCTCGTTTCATGGGCGCACTTTGGCGACGACCGCAGCTACCGGCCAGAAAAAGTATCAGGACACCTGGCGCCCGCTACCTGATGGCTTTGGACAGGTCCCGTTCAACGACCTGGACGCGCTGAAGGCGGCCACGACCGACAATACCGCGGGCGTACTCATCGAAGCGGTGCAGGGCGAGGGCGGCATTTACCCGGCATCAACCGAATATATGCAAGGGCTCCGAGCATGGTGTGACGAGAAGAACCTTGTCCTGATTTGCGATGAGGTGCAAGCCGGCATGGGCCGTACTGGCAAGTTCTTCAGTTGGGAGCATATGGGCATTCGCCCTGACATCGTTACCATGGCGAAGGGGCTTGCGGGCGGCGTGCCGATTGGCGCGATGCTCGCCGCGCCTCGGGCTGACATCTTCGAAGCGGGCGACCACGGCACGACCTTTGGCGGTAATCCCATCGCTTGCGCCGCTGGTACAGCGACCATGCAGACGATGGAGACCGACAATCTGCTCGCGCACGCCGAGCAAATGGGCGCCTACCTCGATGAGAAAGTGCGCCAACTTGCGGCCAAGTATTCGTTCATAAGCGGTGTCCGTGGGCTTGGCCTCATGCGCGCGTTCGACCTTGCAGAGCCGCGCGCGCAAGATATCATGGACCGCGCTCTGGAACGCGGGCTGCTGATCACCAACGCAGGTCCATCCACGATTCGCTTCGTTCCGCCGCTGGTCATCACTACCGCCGATATAGATGAGGCGATAGTGACACTGGACGGCTCGCTGGGAGCGCTCTAGATCAGCCACTGAAGGCTGAGGCGCGCCGGGGATTGACCATGTTGGATTCACCCGGCGCGCCTCGTGGCGAAACCCCGCGAATTCGTGTTCCTGGCGTGTTCCTGGAAGGAGTGCAACGGCATGGCTGAGGACGCCAATCTCCCTGGTGGCCAGCAATCGTCATCGAATGATGATCGCTCACGCGAAGGCGGCGCGTCCGCTGACCTGCCACCGGACGCTTCCGATGCCATGCGACGCGGCCTCGACGCCGCCGCATCGGGCGACTTCGAGACTGCGCAGGAGGCGTTCGCCAGCGCCGCGATGGCGGCGCCTCGCTATGCGCCAGCGCGGTTCAATCACGCGCTCGCCAACCAGCGACTAGGCGATAGCGATATCGCGGTACTGTCGTACTTGCGCGCCATCTACCTTGATCCAAGTTTGGTTGAGGGATACAAGAACCTGGGACACCTGTATCGTGAGCGCGGCGAGGAAGAACTGGCGCTCGAAGCGTTTCGTGGCGCTGTCGAGCTTGATAACAGCGACGACGAGCTCTACACCAACATTGGCGACCTCTACCTCGAACTCGGGTTCTATGACGATGCGGCGCTCGCGTATCGGCAGGCGCAAATCGTCAATCCAGGCAACACGCTGGCCGCCGAGCGGTTGCGCGAGGCGCGTGAAGAGTCGGCGCGCCAGAATGAGCATATCGCCGAGCTGGAGCGCGAGGTAGACGATCATCCACGTGATCTCGATCGCTACGAGCGCCTGTGCGACGCCTACCTCATCGGTCGGCGAGAGCAGGACGCGCTCAACCTGGCAAACCAGATGGTTGCTCTCGCGCCCGATCAGCCAGTCGCTTATGAGACGCTCGCGTTGGCGCATGAAACGATGAACGATGCCGCCGAGGCTGCCGCGACCTGGGAGCGTGTCACGGAATTGGTCCCGGACGATATCGAGGCCTGGGAGCGACTTGCTAACTGGCGCCAGGAGCTTGATGATCTCGAAGGCGCTATTGACGCGTATAACCACGCCCTGAAAATCGATCCGGACGCCAGCGCGGTGCGCTTCAATCAGGCCGAGGCGCTTCGTGAGGCCCAACGATACGACGAAGCGGTGGCCATGTACCGCGAACTGATTTACACCTTCCGCGACGCGAGTGGCGATGACGACCCACTTGCAGAAGCGTATGCTGGGCTCACCGCATCCCTAAACCTCGCCGAACGCTATCCTGAAGCCTTGCAAGCATCTCAGGAATTCCTGGAACGCTTTCCAGAAGATCCGGAAGCGTCGTACGAGCGCGCCGCTGCCTACGATGGCCTGGGTCAGCATGAAGAAGCGATCAGCGCTTTCGAGCGCGCGGTTGAGCTTGACCCGCTTAATCCCGGTATCCGTAACGACCTCGCCAGCGCGTATCTAACTGGTGGGCGGGCTGACGCGGCGGTAGACATGGCGGAATCCGCGGTGGCGCTCGAGCCAGAATTCGCCACCGCTCACGAGACGCTCGCGCAGGCGCTACTCGCCTCTGGCCGCACTGCGGAGGCCGAGGAGGCCGCCGAGCGCGCCGCGGAATTGCACGCCGCGCTCGACGCCGCAAGCCCTGCCTAGGCGCGCTTCGCTACACCGCGCGCGCCTCACGCGCCTCTAGATCGCGCGCCGCGGCGCTGTGCGGCGCCAGCGATTCTGCGTCAAACCGTTCGACCAGCGCCAGCGCGCGTTCCAGATGGAATGGCTTGCCGAGCGCGTCGCGAATGAAAGACGGAAACGGCTCGAACGAGCCAAGTCCCGCGGTCATGACGACGACAGCATGCCGCGCAAGAAGTTCCGGTTCATCCTGAAGCTGGTGGCAAACTGCTAGTCCATCCACATATGGCATCATGATATCCATGAACACAATCATGCGCTCAGCAGACACGCGAAGTGTGGCAAGCACCTCTCGACCGTCCGCAAGCGTCTCGACGGTGTGGCCATCCATCGAAAAGGCAATGGTCAACAACTGCCGAATGGTGGGGTCATCGTCTACTACCAGGACGCGCGCCATAATGCATCGCCCCTTTCGGCTCGCTATCAGCGCGGGCAAGGTGTCGTGCGCCGCGCCGTATTAGAACATATGTTCTACTACAATAGTACAGGTGAAGACGCGGGTTGGCAAGGGGTCAGGGACCCAAATGTGACGAAATTCACGGCGTGACAGAGGTGACGGTTGTTTGAGCTAGTGGCGCTCGATGTGGATGGCACACTCCTGGATGACCAGCATCGGCTACACCCTACGACTCGCGATGCGATTTTGGAGGCGCAGCAACGTGGAGCGCGCATTTGCCTGGCGACAGGCAAATTACTTGCTTCCGTGCGGCCGCTTTTGAGCGAGTTAGGTCTGCATGGCGCTCAAATCGTCTGCAATGGCGCGGCGCTCATGGATGGTGATTCGGGATGTGTCGTAAGCGCGTGGCCGCTCGAATTCGACCTCCTGAGCGCGGCGCTGGCCACGATATGTAACATCGCCCCTGACCAGGCGACCGCATGGTACTCGACAGACGCGATTTTCACCGATGCTCCGGTGGGACCACTCGACGACATCCTCGCGTCCTACCATGAGCCCAGCGTCCGACATGTATCTGCGCTTGACGGCGCCCTTCCACCTGCTCTGAAGTTGCTGCTAACTGGCGATCCCGACCACTTGCGCCAACTGCGCGACCACCTGACCGCAGCGCTTGGCGGCCAGGCGACGGTCATGCGCACGACGGCGGATTTTGTCGAGATCGTTTCGCCAGAGGTGAGCAAAGGCCGCGCCCTGACCGCGCTTGCCGCGCAACTCGGCATCAACCGGGATTCCATCGTCGCCATCGGAGACGGGGAAAATGATTTGTCACTTTTTGACGCCAGCGGCATGGGCATTGCCATGGGCAATGCCATGCCAGCTTTGCTGCGGCGCGCCGACGCGGTCACCGCGACGGCGAATGAATTAGGTGTTGTCCATGCCCTCACAGCGCTCGGCATGTCCTCGCGCGGAGACGGAGACAAATTACGGCGATTACCGCCAAGCGATCACGATTAGCTGTTTGACCCACTCATGCCCATGAACCCTGTCTGGCGAACGCGATCATGGAAATAGGCGAGTCGGGTCAGCACGCGCTCCGCGACAGTTCCCGCGAGATATTTTCCCTCACTGGTAAGCGTGCCAAACGGAATGCCCGTCAGGATTTGAATGCCTTCCTCGATCGTGCTAACGCCGTAGATATGAAACTTACCCTCGCTGACCGCCGCAATGACGTCATCCCGAAGCATCAGATTGCGCGCATTGACAGCCGGCATGAGGACTCCCTGCTGACCGGTAAGCCCTCGCGCCTGACACAAGTGGAAGAACCCCTCGATTTTTTGGGTGACGCCCCCAATCGCCTGCACTTCGCCGCGCTGATTCACTGAGCCCGTCACCGCCACCTCCTGACTGATGGGCACGTCCGCCAGCGCCGATAAGATCGCGTACAGTTCCGCAGATGACGCGCTATCCCCATCGACAGGCGAGTACAGTTGCTCGAAGCAGAGGCTCGCCGAAAGGCTCATGGGAAAACGCTGCGCGAACCGGCCAGCAAGATAGCCGCTCAACACGAGCACACCCTTTGTATGCGTTGGGCCGCTCATTTCGGTCTCGCGCTCAACCGTGACGACCCCAGCCATGCCAGGGGAGACGCGCGCAGTGATGCGACTTGGGATCCCAGCGGGATGGCCAAATACCAGTTGAACGCTGAGTGCGTTGACCTGGCCAACAACAGCCCCCGTTGTGGAGATCTTGATCGAGCCATCCAATATCATGTCGAGCGTCTTGTCGGAATAGACGCTCTCACGTCGCGTGCGCGCCGCAATCGCCGTATTGACGTGGGAAGCGTCCGTCACTGGGGCTCCCGCCCTCCTGGCGAAGTATCCCGCCTCACGGCAGAGATCTCCCACGTCCATAAGCTCCGTCGAGATATGCGCCTGGTCATCAACCCAGCGGCTGCCCTCATCGATCACCGTGGCCACGCCCGCGCTCGAGAAGGGCGGAAAGCCGAGCTTGCGCACGGCGTCACCCGCGATCTGCGCATACGCCTGCTCTCCAGCGACGTCACGAGCCATTTCCACGTCGAAGTCGGCCCGCACCGCGAATATTTGTCTGAAATCCGGGTCACCTTCCGCGAGCGCGCCGTAAGCGAGCGGATCACCAATCAAGATGATTTTCAGATCAGCGCGAATCGGCTGGGGCCGGATAGTCGCCCCAGGGGCGGAGCCCGCCGTCATCGACCCATTCTCCAGTTCGATATGTCCGAACCGGGCCACGCGCTTCACTGCTTCCCAGGAATGGCTGGCGATCATCTCCCGGGCATGTATGATGAGGTAGCCGCCGGCGGCTTTATGCATTACTCCTGGCCGTAGCATCATGTGATCGGTAAATGGCAACCCGTCACGGGCCCCAATGTCAATGCGCCCGATCAGGTTGGTGTACGTTGGGTTCGTCTCCTCGATCACGGGCGCGCTCTCATCCGGCCTGCGCCCTACCATCACATTGATGCTGTAGTTGCGCAACAGCGCCCGCACGGTGGGCGCTTCGCGGAGATCTTCATCGAGCGGATCAGGAGTTGGCATGTCATTCTCGGTTGACGTCGGGCTCTCATCCTCCTCTGGAGTGTCTGATGGAGGAACGCCGGCTTCCCGCAAGATCGCCGCGTGCGCGACGATGTCAGCTCGCAGGCTATGGAGAAAGCGTGTCACCTCCGGTAATCCGGCGTATTCCTTTTCCAGCGCCTGCGAAGGTTCCTCGACCGCGGCTTCCGCCACCTCGTGATCGAGTTCTCGCATCAGCGAGCGCATGCCCTCTTCAATCGTACGAACTTGCGGAAATATTTGGCTCGCCGCGGCCTCGACCTTCGCGTTGTTCTCCTCGATACGCTGCTGCTCCTCCGGAGGAAGCGCCTGAAACTCTTCGGGCGTCATCGTCCCGGCGCCGCCAGATTGCTCGGCGGCGCCGGGGCGAAGCGGCAGGATTGCCAGACCACCCGGGGTACCTTGGAGTGAGAAACCTTCCGCTCGCGCTTCGGCATTGAGCGCTTCCAGTAACTGGTTTCGCTGGCTGAGCGCAGGTTGAAGCGCCGCCGTCCTGCGCTGACGGTAGGCGTCAGAGTTGAAAACACGTCGAAGTTCGCGCCTGCACGCCATGACGTAAGTCTCTATGTCGTGCGCGAAGCCACGTCCCCGGCCCACTGGTAACTCAAGCGCCAGCGGCTCCTCGGCGTGCTCAAAGTTGTGAGTGTACACCCAGTCGCTGGCGGGTTTGCGGTGCTGCGCGGCTTCTCGCGTCATCGCCAGAGCCGTTGCAGTTCGCCCGGAACCTGGAACGCCCATCACAAACAGGTTGAACCGCGAGTCAGGAATGCCGAGCGCAAGCTCCATTGCTTCCCGCGCCCGGTCCTGGCCAATCATTGCCGGAGGCGCTTCCAAATGTTCGGTCGTCGTAAAGCCCAGCGAAGTGGGATCGGTCGTCTTGCGCAACGCTGAGACCGGCAGTTCGAATTCAAGGTGGTGCTCTGTCATGGTGATCTTCATCCTGGTCGCAAGGAACAACAACCTCTTCACCTATCACGCATCATAGCACTGGCTAGCTGCGTCACCAGCGCTCGTGGTGCGCTTTCTGGGTTGCCGAGGCGTCGCCGAGCGTGGTAGAGTGTCGTTGGCGCTTTATAGCGCCAGTCGCAAATGCGACCGCGGGACATGCCGCACGCTTCCCCCGACAGAAAAATGTGGCCATCGGCTGAAAGCCACATGCGGGCTGTGAGACGCGCGTGTACCACCCGCTTGCACGATCGCTGAATGAGCCTGAAGCTCCGCGTAGGTGATCGCGGCTGCCACCGTTATCAGGCTTCGAGCGCGTCGCGCGCCCTCATTGAGATTGAGCGCACGACGCGAAACGTGGGTGGAACCACGGGAGGCGTTGCGCCCTCTCGTCCCTGATGCGGACGAGAGGGCATTTTGTTTGGCTATTGCCGCGGCGCCCAAACACACACAAACCGAAGACTGTCAAAGGATGGCGAACGATGAGACACGACGAGGACTTGAGAGGCGAGAACCGCCAGCGACATGCTGGCGGCTGCACCCCGCGCGCGGAGATCGATTAGCCGCCGACATGTCATCCAGGCGGCGCATCTCTGAGCCCAACTCGTTGGGCGCCTCGCCGAAAGAGGCCTCACATGGCCGTACACATTGACAATCTTTATTCACCTCTAGGCGCCGCATGCCCAGGCGTAGGTATCCACCGCGCGCAGTCCGCGCTGGATCAAGAACCGCATCTCGCATCGCGGTCTCACGAAGGCATGATGTGCGACGCAGTATCGCGCAACGCGCCAGACGTGGACTCCCAGTTCTCGGATGTCTCGCGGTTCTTGCGAATCCTCGTGGAGCGCAGACCCGGCGTCCGCCAGCCGCGGCTGCCGCAATGCGCGCCCAATATCGCGTCGCGCCTGGCGCACAGTGTCCATCTTGTTGAACCGCTCTACGCACACGCGGACGCCGATCTTCGGGCTGCCGCCAGCATGAAAGGATAGCCACACCATGTCTGTCGAAGAAGAGTTGAACCTGTCGACGAGTTATACGCCTGTGCAGCGCATGCGACACAGCGCCGCCCATGTCATGGCGGAAGCCATCCAGGAACTCTTCCCTGGCGTCAAGTTTGCGATCGGACCCGCAATCGAAGATGGCTTCTACTACGACATGGAGTTGCCGCGCCCGCTGACGCCCGACGACTTCCCGGCCATCGAAGAGCGCATGCGCCAAAGCGTCTCGGCGAACCACCCGTTCGAGCAGACGAAATGGAGCCGCGCCAAGGCTCTGAAGTACTTCCGCGAGAAAGACCAGCCGTACAAGGTTGAGATCATCGACAACCTCCCAGACGCGCAGGTGGGCATCTACCAGCAAGGCCCATTCCTTGATCTTTGCCGTGGACCTCACGTCGAGAGCACGGGACAACTCGGCCCGTTCAAGCTGATGCGTGTCGCCGGAGCGTATTGGCGCGGTGATGAGCATCGTCCCATGCTTACGCGCGTTTACGGTACGGCCTGGTCCACGCAGGAGGAACTGGACAACTACCTGTGGCAGCTCGAGGAGGCGCGCAAGCGCGACCACCGTAAGATTGGCCGCGAACTCGGACTGTTTACGTTTAGTGAAGACGTCGGCCCTGGTATCCCGCTCTTTCTGCCAAATGGCGAGATCATCCGGCACGAAATGGAGTCCTACGTCCGCGGTGTGCAGGTGGAGCATGGCTACCAGCATGTGTGGACGAGCAATATCGCACGCGTCCGACTGTACAAGCGTTCCAAACACTGGTACCACTACCGCGACTCCATGTTTCCCAAGATGCAGGAGGACCGAGACGCGCATGAGGGCGAGTCGGCGGAGGAACTCGAGGACAACAGCTTCGAGCTGAAGCCGATGAACTGCCCGTCGCACTTCATGCTCTACAAGGCGCAACGGCACAGTTACCGGGAACTTCCGCTGCGCTATGCCGAGTTCGCTACGCTGTACCGCTATGAGAAGCAGGGTGAGCTGGGCGGGCTGACGCGGGTTCGCGCGCTGACGCAGGACGATTCGCATATCTTCGTGCGACACGACCAGGTCCAGGAGGAATTCGGCCGCATCGTTGATCTCGTGCGAGAAATCCTCGGCACGTTCGGACTGACGGACTATCGCGTTCGCCTCTCGCTGCCTGACCTCAGCGACACGACGAAATATCACGGAAACATCGATATCTGGAAGGCGGCCGTCGCCGACCTCCACGCGGCGCTCGACAGCAAGGGGCTGGAATATGAGGCCGTCGAGGGTGAAGCGGCATTCTACGGTCCCAAGATGGACCTGATGGCGCGGGACGCTCTCGGCCGTGAGTGGCAGCTGTCCACGATCCAGCTCGATTTCTTTCATCCAGAGAACTTCGAGCTCGAATACATTGGCGAGGATGGTCAGGCGCACCGACCTGCCATCATCCATCGGGCTATCATGGGCTCGACGGAACGCTTCCTGGGTGTCCTGATCGAGCACTACGCAGGCGCGTTTCCAGTGTGGCTCTCGCCCGTGCAGGCCATTGTCATTCCCATCTCTGATGAGAAGCATGGCGATTACGCCGCGCAGGTACTCCAGCGGCTGCAACGGTCGAGTCTGCGCGCCGAGGTGGACATGCGCAAAGAGCGCATGAATGCCAAGGTGCGGGACGCGCAGTTGCGCAAGATCCCGTATATGCTGGTAGTTGGTGATAAGGAGGCTCAGTCAGGCGAGGTCGCCGTGCGCCTGCGCTCCAACGAGAACCTCGGCGCGATGCCGCTGGACGCGTTTGTCGCGCGCGCCAGTGAGATCGTATCAAGCAGGGCGAAAATCCTATGGCCCGAAGCGGCCGCCGAATAACGACTCTTGCACGCGTAAAGCGACTGAGCGCCGCTGCCAATCGAAATCTCTGGCAGCGGCGCTCAGTCTAGTCGGCCTATCTGGTCAGTGCTGACTGGTATATGATACCGATTTCAGTTGAGACGTTGTGGTTTGGCGTACGGCGAAGTACACGTGGAGCAATGAGGCGTTGTTGTCGGATTGTAGTGACTCGACGTCAGTGGCGCACGACGCGCGAGATACGCCCCTGCCCGGCGCCCCCAATTAAGCCAACTGAATTGCATTGATGGCACGGAGGCACGCAATGTTGCTGCGAGTCGGGGCGCCGGTCTTCGCGGGTGTCGGTTTTCTCATCTTCGCGCTCGTCCTGTGGGTGTGGGGAGAACGGCGCCGATCCCTGCCGTTGCGGTGGATCAGCCTGGGGCAACTCGCCTTCGCGCTGTGCGCGGGCTTCGCGGCGGTTGCGCAACTTGCTACTCCGCGCACGTTTGCTCTGTGGTCGGACTTGTCGCTTGCAGCGTGGCTCCTCGCTGTATGCGCACTCTTGGTCGGTGGGGTCTATGGCATCCGGGACGTGCGGCGGGGATCAAGGCTGCGACATTCATAAACCGGCGGGCGCGCGACATCCCCGATCCACTGGTTATTCCACATTTTCCAATTTCGCCTGGGTCGTTGTAAAGTAGCCATGAGCCACGCTTGGCGAATCCAGACCTGGGGTCAGCCCTAGTACAACATCCCATGTGAAAGTGGTATGGCCTCCTCGTGCCATTCACTTGAGGAGATATGCGCTACCGGCTTGGCGCACGAAAAGGCTGCTGCCGCCTTACACCACGTGCTTGCGGAGTAAGGCGGCAGCAGCCTTTAAGGACGGCACATGCTGGAACTCGCAAACGCTCAAATTCAGCGCGCCAACTTTCGCGACGCCCGCACGCTGTGGAGTTCCGGCTGTCCCGATGTGCGCCTCGTGCGGAGCGCTACTGCGCTTTCTGCGCGTTGGCAGCGAAGCGCGCGCCCACAAGTGACACGATAGCGAGGCCAAAGAATACGATCGCATGCTTGAGATGCAGTCCATTCGGGTCGCTGCTGGTGAAAGGATGATAGATCCCCGGGATCAGGTAGTACACGCCAACTACCACGCAGACAACCGCAATCAAGCCACCAATGAGCCAGGCTGGTTTCATGTTGGGGGGAACTCCTCTGAGGAACATGGACAGTGCGGCGTCTCGCACAGTGCGATGACGCGAACGGCTAGGGGATAACGTTGAACGCCTTCAGCGCAAAATACGCGAATGCGAGCGTGCCAGCGATGACACAGTAGTAGGCGAATGGGTCAAGTCGGTTGGTCTCGAAATAGCGCATGAGGAAACGCACGCTAAGATACGCCGCGATGCCCGCGATCACCCCACCTCCGGCCGCGATCGGCAGGTCGCCACGGTACTGCCCCTGAAGCAGTGTCGGCACTTCGAGCGCGCCGGCTGCGAGAATAATAGGTGTCGCGAGGAGAAAAGAGAAGCGCGCCGAGGCTTCATGGCTTAGCCCGCTCGCCATTCCTGCAACCATTGTCAGCCCTGAGCGCGAGAAGCCGGGAATAAGCGCCAAGATTTGCGAGCTTCCAATGAACAGCGCCTGCTTGAAGGTCATTGCGGTGACGGGCGCGCCTTCGACCACTGCGCCATCCTTTGCCAGCAGCTTGCTCCGCTGGCGCTGGCGTCGCCAGATCTGCTCGCCGGCGAGCAATACCGCGCCATTTGCCACGAGAAATGCCGCCGCTAGCACCGGCTGACTGAAGCCCTTTTCCAGATACGATTGGAGCAGCAGTCCCACGATCCCAGCCGGGATAGTGCCCACTACTACCAGCGCCAGCTGGCGTCCGGCCCCGTCAGGGTCGACATCCGACGTGAAGCGGCCAGCTATGATAGTGCGTAGTCCTCCGCGTAGCAGTGTCACCCAGTCACGCCAGAAGAAGGTGAGCAGTGCGGCGGACGTGCCCAAATGCAGCGTGACGAGCAGAGGAACAAAGGCTGCGCTCCGAAGCACATCATTCCATCCCACGATCCCGGGAATAATGACGGTGTGTCCCAGGCTGCTCACAGGAAAGAGTTCTGTCACGCCCTGCAAGAGCGCCAGCGCAATCACCTTGATGGGATCCATGTATCCCCCGTCGTGGCGGCGTTACACGCGTGTAACCCCTGAAATTACCTACGCTCGTCGCACGCAGACTGATCGTAACCCATTCTACCGATGCCGTCAACGCGAGTAAGACCCGTGGAGTACCCACGGCCCAACAACGAAAGCGGGCGGGCCACCCAACTTCGCTCGTGGTGGCGCACCCGCTCTTTTATCGCAAGGTCGGTTTTACGCGAGAAGCGCCCGAACGGCGTTGGCGATGTGCTTCGCGCTGATGCCCGCGGCCTCGATGAGTTCATCGGGCTTACCAGATCCTGGCATCTCGCGCACCGCGAGCTTTGTCACGCGCGGGAACGCCTGACCAGCGGGCGCGGAGTCGTCGCCAGCGAACGCCTCGAGAACAGCGTCACCGACTCCGCCTTCAATCCAGTGGTCTTCCACCGTCACAACCCGTCCACCTGTGGCTGCGGCCGCAGCGCGTAGCGTAGCGACATCAACCGGTTTCAAGGAGTACAGGTCAATCACCCGTATGTGGATACCCTCGGCCTTCAGCGCGTCGTACGCCTTTAGCGTTTCGTGCAGCGTGATTCCAGCCGCCACAACGGTAACCGCATCCTGGGTGGATTCGCGCAACACGCGGCTCCCACCAATCGGGAAGCGCTCGCTGGCGTCGTAAAGCACCGGTGTCTTCTCGCGGGTCGTGCGTAGGTACACAAGGCCTTCCCGATCAGCCATGGCCTCGACCAGTTTCGCAGTCTGGTTCGCATCGCTCGGGTAAAGAACCGTGCTGCCGTACACCGCCCGCATCATGGCAAGGTCTTCCAGCGCCATCTGCGACGGCCCGTCCTCACCAATCGAGACTCCCGCGTGAGAGCCTGAGAGGCGGATATTCGCCCGCGAGATCGCCGCCATACGGATGAAATCGTACGCCCGAGCAAAGAATGCGGCGAATGTGGAGGCGAACGGTTTGTACCCCCGCACCTGCAACCCGACTGCCGAGCCTACAAGTTGCTGCTCAGCGATATACTGCTCGAAAAACCGCTCTGGAAACGCCTTAGCGAAATACTCCGCGTATGTCGAATTGCTCACCTCGCCGTCCAGCGCTACCACATCGGGCCGCGCCGCGCCGAGCGCCTTCAGCGCATCGCCATAGGCGGTACGCGTGGCGACCGCTGTGCCTGTCTCATAGGCGGTCAATGTTGCGGGGCCGCCGGCGCCTTGAATCGCGGGGGCGCCCGCCTCTGGCTTGCGAACATCCACCAGGATGTTGCGCTCACCACCAAGCTCCTTGATCGCGCGCTCGGCCATGTCCGGCGGCAATGCCTTGCCATGCCAGCCGTCCCGGTTCTCGATTTCAGAGAAGCCTTTGCCCTTGAGCGTGCGCGCGATGATCAGCGTCGGTTGCTCGCCGCCCTGCATGGCCTGCGCATACGCCGCATTGATCTGGTTGAGATCGTGCCCGTCGATCTCGATCGCGCGCCACCCGAAGGCTCGTGCGCGGGCCGCGTAGGCGTCGCCGTTCCAGCCAAGCATGGTTTCGCCACGCTGGCCAAGACGATTCATGTCCAAGATGCCAATCAGGTTGTCGAGATGGTAATGGCCGCCAAGTTCGAGCGCCTCCCAGATCGAGCCCTCCGCCATCTCACTGTCGCCCAGCACAACCCACACCCGATAGGGCAGCTTATCGAGATACTTCCCAGCCAGCGCGACGCCCACACCAATCGGCAGACCCTGACCAAGCGAACCAGTGGCGACGTCCACGTAAGGAAGCACGGGAACTGGGTGCCCCTCGATTCGGCTGCCAAACTTGCGCAGCGTCAGCATCTCCTCATCCGAGATGCCGCCAGCCGCCTTGTAAACCGCGTAGAGCAGCGGCGCCGCGTGTCCTTTCGAAAAGATCAGGTGGTCGTTGTTGGGAGACTTGGCATTTGAGAAGTCATAGCGCAGATAGTCAGAGAGCAGGACCGCCATGAGGTCAGCCGCCGACATCGAGGACGTTGGATGCCCAGAGCCAGCCGTGGTCGTGCTCCGGATGCTATCTACGCGCAGTTGCTGCGCGAGCTCGCTCCACCGTTGTGTATCAGTCATTCACATTACCCTTTCTTGTCAGGCTTCGCGCCCCGAACGCGCTTTGTGCCCCATGGCCGCCACCACTTCGTGTGTGTCATGGTTGTTCATCTGAGCGGCCGGCGTCTTCTTGAGTAGCGCCTTCAGACCCGTCGTCCTCTGGCAGGGGCGCCGGCCGAGGGGTCACCCGCCTAACTGCTGCCTCAACGACCGCGCCAAGCTCAGCTATCCGCGAATTCGCGATCACGCGGGTCGCGCCAGCAGCGCGCGCGGCGGTTTGCCCATCGAGGTCCACATGCGGACCGTACGCAATAACCGGAATACCAGCGTCACGCGCAGCGGCAATGCCTGCTTGCCAGTCTATACCGCGCGCCGCCAGATTAACGAGCGCCACACGAAATGCTCCTCCGGGCAGAAGATCCCGGAACACCTGAAGAGACCGCGCCACCTGAACGTTGTAGCCGTCGCGGTTCAACGTGTCCACAATCTTGACGGCGAAAAACACGTCATTCTCCAGGAGAATCGCCAGAGGGGCGGGCCCAGTATTTAGCATACGGTGACTCGGTCACGGCGCCTGATGAGTGGGCGTCGCGCTGGATGTGTCATGAATCTAGTCCTCGGACCGTTCGTACACAGGACGGCGCAACTGTTCGCCGAGCTCTTCATTGAGGAGCCGCGGATCGCGCCACTGATCCGGCGCGAATACATGTCGCCCATCCCGACAATATGGCCTGGAACACGTCCGTTCGTGGCTCGTCTCGAATACCAGATTAGAGTCTTCGACCGTAATCCAGATATGCTTGCGCGAATAGCCATCGCCCCACTTGAGCAATAGTCCCTGGCTATACTCATCAAAGCGGCCCAAACCATAGAGGTAATCTCTGTTGAACCGTCCCAAAATGTCCAGCACATGGCTCTGCTCGACCACAGCGGCGACCTCCGGCCGCATCGCCGTAGTCGCCTGCTCATCGAGATCTTCACGCGGAATCGAGAGTTGCCTTGCGGACTGCTGCGCATCGCGAATCATCTGGGTGATGTTTTCGGCCTCATTGTCACTGAGTGAGCGAGATTGACCCACAATCTTCTCGCGTGACTGTTTCGCGTCCGAGTCGCTCGCCATCGCGCCTCTCCCTGAACAGGATGGCGCGCCGCCTCAGACACCTGGTGCGAAGCGGCGCGCCATATCTCACGGCTCTAGGTGTAAGTCTATCATTCAGCCTGGGCATCGCGCCAACGCGGGACATACCGTGCATTGGCATTTCGCGCGGAATCCGCGCCAGTTACGCCCGCCAGAGTTCCGCCAGTCCTGATCGCAATCCGAACGCCAGAGTTGCCGCACCGCCCGTGGCCGCAAAGGCCAGCGCGGTCACATCGCTGCCCGCCTTCCACTCTTGCCGCTGTCCGCCTCGCTCGGTGTCGAACACCTGCAACCGCGTTCCCGTCGCGACAGCCAGCCACGCGCCATCCGCGGAAAGCGCTAGCCGGGTGTCAGGCTGGATCCGTCCAATCTCCACATTACGCTGCCGGCGGTTGCGTAGGTCGAAAAGCCGAACCTGTCGTCCAAGCAGACTGGCGGCGACCCATTGGAGATCGGGCGTCACCGCGATGGGGTTCTGGATCATCCCGGCCGTTTCACTTACTTGTCCGACCGCGCGCGGCTCTTGCGCCCCGCGCAAATTGCGCCGCTCCAGATCCCAGATACGCAGCGTGTTCGCGCGCCCTAACGTGGCGACTCGTCCAGTTGAAAAGGTTAGCAGCGAACGCCCGTCAAGCGAGAGCGCCCGCCCGTGCGTGCGCCAGTTCTCATCGGGCGGCTCGCGCAACATTCCCAGATGACCGGTTTCGACGCACCGAAGCGGATTCACCCACGCCGCGCCAATCTGCCCGCCAAGTGGGCGCGTGTACACCGCTGTCGCCTTGCGTCCATCTTCGGCCCAGCGAAAGGGGTCATCACTCGACAGCGCAATGGGCGCGTCAGGCGCGGCGATCCGCACATACTCAGGGCTGTCGTACGCAACGGCATCCATCGCGCCTGTTGGGGCGTTCATACCCGCGTTCCACAGCGTGCGTCCGTCCCCGACTGACCAAACCCGCGTACCGAGCCCGAATCCCCAGGCGACCGCGATCCGCCCCTGCGGCGAGAGACGCAACGCCTGGAGCGCGCCAGCGGCCGCGGAATCACCGAAGGTCAGCTTGCGTACCACGCCGCCGTCCCGACTCGAAAGCACCGCAACTTGGCCGTCCAACTGCCCCAGAGCCCAAAGTCCGCCTCCAGCCGCGCTAGCGGCCGCAACCACCGGCGAGGTGTCAAGCCAGTTCACACGCAGCAAGCGCATGAACGGCCCTTCCCGACTGACTTGCGTTCCAACGCGCTCAGCCTGGGGGCGCGGTCGCGCGCGCTCTACATGTGGACGGGTCTCCTGCAGGCTGGCGTCGTAGTCCTTGCGACGCGCAGGATCAGACAGCGCCTGGTAGGCGGCATTGATCTCGCGCATTCGATCGAGCCCATCTGGCCCTGCGACATCGGGGTGGTAGCGCCACGCTAGTCGCCGGTATGCCAGACGCAACGTATCCGCGTCCACATCCCGCGGCACATCAAGCGTAGTGTAATAGTCTGTTTCGTCAGCCATGCCCCACCTGGGCCCCAGCCCACCTGGTCTCCGCGTCACGCATGGCGCGCGTGTATCGGACTGCCCGTTGATTTCCAGGTAAAGGCAGCGCCCACGGCCTACGCCACATTCGCGGTCGACGTTACTTCTGGCCGATATACGTTCTCTACGCAAAGAATGTTGGGCGCAGAGATACTCGCCACATGCGCTACAATAGCCAGGACCGCGCTCCAGGGACGCAGGCTGTGCGTCAGCAAGTCCGGCGCAGCCAAGAACTCGCCACCGAAATTCAGAGAAAGCGATAGACTGACGGCCTTATGAATTCGCACACTGAAACGCGCAAGATAGCGCCTATCGTCTTCGTGCTTGACTGCGACAACACGTTGCTCGACAACGACGCGCTGAAGCGCGATATGGACGCGCGCCTGCGCGACCTGTTGGGCGCCAAACTGACGGATAGTTTCTGGCGGATCTACGAGAATGTCCGCGCCGCTGAGGGCACGGTGGACTTACCAGCGACATTCGCAGCCTTCCGCCCCTCGCTCGACTCTGACGAGCAGCTTGAGCGAGCGCGCAGTCTGGTCATGAACTTTCCTTTCAATGAGTACATCTACCCAGATACTCCTGCGACCATCGAACTACTCAAGCGGCATGGCTCCCCAGTGATTGTCTCCGATGGCGACGCCGTCTATCAGCCAGGCAAAATCATCAAGAGCGGGCTAGCGCAGGCGGTTGATAACGAGTGGGTGGTCTACGTCCACAAGGAAGACCATCTCAGTGCGCTGATGGACCGCTGGCCCGCCAACTTCTACGTCATGATCGATGACAAAAGCCGCATTCTGGCAAGCACCAAAGCGCTTAGACCTGATCGGTTTGTCACTGTCCATGTCCTGCAAGGACACTATTCGGCGGACCGGGCGAGTCCCGCGCCGGATATCACCGTGCCGGGGATCGGAGGGGTTCGGGATCTCAATTTCGAAGGGCTGAGCATTTACCTGCGTCAGTGAGGGCCTCGACGCTAGCGAATCCCGGCGTGATCTGTAGTCGCAGGCTGGTCGTTCCTGACCATATCCGCGGCTCGGCGGCGCTCCCGCCGACGCAGGATGAGATCGATTCCCAGCGTGACTAGCGCCCCCACCGCAGGTACTGAGGTCTGCGCGAACGGCAAGCCCGATACGTATGCGCCCACGATACCGTCATGCAGTACCATCGAGCCCGCCGTCCAGCCCAGCACCATCGCGGCGATATCGAGCAGCCAGGGAAGTCGCCCGATCAGAGACGCTACGATCGCGCTCCCGACGAGCAGCAACGCCACGCTAATGAGGAGGCCGACCGCCAACAGGACTACATCGCCGTGTGCGAGACCACCAACTGCCAGAATATTGTCCAGGCTCATCGTGACATCTGCTACTAGGATCGTGAGCATGGCGGAGGTGAAAGACACCGGACGCTTTGCTGACCCAGTTGGCCCACCGCCTGGCGCTGTAGCTGCGCCTGAGTGCGCTGACCGTCCAAGCAGCAGCCGCACGGCAATAACCAACAGGACCGCGCCACCAATCGCTTCGAGCAGCGGAATCTGTAGCAAGAGGGTCGCCGCGATAGCGAACGCGATGCGGAGAACTATCGCAGCGCCACCGCCCGAGATGATGGCAAGCGTTCGCTGTCGGCGCTCCAACCCAGCGGCCGCCGCGCCAATAATCAACGCGTTGTCCCCACTCAACGTGAGATCAACCAGAATAATCGCGCCCAGTCCACCCAGAAATTGCAGTAGCATGTGTGCCCTTTGCCAGAACGCCGTGGGAAGAGTCACGGCCATTCGAGTATACGCGGACAGCGCACGGACAGTGGCGCCACTACGCCTTTTCACGCAACTGGACTTGGCGCGCCCTTGCGCCGCTGCGGTAGCCCGTTCTACACTGCGCCTGCCGGCGTCGGCGAGCGCTCTTGCGCGCGAAACACGCACGGTGGGTGCGGAAGGACAGCGACGGCATTACGCTCAGCCGGGAGAATAGACACATGGCGGCGCGTGTTACAGGAATTCCCGATGGCGGAAATGTTCCATGGTCCAACATCGAGGAACGTATCGTGTTCCAGCGGGCGCAGCGATACACCGATACTGGTCCGGACCTTCGCCCGCTCGGCTCGGCGCGCTTCCGACACGAAGGAGGCAGACTGTTCGTCGCCTTCGCCCAGATCCCTCCGGCCCAGCTTGGCGCCTCAATTGATCGCGTCGCCGCGTATGCGCGGTCGCGAGGCATGCGAGTCCAATGGACACTCACGCGCACCCTGGCGAGCGTCGACAGCCCGTCCGCCCACGCGCTAATGGCTCACGGGTTCGCACTGGATGAGCGGCTCATCCTCATGGCGCGCCAGGGGACGCTAGACGTCCCGCGTTCGCGACAGGTGTCGATCGCGCCCATCGGCGCGTTTGCGGAGATGAAGGCGTATGAAAACGGCAGCCGCCGATCGTTCTATGGCGACAGAATTCCCGACGACGCCATGGTCATCGCGCGCGCCAGCGAACGCTGGCGCCAGCAGGAAATGGGCTGGTTCAGGTACTACATAGCCAGGATTGGGGACACAGAAGTAGGCGGTCTCTACGTGTCGCTGTGGGAAGACGTGCCTACACTGATGGGCGTCTACACGATTGAGACCGCAAGATCCCAAGGGGTCGCGACCACCGCGATTCAACACGCCGTGTCAGAACTCGTCGCTTCAGGTCGCGACTCGTATTGCCTCTATGTCAAAGATGGCAATCCCGCGGAGCGACTCTACAACAATTTAGGGTTTCGAAAACTTCATGTCGAAGAGACGTATTTCCTGGATAACTGACAGATGACCGAATACTATCCGGGCTCACCACCAAATAGAGCGTGAAAATCTCCATTGAAGTCCGCCAGAAACCGGCGCATCGCGTTTACGTCGCGCACCGTGATGGGCTCATCGTATGCTGTCGAATAGGGCAGCGATGTGATGGATGGGATGGGGTTCTCCCATCGCCTGGCAGATTCACTGGTGTCGCTCGAGGAGTGACGCAGATCGAGTGAGAGGTCGCTAGCAGCCGTCGCCTGCCCGTCGCGTGGGAACGTTACAATGAAGATGCCACGATGATGACAATGGCGACACGCGACGAGCACCATCCAGCGTGATGTCCGATGCGCCAGAATCATCACATCCTCGCGCCTGCGGTTCGTCCCACATGAGCCGCACGTTTCGCGCGCAAATCGCTCGCGAATGATGTCTTCCTGGCCGCTCACTCAGTCCCCCGTAAGGCGAGATTCCCGCGTCTGGCGGCTCGCCAGACGCGGGAATCTCGCGCCGTCACTTGTCGAGTTCGTCCAGAATATCCAGACTCTCGATGAACTCACGATACACCTCAAGGTCAAGCTGGCTAGCGGGAGACTGCGCAGTCTCGGACTGCCGGCGCTCAGCACGCTCCTCGCCACCTACGAGCTTGACACTCCCCGATTCCATGACCTTATCCGATACATAGATCGGAGCCTTAGCGCGCACAGCAAGCGCGATCGCGTCACTTGAGCGCGAATCGACTTCGACATGCCGTCCGTTCGCGTCCAGAATGATACGCGCGTGATAGATATCGTCAATCAGATCACTGATAATGACGCTCTCGACTTTTCCGCCCAATTCGGAAATGACCGTCTTGAGCAGATCATGGGTCAGCGGCCGCGGCGCTGTGGCCCCCTGGAGTTCCATCGCAATGGAATACGCCTCCGGAGTAGCGATCCAGATGAACAGGTAGCGATCACCCTCGAGGTCCTTCAGGATCACGACGCGCTGGCTGTTCTCAACGCTGATGCGGACACTGTCAACCGACATTTCCACCATTGAGGTATCCTCCGTCGTGCGCCATGCGTACCATATGGGCAAGCCAGACGGGCCATTCCAGGTGTATTGTACTCCACGACTCAGAGCGTCGCCAGCGTAAACCGCGCTGCCCGCCTGATTTCCCGTGACCTGCGACGACCGCATGGAGACCCATTATGTCACGCCGCGCCAACAGAACCGATCAATCTGAATACGCTCAGCCGGCCGTCGCGATTCATGACGAGCGGACCCCGGAAAAAGCGCGTAAGCGAACGCTCCGTGGACTCCCATCAGTTGAAGCGACGCGCAAGGCGCTAGTCGCGCAACTCCGTGCTGCTGGCGCGGCAGAACCGGCAGGGACCACACTTGTCGAGGCTGCGCGCGCGGCGATCGCCCAATCGCGGTCGAGCGTACTCGCCGGTGGGACCATTCCGTCACTCGCCGAGGTGGTTAACCTGGCCCAGACCCGGCTTCATTCCCACCATCAGTCGCACTTGCGTCCGGTAATCAACGCAACCGGGACCATATTGCACACCAATCTCGGCCGCGCGCCACTCAGCGCGCGCGCGATTGAGCGCATCGTACAAGTAGCGGCCGGATACAGCAATCTCGAGTACGATCTGGAGCGCGGCGAACGCGGCTCGCGCCAGGCGCATGTGCGAGACCTGCTATGCGCGTTGACGGGCGCTGAGGACGCGCTTGTGGTCAATAACAACGCTGCGGCCGCGCTGCTTACGTTGACGGCGCTGGCGACCGGGCGCGAGGTCATCGTCTCGCGCGGAGAGCTCGTTGAGATCGGTGGCGGCTTCCGTATCCCTGACATACTGGCCCAGAGTGGCGCGCGGATGGTCGAAGTTGGAACGACGAACCGGGTCAGGCTGGCGGACTATGCTGCCGCCATCACTCCTGACACCGCGCTCATCCTCAGCGTGCATCCCAGCAATTTCCGCATCGTCGGCTTCACAGCCGCCCCAGATTTATCAGCCCTCGCTTCGCTCGCACATGAACATGATCTGCTCCTGGCGCGTGACCTGGGCAGCGGCGCGCTTCTCGACACCACACGGTGGAATCTCACCGGAGAAGACACAGTAATGGCAAGCCACCGGGCGGGCGCAGATGTGACGTGTTTCTCGGGCGACAAGCTGCTAGGTGGACCGCAAGCTGGCATCATTACAGGGTCACGTAGCGCGCTGGCTCGCATCGAGCGCCATCCGCTCATGCGCGCCGTACGCAGCGACAAGTTGACGCTCGCCGCGCTGGAGGAGACGCTCAAAGCGTACCGAGATGGCGAAGCAGTCAGCGAATTGCCCGTGTGGCGCATGATCGCAATGCCCATCGAGGAAGTTCGTACACGCGCGCGATCATGGGTTGGGTCACTGGCGGCGGCAGGCGTCAACGCCGCGGTAATGACCGGAGAATCCACTATTGGCGGCGGCTCGCTGCCTGGAGAAACATTGCCTACCGCGCTCTGCGCCATCCAGTATGAGGGGCCGGTCGCGAGCGAAAGGCTTTCGTCACTGCTCCAAGAACTCAGACAGGGTGAGCCAGCGGTCCTTGGCCGCATAGCTCGCGACCGCGCTCTCTTCGACCCACGTACCGTTCCACCATCGCTCGACAGCGCGCTAATCGCAGCTGTCATCGCGGCCTGGAGGCGTCAGCAGGGTAGCGAATTCAACTACTGACGGCAGGCCACTAAACCGTTTATCGGACTACTCGGCAGCGTTATGCGAGCCAGTCCTCACCTTCTGATGCGCGACATGCGAGGACTCGTCGCCTGGAACCTGGCCGCGCACGATCGCCCAGCGGGCAAGCGCCATGCCGCCCAATGTCAGCGCGCCGCTGACGAGCTGGGCCGGCGCCAGTGACTCTCCGAAGAATAGCCAGGCGCTTAACCCGGTGAGCACCGGTACCCCATAGTTGTAAATCGTGACATACCCTACACCGCGCTTCCCTATCGCCCAATTCCAGATCGAGTAGGTAATGTAAATGGGAAACGCCACCGAATATGGCAGAATGAGCCACGTTCGCCATGTCAAAGCTGACCAGTTCTGGTGCAGGAGCGCTGGAATCCCAAACGGCGCGAGCGCGCATGTACCCACGAGCAAGGTGTAACACATCAACTCAACAGGAGTATAGCGCTGGGCCAGTCGCTTGTTCACGACTCCATAAACAGCGAACAACGTCGCGGCGGCCAGCGACAGGATATCCCCAAGGATGATCTGGCCCATGGTGAGCGTTCGGTCGGAGAGAAACTCTGAGGCATGAGAACGGCCCGCGGTCAGGAACCAGGCGATGCCAGCCAGGCTGATCACGATGCCGAGCCACTGGGCGGCACGAATGCGCTCAATGCGAAACAGCGCGAGGATGATGGCTGACCAGAGCGGCACGGTCGCCAGAAGCAACGCCGACGCAAATGGTGTCGTGTTCGCCAGCCCCTCGACATAGGCATATTGGTAGACGCCATAACCTGACAACCCTGAAACGATCAGCCAGACAGCGTCAACGCGCCTGATGCGAAATGGGTGTATAGCGCGATCTCGCCGGGCGCGCACGAATAACACGGTGACGGCGACCACGCTCAGGAGAAGAAACCGCGTCATCACGAACGCGAGAGGCTGCATTTCCGCAAGCGCCACCTTGAAAAGCACCGGCGAGAAACCCCACACGACCACGACAAACAACAGACCAAGGTCGAGCGCGTGTGATACCAGGAATTGGCGCACAAGTGACTTCCTATTCGAGTCGGGCGGCGCGCCACAGAGATCTGGTCGTGGTCGCGAATCCCGAACCTTTCTTCACTGCTTACTCAATGCTCTCGGGTGGCGCTACCCAGCCAAGTCGCTGCGCGCGCATCAGCGCATCTGTCCGGGATGAGGCGCCTAACTTCACGAGCAGGTTGCGCATATGGAACTCAACCGTATTGAGCGAGACTGACAGCTCGCCCGCGATCTCTTGATTCTTCAGTCCGCGGGCGACTGCCAGCAAAACCGCTTGCTCGCGTGCGGTGATCTGCAATCCTGGCTCACGCTCCACCCGCCGGAGCTTCTCAGACACTTCGGTGGAGAACGCCCTGCCGCCCTGGTAGATGTCTCGCACCGCCTGAATCAATTCTTCGGGCCCGGCGGACTTCAACAGATACCCGTGCACGCCCAGCCGCGCCATTTCCCGCACATAGGCGTCCTTGTCGTGACCCGTCAAGGCCAGTACTCGAGGCGGGTCACTGCGATTCAGCAGCTCCTGGCACGCCTTCATACCATCCATGCCGGGCATATCGATGTCCAGCGCAACGAGATCAGGACGTAGCGCTTCCGCCTGGCTAAGCGCCTCCTGCCCGTCACTCGCCTCGCCGACCACTTCGATGTCAGACGCGTCCTCCAGGATGCGCCTGGCGCCCGCGCGGGTCACGATGTGGTCGTCAACCAGCAATACCCTGATGCGTCGCGTAGTCGCTGACATGCCTCTCGTTGAATCCGTCGCGGCATCGCTCACGCGCGTCCTCCTTTGGGAACGGCCAGCGTGGAAGAGCGAATAGGCGTCAGGACAGTGATACGGGTCCCACCGCCTTCGGGCGCCTCGAACGCCAGGCGCGCATGGATGAGCAGCGCCCGTTCGCGCATGCTCGCCAGTCCGAGATGCCCCTGCGCCAGCGCCTTGCCGAACTCAATAGGTAGCGCCATCCCTGTACCATCGTCGGTGATCTCGATCATCAACGCATCCCGTTCTCCGTCACCGTCACGCGGCGCGTCTGGCGCGCTAAGGCGCACCAGCGCATTGGTGGCTTCGCCATGTTTGGCCGCATTGGTCAGCGCCTCCTGGGCGATGCGATAAAGGTGCAACGCAGTGTCAGGCGCGAGATCCTCGGTGAAGCCAACGACCGAATCGTCGTAATTGACCTCCACCTGCATGCCAGTCGCGCCAGTTATCTGCTCGCCGAGGTCTTCCAGAGCGGGTGTAAGTCCGAGAGATGGGAGCATTTCTGGATACAATCCCAGGCAAAGAGCTCTAAGCTTCTTCTCCGCAATCGCGGAACGCTCCGCAAGCTCTGCAAGCTCGTGACGCAACCGCTGATATGTCACCGAGATGCGAGTAACTGAATCCTCCGGGCCAGCAGAGGAAGCAGGAATCGGGGCCAGACGCTCCGACTGCTCATTGACAGTGTCGGCCAGTCGAACCGCAAGCTGGGCGTGCCGTATCGTATACAGCACCTCTTGGAGCGCATCATCATGCAAATCGCGCGCCAGCGCCGCCCGTTCGCGCTCCTCGGCGTTGACCAACTCTCGCAGCAACAACTCCTGCTCGGCGCGCGCCTCCAGAATTTGTTGAGCGGAGAGTTGAAGCTGCTGCAAAGAGACGCGAAGTCCGCTGACGAGTTGGGCGTTTGCCAGCGCGGTCGCCGCCTGGTGCGCAAGCGTCATCAACAACGCTTCATCTTCGCGCCGAAGCGGCGCGCCAGCCACCTTCGACCCAAGGGCCATGACCGCTGCGACACCCTCGCCCGGTTCCCCGCCGATAAGGAACAGCGCGGCGCACCCTCGCCACGGCGACCGGGTAATCCGTGCGCTTGGCGTTAGACGCCACGCGCGCAGGCTCATCGCCGCCAGCCGGCGCAGCAAGTCGTCCCGAAGCTCGGGCGCGGAATACACACCGCGCGCGCGCACATCGTCCGGCCCGATAACCTCCAGCACGCCCCGCTCGAGTTCCTCCGGCAATGACACGTAGGCCGCGCCAGTGAGATTGAGCGTCTTGACAAGCCCGTCCAGTAGCACATCCACCACCGCCTCGTGGTCATGCGCGGCGGAAAGCTCGCGGCTCAAGCGCTGCAGTGTTTTTTCGTAGTCATAGTCATCGCGATACAGCAAGCGGTCTACCGTGCGTTGCACGAGCCGGCTCGCTGGAGCGTAGGTCGCTGCGACGAGCAGCGCGACAGCCACTGCGACGATCTCGTTCGCAACGGTGTTACCCGCGGGAATGAGGCTCGTCGCGACGAGACTAGCTCCGGCGTAGAACGTGAGAAGCAGTGTGGCAAGCACGCTGTAGACCACGACGCGATCAACGACCGCCGTGAACCGAATCCCCCGCCAGCGCGCGATCAACATGCCAGCGACGAGAAGAGCGGTAAATACACCCACAACGGTAAAGACCGCGAGGGAGCCGCTACCCAGCAACATGTCTCTGAGTGAAGGGACGGCCATCGCCAGCTTTCCGATCGAGCTCGAAGCCTATTGACGTACACGTGAGGGTTGGGCGGTCGCCCTCACACACTACAGCGAACCGCTACGCCACGCAAGCCCGCGGTACTCTGTTATGGACTAATTCGCGCGACACATACAAGCTTGACAGGTCTTGGACCCGCTGCCATAGTACACAGGGCAGTCGGCGTTTCGCCCTGGGAGAAGGGTGTTTGGAGAGCCATCACCGAAGGAGGGAGCTGGCGCGCATGCCACGGGTGTACGGAGTAGCGATTCGAAAAGGCGGACAGGGAAAGTCCACAACCGTGGCCACACTTGCGCGCCTTTGTGGCCTCTATGGAGCCAGAACACTTGTCGTTGATCTCGGGCAGCCGGGTACGTGCGGAGCCTCTTTACGCGATATATGGCCAGAGACAGAGCATGGCGATCTCTCATCCGCCCTCTTGGCGCTACGCGACTGGCCAGCAGGAACGAAGCCAGGCGTAGCCGAAGCGCGAGCCGCGCTGAACGCTTGCGGCTTACCGGCGCGCCTCACCGCGCAACCCAGCTGGAATGGCGGCAGCATAGCAGTGTTGCCTTGGGACGACGCGCTGGGCGACGCCGCCTCCTTTCTCCAGTCGGAACTTGCGCTGCAAGCGCTGATAGCTGCCATGGATGACGAGTTCGATGTCGTCCTCATCGACTTCCCGGCGGAGACTGGCCCGCTTATGACCGTCGCGCTAAGCGCGACCGATAGCGTACTGATGCCATTGGCGCCCGAGGCCCCAGCGCTGGAGGGGGCGGCGGCCACGCTACGCATGCTCGCCCGCGTGCGTAATGCTGGTCACCCGATCGAGCTTGGTGGCATCCTGCTCACACGCGCGGACCTCCGAACCAGGCGTTTAGCCGAGGTGGCGCAGGCGCTGCGCCAGGCAGGTGAGATTGAGGGCGAGATGCTGGAGAACAAGATCCTGCCATTCGCCATCCTCGCCAGTGAGTTTTACGAGCAGGCGTTTCGCAACGGCGACCCAGTGTGGGAGCGTACGTCGGACCAGCGCCAGTGGGCAGGTTACGTATTGCTGGTCGAGTGGCTACTGCGCGACGCCGGTCTCGGACAACTTGCGGGCAGACGGCGAGGCCCGGCGATGCTGCGTTCAGAAACACGCGTCATCGACACGACCCGGCTCCTGGCAGGTCAGGCCGAACCAATGCTCGCAGATTTTGAGCGTGCGCATCCCAGCTGACCGTAGCAACGGTGTCGGGCGCGCTCTGACAAGCGACGTCTGATAGAATGATATCGGTTCCCAGCGGAATAATGAGAGAGAAGTGGGGCCAAGCCGTTCTGGCTATGGTCGGTCCAATCGCAGTGGGGTGATAGCAAGCGTGGCTTCACGGCCGAACGGCTACAGAATCTGGCTTCGCGCTGGCCTGATCGCAGCAATGGCGTTTTCGGGCCTGGTCGCAGGCGCCCTAACGCGAACGCTCATCAGCGCAAGTGCATCGCCCACTGGCCGCATGCCAGCGGCGACGGTGACACTCACCGCGACCAGCCTACCAGAAACCAACCCAACGGCGGCACCAGTCGCGACTGAAGCGCCTGCCGCGACGAGCTTCACCATCAAGCTTTCAGCCACTCCAGTCTCTGGTCATCCTGGAACCACGATCACTATCACCGCGCGCGTCACCAGCATCCACGACGGATCTCCGATAGCAGGTCTCACTTGCCGGTTGCGCGCCCCTACCAATGGCGAGCCAGGACTATTCACCACGTGGCCAACGCCCGATGCGACCGACAGCTCAGGGGTGGCGACGTGGACGGCGCAGATTCCAGCGAACGCGCCGGGGCGATATGTCCTGGAAGTCTTCGCACAGACCCCTTCTTGGTCCTACATCGCCCGCGCCTCTGTCTACATTGTCTCGTGATCGACCAGCCTGTCTGGGGACTACGTTGGGAATGTGACATGAGTCAGTGTCGCTTGTCACATGTTAACCCGCTATGCTACGCTCATCGGGGCGCTCGCCATAATACACGATAAGAATCGTTGGCGGCATAGTGGGCTCTTCGCCAATGCGTACGGTTCGAGGCGAACGCGCCCGGTCTTCGGAAAGGGAGTATCCGGTGGAGCAGGCGCTCTTTGACATTATCAAGAACTGGTACGTCGCAACAGGATATCTTGGCATTGTGCTGGCGATGGCGCTGGAAAGCTGCCTCATTCCCCTGCCAAGTGAGATTGTGATGCCCCTGGCGGGCCTGTTCGCCGCCACCGCCGAGGTAACGCTGACAGGCAAGCTGTCCTTGATCGGTGTCGCAATCGCTGGCGCGGTCGGGTGCCTCGTCGGATCCGCGGTCGCGTACTGGATCGGCGCCGCGGGTGGTCGACCGCTTCTGCTGCGATACGGCAAATACGTCCTCATTTCAAAGGCCGACTCAGATCGGGCCGATCGCTGGTTTGCGAAGTACGGATCATCGGTGGCTTTCTTCTCGCGTCTGCTGCCCGTCGTGCGGACCTATATCTCACTGCCAGCCGGTGTGTCGCGGATGAACTTTGGCAAATTCCTGCTCTATACGTTTCTTGGCTCTCTTCCATGGACTTTCGCGCTTGCCTACGTCGGCTACCTATTCGGCAACCAGATCCAACAGACAATCGCCAAAATGAGCACTATCTTTCACGGCCTCGACGTGGTCATTGCGCTCATTTTCCTGGCGCTGGTCGGCCTCTACGTGTACCGGCACATCAAGCATGACCGCGAGGCGCGCGCCCACGGTTTCACTGACTCAGCGCCGTACCGCCGCTAAATGACCGTCATCAGAGAATGACCACAAGACGCCGCTCGCTCAGATGCGCTGACGCGAGCGGCGTCTTGGAAAATTTCGATAAGCTACTTTGCGCGCAGTGGCTCCACATCGTACCAGTTACGGCCAGTCTTCATGTCCACCTTGACTGGTACGCGCAGCGTGATCGCCTCGATCATGCAGGACCGAACGAGCCCGCTCACGACATCAAGCTCGTCGTCGGGTGTCTCCAGAACGAGCTCATCATGCACTTGCAAGATCATGCGTGAGCGCAGTCCCCGAGCGCGCAGCGCGTCGTCCAGGTGGATCATCGCGATCTTGATCATATCCGCATTTGTGCCCTGGATAGGCATGTTGATCGCCTCACGTTCGGCCGCCTGGCGCTGCGCTACCTGAAGTCCAGCCATGTCGGGCAGGTACCGTTTTCGCCCCAGCAATGTCTGGACATAACCACGCGTTCGCGCCTGGAAAAGCGTGTCTTCCACATACTGGCGCACGCGAGGGAAAGTCTTTTCGTAATTGCGGATAAACTCCGCCGCTTCACTGTTCGACATCCCGGTGACCCGGGCGAGGCCAAACGCTGACTGGCCGTACAGTAGGGCAAAGTTGACCGTCTTGGCAAGACGCCGCTGGTCGGTGGTCACTTCCTCCAAAGCAACATGGAACAACTGCGCCGCGGTCGCGGCGTGAATGTCCTCGTCAGCCTCGAAGGCGGCGACAAGTCCAGGCTCTCCTGTGATATGAGCCAGAATGCGCAACTCAATTTGCGAGTAGTCCGCAGTGAGCAATACTGAACCAGGATCGGCGAGAAACGCACGCCGGATGCGCCTGCCAACCTCAGTGCGCACAGGGATGTTCTGCAGGTTAGGATTCGAAGAGCTCAGGCGTCCAGTCGCGGCGATGGTCTGGTTAAAGGAGGTGTGGACACGCCTCGTCTTCGGGTCCATCAACTCTAACAAGCCGTCGACGTAGGTCGATTTTAGTTTCGCCAATTGGCGGTGCTCCAACAGACTATCCACTGCTGAATGCGCGCCCCGCAACGTCTCCAGTGAGTCCGCGTCGACTGAATATCCCGTTTTGGTCCGCCGCACTGGTGGCAATTTCAACTCGTCATACAGGACCTCGCCAAGCTGCTTGGTGGAATTCACATTGAATTGGTGTCCAACGGCCTCATAGATATCGGTCACGAGCGCGGTGAGCTGTTCGTCGAGCTCGGTGGCCATACGCCGCAGAAAGTCGGGGTCGATCAAGATTCCTGCAAGCTCCATTCGCGCCAGAACCGGGATGAGAGGCGTCTCAACCTCAGTCATCAGGGGCATAAGTTCACGCGCTGCAATCTGCGGACGCAAGGTGTGATAGAGGCGGAGCGTCATGTCAGCGTCAGCGCCGGCATATGCTGCCGCGGCGGCTATTGGTGTTTGCGCCATGGTTATCTGATTCTTGCCGGTCCCAATTAGCTCGGTGATTGGCGTCATGATCACGTTGAGCGACTCGAACGACAGATCCTTGAGTCCCAGCCCGCGCCTGCCGGGATAGAGAAGATACGCCGCCACCATTGTGTCGAACGCGAGTCCGTCGACCCATATGCCGTTCATCGCTAGCACCATCATGTCGAATTTAGCATTGTGTCCAATCTTGGCTACTCGGCGATTGGTGAGCGCCGGGCGCAAGCTCTCAAGGACCTGAGCGAGCGGAAGTTGACGGGTTCCCTCATTGACGCTGGGATCATGCCCCACGGGGATGTAGTAGGCCTCTGCTTCGCCCATGGAAAATGACAATCCAACGATGTTGGCGTAGCGCTCGATCTGCGAGTCCGTTTCGAGGTCGAACGAAAATAAGGGCGCACTCAGCAGCGCGCGCGACAATGTCGAAAGCGCCTCAGGTGAATCGATGGTCAACGTATTCGTCTTACCATCGGTCGTCGCGAGCTTGGGCGCCACAGTGATGGGGCCGCCAGCTAGCTCAGTCACGCCCGACTCCGCAATCGCTTCCAATTCCGATTCTTCAAACAGGCTAAGCTGTGCCGCGGCGTCGTCCGGAGCATGCGCCAGCGAGGCCACGGAGCCTTTCGAGCGCTTTTGTGCTGGCGTGATAACGTCCGCTTTGCGCGGCAGGCGGTCGACAAGGCTAAAGAACTCCAGTTGGCGGAAGAGGTCTAGGACACGCTCAGGATTGTAATCAAGCGCTCTGCATGCCTGCAGGTCGAGCGATATTGGCGCATCCAGCACAATGGTCGCAAGAAACTTGCTTTGGACGGCCAGGTCGCGGTTCTCGATGAGCGCGGCCCGGACTCGCGGCGACAAATCATCGACGTGCTCAAGAATCGCCTCGAGCGTTCCATAATCCTGAATGAGTTTCGTCGCGGTCTTCTGTCCAATGCCTGGTACACCGGGAATGTTGTCCGACGTGTCGCCCACCAGCGCCTTGTAATCCACGATACGCAGGGGCGCGAAGCCATAACGCGCCTCCACGGCCGCAACATCGTAATACTCGAAGTCGCCGCGGCGGGGGGAGCGGGCGAAAGTCACACGGGTCATATCATTGACTAGCTGAATGGTGTCGAGGTCACCTGTTGCGATGACCACGGGGACACCATCGTTGTTGGCCTGGCGAGCGAGAGTTCCCAGCACGTCATCGGCCTCGAATCCATCGAGTTCGTAGATCGGGATATTGAACGCCTGAACGATCTCACGAACCCGTGGAAACTGGGCGCGCATGGAATCGGGCAGTGATGGGCGATGCGCTTTATATGGCTCGTAGTCGCGGTGACGAAAGGTCGGTGTGGGCCGATCGAACGCCACAGCGACATATCCTGGGCGAACATAGCGATAGATATCCAGCAGGATGCGGGTGAAACCAAAGACAGCATTCGTCGCCTCGCCGCTGGCGGTGCTCATCTCGTCGGGAAATGCGTGAAACGCGCGGTGAAATAATGCATGTCCATCCAGCAAGGTCAGCGCATCACGCGCCGTGAGATCCACGGAGCCGTGATCTGGCGCTGGGATGGATCGTGAGCCAGCTTGCGCTTCGGACATGCTCTACCTCTGAATGAACGCGGTACTCACCGGCTGAATTGCGCGCAGCCGCACGCGACCCTCCGAGGATGGGCGGGCGCGCCTTTGATTGGCATCGGCGAACGCGCTGGGTGTACTATATCCCCTCATCTGTTCCCCACGTAGGCGGGCAGAACGGATGCGACCGGCCATCATGGGCGGCTGGATGCGCGCCGGACACTGCGACCGAGACCCAATACCGCCTTCAACGTGGCAGCAGGGAGTCTGCGAGTCCTCCGCACGATCGCAGCCACCAAGCCCGACCGGCCACGCTGATACAGCCGCTCGCTCGCCGCCTGCTCGTCGAGGTCGAGCGGGTGGCCCCACCGTTCGCGCGAGTAAAGCGCGCCCACCCGCTCTATCGCTTCACGGTGCAGTGGGGTGACCACTCCCAGTTCTCTCGCGTATTCCTTTGGAGTCTGGGAGCGTTTTGGACGCACACCTGCCCAGGCGCCCAGCAAAGCCAGGCGCGCAAACCCACCGGCGACCGGTGAATAGCGCTGGAACAGGGATCGCCACCACCAGGCCAGCGCCAGGCCGATCAGCACGACAATGAGCAAAAAGACGCTCGTGTCGATCGCTGCTTCGGTTACGCTTCCCATGACGCCGTTGGTAGCAGTTGGTGTCGAGGAACCGCTGCGCCCCGTTCGCCCACGTTGTGTAGTTGGAGGGGTGGAGACTGGTGTGCTTCCGGGCCCAGTCGGGCCACTTGTCTGGCCGTTCGGTAGCGCGCGCGCGAATGGACTAAACGATGCCGTCGGCTCGAAATTGATCCAGCCATACTGTCCAAAGTATATCTGCGTCCACGTATGGGCCTGAGTTCCACGAACGATGAACGAGTTCGTCTTCGGATCATATGCGCCAGCCGCGTAGCCACTCACGATGCGCGCCGGCATGCCAAGCGAGCGTGCCATCAGCGCCATCGCGCTGGCAAAGAAGGTGCAAAAACCTTGCCGGCGCTGCAGAAACCAGGCGGTCGCGTCCTGACCTGCAGGCGGGTTGGGATTATGGGTATTGTACGTAAAATTCGCGTGGAGATACGTCTCAAGGTCACTGGCGGCGGCGTACATCGTTGGAGCGCCTTGGGTCACCTTCCGCGCGGTCTGTGCGATCTCGGGCGATATGGGCAACACCTGCGGTTCGTAGGTCGACAGTATCTGCTGAGGATAGTCCTTGCTGTCTGCCGCTGGAAAGGAAACTTTCTCGAGTTGACTGATGGACGCAGTCGAGACGTACCCTGTTGTGAGATACGTCGCGCCAGCGGGCAGAGAGGAAGCCGACATGTAGGTTATCGGCTCGCGCGTTGGCACGCTGAGCAGCACATTGGTCGGGATGCTGAACGAGGCGGCGCCGCTTCCTGGCGCAAATATGAACCTCTGACCGCCAGTCGGCGTAACCAGGAAAGTCACTCGGTAGATATCGGGCTGTGTACTGGTCGGTGATGGCGTCAGCGGCTGGTTGGGAGCGAAATCTTCAGGAATTGCCTGATCGCGTTGCCAATTTCCGATTCCGTCATAGGTCGAGAACGCCTCAGTGACGAGATACTCTGACGCGTCGGCGTGAAGGATATTAGGCAGGGTATAGCGCAAAATTGGCGTATCGGGGAGGTTCACGGTGCCAACGAGCTGAAGACTGGTATCGAAGAAGCCGTAGGTCCCTCCTCCATTGCCATTAACACCACCGAACAGAGTCTGGAAACGCTGTTGTATCTGAGACACCGGACTATTCGCGGATGTGAAATAGGTCAGAAGCGATTGATTTGGACGCGCGAAGGGCAGGAAGTTCGGAAGAAGCGCGACCACGACGGCGAATATCGCGCCAGCCTGCATGAAATCCCAACCCAGATCAGGTGAAAACCGAAGACCGATGCGCCTCCAGCGGCGCACATTTTCTGCGAGCGCAAAGCGAACAAGCAAAAGAAGTGTTATCACGAGGAACACAACCATGAAGAAATATTGGTCGGAGGTGGACTGATTCATGTTGATCAGCAGTACGACAGCGTTGGCGACCAGCGCCAGCCACGGGCGGCGGGCGACGAAGACCAGCCAGATGGTGAGATAGGCCAGCAGGAACGTCAGCAAGGACAGAAACAGTACAAATACGCTGTTGTCGGTGCTGACCTGCTGATGAATGAGCGACCGCTGGAACCACACCGAGATATTGTTGAGCAGTTGTAAGCGGTCGCCACCAAGCACCGCGCTGGCAGTGAGCCAGAATGCGGCGACACAGCCAACAATCAGCGCCAGTAGGTGCATGAGATTGCCGCGAATCACATCCTGTTTGATAGCGGCATACCCAGCGGCGACCCCAAAGAACATGGACGGAGTCAGAATCTGCAGTCCATCCGCCCACACGGGTCGGACCGACTGAATACTCACCACCGTGACATACACGATGGCGACTGTGAGAAGGAACGTGAAGAGCCCATCGGTCGGCAGTAGTCCAGTGAGTCGCTCTGGCAGCAGCTGGATGCGTGAGCGTATATTTGTCCCGTCCAGCTCCCTTGCGTCACGCATCGTCTTTCACTCCGTCATGTCTGCGCCTTGCAGCATGAACTGATCTATCCTATGCGACGCCGTCCACTCAGCCGGCATTCACGAAGCGGCGTGCTCTAGAACATCTTGCAGGTCCGCGCCGCGGTGAATGGTGACCGACGGTACGCCGCCCCTGCCAAGCTCATCTTCGACGCGTGCGCTGTCACCCCGACGCGTGTCGAAGCCGCTCGGGTCGAGCAACACGACAAAGGGTCGGACTCCGCGCCGCCTGAGATAGGCCAATTGCTGCTCCCAATCGAGATCAGTCGAAGCGGTAATAACGATGAGCGCGCTATTGCGCGTCAGCCGCAACTCGGTCTCCGCGAGCGCGTCGGAGAGCGGCGCGCGCGCGGTCGCCCGCACGATTGCCAGCGCCTCCAGCGAACGGTCCGCCTGGCGCTCGCCCCGGTCGAGCGCGAGCAGCACCCCGTGCGGCCCTGGGACTTCCAGTGAAACCGCTAACTCCCGCCGCTGCAGCAGGAAACTAATCAGGCTGGCGGCAATGGTCACGCCATATTCTTCAGTGGACTCCTCACCCTCACCTGCCTGCGCGTCGCGATCCAGATCAAGCAGCACGACTACATCGAGTGTAGGGTCTAAATCAAATTCCTTGACCATGAGCGCGCCATGACGAGCTGTGCTGTTCCAGTGAATGCGGGTGAGGGCGTCACCGGGCACGTAATTGCGCACAGTCACCGCGTTGGTCGAGGTATGGAGCGAGCGTTGCGATCCGCGCCCGCGCCCCGGCATGAGGCCCGCGATAAGCCCGAACGTGTGCAATGGCACCACATTGGGCAGTACAAGCAGCGGCGTCGCTGGTGAAAGCAAGCGCTCGCGCCTGAAGAGGCCGAGCGGATCACCGGTCGTCGCGACGACCGGCCCAAGCAGGTAGCGTCCCCGCTGGCGACAGAGCGTGCGAGCGCGCCACGAGATGCGCTGGCGCGGCCCCACGCTGGAGACATAGCCCGCGTGGTGGCCGGGAAGCGTCGAGGCGTCCGCGATTTGCACCCACAGCTTGGGGATCCATGAGTGGTTTTCCAGCGCCAGCCGCTCCTCGATGCGCTCACCAACCTGCGCTTTCGCCCCAACGGCCGTGCGCTTGAATTGCAGGCCACGCAAGCTCACCGAAAGCCAGATGACCGCCAGCGCAAACGCAACAATCAGAGCGTAAAAGAGCACCCAAAAAGGTTTCCAGCCATAGACGAGCGCCATCGCCCCGAGGATGAGGATCAAGGTGATGAGTTGCCAGGGCCGCATCAGCGCCGACCTTTCCGCGCTTCCGAGTATCAGCGGCGATTGATGAGTGACGCAGGGCCACCCGGAGCGGACATCATGAGTAGGACTTCGTCGAGCACTGCCTCAGGGGTCACATCTTCTCTGCGCAGGTTCGGCCGCAAAATAATGCGATGCGCCAGTGTCGGTTTCACCAGCGCCTTGACGTCATCCGCTTCGACATAGTCGCGCCCATCGAGGGCTGCTCGCGCCTGGGCAGCCTGGAAAAGGGCGAGCGACCCGCGCGGACTGGCGCCAAGATATACATGCTGGTGCTTGCGCGTCGCCGCGACCAAGGCAACGATATAGTCGCGAATCTCCGGTTTCACCGTCACTTCACGGACTAGCCCCTGCATGGCGATCAGGCTTTCAGGATCAAGGACCGGGCCGAGATCGTCGAGAGGATCACGCCTTTGATGCCGATCCAGAATGGCGGCTTCGTCGCGCGCGTCGGGATAACCGAGATGAATATTGAGCATGAACCGGTCGAGTTGGGCCTCGGGCAAGGGGAAGGTGCCCTCGTACTCGATCGGATTCTGGGTCGCCATCACGAGAAATGGGTGCGGCAGGTAGTGCGTTTCACCGTCAACGGTGATGTGCGACTCCTCCATCGCCTCCAGCAGAGCTGATTGGGTCTTGGGAGTCGCGCGATTGATCTCGTCGGCCAGAACGAACTGGCTCATAATCGGACCAGCGCGAAATTCGAACTCAGCGGCGCGCTGATTGAAGATCGAGACACCGGTGACATCGCTGGGGAGTAGGTCAGGAGTAAATTGGATGCGCTTGAAGCCGCAGCCAATCGAGCGGGCGATGGACTTGGTGAGGGTCGTTTTGCCAACTCCTGGCACATCCTCGATCAGAACGTGACCGCCGCATAGCACGGCGATGAGAGTCAACCGTACCGCCTCCTGTTTGCCAACGATGACGCGCTCGACGTTGGCGATCACACGATTGGCGGACTCGCTCAACTCGGGCATAGTAAGAACTGGACGATCTTCTAACTTCACGCCTCTTCGCGGCGTCCCACCGTGGCCGCGCTATCAATAGCGCACCTCCACACATGGGTGATGTCGCCGCGCTCCTTTCTCCTCTTAGGACCTGCGCCACACTGTCTCCGGTCAGCGCCGCGCCATGGCTCATCGGGCCAGTACTAGTTCCTGAACTCCTCGTTGTATCCAGCGCGCCAGCCGCAGACGAGCCACAAGCCATGGAAGTCAAGCATCGCGCGCAGGGAAAGGAGGTGAAACGTCTCTCCCGTGTCCACCTAGACGCGCTGGCGCATGGGAGGTTTACGAACAGACGTACGTCATGGTCGCGCAGTTTCGTGTTGCGCGTACAATATGCGCATCAGAAGCATCTATCATCCATAGTCGTACCATTGCGCGCCTACCAGCGCGCCAGGGAGGAGGGCGCCGAACATGCCAGACATTGCGGCATTCCAGGGTGTTTTGAAACAAGAGAGAATCGATGGCTGGCTGTTCTTTGACTTCCGACGGTCCAACGCCATTGCACACCGTATCCTTGAACTGCCCGAGCGCGCATTCTTTTCACGCCGCTGGATGTATTACGTCCCGCGTGACGGCGAGCCGACGGCGATTGTCAGCGCTGTGGAATCACACGCGCTCGCAAGCCTACCTGGACATCAGCGCGTGTTCCGCACTTGGCGCGACTACCGCGATGCGGTGAGTGACACCCTCGCTGGCGCGCGAAAGATCGCGATGGAGTATGTGCCACAGAACGCCAATCCATATTGCTCTCTTGTAGACGCCGGAACAGTGGAATTTGTTCGCTCACTTGGACCAGCAGTGGTCTCCTCGGCAGATTTCGCGCAGCGTTTCGAGGCGACGCTCACCGCGGCCCAATTGGAGAGTCACCGCCAGGCTGGCGAAGCCCTCTCACGATCTGGCGATGCGACCTTCTCCTGGGTCCGCGAGCGCCTCCTCGCTGGAGATGAACCCTCGGAATATACCGTCCAAACTCAGCTAACAAACGCGATGCGCAGACACGGGCTCCGCGTAGAGGAAGATGAGTTGCCACTGGTCGCCATCAACGGCAATGCCGCCAATCCGCATTACAGCCCGACGCCCGAGCGCAGCGCGCTTGTGCGTCAAGGCGACCTCCTCCTAATCGACTTTAGCGCCCCACTCGAGCCCTCAGGGTCGGTCTTCGCCGACTACACGTGGATGGCCTATCTCGGAGAGCGCGTCCCCGAGCGCATCTCCCAACTGTTCACCGTTATTCGCGACGCGCGCGACACCGGCATTACGCTCTTGCGCGAACGCTTTGAGTCGGGCGCACGTCTCGAAGGGTGCGAAGTGGACGACGGCGTGCGGGCCGTCGTGGCGAGGGCAGGTCTGGGTGAAGCATTCATCCATCGCACCGGGCACAATATTGGCGCGCGCGTGCATGGAAACGGCGCGCACCTGGACAATTTCGAGACACACGATACCCGGCCATTGCTCATCAACACCTGCGTCAGCATGGAACCGGGTGTCTACCTGCCCGAGGAGGGGCTGGGACTGCGCACCGAGGTTGACATATTGCTCCTTTCCGGTGGCATCGAGGTGACCGGCTGGGAGCAGACCGAGGTAATCCCGCTGCTGGGTTAGCCGTCATCCACTCTCCCACGCCTCCGCCAAAGTTGATCGAAAGCGGTCCGCCCAGAGCCAGAACCGTTCGGCCCAGGCGAGCCGGTCGAGCGCATCCTGCTCGTCCGGCTCGCCGTCGAACTCGTCCGCGAAGACAAGGTCCTCAGCGACGCCATTGGCGAAAGCGATAGGAAAGACCAGGGCGAGCGCATCTGCAAGCCGCGCCGCCTCATCCTCGCTGGGAGGCGCCTCACGGCCATAGGCTCCCAGGAAGCGACGGGCAAGCACAATATCGAGCCCGTCGTCGACCCGCGGCGGCGTAACCGATTCGTCGACTGACCAACTCAAGCCCGTAAACATGAGCAGCGCGTAGGCCAACTCATAGACCCGCTGATCCCAGCGCGCCGCTTCAAAGTCGTAAATCGCCACAACCGACTGCCCGGAGAAGGCGAGATTGTGCGGCTGGAAGTCGCCGTGAATGTGGATTTCAGGCGGTGAGGGAGGAAGTGAGAGGGCGTCTGTCGCCGCCGCAATGCGCGTGTCACAGGCCTCCGCCGTGCGCAGCAGGTTATGACCGATCGCACTACCCGCCCAATAGCGTTCTCCCGCCTCGCGGATGAGCGCGACGTACGAGCGCGCCAACCCGGACGCCGACCGCTCTTCCGGCCAGACACGCGGCGCCCAGGAAAAATCCACTGAGGTCTGGTGCAGCGCGCCAAGGAGTCTGGCAACAGCCTCTACACGCGCCGGGCTGGGATCGGTTGCGAACGGCTCACCAGGAGCATAGGCCTGCAACTCGTAAATGGACCCGCCAGTCAGCGACCACGTCAGGCCGCTTGGAGTAGGCGAGAGCACAGGAACGGGCAAACCGGATGTGGAGAGCAACGCCATGAAGGCGTGGCGGAAGCGCGTGTCGTCAACGTTCAGATGAGGCGCCTGCCGGCGGAGCACCCACCTGTTCGCGTCAATGGCGACAACCGGCCTCACCGCTCCACTGCGCGCTCCAGGAAGCGCCCCAACAAGACTCCAGTCCTTCGGCGCGATACCCCAGCCTTCTCGCGCCTCGCGGGTCTCCGCTACGAGCTGCGATTGCTCTTCGCGCTCGGGTTCTCGCATGGTCACTCCTGCCACCTTCAAACACGCCCACCCAATTGTCGCGCGTTGGCGCTACACCCGTATCGTACTCTGGATACGGAGATGACACCATCGAGCGTGGTTGGCGTTGCCCAGTTGAAGGCAGCCTGCGTATACTACACCAACGAAGTATGCGCAATTTGGAGACGATTGGGTTGGTAGATACCCCAAGACAAGCGTGCGCTCAGGGCCGCGCTCACCAGATCAATATCTCGCGGGGCGGCGTGCCGAAACTGCCCGTGGACACCGCTCAGGTCACGCCAGAGGGAGTCACTGGCGACTATCACAACGACGTTCACAACCACGGTGGACCATTGCAAGCCGTCTGCCTGTACTCACTCGAGCAAATCGACCGTCTCGCGTCTCAAGGCCACCCCATATATCCCGGCGCCACAGGTGAGAACGTCACCGTCAGCGGCATTCCGCTCGAGCTTCTCATTCCGGGCGCGCAGGTACGCATTGGCACGGAAGTCGTACTGGAGATCACCGGTTACACGACGCCTTGCAACACCATAGCCGACGCGTTCAGCGACGGCGATTTCACGCGCATCTCGCAGAAACTGCACCCACACCAGGGGCGTGTGTACGCAAGGGTGATACACGGCGGCGCTATCCGCCAGGGAGATAAGGTAGTTGTCTCGGCGGCGCGCGAGCCTGAACGGACTGAATAAGGCTCCCGGCGCGCCTCGACTGGAATCGAAAGGAGGGCGTGTTGCATCAGGTCACGCTATTTGGCGAGCGGCCGGAATTAACCGAGCTACACTGCCACGTTGGCGGCGGCGTCGACCCGGCGATCATGTGGAGCATCGCCCACCAGCAAGGTATCAGGCTGCCTAGCAAGGACTACTGGGACTTTGTCGAACTCATCACCGTCAGCCATCCAGATAAGGTGAATAACCTGGCGGAGTACGACCAGATATTCCGCTGGACGGAGCTCATCCAATCCAGCCCGCTGGCGATCGAGCGCTCGGTCTACGAAATCATCGGTGGCGCGTACCGGCGCTGCAACATCACCCAACTCGAATTGCGATTCAACCCCATGAAACGGAACCGGGAGGGTGAGCAGGACCTCGACCACATCATTACCGCGGCGATCCGTGGGCTGGACCGCGCACTGCTCGAGTATCCCCTGGTCCGCGCGGGCCTCATCCTGATGATGGACCGTACGTTTACTCATGATCAGAATGCGATCATCGTCGAGAAGGCGCTTCGCTACCACACACGCGGCGTGATCGCGATCGACATCGCAGGACCGCCAAACCCAGACTTCTCGTATCGAGCGCACGCGGGCCTGGTTGAGCGCGCGCGCGAGGTTGGCCTTGGAGTGACCATCCACACAGGCGAGGAAGGTCGCATCGAAGATATGTGGGAAGTACTGGAGCATCTTCGCCCCGATCGCGTGGGCCACGGCATTCTCTGCGCCTATGATGAAGGCCTGATGGCGATGGTTCAGACCCAGGGCGTGACGCTTGAAATCTGCCCCACGAGCAACCTGCGGACGCGCGCCGTCCGCGACGTGGGTGAGCTACGCCACATCCTACACACACTGCGCGAACACGGCGCCCCTTTCACCATCAACACTGACGGACCCGAGATGCTACTTACCAACCTCGTCAAGGAGTATGAGTTCACCTTGAACTCAGGCCTCCTCACGGAAGAAGAAGCCCGCGCTTGTATGGCGACTGCTCGGCGCGCGAGCTTCCTGCATCCCGAACGGCTCATGTAGTTCAACCCGCGTCTCGGGGATTCGCTAGGGTTTGAGCGCCAATTTGCCGTTCTTCAGCAGTAACTCGCCATCCACCCAGACCTCACCGCCGCCAGCCGTTTCGCGCAGATCGCAGATCATGTCCCAGTGCAGTTGAGACTGGTTCTTTCCGCCGCACTCTGCATAGCTCGCGCCCAGCGCCATATGAATCGTGCCACCAATCTTTTCATCGAAGAGAATATTGCGAATACCCCGCTGGATTCCAAAGTTGTTCCCGACGGCGAACTCGCCCAGCCTACTGGCTCCCTCATCGCTCGCCAGCATCTCCCGCAAGAAATCCTGGCCTGTCGCCGCCGTCGCCTCGACTACTCTACCTCCCTCGAATGTCAGCCGGATGTCGCTTACGAGATGCCCAGCGACCACGCTTGGAACAGTGAAGCGAATATGACCGTTCGCTGAGTCCTCGTGCGGACTGGTGAAGAACTCACCGCTGGGAAAATTGCGTTTGCCGTCACTATTGCGGAAGATGCGGCCATCGAAGCGAACGGTGATGTCTGTGTCGCGTCCGATGACGCGCGCTTCCTTCTTGTCCTTCAGCCAGTCCACATAGAATTGCTGCTCACGCCCAACATTCCGCCAACGTTCGGCTGGGTCCTCGCTATTTAGCAGGCAAGCCTCATACACGAACTCGGAGAAGTCTGCTAGCGACATATCCGCGTCCTGCGCGTACGCCTCGGTCGGGAAGAGCGTAAGGCACCAGCGGTCATTCCCGGGCGCCACCCGAGTGGCGCGCTCCTGGAACAGCGCTCTGGCCGCCGCTCCGATGATGCCCTGCTTCTTCGGGTCAACGCCTGCGAGTTGGCGGGTATTGGTCTCGCTCAGAATATTCAGCCTGGCGTCCGATGAGGCGATGACCGCGCGAGCGCCTGGGTCCACCCAGGATAGTTGCTCATCGGAGCCCTCCTTCAGCATCACCTCACGCGCGGCCGGCAGACCCACGTTCACGATAGGATGGCCACCAGCGCGCAGCGTGTAGCGACATACCTCAGCGACCAACTCTTCCGCGGCGGGCGTCGAGTTCACGGATACGAGGTCGCCTGGCTGCACGCTGAGGCAATATTCCACCAGCGTCTTCGCCCATCTGATGATGCGTGGGTCCATGCTACTTCAGGCTCCTTTCCTCATTTACCATTCATTCACGCGCGGATCAGGCTCCGCGACGCGCGCGCTGCTCCGCGAAGAACGCCAGGATATCTTCGGCGGATAGCGCATTGAGACACTGGCCGGACGTAAGCCAGCCTTTGCGCGCCAGTCCCACGCCATAGCGTATGTTGCCAAGTCCGGCGGGGCTATGGGCGTCGGTAGTAATGGGAATACGCACGCCGCGCTCGGTGGCGAACCGAATATACCGCCAGTCAATATCGAGCCGGTGCGGGTCACCGTTGAGTTCTATCGCGACACCCAACTCTCCAGCGCGCGCGGCTACCTCTTCCATATCAGGCGCGTAACCGTCCCGCTGCAGGAGTATGCGTCCCGTCGGATGTCCGAGAATGGAACAATAGGGGTTCTCTATCGCGCGAATAAGTCTCTGGGTCTGCTCAGCAGGCGGAAGATTGAAATTGCTGTGGATGGAGGCGACCACAAAATCGAATGTGGCCAGGGTCGCGTCGTCGTAGTCCAGCGCTCCATCTTTGAGAATGTCGCACTCCGTTCCCTTCAGTATGCGCAGTCGCCCAGCATATTCCAGGTTGAGGCGGTCGATCTCATCATGCTGCCGCTTGACGCGATCTGGCGTCAACCCGTTGGCGTATGCCGCGACCTGGCTGTGATCGCACATGCCGAGATATGACATACCCATCGCGAGGGTCGCTTCTACCATCTCGTGAATGGTCGCGCCGCCATCGCTCCAGTCGCTGTGTACATGCAACATTCCGCGGATGTCGGCAAGCGTAAGCAGCGTGGGCAGATCACCCGCCAGCGCCGCCTCGATCTCGCCGCGATCTTCACGAAGTTCTGGCTCGACGTACGCCATACCGAGAGCGCGGTAGATGTCAGCTTCGTCAGCGCAGGGAATAAGCGTGTCGCCTTTGTAGAGCCCATACTCGCTGATCTTCATGCCCTTGGCGTGCAGGCGCGTCCGCAGCGCCACGTTATGCTCCTTGGACCCCGTGAAGTGGTGGAGCGTGTACGGATAATCGCTGTCTAGGACGACGCGTAAGTCGAGCGCAATCCCCTGATGCAGGACAACGCTCGTCTTTGTTTCGCCGCTCCCTGTCACCGAGGCCACCAAAGGGCTAGAGGTCAGCGCCTCCATGAGCGCCGCGCGGTCAGTGTCCTGCCGAACGCTGGCAACTACGTCGACGTCCTTCACTGTCTCCTTGCGGCGGCGAATACTTCCTCCAACGGCAACGCGCACCGCTTGAGGGAGCGCGCGCAACATCGTAGCGATTTGCTCCGCCTGTGACTCGGCGATATCGAGCCGGAATCGGTTCTGGTGCTCGGCGACGAACGCCAGCCCCTTCAGGATATTCTCCTGACTCTTCGCGCCGAAGCCCGGAAGCGTGGCGATGGCGTCTGTTTCAGCTGCCGCGCGAAGGCCCTCGAGTGTGTCTATTCCTAGCGCCTGATTAATCTGGCGGATACGCTTGGGCCCCAGCCCGGGGATGCGCAGCATCTCACGCATTCCGGGAGGAACCCGCTCGAGCAGATCTTCGTACTGGCGAAGCGTTCCTGTGGTCACGAGTTCGGTGACACGCGCGATGATCGTTTTACCCAGGCCAGGAACGCCCGCCAGCTTGCCTTGGGCGACGAGGTCCGCCAGGTCGCCCTCAAGCCCTGCAATGGCGCGCGACGCGTTCTGGTAGGCGCGCACCTCAAATGGGTTAGAGCCATCCAGTTCCATCAACTGAGACAGTGAGTCCATGATAGCTGCGACACGCTGCTTGTCCAGGACATTGGATACGTCAGTCGAGTGTTCCGACATCTGGCGGCCTTTCTGTCTGGTCCGGCGTCAACGCTGAGAGGTCAATCAACGGCGTGACTCCCGCGGGGAGGTCGAATGGCTGCATACCTTTGAGCTTTTTCGCCAACCAGCGTTTGCAGTCAAAATGCACCAGCATCCACGCCACCAACTCTTTCTCTATGAAGATGGCATCCCAGGTATCGGGGTCGGGTAAGTCATCCCCGTCCAGAATCAGCTTGCCACAGTGCGCGCAGCGCACGCGGCCTTCGCGCACGGCGGCTTCTAGCCACCGGAACAGGAAGACGTTGTACTCGTCCAGTGTCATCACGACAAGTGGTATGCCGGGCCAGCCGCAGTCCGCCGGATGTGGAGCGGCGACAAAATCACCATCACCGGGGCCAAGCGCGATGAGCGGGTCGCATACGCGCTCATTGAGGCCCTCACCAGCGCTGTACTCGATCAGTCGCCGCGTTAATCCTTCGCGCTCAAACCATTCCCGCAGGTCGTCGCTGTCACCGGACATCCACAACTCCTCGTACGCGGCGCGTCGCGGGCCGCCACTCATCATACCGCGCGCCAGCGACCGTTGGGGCAGTCACGGCTTGCGCGTGTTACCATGCGAGCGTGGCGACAGCGCCACCTGCGCTTGAACGATGTGCTTGAGAGGAGATATGCGCACATGGCGGACCGGACCAAGATTTCTACCCCCCAGGCGCCGGGAGCGATTGGACCCTATAGCCAGGCCATCGTGACCGGCAATCTCGTATTTTGCTCAGGCCAGGTGCCACTCGACCCGGCCACTGGCGCACTTGTCGAGGGCGATGTCGCGGCGCAGACTCACCGCGCCCTGGAAAACCTCAGCGCAGTGCTGGAAGCGGCAGGCGCCTCCACCGCGTCGGTCGTCAAAACGACGGTGTTTCTGGTGAGCATGGGCGACTTCGCCGCGATGAATGAGGTATACGCCGAATTTTTCCCGAGTGAGCCGCCAGCGCGCTCAACGGTCGCGGTCGCCGAGTTGCCGCGCGGCTCGCGCGTCGAGGTCGAGGCGGTAGCCATCCGAACGGAGTAGCCCCGCTTACTTGCGTCCATTGTCAGCGGCGGTCGGGCGAGAAACCCCAGCGTTGAGGTATACTACGGAGGTTGGGGCGCTCCGGACGCCGCGCGGGGCCGAGCCAGCCGGCGTAACGTACCTAAGGCGCGAGAAGGCAAGGCGATGACGAGGGACAAGCGCGGGGGCATCCGCCTGAGTGCGATGGAAGTCGCGCTGCTCGCTGTGCTGTTGAGTTCACTTGCGCTTGGTCTGCTCCAGGCTTGGCAACAGGAGCGACTGGAGCGCGCCCTGAGTTCAAATTTTGGACATTAGCGAGGCTTTCAACGCCCCGTCCACCGGCGCGCCCGGTGGGATGGGGCGTTTGTGCGCGCGCTTTCCGCCACTGTAAAGCACGAGCGTGTCGGGCGCGGTAGGCGAAGATGGGCTAGAGGAATATGAATACCGTGAACGTCACCGATCTCGACAACAAGCTGGCGACACTTGAGACGCGCCACCATGAGCTAGAAGAGCTCATGGCGCAGCCTGAAACGGCAAATGATCCCACGTTACTGCAGAAGTACGGTCGGGAATATGCCGGTCTGAACGAGGTCGTCGGGCTCTATCAACAACTCCAACGCATCCGGACGCAGATCGCGGACACGCAGCGCATGGTCGATGAGGGGCTCGACCCCGAGTTGAAGGAACTGGCGTACGATGAGCTCGCCACCCTGCGCGCCCAGCAGGACGAACAGCAGCAGTCGCTTCGTGTGGCGCTGTTGCCGAAGGACATCATGGATGACCGCGACGCGATCGTTACAATCCAGGCGGGCGCAGGCGGAGACGAAGCCGGCCTGTTCGCAGCCGACCTTTTCCGGATGTACACACGGTATGCTGACGTGCGGCGCTGGCAGGTCGAGGTGCTCGACGAGAATGAGAGTGGCATTGGCGGCTTCAAGGAGATCGTTTTTGAGGTCCACGGCAAAGGAGCCTACTCGCGGCTGAAGTATGAAGGCGGCACCCACCGCGTCCAGCGCGTCCCGGCCACCGAGTCACAAGGACGCATCCACACGTCAACCGTGAAGGTTATCGTGCTGCCTGAGGCGGAAGAAATCGAGATCGAGATACGCCCCGAAGATATCCGGGTAGACGTGTACCGTTCCACCGGTCACGGCGGCCAGAGCGTGAATACGACAGATTCGGCCGTACGTATCACCCATTTGCCTACTGGCCTCGTCGTCACCTGTCAGGACGAAAAATCGCAGATCAAGAACAAAGCGAAGGCGCTCGGCGTGCTACGCGCGCGGCTTTGGGATTTGGAGCAGCAGAAGCGGTCGGCGGAACTCGGCGCCGCGCGGCGCTCGCAGGTGCAATCCGGCGACCGCAGCGAGAAGATCCGCACCTACAATTTCCCGCAGGATCGCGTCACCGACCATCGCATCAATCTCACGGTCCATAGTCTCCCGCGCATACTGGACGGCGACTTGGACGGGATCATCGAGGCGCTGATCACCTCCGACCAGGCCGAGAAGCTGGCCGCCGGTGTTGGCGGGGAGTAAGGGGCAGCGTGGGGCAACCGAAACACCGCGAGGATGGCGCGCAACTCGCGCCTGATAATCAGTTTCAAGCGCGGCTGAACGCTGGGCGCGTCTGGTTGCCTCATCCACAGGCGATACAAGCTGTCTTCTTCGATGTCGGGTTCACGCTTCTCGACCCACATCCCTCGTTTCCCGAAGCGGTACGGGATATCCTCGCGCGCAACGGGATAACAGTCGAGCTTCGGCGTCTTGAAGAGGCGTTGCCCGCCGCCGAGGCGCAGTTCGTAGAGACGGCGCGCGCCGAGCCCTTGACCTGGAGTGATGAACAAGCCATCCAGCGCATCTGGCGAAGCTACTTCCTGGCGCTGCTGGAATCCAGCCTGCGCGTCGAAGAACAGGCGCTCCCAGCCGCCGTTGAAATTGTGTTACGCGCCTTCGACGAGGCGACCACTTACGCGCTCTATCCGGACGTGCTTCCAGTTCTTCAGGTTCTTCATGCGCGTGGCCTAAAGCTGGGTGTCATATCCGACTGGGGCGTATCTCTCAGCCTCATTTTGCGGCACTTCGACCTGACACGCTACTTCGACTTCGCTGTCGTATCAGCGAGCGTGCGGCGAGCGAAGCCTGACCCCGGCCTGTTCCAGCTTGCGTTGGAGCGTGCCGATGTGACGCACGATTATGCCTTGCACGTGGGTGATAGTTACGTGCGGGATGCGCTTGGGGCGCGCCTCGCGGGAATCCACCCTGTACTAATCGACAGGACACGCTCCCTCTCTGAGGGAACGCCGGATTGCCCTCTCGTGTACGACCTCTATGAATTGCTGGGGTTGCTGGATATTCCAACGCCGGAAGGCGCGCCGAGACTTCCGCCTGACTCACTGTTTGGCCCGGCCGACTGACACGCGGCGGACGCATCGCTGGCCTGAGGTCGGCCCATGGATAGCGGCCGTAATTGGAGCAGGAATGCCGCATTGAAGCGCTGATCACAATGCCCGCAGGAGACTGCGCGACTATATTTCTTCACGCGGGGATATTCTTTGCCGCAATGAGGACACACATACACGTAGCGATACGGCCGCGCCTGACGCAGCGCCGCCTCGCGCCGGTTCGTCTCCTCCGCAAGTAGCTCGCGCAGCCACTCAGGCTCACGAGCGGTAAGCGCGGCTTCATCCTGCGAAATGGAGTCATGCCCATGACAGTGATGTTTGCGCGGCGCGCCCGCCACACGGTCCGCAAGATGGATCAACTCATGCGCGACCGTCACCTCAATCCCTTCCAGCAGCAAGTCGGGCTCGACGAAGATCAGGTGGCGGAAATCCTGCGGAGCGTCCGGGGCTGATTGCGCCTGCATGGAGCCAGTCACCGACTGGTCAACCGCGGAGGCAGACGCGACGGTCTCGTCCGCGTTGCCGTTGTCATCGGCAAATCCCGGCAGCGCAGGCTGCATGCGCACGCCCTGCGAGATAGGCGCGGTCAGATTAGCGCTCAAAACCGGTCCCGAGTTGTCAGTCGGATCGAGGGGCAAATAACAGTAACATCCGAGCGCCATTGGGTTCAGGCGACGGCCAGTCCAACGCGCGAATTCGGCGCGGTCATCCGTCACTGCGAGGTGCAGCGTCTCTTCGACGGGCAGACCCAGTTTACCCCAGTAATGCTCAAGCCAGCGGGCGACATCAGCGCTGGCGTTTATGAGGGGCAGATACCCACGCGCAGGAGGCGCAGGGGGAAGAAAGCGGGTAATCTTTCTGCTCATGCGATTCAATGGCGCATTCGACAGGCGCCACATACCTCCCTCTTGATCCACCATTCCATCTCACGCGCCGCGCTGCAACCAGTCAGTGATGCTTGCTATTCCTAGGTTCTGTGGCGTTCTAGAGTATCCAACGCGCACATTTGCGCAATGGTAATCAGGTGTGACTAGTTGGGGTCGCAACGGGCGCAACAAGTCCCTCGCCGTCGCGCATTATGGTCAAACTGCCACCCGCGCAGTAAGCGTCCACTCCGTATGAACAGTGGTACAATTGAGCGCGCTGACCGGTCGACGAGAGGGAGGCGCGCATGGGGGAGTCTCATGGCGACGAAAGCGAGCGGCATGGACATCTCGTGTGGAACTCCCTGTGGCGTGAATTTGGCGCCCAGTCACCCATTCGTATGGCCCGCCGAGAACTCACCGAGTCCTGCCCTTTCTGTGCGGACGTCACTAGTGGACGTGTGCCACCCGATACGCAGACGTGGATCCGACCTAATGACTTTCCGGCGCTACTACCTCCAGACGGCGAATGCCACATCCTCATCTATAGCCGCGACCACAAACGTCGATTTAGCCAAATGGCCCCAGACGAGGCGCTCGGAGTCGTCGAGCTCTGGCGCGAAATCTATGCGCGGCTTGCGCCCCGGTATGTGACTGTCATGACCTGGGAGACGTCGGGCGCGGAGATCGGACAAACCCAGCGGCATCCGCATGGGCAAACCTATGGGGTGTCTATCATCCCAGAGTTGCTACAGCGCGAGATCACCGCAGTCAGAGACGCGGCGCGCCAGGGGGGCGGCTGCCCATTTTGTGAAAGCGCTACCATCGAGTCGGCTGGGCCGCGTGGCGTGTATTCCAGTGAAGCGTGGGTCGGGTTCGTCCCTGACTGGGCCCGCTATCCCTATCAGGTGCAACTGGTTTCCCGCAGACATTTCTCCGCCATCACGGACCTGGGCGACGGCGAAGCGCGAGAACTCGCAACCTGGCTGCCACGCTTGATTCGCGCCTGGGACCGCGCGTATACGCAGCCGATGCCCTATATGCTGGCTCTACATCAATTCGCAGACCCGGATTTCCACTTTCACATCGAGCTGTTGCCTGCAGGGCGTGCGCCAGGCAAACTCAAGCTGGCGGCCAGCGCGGAGATGGCCTGGGGACTGTGGCTCAACGATTCCGCGCCCGAGCAAAAAGCCTCAGAATTGCGACGTTTGTTGGACGAGGTCGGCCCATGAGTCAGCGCTCAAGCATGCCGCCGCCAGCGCACACGGCGCTCCACGCTTGGCGCAGCCGGCTTCCCGGCGCCGCGACGGACGGGAGCCAGCCGCTCGTGGCCTGGGCGCCGGGACGCATTAATCTGATCGGCGAGCATACCGACTACAACGAGGGTTGGGTGCTTCCGGCGGCGATCGACCGGCGCATCGCCATTGGAGGCTGCAAATCGCGAGAGCCGTTCGTAACGCTGTATTCTACCCATCATGGCGGACGAGCGAAATTCTCCTCGACGCCAGAGGATATGCTCTCTGACCGGACAGGGCGACTACCGCTATGGGCGCGTTACGTGCGCGCCACACTCGCCGAACTGGTCCGGGCCGGCCACTGGAGCGGCGCATTCGGGTTTTCTGGAGCAATCTCGGGCGACGTTCCAGTAGGGGGTGGTCTGAGTTCCTCGGCGGCTCTCACCGTGGCCTGCGCAACATTCGCCCTCGCGCTCCAGGGCGATACTCTGCCTCCACTCGACATAGCGCGAGTCTGCCAGCACGCGGAATGGGCCGGCGCAGGTGTGCGTGTAGGCATCATGGACCCGGCCGCATCTGCGCTTGGGCGTGCCAGGCGCGCGATTCTGCTGGACTGCCGCAGCCTGGAGTATAGCTATGTGCCTGCGGATATTCCTCATCTACGTATCCTAATCTTCGATACTGGCGTACCGCATACGCTCGCCACCTCGGGGTATAACGAGCGTCGCAGTCAATGTGAGGACGCAGTTCGCCGCTTGACCCCGCTTATCCAGGCGATCGAACCCGGGCGCGCGGTAACTGCGCTGCGGGATGTTACAGCAGATGACTTGGAACGATTCGGCGCGCAGCTCCCCGATGTCCAGCGCAGGCGCGCGCAACATGTCGTCTTCGAGAATCAGCGGACGCTGGCCGCGGCCAGCGCTCTGCGTGCGGGCGATGTCGAAGCGCTTGGCGCCCTGCTCGACAAATCGCACGTGAGCCTGCGGGATCTCTACCAGGTGAGTTGCGTTGAGCTTGACACAGCGGTCGACATCATGCGGGCCTGTTCGGGCGTGTATGGCGCGCGAATGATGGGCGCCGGCTTTGGCGGTAGCGCGCTCGCGCTGGTGGACGAGTCCGCCATCGACAGCGTCCAGGCGGCGCTCGCGCGAGCCTATCATACTCGGACTGGTACTGTTGGCAAGGCGTACCTGTGCCGGATAAGCGATGGCGCGCAGTGGCGCGCCATCGAACTTGACACCTAACCTTGGTCCGACCTATAATGGCGTGCGACATTCATGGCAGGCGTGTGACACGGCGGGTCCAGGAATCTGGGCGCGCTGTTCTTTTTCTGTCCCGCGGTCTGCGGCCCGGCGCCTATCTAAGGATGCGACTCGTTAGATCGCAGCGCGCTATCCAATACCCCCAATTCGTCCCCCTGCGTGGGCGTAGCGCCGCAGGTGATAGTGGAATGTACGTCGCGGGTCACAGCGCGCCAGAGAGGTGAGAGACTATGGCAGGTAATTCAGTCGGTCCAAGTGGCGCGCGCGAAAAGGAGAAGTTTCCGCTTACGCGTGAAGGCTACGAGGAAAAGAAGGCCCGTTTGCACTTTCTGGTAACCGAGCGCCGGCAACAAGTCGCGGATTACATCCACGAGGCCAAGGAAGCGGGCGATATTAGCGAGAGCAGCGCATATGAGGATGCGAAGAATCTTCAGGCGATGATCGAGGGTGAAATTCAAGAACTCCAGGCAGTACTGGACAACGCGGTCATCCTCGAGGCTCCGGTTCATGGCGAGGGCAAGCGCGTCGTGCGTTTAGGCAGCACCGTTGAGGTGGAGACCGATCGCGGCAGCATTCGTAAGTTCCAGCTCGTCAGCACTGTGGAAGCAAACTCGTCTGTCGGGAAGCTTTCTGACCAGTCTCCGGTTGGGCGCGCGCTCCTCGGCCGCACTGAAGGCGACAAGGTGGAGGTCACTACGCCCGGCGGCTCGGTCATTTATATGGTCCGCGCCATCAACTAATCCGGCGCGCGACCAGCTATGCAGTCCTGAAACGGCGGCGCTCCCGATCGGGAGCGCCGC